>NZ_JBIBYO010000017.1:91441-118083 GCF_043083385.1 Streptomyces sp. NPDC014733 | reverse complement strand
GTGACGCATAATCACGTCGCGGTGTGAAATTCGGGCATGCCGAAATTCGTCCCGGTGAGGAGTCGTGCAGTAGTGGTGTGCCGCGATGCGGCGGATGGCTGCCACAGAACCGTTCCGGCTGCGTGGCAACCCGGAGAACACTACGTATCGGCCAGGGCGGTGTCAACCCGGTCAGTCGAGGTCGCTGAGGCGGCCTTCGGCGTCGGGCTGGGCCTCCTCCACGCGGCGCAGGAGACGGGTGAGGACCGCGCCGAGGACGCGGCGTTCCTCGGCATCGAGGTCCTGGAGGAGGTCCTCCTCGAAGACGGAGGCCATCCGCATGGCCTCCAGCCACTTCTCCCGGCCCTCATGAGTCAGCTCGACGATCACCCGGACCCGGTTGTTCTCGTCCCGCTCGCGGTTGACCAGCCCCTCGGCCGCCATGCGGTCGATGCGGTGGGTCATCGCCGCGGGGGTGAGGCCGAGGCGCTTGGCGAGTTCGCCGGGGCCGAGGCGGTACGGGGCGCCCGAGACGACGAGGGCCTTGAGGACCTCCCATTCGGCGTTGCTCATGCCGAGGGTGGCGGTCTGGCGTCCGTAGGCGACGTTCATCCGCCGGTTGAGCCGCTGGAGTGCGGAGACGACCTGTTCCACCTGGGGGTCGAGGTCTTGGAACTCTCGCTGGTAGGCCGCGATCTGTTCCTCAAGGCTCGGCTCGGTGGCACCGGCCGTATCTGAGGTCTCAGGCATGCGCCGCAGTATGGCATGGAACTCATTGGCGTTGAAGTCCTTCGCCATGTACTCTTTAGCTTCGAACTTTAACGTTGAAGTCTTCAGGGTGTGATCGTCCGGTCCCCTGGAGAGGCGGGGGCTTCTTGGCGCCCGCGCGCCCGTCCGCCGGGCTTTCTCCGCAGTTCATCCCGTACTTCCTGATCGTCTTCCGACCTGACCTAGGTAGGTGAGTGTGACCACCGCAATGGGCGCCGCGCTGCGCCGGATCCAGCTGGGGAACGCGCTGAGCGCGTTCGGCAACGGCTTCACGGTTCCGTATCTCTACGTCTATGTGGCGAAGGTGCGGGACCTGGGTGCCAGTACCGCGGGTGTGGTGCTGGCGATGCTGGCGATTTCGGCGCTGGCCGTGCTGCCGCTGACCGGTCGGGCCATCGACCGGCGCGGTCCCCTTCCGGTGGCCGTCGCCGGTACGGTCTCGGCGGCGCTCGGTGCGCTGGGGATGGGGCTCTCGGTCAGCCAGGCGCAGGTCATCGCCTCTGCGGTGGCGCTCGGTGCCGGTATCGCGGTGATCCAGCCGGCGCTCGCCACGATGATCGTGTGGTGCTCGACGACGGTCACCCGGTCGCGGGCGTTCGCCACCCAGTTCTTCCTGAACAACCTGGGTCTCGGTATCGGCGGGCTGGTCGGCGGGCTGCTCGTCGACCCGGCACACGCGTCGAGCTTCGTGCGGCTCTTCGCCATCGAGGCGGCGATGTTCCTGGTGCTCGGGGCGGCGGTGGCGACGGTACGGCTGCCGCGGACGCCGAAGGTCGAGGACACGGTGCCGACCGGGGAGCGGCCGCGGGGTGCGTGGCGGGCGCTCTTCTCCGACCGGCGGATGGTGTGGCTGTGCGTGCTGGGCTTCGTGCTCTTCTTCGCCTGCTACGGGCAGTTCGAATCGGGCCTGGCGGCGTACGCCACCGAGGTCACCCGGATCGCGCCGGCCACGCTGGGGATCGCCCTGGCGGCCAACACGGCGGCGATCGTGGTGGCGCAGTTCGTGGTGCTGAAGCTCGTCGAGCGGCGGCGCCGCAGCCGGGTGATGGCGCTGGTCGGGCTGGTCTGGACGGTTGCGTGGGTCGCGGCCGGTCTGTCCGGACTGGTGCACGGCTCCCAGGTGATCGCGACGACGCTGCTGATCTCGACGTACGCGCTCTTCGGCATCGGTGAGTCGCTGCTGTCGCCGACGGTGGCGCCGCTGGTGGCCGATCTGGCGCCGGCCTCGCTGATCGGGCAGTACAACTCGGCGTTCGCGCTGGTCAAGCAGTTGGCGCTGGCGGTCGGTCCGGCCGTGGGCGCGCTGATGGTGGGCCACGGGATGTCGGCGGCGTACATCGGGATGCTGGTGCTGTGCGCGCTGGGGATCACCGTGCTGTCGCTGCGGCTGGGGCGGATGCTCACCCCGGTGCAGGACAACCCGCACCGTGCGGCGGCCGCTCCGGTGCGCACGGTGCAGGACGCGGAGACCGCGGTGGCGGTGGCCTGAGCGGTCCCGGCGGGCGGTGGCCCGTGCCCGTAGGGGGATCCCGTACAGGGTGAGTGACGACGGCGAACGGCCCGGCGATTGCGCCGGGCCGTTCGCCGTCGGTGCGGGTGGTGTCAGGGGGACGGGAGGGCGAATTCGCACCAGACGGCCTTGCCGCCGTCGGGGGTGCGGCGGGAGCCCCAGTGGGAGGCGATGGTCGCGACGATGGAGATGCCGCGGCCCGCCTCGTCCGCGAGCTCGGCGGTGCGGCGGCGCGGGAGGTGGTCGTCGCCGTCGGTGACCTCGACGATCAGGCGGCGGTCGGTGCGGCGCAGCCGCAGGCGCATCGGCGGGGTGCCGTGCTGGAGGGAGTTGGCGACCAGCTCGCTGGCGGCGAGGACGCCGAGGTCGTGCAGCTCGGGGGCGAAGCGCCAGGAGGCGAGCACCCCGGAGGCGAAGGCGCGGGCGCGCGGGGCGGCCTCGGTGCCGCCGTGCAGTTCCAGGACGGCGTTGTGGAACAGCTCAGCGTCGTGGCCGGTGCGCTCGGGGTGCTGGACGACGAGGATCGCGACGTCGTCGTCGTGGGCGTCGGTGATTCCCATGGAGCGCAGCAGGCGGTCGCAGACGACGGCGGGGGCGTCGTCCGCGCCGGCGAAGGCGGCGGCCAGGGCCTCGACGCCGTGGTCGATGTCCTTGTCGCGGCGCTCGACGAGGCCGTCGGTGTAGAGGACGGCGGCGGCGCCCGGGCCGAGCGGGACGGTGCCTGAGGTGTGCAGCCAGCCGCCGGTGCCCAGGGGCGGGCCGGTCGGTTCGGCGGCGCGGTGGACGGTGCCGTCGGCGTCGCGGACGAGGATCGGCAGATGGCCGGCGGAGGCGTAGACCAGACGGCCCTCGTTGGGGTCGTGGACGGCGTAGACGCAGGTGGCGATCTGGCTGGCGTCGATCTCGGCGGCGAGGCCGTCGAGGAGCTGGAGGACCTCGTGGGGCGGCAGGTCGAGGCGGGCGTAGGCGCGGACGGCGGTGCGCAGCTGGCCCATGACGGCGGCGGCGCGGACCCCGCGGCCCATGACGTCGCCGATGACGAGGGCGGTGCGGCCGCCGCCGAGGGTGATGACGTCGTACCAGTCGCCGCCGACCGCGGCCTCGGTGCCGCCGGGGCGGTAGGTGGCGGCGACGCGGAGGTCGTCGGGCTGCTCCAGCTCCTGCGGGAGGAGGGAGCGCTGGAGGGTGACGGCGGCGGCGCGCTGGCGGGCCTCGCTGGCGCGGAGGCGTTCGGCCGATTCGATCTGGTCGGTGACCTCGGCGCCGAAGACGAGGACGCCCTTGTGCGGGGCGACGCAGGCGACCTCCGGGTCGGGGGCCGGGCCGCTGGCGGCGACCTCGATGGGGGTGCAGGTGAAGGTGTAGTAGGTGTCGCGGACGCGGTCGGCGCCGGCGCGGATCCGGCGGGACTTGACGGTGCGGGGGCGGCCGCTGCGCAGGACCTGGTCCATCAGGGGGAGCAGGCCGAGTTCGTCCAGCTCGGGCAGGGCCTCGCGGGCGGTGCGGCCGGCCGGGCGGGGGCCGAAGACGGTGGCGTAGGCGGCGTTGACGTAGGCGAGGCGGTGCTCGGGGCCGTAGACGACGGCGACCAGGGCAGGGATGGTGCCGAGGATGTCGTGGACGGAGAGGGCGTCGACGGTGGGCGGGGTGGGGGCGCCCGTGGTGTCCTCGGTGCCCGTCGTGCCTTCGGGGGCGGCGGGCGGTACGTCGCCGTCGGGGGAGGTGGGGCCGGAGGTCTCGGCGCGGGCGGCCGGGACGGCGCCGCCGGGCGGGGGCTCGGCCGCGGCGGGGCGGGCGGCGGGTGCCTGCCGGCCGTTGGACGGGGTGGCGGCCGGGCGTGCGGTCCGGCCGGTGCGCCGCTGGGGGAGCTTGGCGCTCCAGCGCGTGAAGATCACGGAGGGGTACCTCTTACTTCGCTTCGTCGCGCGGGCTCGGACCTGTCGTCACGCTCCCGTTGTCGCCCGAAGGGCGCCGGGCGGGACCTTCGGGGCACGTCCTGGGGCCGTCGGCCCGGGAGACGTGCCTGCCGGGGGACCGGCGGGCGGCCGGCCGGGGTCCTGTGCGGCGCTCTCTGACGTGGTGCAGCAAACGTCCGAATTCCTCGTGATTATTACTCTTCGCGGAGACGAGCCCACCCATGGTCACACGACCAGTGTGGCCGACCCGGGCGGTATCCGTCAGACGTCCGGGCACCGGGGTGGAGTTCCGGACTCCGTTTCGCCCGGCCGGACCCGGTGCGGCCGGGCCGCGCGGGCGGGGCGTGGCGTGTCCCGGCGCACGGCCGGTCAGCCGGCGGCGGGTCAGCTGGCCTCGTTGTGGCGGCCCGTGCCGGCGGCCAGCTCGAATTCGGCGCGGGGGTTCTCCAGCGAGCCGAGCGAGACGATTTCGCGTTTGAACAGGCCGGAGAGGGTCCACTCGGCGAGCACCTTGGCCTTGCGGTTGAAGGTGGGGATGCGGCTGAGGTGGTAGGCGCGGTGCATGAACCACGCCGGGTAGCCCTTGAGCTTGCGGCCGTAGACGTGGGCGACGCCCTTGTGGAGGCCGAGGGAGGCGACGGACCCGGCGTACTTGTGCCGGTAGTCGAGGAGCGGGCCGCCACGGACGGCGGAGGCGACGTTCCCGGCGAGGGTGCGGGCCTGGCGTACGGCGTGCTGGGCGTTGGGGGCGCAGAGGGCGGGCGGGTCGTCCGGGGAGGCGGGCGCGGGGGCCGTCAGGTCGGGGACGGCGGCGGCGTCCCCGGCGGACCAGGCGTGGTCGGCGCCGTCCACCTGAAGGGCGGCGGTGCACTTGAGGCGGCCGCGGCCGTTGAGGGGCAGGCCGGTGGCGGCGAGGATCGGGTGCGGTTTGACCCCGGCGGTCCACACGAGGGTGCGGGTGGGGAAGCGGGAGCCGTCGCTGAGGACGGCGGTGCGGTTCTCGCAGGAGTCGAGGCGGGTGTCGAGGCGGACGTCGATGTTGCGGGCGCGCAGCTCGCGTACGGCGTAGCGGCCCATCTCGGGGCCCACTTCGGGAAGGATCTTTCCGGTCGCCTCGACGAGGATCCACTTCAGGTCGGTGGCCTCGATGTTGTGGTAGTAGCGGGCGGCGTAGCGGGCCATGTCCTCCAGCTCGGCGAGTGCCTCGACGCCCGCGTAGCCGCCGCCGACGAAGACGAAGGTGAGCGCGGCGTCGCGGACGGCCGGGTCGCGGGTGGAAGAGGCGATGTCGAGCTGTTCGAGGACGTGGTTGCGCAGCCCGATGGCCTCCTCGACGGTCTTGAAGCCGATGCCGAAGTCGGCGAGTCCGGGGACCGGGAGGGTGCGGGAGACGGAGCCGGGGGCGAGGATCAGCTCGTCGTAGGGGATCTCCGAGGCGGCGGCGCCGGCCGCCTCGGTGGCGAGGGTCTCGACGGTGGCGGTGCGCGCCTCGTGGTCGAGGGCGGTGACCTCGCCGATGACGACCCGGCACTGCGGCAGCACCCGGCGCAGCGGCACGACGACATGGCGGGGGGAGATGGATCCGGCCGCGGCCTCGGGGAGGAACGGCTGGTACGTCATGTACGGCTCGGGGTCCACCACGGTGATCTCGACGGCGCCCTGCCTCAGCTCCTGCTTGAGTTCCCGCTGCAGCCGCAGGGCGGTGTACATGCCCACGTAGCCGCCGCCGACGATCAGGATGCGCGCCACATCGTTCGAAGACACAGCCTTCACAGAGCTTCTCCTCGCGGTGGACCGGTCCCGGCAGGTCCCGGGGTCAGGCCGGCCGGTGGCACGGCTGCCCCAGGAGGCACTGTGCCCCCGGGAAGGCACAGCACTGTTCCATGACGCCTTCCCGGCCGCGCTTTGTCCACAGGCCCGACGAAATGCGAGGGCGGTCGCCCGGGCCCGGGCGGAGGGTCGGCTTCCGCGCTGTGCGGGCGAGGTGCGCAGGTCAGACGGGCGACGGCGGGGCGGCGGGGGGACACCGTGGAGAAGGTGGTGCCGGTGTAGGCCGATCGGGGTGCGGAGTGCCCGGAACTGACCCTTCAATCTTGACCGGGGCTCAACTATGTTCGGTAGCTCGTGGGGGCCCGCTCATCGGCGCGCCCCCTTTCCGTCAGGGCGGGGAGTCTCCGGGGGGAGACGTCATGACCGGGGGATCACAGATGCATATGCAGGGCACACATTGGTCGGGCACCGTCACGGCGCCCGGTAACGGCGGCCGGGCCGCCATGGCGCACGGCGGCGAGGCCGACGGGCGCACCGGGCGGCCCGCAGGAGGGGGCTCCCGCAGCGCGCCGCTGCGGGTGGACGCCCAGCGCAATCTGGAGCACGTGCTGCGCGCCGCGCGCGAGGTCTTCGGCGAGCTGGGGTACGGCGCGCCCATGGAGGACGTCGCACGGCGCGCACGGGTCGGCGTCGGGACGGTATACCGCCGCTTCCCGAGCAAGGACGTGCTGGTACGGCGGATAGCCGAGGAGGAGACGTCCCGGCTGACCGAGCAGGCGCGCACCGCGCTGGGCCAGGAGGAGGACCCCTGGTCGGCGCTCTCCCGCTTCCTGCGGACATCGGTCGCCTCGGGCGCCGGACGGCTGCTGCCACCGAACGTGCTGCGCGTCGGCGCCGGTACGGAGCCGGAGGCGGCGCTCCCCGAGGGAGCGGCCGAGGCCGCGGGCCACTCCGCCGCCGCGGGCGCCCGGGTGCCGCAGCAGCGGCTGCCGGTGGCGGGCGGGGAGCCCGCCGTGGACGCGCCCGGCGCGGAGGCGGAGCGGACCGGGGGTGTGCCGGCGCTGCTGGACGTCGTCGGGCGGCTCGTGGAGCGCGCCAGGTCGGCGGGGGCGCTGCGGCCGGACGTCACGGTCGGCGACGTCCTGCTGGTGATCGCCACCAGCGCGCCGACGCTGCCCGATGCGGGGCATCAGCAGGCGGCGTCCGCCCGGCTGCTGGACATCCTGCTGGAGGGGCTCCGGTCGCGGCCGCAGGGCTGACGGAACGGTGAGATCCGGCCGGGGCGGCGCGTCCCGGCCGGAACGCCGTCGACCGCCGGTTCCGGGGCGCGCACATTGTGCCCCGCAACCGCGGTCGAAGGGGCGCTCTCCGGACAGCGCGCCCCGGACGAGTGGTTGCGGGTACTGACCCCTCAACCCGGGCGTGTCGTGTGGCACGCTTGCGCGGTGTTCCGGTGTGACGGCGTGTTCGGGGGCCTTGGCGATGACTCTTGACGGGCGGGACGAACGGCGCGGTGGCGACCACACCACCACGGATCCGGACGAACGGACGGGACAGGTCCCGGGACAGACGGGGCCGTTGGGCGCCACTCCCCCGGCCGCCGGTCCGGCGGCGCCGCAGGAGCGCGCCGAGGCGACGCCGCTCGCCGGTGTGCCGCCGCAGCGCGACCGCGCCGAACCGCCGTCCGCCGCACCCGGACCGGCGGTGGACGCGGAGGGCGCCGGGGGTGCCCCGTCGTCCGACGCCGAGCTGATCACCGCGATGCGCGCCGGTGACGACCGCGCGTACGAGGAGCTGTACCGCCGCCACGCCGAGGCGGTACGCCGCTATGCGCGCGGCTGCTGCCGGGATACGCACACCGCCGAGGATCTGACCGGTGAGGTGTTCGCCCGCACGCTGCAGGCGGTGCGGGGCGGCGCGGGTCCGGACACCGCGGTGCGGGCGTATCTGCTGACCACGGTCCGGCGGGTGGCGGCCGCCTGGGCGAAGACCGCGAAGCGGGAGCAGTTGGTCGAGGACTTCGCGGTGTTCGCGGTCTCGGCGGCGGGGACGTCGATGGACGCCGGGGGCGGTCCGGGCAGCGGGGTCGATCTCGGCGCCGACGTCCGGGCGATGCAGGAGGCCGAACGGACGCTGGCGATGCAGGCGTTCCGGAGTCTGCCGGAGCGCTATCAGACGGTCCTGTGGCACACCACCGTCGAGGAGGAGACGCCCAGTCAGGTCGCGCCGCTGCTGGGGCTGACCGCCAACGCCACGGCGGTGCTGGCGCACCGGGCCCGCGAGGGGCTGAAGCAGGCCTATCTGCAGGCGCACGTCAGCCAATCGCTGACCGCCGGCGGCGACTGCGCGCGCTACGCCGACCGGCTCGGTGCGTACGCCCGGGGCGGGCTGCGGATGCGGGCGGAGCGGGGGCTGCGCAAGCATCTCGACGGGTGTGCGCGGTGCCGGATGGCGGCGCGTGAGGTCGCCGACGTGAACCAGCGGATCGGCGCGCTGCTGCCGGTCGCCGTCATCGGCTGGTTCGCCGCCTCGTACGCGGTCAAGGCCGCGGCGGCGGTCGCCGGGACGGCCGGGGTCGGCGCGGCGGCCGGGGCGGGTGCCGCGGCGGCGGCCGGTGGCGGCTCCTCGGGCGGTGCGGCGGGCGGCGCCGCGGCCGGGGAGGCGCTGGGGCTGCCCGCGAAGGCCGCGATCGGCGCCGGGGTGATGGTGGTGGCGGGAGCGGCGCTGGCGATGGCGATGACCGGGGCGCAGGAGCAGCCGGAGCAGCCGGAGGCGCGGAAGGCGCCGACGCCCGCCGTGGCGCCGCGGACGCCCGCTCCCCCGCCGCCGCCCGCGCCGCGGCCGGCGCCCACACCGCCGCCCGCCACCCGCCCGGCACCGCCGCCCCCGCCGAAGCCGACCCCGACCCCGACGCCGACTCCGACGCCCACCCCGCCTGAGCCGACGCCCACGCCGACACCGACACCCACACCCACGCCGACGCCGACACCCACGCCGACCCCGGCGCCGACGCCGTACCCCCTCAATTCCCTGGGGATGGACCTCGGCGGGGACGGTACGGAGCCGGAGGTCCGCCTCTGGGGCAGCAGCTGGGTGTGGCAGCGGGACGCACCGGAGATCGCCGACCGGACGTACCCGCACGGGGTGACGGTCCACGGCGCTTCCACCGTCGTCATCGACCTCAACCGCCCCTGCACGTCGTACGACGCGGTCGCCGGGGTGGACGACCTCGGCCCGGGGCGGGGGGCGGTGCGGTTCTCCGTGGAGGGGGACGGCGCGCCGCTGTGGCGCTCCGAGGTGGTGCGCGGCGGGCGGCCCGGGGTGCCGGTGCACGTCCCGCTGACCGGGGTGAAGACGTTGCGGCTGAGCGTGGCGCCGCAGACGCCGGTGGACGCGCTCGCGCTCGCGGACTGGGCGCGGTCGGAGATCAACTGCCGCTGATCCGCGGCCCGCGGGACGGGGCCGCCGACGGGTTCGCTCAGAGGCGGGCCCGGGGCGGGACCCCGGCGGCGACCGCGCGGCGGCGCGGGGAGGTGGCCGCGTCGGTCCAGCAGCTGCCGCGGCGCAGCACGAGGCGGCGCAACCACAGCTCGGTGGAGACCAGTTCGGCCAGGCCGTCCAGGGGCACCTCGGCACCTTCGGCGGCGGCGCGCAGCGCCTTGCGGACCACTCGTGCCTCGATCAGCCCGGCGTCGGCGAGCAGCGGCGCGTCGAAGAGCTGCACCAGTCCGTCGACGGCGGCACGCAGCCCGGTGCGCAGGGCGGCGGTGTGCGGGAGGTGCGCGGTGGCGCCCCAGCCCGGCGGCAGTTCGCGGACGCCCGCGCCGGCGAGGACCGAGCGCAGTACCGCGGCGCGGGCACCGGGCTGGACGCGCAGGGTGTCGGGGAGCGCGCGGCAGGCGAGCACCACCTGGTTGTCGAGGAACGGCGCGTGCAGACGCTGGCTGCGGACCTCCACGGCCTGCTCGAAGACGCGATGGTCGGCGGCGCGGCGGGCCAGCGCGGCGCGCGCCCGGCGCTCGCCCGGCCGTCCCGCGCCAGGGGTGCGCGCCGCCGCCGCGCCCAGCCGTACGGACACCTCGGCCAGCGCCTCGCCGGTCAGCCAGCGGGCGGCGGGCCCCGGGCGGCACCAGAACAGCGCGGCGAGGGAGGCGTCGACGGCACCCGGGTCGCCGACGCCGTCGACCCGCCGCTCCACCAGGCGCCGCGCCGTCTCGGCGACACCGGTCCCGTAGGGCGTACGGGCGAGCTTGCGGGCGGCGCGGTAGACGGTGAAGGGCACCAGGACGGAGTGCGCCGAGGGGCCGTCGGCCCTGGCCAGGGCGGTGACCGGCCGCAGCAGATGGCGTCGGCGGCGGTCGAGGAGGAGGTCGGCGAGGCGAGCCGGGTGGGCGTCGAGGACCTGGCGGGCGCCGTGGCCGGTGAAGTGGTCGGCGCCCCCGGCGAGCAGGCGGCTGCGGTGGCGGAACGCGGTGACGAGGGAGGGGCCCGGCTCGTCGGTGAGCGGGAGGGTGCCGAGCCCGGCGAACGGCAGGGCCTCCTCGCCGCCGGTGACGACGCGGTGGTGCAGCCGCGGGTTGTCGGCCAGGAGACGGGCCCGCTCCAGCTCGGCGTCGCGGTGGGCACGGCCCCCTTGGGTGGCGTGGTCGGTGAAGGTGACGGCGAGGAGGCGCTCACCGTGGCCGGTGAGCGCCCCCGGTGCGCCGGGCAGCCCGGCGGCCAGCAGGGCGAGGGTGCCGGAGGCGCTGCCGCCGGAGAGGTCGGCGGCGACACCGGGGGCGGGGGCGCCGCGGGCCGCGCGCCGCTCGGCGGGGCCCATGCCCGGCACCGGGCCCGGGTCCAGACCGTCGGGACCGTCGGGGCCGTCCGCCACAGCCGCGTGCCGGGGGCTCGACAGCCGGGCCCGGACCGCGTCGACCAGTGCCTCGCGGACACCGTCCACCGCCTGCTCCGGGGCGACCTGGGGACCGGCGACCGCCAGCGAGGCGGCCGGTTCGTACGAGGCGATCTCGTGGGCGCCGCCGCGCAGCACCAGGGCGTGGCCGGGCGGGACCCGGCGCACCCCTTCGTAGGGCGTGCCGGAGCCGAGCGCCTCGGGGGCGTCCGGGCAGGCCAGGAGGGCGCCGAGGTGGCCGATGTCGAGTCCGGCCTCGATGAGGTCGGCGAGCGGCAGGGCGGCGGTGGCGAAGGCGGTGCCGCCCTCCCAGGGGGTGTGGAAGACGGGGCGGGCACCGGCGAGGTCGCCGGTGATCGTGAGGCGGCGGCCCATGCGGACGACGGCGGTGTAGCTGCCGGGCCAGGCGGTGAGGTGGCGCAGCGCACCGCCGCGGGCCGCGAAGAGGCCGACGCGCAGCTGGTCGTCGGTGGCGCCGCAGACCCCGAAGACGGCGAGCGCGGTCTCCGGGTCGGCGCGGACGGTGCGGACCTCGTCGGGCCGCCAGTCGCCGACCGCCCACAGCGGATCCGGTCCGTCCCACAGGAGTTGGGCGCCCACGGGCAGGACCGTGCGGCTCCCCCCGGTGACGGCCGGCCCCGCGGTGGCACTGCTCCACCCCACCAACCAGCGCATGCCGCCTCCCCGCTCCCCGTGCCGCGGAGGCGCGCCACCACCCCGTACCGCGGATTTCAGCCGTTGTGCCGTCCATGCTGCCATGACGGGGGCGTACGGGAGCCGAGCGGAGCGGCGAGCGGCGCCCGGCGGCGGGGAGTTGACGCGGCGGGCGGGTCCGGGGCGCGCGGTGCGGACCCGAGCGGGGGCGGCGCGCGCGGTGGGCGCCGGGCGGCGTGGCGCGCGGTGCCGGAGGGTGCCGTACGGGCTCGCGGCGCGTTTCCGCCGCCCGTCGTTATTCGGCCAAACTCTGCTGAACTCCGTTCAATTGGCGATGCGCCGCGGCGTGTCGCGCGACACGGCGGCACGGGGGCGGCGACGGCTCGCGCGACGGTCCGGGAAGCGGGCTGCGCCTCCCGGACCGGACCACCGCCCGCGGGGAATGGAGCGGCGGTATCCCCCAGCCCACCGGATCCAGTACAGCGGGCCGACCCACGCGGCACCCATGGAAGCGGCGGCGTTCCGGGGGAGGCAGCGCGCACATGTGGGCGCACGGCAACACGTACCCGGAGCACATGCCAACTCCCGCTCCCCCGGGCCGAGATGAATCTCGCCATCCGGGACACCGGCCCTTAACGGTCGGGATCCGGCGAACTACTCTGGGTGGACGCACGCCCCGGGGCACCGGGGCTGCCGTCGCAGTGTCGAGGGGTGCGCATGTCCAGGGATATACGCGGGCCGAACGAGAAGCTCGGCACCGTTCTCGCCCTCGCGGGTATCAGCAACGCCGGTCTGGCGCGCCGGGTGAACGACCTCGGCGCACAGCGCGGGCTGACGCTTCGTTACGACAAGACGTCGGTCGCCCGCTGGGTCTCCAAGGGGATGGTGCCGCAGGGCGCCGCGCCCCATCTGATCGCCTCCGCGATCGGCAGCAAGCTGGGACGACCGGTCCCGCTGCACGAGATCGGCCTCGGGGACGCGGATCCGGCGCCCGAGGTCGGGCTGACATTTCCCCGCGATGTGGGCGCAGCGGTGCGTTCCGCCACCGATCTCTACCGTCTGGATCTGGCCGGACGGCGGGCCGGCGGCGGGGGGATCTGGCAGAGCCTGGCCGGATCCTTCGCCGTCAGCGCGTACGCCACCCCCGCCTCCCGGTGGCTGATATCCCCGGCCGACAGCTCGGTGGCACGGAACGCTGTCGAGGCGGCCGAGGCCGCCGAGGCGGGTGAGAAGGAGGCCGCTTCGGCGGCGGACGCGGCGACGCCCCAGCATGTCGGCCACAGCGATGTCAGCAAGCTCCGCGAGGCGGCGGAGGACGCGCGTCGCTGGGACTCCAAGTACGGCGGCGGCGACTGGCGTTCGTCCATGGTGCCGGAGTGCCTGCGGGTGGACGCGGCCCCGCTGCTCCTCGCCTCGTACAGCGACGAGGTGGGGCGCGCCCTCTTCGGCGCGACCTCCGAACTCACCCGGCTCGCCGGGTGGATGGCGTTCGACACCGGGCAGCAGGAGGCCGCCCAGCGCTACTACATCCAGGCGCTGCGGCTGGCCCGCGCCGCGGCCGACGTCCCCCTGGGCGGCTACGTCCTCGCCTCGATGTCCCTGCAGGCGACATACCGCGGCTTCGCCGACGAGGGCGTCGACCTCGCCCAGGCGGCGCTGGAGCGCAACCGCGGCCTGGCCACCGCACGCACCATGAGTTTCTTCCGCCTGGTGGAGGCGCGTGCCCAGGCGAAGGCCGGGGAGGCCCGCGCCTGCGAGGTGGCGCTGAAGGCCGCCGAGGGCTGGCTGGAGCGCTCCCGCGGCGGCGACGCCGATCCGTCCTGGCTCGACTTCTACTCCTACGAGCGGTTCGCCGCCGACGCCGCCGAGTGCTACCGCGACCTGCGCCTGCCCCGCCAGGTGCGCCGCTTCACCGAGCAGGCCCTCTCCCGGCCGACGGAGGAGTTCGTCCGCTCGCACGGTCTGCGCCTGGTGGTATCCGCCGTCGCCGAGCTGGAGTCCGGCAACCTCGACGCCGCCTGCGCCGCGGGCACCCGCGCCGTCGAGGTCGCCGGCCGCATCTCCTCGGCCCGCACCACCGAGTACGTCCGCGACCTGCTGCACCGCCTGGAGCCGTACGGGGACGAGCCGCGGGTGGTGGAACTGCGCGAGCGGGCCCGCCCGTTGCTGGCGGCGCCCGCGTAGTAGGCGCACCGGGCCCGGGGGGCGGACGGGCCGAGGCACCGGCCGGGGCCGGGTGGCGTCGGCCGGGACCGGATGGCGCCGGCCGGGGCCCGGCCGCCCCCGCGGCCACTTCCGCCGGAGTTGCCCTTTCCGCTGCCGTTTCGCAGGCTCTGCGGGGGTTCCCGCCCTGGTCGCGCGGTGTTGTCAGTACCTCGCGTCATGATGGGGTAGGTCGTCGGGCGACGGCGAGCGGGCCGCGGTCAGGGGTGGCCCGCGTCGGGGGCGGTTCCCGCGTTCTCGCGGTTGGGGAGGTGCAGTGGCGGCGCACGACTGCGACGTGCTGGTGATCGGTGCGGGCATCGTCGGACTCTCGACGGCCCATGCCCTCACCCGCGCCGTACCGGGGCTGCGCGTGACGGTTCTGGAAAAGGAGTCCGGCCCGGCCCGGCACCAGACCGGCCGCAACAGCGGCGTGATCCACAGCGGCATCTACTACCCACCCGGCTCCCTCAAGGCCCGCTACGCCCTCCGGGGCTCGGCCGAGATGGTGGCGTTCTGCGCCGAGCACGCCATCCCGCACGAGGTCACCGGCAAGCTGATCGTCGCCACCGACCGCGCCGAGCTGCCCCGGCTGCACGCCCTCATCCAGCGCGGCCGCGAGCACGGCCTGCCCGTCCGCGAGCTGGGCCCGGCGCAGATCACCGAGCAGGAGCCGGAGGTCCGCGGCCTCGCCGCCATCCATGTCGGCACCACCGGCATCTGCGACTTCGGCGCCGTCGCCCGTACCTTCGGCCGCCTCGCCCAGGAGGCCGGGGCCACGCTCGTGTACGGCGCCGAGGTGACGCGCATCGGGCGCCGCCCGGGCCGGGTCGCCGTCGCCACGGCGGACGGCACGGTCCACCGCGCCCGCGCCCTGGTCAACTGCGCCGGTCTGCACAGCGACCGCATCGCCCGGCTGGCCGGTGACGACCCGGGCATGCGGATCGTGCCCTTCCGCGGCGAGTACCACCTCCTCGCCCCGGAGCGTGCCGGGCTGGTGCGCGGCCTGGTCTACCCCGTCCCCGATCCGGCGTTCCCGTTCCTCGGCGTCCATCTGACCCGGGGCATCGACGGCGCCGTCCACATCGGCCCGAACGCCGTCCCCGCCCTGGCCCGCGAGGGCTACGACTGGCGCACCCTGCGCCCCGCCGAGCTGGCCGGCACCCTCGCGTACCGCGGCTCGTGGCGGATAGCCCGCCGCCACTGGCGGTACGGCGCGGGCGAGCTGCACCGCTCGCTCTCCCGGCGCGCCTTCACCACCGCCGTGCGCCGCCTGCTGCCCGCCGTCACCGAGGCCGACCTGCGCCCGGCGCCCGCCGGTGTCCGCGCCCAGGCCGTCCTCCCCGACGGCACCCTCGTCGACGATTTCCTCTTCGCCGGCTCCCCCGGCATCGTCCACGTCCTCAACGCCCCGTCCCCGGCGGCCACGGCGTCGCTGCCCATCGGGCGGGAGATCGCGGAGCGGGTCACGGCGGTGCTGGACCGGCGCTGAACGCCGACGTGGGCGGTGCGGGCGCGGGGCCCGCACCGCCCACGCGGTGCTCACGGACGGCGGGCCGCCCGGCGGAAGGTCGTCAGTCGGCGGGGATGGGGATCGGGGAGGCGCTCGACGCCTTGTAGGCGCGGAGGAAGGGCTGGAAGGTCGACACCGACGCCCCCTCGACGTACAGCACCCGCTCGTTGCCGTCCCACTTCATCGACATGTTCGGCCCGGACGGCAGATCGTGCTTCTCGGTGAAGAGCGTGCCCATCATCTCCGTCTTGGCGTCCCGCAGCCCCAGTGACAGCAGTTCGGGGTCCTGCGTGGCGGGGTGCGAGGGGCTGCCGTGGGAGGCGCCGACCGCGATGACGTTCTCCCCGTCGAGGGCCACAGCTGCCGCCCCGGAGCGTTTCCACAGACGCTTGCCGGTCTTCAGGTCGACGGCGGTCATGCCCGCGTGGTTGCCGTACGTCGTCACCAGCACCTTCGCGTCCTCGTCGACCATGGTCGTCCGGGCTTCGAGGTCCAGATCCTCCAGGTCACCGGTCAGCTCGATGGTCTTGTCCGGCTTCGGCTTGCCCTCGGTGTCGAACGTCCGCAGCGCCCGCTCGGCGCCGGGTCCGTCGCCACTCATCAGGAGGACCAGCGGGCTGTCGGAGACGATCCGCTGGACCTCCCGCTTCTCGTTGGGGACGAACGCGTTGAAGCTGTCCAGTTCGTGCTCCTGGACCAGCAGCGTCCGGTGCGGCTTGGCCTTCGAGCAGTCGCTGACCCGCGCCAGGTACTCGTTGCTCATCCCGAACGACGCGGTGCAGTCACCGGCGGGCCACTTGAGGGTCCACTTGCCGGCGCCGCCGGAGATGTCGTAGCCGGAGTAGGTGTTGCCGATGGCGACCACGACCTGCTCGTTGCTGATGCCGACGAGCGGGTGGTCCTCCGACCGGCGGCCCTTGAGGTTCCGTACCCACAGGGTGTGGCCGGACTTGGTGTCGAAGACCGAGAGGAACGAACAGTCGCCGCCGCCCGAGTCGAAGACCGCGGCGCCGACGCCGTCGCGGTTCGGCTCCGCGGGCAGCGCGCAGACCGCACCGGCGCCCTTCGGGGTCTCCAGCTCCCATTCCTTCTTGCCGGTCTCGTCGTCGTAGGCGCGGACCCCGTCCTTGTCGCCGTAGACGACGGCACCGTCGGTCATCCACACCGACCGCATGCCGAGCTTCTCGTCGGGCGGGTTGTCGCTCTTCTTCAGATCGACGTTCCACATCTGCGCCATGGACAGCGGCGGCTTCTGCTCCGCCCCGTCACCGGAGGAACCCCTCAGCAGGAAGTACCCGCCGGTGCCGAGGGCCAGCACGAGTACGAGGACGATCGCGAGGATCACGGCCACCGGCACCCCGCGCCGCTGCCCGCCCGGCGGCACCGGCGCCCCCGGTATCCCGCCGGGGCCCTGCCCGAACGGCGCTCCGCCCTGCGGCGGCTGCCCGAACCCCTGCGGCCCGCCGGGCGGCGGGAAACCCGCACCGCCCTGACCGGGAGCCATCGGCCCGCCGGGCGGCGGGTACATCCCGGGCGCGCCGGGCTGCTGACCGTACGCACCGGGGGCGGCCTGTCCGGGGGCGTACGGTCCGGGCGCGCCGGGCTGCGGACCGGGCCCGCCCTGCGGCGCACCGTACGGCCCCGGGGGCGGCGGCGTTCCCGGGTGTCCCTGGGGCGCGGGGGGCTGCGGGCCGCCGGGCTGTCCCTGCGGCGGCACCGGCGCGCCGGGCGCGGGGGGCTTGCCCGTGGAGAGCTGCATCGTTCCGGCGGGGTGCGCCGGGGCCTGCTGGTCCGGGCCCTGCGGCGGGGCCGCGGGCGGCTGGACGGCGGCGAGCTTCATGGTCCCGGCGGGGCGCGCGGGGGCGGGCTGCTCCGGCCCCGGCCGGGGAGCTTCGGGGGCTCCGGGGGCGGCGGGGGCGGCGCCCGCCGGCGGCACGGGCGCAGGCGGGGTGCCCGGTGCGCCCTCGGGCGGGGTACCCGGTGCGCCCGGGGCGGCGGGGGCGGCGCCCTCCTGCCCCGGCCCCTGAACCGCACCGTCGGGCCGGCCCGACCCGGAGCCCGGTGGCTCTCCCTGCGGATGAGCCCCGTTCCCCTGCTCCTGCGTCATTCCGACCGACCCCCTGGTTTGTTCGTTGTGGCGGCCACGCATCGTATGCAGCCCACTGCACAGCGCGCCAACCGCCCCGGAGCCCGGGCGCCCCACGGAATATGGGCGGTGCGGGCCCCGTGTGTGGGGCGTGTGGGGAAGGCGTGTGGGGAGACGTGCGCGGCGGTACGGGGCGGGGGCGGCCGGCCCGGGACAAGCCGGGTCCGGAGCCCGGCCGGGCAGCGCCCCGCCACCGCCCCTCGCCGGCCGATCACCGCCCCCTCAGGAACGCGCCCGACCACCCGCGGCCCGTAGAATCTCCGCACTGTGTCCGAGAACCCCCGCACCCCCGAGTCCGGCAGCCAGGAAACCAGCGTCCCGGAAGGCGCCGCCCCGTCCCGCGCGGACGGCACCCCGGCCGACGGCGCTGTGCACGACGGCCACACGCACGACGGCGCCCCGGAGCCCGGCGGCGCCCAGGCGTCCGGCGCGACGCGGATCCGCCGCGACGGCCCGATGTTCCCCGACGGGAGCGGGCCCGCCGCCGATCCGGCCGGTGACCACCACGAACGCCGGATCCGTTCCTTCCAGCCCCGCCGCAGCCGCGTCTCGCCGAGCCAGGCCGCCGCGCTGCGCCGCCTGTGGCCGGTGTGGGGGCGGGACATCGACGGGCTCTCCCGGATCGACCTCGACACGTTCTTCGACGGCCGCCCGGTCGTCCTGGAGATCGGCTTCGGCATGGGCGAGGCCACCGCGCAGATGGCCGCGGCCGACCCGGACACCGGCATCCTCGCCTGCGACGTCCACACCCCAGGCCAGGGCAACCTCCTCGCCCTCGCCGAGCGGAACGGCCTGACCAACATCCGCGTGGTCAACGGCGACGCGATCATCCTGCTGCGCGAGATGCTCGCCCCCGGCTCCCTGGCCGGCCTGCGCGTCTTCTTCCCCGACCCCTGGCCGAAGAAGCGCCACCACAAGCGCCGCCTCATCCAGCCGGAGTTCATCGGCCTGGCCACCACCCGCCTCGCCCCCGGCGCCCTCGTCCACTGCGCCACCGACTGGGAGCCCTACGCCGAGCAGATGCTCGAAGTCCTCACCGCCGAACCCACCCTCCACAACCTCTACCCCGACTACGCCCCCCGCCCGGCCTTCCGCCCCCTCACCAAGTTCGAGGGCCAGGGCCTGGACAAGGGACACGTGGTGCACGACCTGATGTTCCGGCGG
This sequence comes from Streptomyces sp. NPDC014733, assembly GCF_043083385.1. Taxonomy (NCBI): domain Bacteria; kingdom Bacillati; phylum Actinomycetota; class Actinomycetes; order Kitasatosporales; family Streptomycetaceae; genus Streptomyces; species Streptomyces sp. NPDC014733. The sequence continues at coordinate 99,567 of NZ_JBIBYO010000017.1, read as the reverse complement.
GGGGAGTAGGGGCGCGTGATTTTTAACGATCAGTGGGCGTACTGAATCGATCACCCCAACGCTGTCGATGCTGGCGCACAAACTCCACCTTTATTTCATGCTCCCGGACCTTCTTCAGCTTCCCTTTGATATTCCGGGTCAGCCCGTCGAGCACATCAAGGTGATCGGATAGCTGAAGCGCACCCCGGTCAAACAGTGCATGGCAGTTAGCGCACAGGCAGAGCACATTTTCCAGCACGTCTGGGCCGTTATGCGGCTTACCCAACGCCCGGATATGCGCAGCCTCGCTATACGCCTCACCTCCGGGGGACACCTGGAGGCGCGTCTCGCACATTTGGCACGTATTGCCGTACATTTCCTTTACGGCATGCACCACCTTAGAATCTCGCACCAGACGTTGATACTCCACAGCGCGACGCACCTGCTCTTCCACAGGGGTGTCGGTGAACTGCGGCAGCGCCATCGGCTTCGGCTTGGGTACCTCGCCAGGCGCCAACTTCACCAGCTTGAACTGACAGACGAGAAAGCCTTCTTTCCCGACGGTCATCCAGTGGTCGGCCACCCGGAACAAGCCGCAGTACTCATACCCACCAGTCGCCTTGCGCCTCTTCTTCCCTCTAATCTTCAGACCACGAATGACACGGACTGAGTTGCCGCGTACCTCATTGAGCAGCAATCCGGCGTTCCCTGAACTTTCCATGCTCTGGTCCGCATAGAGGCGCCCCGTGTCCCTATCCCTGCCCCCTTCTCCGGTATAGATGATCTCTTCTTCACCGTAGACGTCGTCCACATATCCGCCGGAGAGGACAATAGAATCTACGCCCCCCGAAGCGGTTCCCGCGATTCCCCTACCCAAGGCACGATGCACCCCGGCTTCGCACAGTTCTGCGTGCCCCTCGAACCACTGCCCCTCGGATATCCCAGCAGGGGCGCCAAAACAAATGGGTGCTGACTTCGCCTTCGCCATGAGTCGATCTTGCCCAGCTGCCAGGGGAATGGCACGCGTCTACGAGCGATGTGCGCAGCGCCACATCTGCCTCTGCCTGCCCCGTCGGGGGCACCAAATCGGTAGCTCAAGTTGCCCGCCCGGCGCGGCACAACCTCCACGGTGCTCAACGGATTTGCACCGTCCATGTAAGCGGCGCTCTCCCGTATGTCGTAGCGCACCGGGCAGCACCGTCAGGCCCACTGGGACGGGCGTAAGGTCCAGCAGCGGGACGTTTCTCAACCCGTGAACGAGAGGCATGAGTGATGGCAATGGCAGGCATTCCGACAGCAGCAGTGGCAGCGACCGGCCTCGTGGGTGGTTACGCCGTGGCCCGGTGGACGAAGAAGCGGCCCCTGGGTGGGGTGGCGTTGGCGGTTGCCGGGGCGGTGGCGGCCAAGGGGTGGCAGGAGAAGGCCGGCGGGAAGGCCGCGGCGGCGCTGGGCGGGGCGTATGTGGCGGCGTTCGCCGGGTCGCATCCGCTGGCGAAGAAGATCGGGGCCTGGCCGTCGGTGTTCGCGGTGGCCGGTGGCATGGCGCTGGCGTCGTGGGCGGTGGCGGACCGACGCGGGTGACCTCGGCAGGCCGGGCGGGGCCGGGCGGTCCGCCGCCGGACGCCCCCCGCCGGGCGGTTCAGCATCGGGCGGTCCGCCGCCGGACAGCCCACCACCGGGCAACCCGCCGCCGGCCAGGGCCGGGCAACCGGCCGACGACCGGGTACGGAGCCGCACCAACCCCACCACCAGCCCAAGGCCTCTCCAGGACAAAGCCGGGACAAAGCCGGGACCAGCCACGGAGCGGCACCGCACGCCCGCCCCGCCCCCGTCCACAGGCAGCTCCCCTCCTCACGCGTCTCCCTACGCGTCTCCCCACGGATCTCTCCTGTCCGCTCGCGTCCGGCCGGTCCGCCCCGGCGCACGGCCCCAGGGGCGGACCGGCCGTTCGCCCCTTCCTACGCCGAAGCCTCGTCCAGCAGCTTCTGTTCCTCGGCGGTGAGCCGGAGGTCCTGGACGGCCAGGAGGGCCGGGAGCTGGGCGGTGGTGCGGGCGCTGGCGATGGGGGCGGTGACCGTGGGGCGGGCGGCGAGCCAGGCGAGAGCGACGGTGGCCACCTCCGCGCCGTGTGCTGTGGCGACGGCGTCCAGGGCGGTCAGGACGCGGACGCCGCGGTCGGTGGCGAGGTGGGCGGCTGCCTTGCCGGAGCGGACGCTGTCGACGTCCGTGCCGGGACGGTACTTGCCGGTCAGGAAGCCGGAGGCGAGCCCGTAGTACGGGACGGCGCCCACGTCGTGGCGGGCGGCGACCTCGGCCAGTTCGCCCTCGTAGGTGTCGCGGGAGACCAGGTTGTACTGCGGCTGGAGGGCGACGTAGCGGGCCAGGCCCTCGCGCTCGGAGAAGGACAGCGCCTCCTCCAGGCGGGCGGCCGAGATGTTGGAGGCGGCGATCTCACGGACCTTGCCGGCCCGGACGAGGTCGTCGAGGACGGTCAGGAACTCGCCGACCTCCAGCGACTCGTCGTCGTAGTGGGTGTAGTAGAGGTCGATGTGGTCGGTGCGCAGGCGGCGCAGCGAACCCTCGACGGCCTTCTTGATCGTGGCGGCGGAGAGGCCCTTGAGGCCGGGGAGGGCACCGACCTTGGTGGCGATGACGACGTCGTCGCGGTTGCCGCGGGCGGCGAGCCAGTTGCCGATGACGGTCTCGGACTCGCCGCCCTCGTTGCCGGGAACCCAGGCCGAGTAGGCGTCGGCGGTGTCGATGAAGTTGCCGCCGCCGGCGACGTACGCGTCGAGCACCGCGAACGACTCGGCCTCGTCGGTGGACCAGCCGAAAACGTTGCCGCCGAGGCAGAGCGGGGAGACGGAGAGCGAGCCGAGAGGCTTACGTGTGGTCATGCCGTCATTCAACACACCGCGCGGCGGCGGCATTTCCGGGCCGCGGCATCCGGGTGTACCGGCCCCGGCACACCTGGCAGCCCATCCGCGCGGGCGGCCCGGAGCCCGGCGCGCGGTGGTGGCCCGGAGCCCGGCCCGGCGCGCGACGTCCTCACGCGCGCCCCGGACGCGAGCCCCGGACTCCCCTCAGGGCCGCAGCGGGCTCAGACGTTCAGACCCCGGGCCCGCAGCCACGGCATCGGGTCGATCGGGCCGCCGCCACCGGGACGGACCTCCAGGTGGAGATGGGGGCCGGTGACGTTCCCGGTGGCGCCGACGCGGCCGATGACCTCGCCGGTGGAGACCTTGCCGCCGGTCTTCACCATCGACGAGAGGTGGCAGAACCACAGCTCCGTACCGTCGTCGAGGGTGAGGACGATGCGGTAGCCGTACGCACCGGCCCAGCCCGCCTGGGTGATGGTGCCGGAGTGGACGGCCTTGACGGGCGTGCCCGTGGGGGCGGCGAAGTCCTGGCCCGTGTGGTCGGCGGCCCAGCGGTCACCGGCCTGGCCGAAGCCGGCGGTGAGGGTGTACGAGGTGACCGGCAGCAGATAGCTCTTGGCCAGCTCGGCCAGGCGCGCGGCCTCGGCCTTCGCGCGGGCCTCGGCCTCGCGCTTCGCCTTGGCGGCCGCCTCCTTGCGCGCGGCCTCGGCGCGCTCCGCCTTCGCGTCGGCCACCGCCTCCTTGTGGTCGCTCGCGGCGGTCTGCTCCGCGCGGGCGAGCGCGCGGTGTTCGGCGGCCTCCCGGGCGTCGCGCTCACCGGCCTCCTGCTGGGTGTCGGCCTGCTGGAGGATGCGGCTGCGCAGCGCCTCCCCGGCGCCCGTGCCCTGCCCGTCCTCGGCGGTGAGGCCGGCGGACGAGAGCGGCGCCGCGGTGGTGGCCGGGCCGGACGCGTCGTCGGAGCCGAGCAACGGCCCGATGCCGGGCAGCGATTCGGCGGCCGGCAGCGCTCCGGTGACGTCGGAGGCGAGGGCGCCGATGTCCGGCATGGAGATCGGGACCGGCGGCTTGTCCTCGGCGGTCGCCATGCCGCCGGCGCCGACCGCCGCGATCACCCCGACGCCGAGGACCGTGCCGCTGCGGGCCAGCGCGGAGCGCTGCTTCCCGACGCGGTGCCGGCCGCGGACGGACCGCACGGACTCCTCGGTCGGGTTCCACTCGCCGGGACCGTCGTCCGCGACACCGTACGGGCCGGGGCCCTCCGGGGCGAACGCGCCCGGAGCGAAGGTGGCCGTATCGGTCAGGGAATCCGGCAGATCCTGGGGGAGGGGGTGGGCGGACGGAGCCTCGGGGGCAAGCCTGTTGGACGCCACGGGGGCGCACTCCTTTCCTTCCTTCGCGCCTACCGGGTTAGCTGACGGGTTCGGAGCAGGAAGGTCTCCTACGGGCGGCCTCTGGCCGAGGCGTCCGATTCACCCCATGGAGGTGGTTCCCCGGTTCCCTCGGCGCCGCTCGGGACACCGCGGCAAAGACAGGACACGTCACGGCAGTTCACGAAATATCGACGCATCGGCGTGCGGGGAGACGCCGTAGCGGGAAGTGACCACCGGTGTGCCTGGGTGCCCGGCATACCTGAAGAGCGCGTACGGGATTCGGCGTGGGGGCACGGTGCCGCCTCTGCGACGGCTGGGACGACCGCGCTCCGTTATCGGACAGTAATAGAGATCGCGGCCGATTTCCAAGCGATCCCGCGAATCCCCTCCGTACGACGACGGCTCTTGGCCAAGACTTTTCGGGGCAACGTCCGTGCAAACCGGTCGAGTTGATCACCCTTCACGAAACGGCCTGCGGATGATTGTGCATCACTTGTTATGCGGAGGGGTGCGCACTCCTCACGCTCCGTGAGGGCAGTAGCGTCTGATCATGGTCGTCGACTTCGTCAACAACGCACAGGCCCTGGCAGCGCGCTACCGGGACTTCTCCTGGAGGGAGGCGCGGGGCCGCTGCGCGGCCCACGAGGAGCTGACGGCACGGATCGGGCAGGACCCGGAGCTGTGCGAACTCCTCGCCGCGTCCCTCCCGGTGGGCAACAAGCAGCAGCCCAACCTCCTGCTGGCGGCCGTCCGCCACCTCGACGGCCCGCACGCCGAGCAGGGCCCGCGCGGTGAGCCGGCGTACGGCCGCTGGCGCGAGTGGACGATCCGGCACTGGGACGAGGTCCGTGCGGTCGTCATGAGCCGCTCCACCCAGACCAACGAGCCGGGCCGCTGCGCCACCTTGCTGCCTCTCCTGGCCCGCCTCCGCGGCCCGTTGGCCCTCCTGGAGGTCGGCACCTCGGCCGGTCTCTGCCTCCACCCGGACCGCTACCGGTACGCGTACGAGCCGGACGCCGCCCCAGGGGCCCCCGGGCCGGACACGTCCCCGGAGGCGCACGTCCTCGGCGCCCCGGACAGCCCGGTCACCTTCCGGTGCCGCGTCGGACGGGAGGACCGGGTGGCCGCGGCGGATGCGGCGACGCCCGCGCGGCTCCCGGAGATCGTGTGGCGCGGCGGCATCGACCTCACGCCGCTCGACCCGGTGGACGACCCCGAGGCGCTGCGCTGGCTACGGTCCCTGGTGTGGCCGGGCACCCCGGAGCGGGCACAGCGGCTGACGGCGGCGGTGGACGCGGTACGGGCGGCGCCGCGGCCCGAGATCGTCCGCGGCGACCTGGTCGAGGAGTTGCCGGCGCTGGCGGCGCGGGTCCCGGCGGACGCCACACTCGTCGTCTTTCACACCTCGGTACTGCCGTATCTGCCGCCCGCGCACCGGGAGCGGTTCGCCGACCGGGTGCGCGCGCTGCTCGCCGGGCGGCCGGGCGGCGGCCACTGGATCTCCCAGGAACACCACTCCGTCACCCCGTGGCTCCCCGCCCCGGCCGCCGGCCGCCTCACCCCGGGCCACCGGGAACAGCTGCTGACCCTCGCGCTGGACGACCGCCCGGTGGCCCTGACGGGGGCACACGGCCAGAGCCTCCACTGGGTGGCGTAGAGGTCTCCGCCCACGGGGCCGTACCGGCGCGCGGGAGCCGGCCGCGCGCCCCGCGTGCCGGGGCGGCCCCGGGCTCCCCGCGCGCCCGGCGCGTGCCCGCGCTCCGCGCGCCCCGTCACTCCCCCGTGCTCCGGCCCTACTCCTCCAACGGCCGCTGCACCGCCAGCAGCGCCATGTCGTCCGTGCCCGCCCCGCCCGTGTGCGCGGCGACCTCGGTGACCAGCGTGTCCAGCAGCCGGTCGGGCCCGGAGAAGACCCGGCCGCGCAGCCGGGCCACCGGGTCGTAGAACTCCCCCGCCCGGTCGCGCGCCTCGGTCAGCCCGTCGGTGAACAGCAGCAGGAGCGAACCGGCGGGGTAGAACAGCTCGTCCGCGCGGTCCGGCCACCCGGCCACCTCGCTCATCCCCAGCGGCAGCGCGTGCACCGCGGGCACCAGTGTCCGCAGCCCGCCGTCCGGGGTGAGCAGCAGCGGTGGCGGATGCCCCCGGTTCAGGACGCGCAGCACGGCGCGCTCCCCGGACGGGATCTCCGCGAGCACGGCCGTGGTGAACCCCTCGTACTGGTCGAGGCCCTCGCGCCGCCGCCCCTCCCGCTGGAGCGCCCGCTCCAGCCGCCCGGCCACCGCCTCCAGCGTCGCCTCCTGCTCCGCCGCCTCCCGGAACGCCCCGATGACGATCACCGCCGCCTCGACCGCCTCCAGCCCCTTCCCCCGCACGTCGCCGACGATCAGCCGGACCCCGTGCGGCGTCTCCTGCACCGCGTACAGGTCCCCGCCGATCCGCGCGTCGGCCTGCGCCCCCACGTAACGGGCGGCGACCGCCAGCCCCCCGATCCGCTCCGGCGGCGTCGGCAGCACCGCCCGCTGGGCCGCCTCGGAGACATCGCGTACGGAGGCGAGCCGGGCGTCGGAGAGGCGGACGACGCGGTTGATGCCGAGGGCGAGGAGGGCGACGACGAAGACGGTGGAGACCCCGGTGGCGGCCAGGCCGGTGTCCCGGGTACTGGCGTAGAGCGCCGCCGCCACTGCGCCGAGCACCGCCGCGAGGACGGTGAGCGCCGTGTTCCGCAGCGAGTACAGCGGCGCGGCGACCAGCGGCGCCGCCGAGAAGAACGGCGAGGCGGTGTAGCGGGCGGGGGTGACGAACTCGAAGACGAGGCCGCCGACGATCAGCAGTGCGGGCAGGTAGCGCGCCAATCGCCGGCCGGCCGGCGACATCTGCGCCCGCCGCGCCCACCGCTCCCGGTCCTCCGTGCGGACCCGCCCGCCTCGCCCCATCCGCACCGGCCTCTTCCCGCCTCACCTGCCCGCGGCCGACCGTGCTCCCGGCCGCTCCTCCGGCCACCCAAGGCTTTCCGTCCCTCCCCCGGCACGCGAGCCGAGAGGGGCCGGACGGGTCATACGGGCCCGGCGTCTCCCGCTCCTCCCCGTCCGCGGCGGGCCGGGAGACACCGCGGGCGTCCGCGGTGCGGGCCGGGCTCTCCCCCGTCCGGTCCGCACCGGCCTGACGCGGGCACCCCCGCGCGCAAAGCCGAAGCGCCCCGCCCGGGGTCCCCGGGCGGGGCGCTTCCGCATCGTGCGACGGCGCCACAACGCGCCGCATCCGGTGGGCCATCAGGGGCTCGAACCCTGAACCAATGGATTAAAAGTCCACTGCTCTGCCAATTGAGCTAATGGCCCGCACCGAGCAGCATAGCCCGACACCCTCCCGCGGCCCGAAGGCATTGCCGCACGGAGCGCTCCGCGGCGGCGGCGCCGGGGGCGTCCGTGGCGGGTCCGGTGCCGCAACGCGCAGGGCCCGTACGGCACTTGGGTGCGGTACGGGCCCTGCGGGTGGTTCAGCGGCGCCGGGTCACGGCGTCACGTCGGCCGAGGTCAGCCGTTGCGCTTCCAGCGCGGCTTGTCGTCACGGCGGCCGAAGGAACCGGTGCCGGCGCCCGAGCCGCGGTGGTCGTCACGGCGGCCGTAGGGACGGTCGCCGCCGGAGCGGTAGCCACCGGACGGACGGCCACCGGAACGGTCGTCACGGTTGAACGGACGGTCGCCGCCACCGGAGCGGTAGCCACCGGAGGACGGACGGCCGCCGGAGCGGTCGTCACGGTTGAACGGACGGCTGGGGCGGTCACCGCGGTCGCGGTTGAAGCCGGAGCGGTCGTCACGGCGGTCGAACGAGCGGCCACCGGAACGGTCGTCGCGGCGGTCGTCACGACGGTCGAAGGAACGCCCACCCGAGCGGTCGTCAC
>NZ_JBIBYO010000017.1:0-91342 GCF_043083385.1 Streptomyces sp. NPDC014733 | reverse complement strand
CGACGGTCGAAGGAACGGCCACCGGAACGCTCGTCACGACGGTCGTCACGACGGTCGAACGAGCGGCCACCGGAACGGTCGTCACGACGGTCGAAGGAACGGCCACCGGAACGCTCGTCACGACGGTCGTCACGACGGTCGAACGAGCGGCCACCGGAACGGTCGTCACGACGGTCGAACGAGCGGCCACCCGAGCGGTCGTCACGACGGTCGAAGGAACGGCCACCGGAACGCTCGTCACGACGGTCGCGGCGCTCGTAGTTGCCGCGCTCGTCACGCTGGGCGGGGCGGCGCTCCTCGGGCGCGGCGGCCTGCGCCGGGACCTCGGCGGCCACGGCCTCCACGGTCGCGGCGACGGCGGCGAGCGCCTCGGCCGGGTCCTCGCCGCGCTCACGGGCGGCGCGGGCGGTCAGCCGGTCCGCGTCCTCGCGCAGCTCGGTCGCGCGGCGCTGGACGCGCTCCAGCTCGCGGGTCAGCTCCTGGACCTCGCGCTCGGCCTGCTTGGCGGAGTTCGCGGCCGACTCGGCCTGGACCTCGGTGAGCGAGCGCGCGCCGGTGATCCGGGCGACGTCGTCGTCGAAGGCACCGGCGCCGCCGACGATGTGGCGCGAGGCGTCGACGCCCGCGTCCTCCATCAGGCGGAAGATCTGCCGGCGCTGGTGCGGCAGGGACAGCGAGACGACGGTGCCGGAGCGGCCCGCACGGGCCGTACGGCCGGAGCGGTGCAGGTAGTCCTTGTGGTCACCGGCCGGGTCGACGTTGAGGACCAGGTCGATGCCGTCGACGTGGATACCGCGCGCGGCGACATCGGTGGCGACCAGGCAGTTGACGTAGCCGTCCTTGAAGTCGGCCAGGGTGCGGGTGCGCGCGCCCTGCGTCATGCCGCCGTGCAGCGCGTCGGCCTTCACCCCGGCGTCGCGCAGCTGCTCGGCGACGCGGTCGGCGCCGAGCTGGGTGCGGACGAAGATGATGGTGCGGCCCTTACGGGCGGCGATGGCGGCGGTGACCGGCGCCTTGTCCTTCGGCTTCACGACGAGGACGTGGTGGGTCATGGTCGTGACGTTGCCCTGGGCGCTGTCGACCTCGTGGCTGACCGGGTCGTTGAGGTACCGCTTGACCAGCGTGCCGATCTCGTTCTCCATCGTGGCGGAGAAGAGCATCCGCTGGCCGCCGGTCGGCACCAGGTCGAGCAGCTCGGTGACCTCGGGCAGGAAGCCCAGGTCGGCCATCTGGTCGGCCTCGTCGAGGACGGCGACCTCGACCTCGTCCAGCGAGCAGGCGCCGCGGTTGATGATGTCGCGGAGACGGCCCGGGGTGGCGACGAGGACGTCGACGCCGCGCTCCAGCGCGTAGATCTGGTTCCCCATGGACGTGCCGCCGCAGACGACCTTCAGCTTCAGGCCGAGGACGTCGCCGTAGGGCTGCAGCGCATCGCTGACCTGCATGGCCAGCTCACGGGTGGGGGTGAGGATGACGCCGCGGGGGCGCTTCTTCTCGGTGCGGCCGCCGGCCAGGCGGGTCAGCAGCGGCAGACCGAAGGAGAGGGTCTTGCCGGAGCCGGTGCGGCCACGGCCGAGGATGTCGCGCCCGGCGATGGCGTCCGGGATCGTCGCCGCCTGGATCGGGAACGGCGTGGTGACGCCGTTCTGCGCCAGCTTGCGGACGATCTTCTCGTCGAGACCGAGGTCCGCGAAGGTGATCTGCGGCTCCTCGTCGGCGGCAGCCTCCTCGACGGCCTCGACGGCCTCGGGGGCCTGCTCGGCGCCCTCGGCGGGAAGCGCCGTCACGGCCTGCTCGTCGTCTGCGGGCAGGACGGACTGTTCAGTGGAAATGGACATGCGAAATGCGAAACCTTCCGGAGTCTCGGCACGCGCCCAAACTCCGTGTGTTTCACAGAGACCGCCTCAATGCGGTCAGCCACGGCAAGGGAGAGAACGCGCCACGCGGCGCGCTTCTTTTCTGGCGCCGGGCAAATGGGATCAAACGATCTACCACCATACGCACCTCCACCCCGGTAAGGCAAATGGCCGCCCCTCTCCCCGGTGCCCCGACGGGCTCCGCGTCCGGTCTCAGCTCAGCACACCCGGCAGCGGTCCCGGCGCCTGCGGCGTGGGCCCCGACGCCCCGGCGCTCGGCGTCCCCGCCTCTCCGGACGGCGGTACGGGACTGCCCGGCGTGGCCGGCGGCGTCGGCCCGGCGGGCGAGGCGGGCCCGGCGCCCGGACCCGACGGCGACGGCCGGGGTCCCGCCGGCGAGCCCGGCCCGCGCGGCGGGACCCCGGCGGTACGGGACGGCGCGGGCGGCGCGGTGGCGCCCGGCCCCGGCGTGCGCCCGGCCCCGGGCACCGCGGTACGGGTGGTGCCCGGCTCCCCCGCGGTGGCCCCGGGGCGCCCCATGCGGTGCGGCCCCGAGCCGCTGCCGTCGACCGTGAGCCCGCCCGGCGCACGCGGCGCCTCCTCGTCCGTACCGCCGCGCGGGACGGTGCCACCGGCCGGCCGCGGCGCATGACCGGGGCCGGTGACGCTCACGCACCCGGCGATCGAGGCGGTCAGCGACGCGGCGACCACCGCTGCGGCCACGGCCCGGCGCACGGGCCCACCGTCCTTACGGGAAGCGGGCGTTGACGCGACGCGGGGCGCCTCGGGGAGCGGCGGGGCGGCACCCGCCGGGGGCACGGGCGTCGCGGGGTTCGGTCGCACGGGCGGACCTCCGGGCCCGGGGCGCGGACTGCGGCAGGCGTCGGCGCGGCCGGCTGGAAGAGCGGGGAACGCCCTGCCCAACTCCCGCGCCCCGCCCGAGGACACGCGCCGGACGCCCCCGATCCCCGGCCCGCCCGCGATCCGGCGCGGCCGGCGCCCGCCGCCCGGGCCGGGGGCCAGCCGTCCACGGGCGCGCCCGGGCCGCTCCGGGGCCCCCGCGGCTCAGCCGTACCCGAGCGCGTGCAGCCGCTCGTCGTCGATGCCGAAGTGGTGGGCGATCTCGTGGACCACCGTCACCTCGGTCTCGGCGACGACGTCCTCCCGGCTCTCGCACATCCGCAGCGTCGGGCCCCGGTAGACGGTGATCCGGTCGGGCAGCACACCCGCGTACCACTCACCGCGCTCGGTGAGCGGCGTCCCCTCGTAGAGCCCGAGCAGATCGGGGTCGCCGGACGGCGGCTCGTCCTCGACGAAGACCGCCACGTTGTCCATCAGCCGGGTCAGCTCCGGCGGGATCCGGTCGAGCGCCTCGGCGACCAGTTCCTCGAACTCCTCGCGCGTCATTTCCAGCACGGGCCCATTGTCCGCCCCCGGCGCCGCATCGCGCCGCCCCCGGCACGCGCCGGGGCCTCCCGCGGCAGGCGCCGCGACACCCCGCCGCAGGCCGTCGCGGCGGCGCCAGGTCAACCGTTTTGGCGAACGGTCCCCCCATCCCATATGCTTCTCACGTCCCCGACGGCGCCGGTAACGACGCCAAGGCGGGCCAATTAGCCCTCATCGTCTAGTGGCCCAGGACGCCGCCCTTTCAAGGCGGTAGCACGGGTTCGAATCCCGTTGGGGGCACGCAACACCGTGTGCAAGAATGACTCAGGTCGTTCCGCACAATGCAAGGTCCTGTGGAGCAGTTTGGAGTGCTCGCCACCCTGTCAAGGTGGAGGCCGCGGGTTCAAATCCCGTCAGGACCGCTGCGGCTGGGTAGCTCAGTTGGTACGAGCGATCGCCTGAAAAGCGATAGGTCGCCGGTTCGACCCCGGCCCCAGCCACACCCATTGGGAGAAGGCCCCGATCTTCGGATCGGGGCCTTTTTCATGTACCGGCGCCGCTCACTCCGCCGCGTGCGCCGGAGACCGGTCCGTCTCGCGGCCACCCGGATGGCGGTGGCGCCACACCCAGAAGACCGTGCAGGACACCACCGACCACCCGGCCAGCACCAGATACGGGAAGAGGTGCTGGGAGCCGGCGAAGTAGACGGCGGTGTGCTGGGCGTTGACCGAGGCGCCCGGGGGCAGCCACTGACCGATGTGGCCGAGCACCGACGGCAGCAGCGGCCAGGAGACCGCGCCGCCCGAGGACGGGTTGCCGAGCAGCACCATCACGCCCCAGGTGGGGATCATCGCCCACCGGCCCATCAGCGTGTTGAACATCGTGAAGACCATGCCGGTCGTGAACATCGTGAACGACAGGATCAGCCAGGAGTGCACGAACGGCAGGCGGAGCGCGCCCAGCCACCAGTCGACGACGGCGGCGATGACGAAGCCGCCGAGCAGCGCGTAGGCGATCGTGAAGGCGATACGTTCGGCCGGGTTGAGGCCGCGGGCGTGCACGCTGAGCTGGATCGCGCCGACGAAACCGACGATCACCGCGGCGAGTGAGATGTAGAAGAGCGCCAGGCCCCGCGGGTCGCCCTTCTGGAGCGGCTTGATGTCCTGGACGCGGACCGGCACCCCGACCGCCGCGCCCACCTTCGGCCCCGTCGTGGCCAGCAGCTCCGCCACCGACGCGCCCGCGGCACCCGCCACGTCCAGCTCCACGCCCGCCCCGCGCGGCCGCACGACCGCGAACTCCCGCTGCTCCTCCACCGCCTTCCTGGCCTGCGCATACGTCGGGTACGCGGTGAGCCGCAGCGAGGCGTTCAGCGCCTTCTCCATACCGTCGGCGAAGACCTTCTCGCGCGAGGGGCCGCCGCCCGGCGCGGTCTCCCGCCCGACGATCGCCATCGGCACATGGCGCGGCGTCGGGTTGGCCATGGCGTACGTGTACGAGCCGGCGAAGAGGCCGGCGGCGGCCGCGAGGATGAAGAGGAGGACGCAGGCGGGGAGGAACGGCGACGTCTTGAAGGCGCGCCAGCGCTGTGCGGCGGTCGGGGGCCTGCGGTGGGCGCCGTGCTCGGTGCCGCCGTCACCGGGCGCGTCGCCGCCGCCGTCACCGGGCGCGTCGCCGCCGCTCCGCGGACCCGCCCCGTCGTCCGCGGGTGTGCCGTCCGGGCCGTGGGCGCCGTGCTGATCAGCCATGCGAACACGCTAAAGCACGTAATGCGGACATACCTCTGCGCGGCGGGGTGCCGGAGCGCGCGGTGCGGGCGAGGCTTCCCGTCCGTACCGATCGCCGCCCCGGCCCGCCGTGCCCGCGGCGCGCGCCCGGCCGCCGCGGCAAATCGTTCGCCAGTCGAATCGGGGAGGTGAGATCCTGGGGTCCGTATGTCCAGTCAGCCTGCCTCCGCCCTGCCCGACGGCGCCTCCGCCGTGTCCGCGGCCGCGCCCACGCTCCCCGCCCTGCTGGAGCGGCTGCCCGAGCTGATGCTGCGCGACCAGCAGCGGCTGGGGCGGCGGCTCGACGGTGCCCGGCGGATCCGTAAGCCCGAGGCCCGTGCGGCCGTGCTCGCCGAGATCGCCGAGGGGATGGCGGAGGCGGAGGAGCGCGTCGCGCGCCGGCGCGCCGCCGTGCCCGCGATCAGCTATCCCGAGCAGCTGCCGGTCAGCCAGAAGAAGGACGAGATCCTGGAGGCGATCCGCGACCACCAGGTCGTGATCGTCGCCGGTGAGACGGGCTCCGGCAAGACCACCCAGATCCCCAAGATCTGCCTGGAGCTGGGGCGTGGCGTCCGCGGTCTGATCGGGCACACCCAGCCGCGGCGGATCGCGGCCCGTACGGTCGCCGAGCGGGTCGCCGAGGAGCTGGACACCCCGCTGGGCGAGGCGGTGGGCTGGAAGGTCCGCTTCACCGACCAGGTCGGCGGCGAGACGTTGGTCAAGCTGATGACCGACGGCATCCTGCTCGCCGAGATCCAGACCGACCGCGAGCTGCGCCAGTACGACACGCTCATCATCGACGAGGCCCACGAGCGCAGCCTCAACATCGACTTCCTCCTCGGCTACCTCGCCCAGCTGCTGCCCAAGCGGCCGGACCTCAAGGTCGTCATCACCTCCGCGACGATCGACCCGGAGCGCTTCGCCCGGCACTTCGGCAGCTTCGCGGCGGTCGGCCCCGGCGCACCGCGCCCGGCCGAGGGCGAGGAGAAGCCGAGCGCCCCGATCGTCGAGGTCTCCGGCCGGACGTATCCGGTCGAGGTCCGCTACCGCCCGCTCCTGGAGGAGGGCGGCAGCGACGGCGACCGCGACCAGATCACCGCGATCTGCGACGCCGTCGACGAACTCCAGGCCGAGGGCCCCGGCGACATCCTGGTCTTCCTCTCCGGTGAGCGGGAGATCCGCGACACCGCGGACGCCCTCAACAAGAAGAACCTCCGCGCCACCGAGGTGCTGCCGCTCTACGCCCGCCTCTCCCACGCCGAGCAGCACCGCGTCTTCCAGCGCCACAGCGGCCGCCGCATCGTGCTGGCCACCAACGTCGCCGAGACGTCCCTGACGGTGCCCGGCATCCGGTACGTCATCGACCCCGGCATGGCGCGGATCTCCCGCTACAGCTTCCGCACCAAGGTCCAGCGGCTGCCGATCGAGCCGGTCTCGCAGGCCAGCGCCAACCAGCGCAAGGGCCGCTGCGGGCGGACCAGCGACGGCATCTGCATCCGCCTCTACTCCGAGGACGACTTCCTCACCCGTCCCGAGTTCACCGACGCGGAGATCCTGCGGACCAACCTCGCCTCCGTCATCCTCCAGATGACCGCCGCCGGCCTCGGCGACATCGAGAAGTTCCCGTTCATCGACCCGCCGGACCGCCGCAACATCAAGGACGGCGTCGACCTGCTCCACGAGCTGGGCGCGCTGGAGGCCCGGACGAAGGGCGGCGCCGGCGGCGCGGCGAAGCCCGCGGCCAAGGGCGGCGCCCGGCTCACCCCGATGGGCCGCAAGCTCTCCCAGCTGCCGGTCGACCCGCGGCTGGCGCGCATGGTGCTGGAGGCCGACCGGAACAACTGCGTCCGCGAGGTCATGGTCATCGCCGCGGCGCTCTCCATCCAGGACCCGCGCGAGCGGCCCGCCGACAAGCAGCAGCAGGCCGATCAGCAGCACGCCCGGTTCAAGGACGAGTCCGGCGACTTCCTGGCGTACCTGAATCTCTGGCGCTATGTGCGCGAACAGCAGAAGGCGCTCTCCTCCTCCGCCTTCCGCCGTATGTGCCGCAATGAATTCCTGAACTACCTGCGTATACGTGAATGGCAGGACATCTACTCCCAGATGCGTTCGGTCGCCAAGACCATGGGAATTCATCTGAGCGAACAGGACGCGGCGCCCGACCACATCCATACGTCGCTGCTGGCCGGTCTGCTCTCGCACATCGGCCTGAAGGACACCGACGCGAAGAACGAATACCTCGGCGCCCGCAGCGCCAAATTCGCGGTCTTCCCCGGCTCCGCGCTCTTCAAGAAGCCCCCGCGCTGGATCATGTCCGCCGAGCTGGTCGAGACCTCCCGGCTGTGGGCCCGCGTCAACGCCAGGATCGAGCCCGAGTGGATCGAGCCGCTCGCCCAGCACCTGGTCAAACGCACCTACAGCGAGCCGCACTGGGAGCAGAAACAGGCCGCGGTGGTGGCGTACGAGCGGGTGACGCTCTACGGCGTCCCGATCGTCGCGCAGCGCAAGGTCGCCTACGGCCGGATCGATCCGGAGACCTCCCGCGACCTCTTCATCCGTAACGCCCTGGTCGAGGGCGACTGGCGTACGCACCACCAGTTCTTCCACGACAACCGCAAACTCCTCGGCGAGGTCGAGGAGTTGGAGCACCGCGCCCGGCGCCGCGACATCCTCGTCGACGACGAAACCCTCTTCGACTTCTACGACCAGCGCATTCCGGCGGACATCGTCTCAGGTGCGCATTTCGACGCGTGGTGGAAGAAGAAGCGGCAGGAGGAGCCGGAGCTCCTCAACTTCGAGCATTCGATGCTCATCAACGAATCGGCCGAGGCCGTCACCAAGGACGACTATCCCGATTCGTGGCGGCAGGGAAAGCTGAAGTTCAAGGTCACCTACCAGTTCGAGCCCGGCGCGGACGCGGACGGCGTCACCGTCCACATCCCGCTCCAGGTGCTCAACCAGGTCGCGTCCGAGGGCTTCGACTGGCAGATCCCGGGCCTGCGCGAGCAGTTGGTGACGGAGCTGATCCGCTCGCTGCCCAAGCCGATCCGCCGCAACTACGTGCCCGCGCCGAACTTCGCGGCCCGCTTCCTCGACACCACCGTCCCGCTCCAGGGCGCGCTGACGACGTCGCTGGCCGCCGGGCTCCAGCGGATGGTGGGCGTCCCGGTCTCCGCCGACGACTTCGACACCGCCAAGGTCCCCGACCACCTCAAGATCACCTTCCGGGTGGTGGACGAGCGGCGCCGCAAGCTGGCCGAGGCGAAGGACCTGGAGGCGCTGCGGCTCCAGCTCAAGCCGAAGACCCGCGCCGCGATCTCCAAGGCGTTCGAGCAGGCGGCCGACCGCCCCGCCCGCGAGGGCAAGGGCACCAAGGGCGACGGTCCGGCCCTGCCCGGTCCGGAGCAGCGCACCGGCCTGACGTCCTGGACGCTCGGCACCCTGCCCCGCACCTTCGAGACCCGCCGGGCCGGCCAGCCGCTGAAGGCGTACCCGGCACTGGTCGACGAGGGCACCGGCGTCGCCGTCCGCCTCTTCGACACCGAGGCGGAGCAGCTGGCCGCGATGTGGGCCGGCACCCGCCGCCTCATCCTGCTCAACATCCCCTCGAACCCTGCCAAGTTCGCCCAGTCGAAGCTGAGCAATCAGCAGAAGCTCGCCCTGTCCCGCAATCCGCACGGCTCCATCCCGGCGCTCTTCGACGACTGCGTGACCGCCGCCGCCGACCGGCTGATGGCCGCGCGCGGCGGCCCCGCCTGGGACGAGGAGTCGTTCCGGAAGCTGTTCGACGGCGTCCGGGCCGATCTGGTGGACGCGACGATGAAGACGATCGGGCAGGTCCAGGAGGTGCTGGCCGCCTGGCAGGCGTGCGAACGGCGGCTGAAGGACACCTCGTTCCCCTCGCTGCTGCCGTCGCTCACCGACATCAGGGAGCAGCTGGCCGCGCTCATCAAGCCCGGCTTCGTCACCGAGCACGGCGCCAAGCGGCTGCCGGACCTGATGCGCTATCTGGTCGCCGCCGACCGCCGCCTCCAGCAGCTCCCGACCAACGCCGAGCGCGACCGCGCACGGATGGCGAAGGTCAAGGAGATGCAGGACGAGTACGGCTGGCTCCTCGAACAGTTCCCCCAGGGCCGCCCGGTTCCGGCGGCGGCGCGGGAGATCCGCTGGATGATCGAGGAACTGCGGGTCAGCTACTTCGCGCATGCGCTGGGCACCGCCTATCCGGTGTCCGACAAGCGCATCGTGAAGGCCGTGGACGCGGCGGCGCCGTAGCCCGGGGCGCCGCCGCGGGCGACCCCGCCCCGGGAGCGCCGCCGGTACGCGCCTCCGGAACGGTGCACACCGGCGCAAACGGGGGCGCAGGGGGCACCCCGTACGCCGGGCGGGGCATCACCCGGAGCCTGGTTCGACCGCACCCCCTGACCTGCTGTAGAGTCTTGCTTCGCAGCGACCGCGCAAGCGGAAGCGGCAGCAAGGTCCTGTGGAGCAGTTTGGAGTGCTCGCCACCCTGTCAAGGTGGAGGCCGCGGGTTCAAATCCCGTCAGGACCGCAGCAGAACGGCCCGTATCCGACAAGGATGCGGGCCGTTTTCCGTTTCCCGCGCCGCAGGGCCGCGCCCCGCACGAGCCCTCCGCCTTCCCCGTGGCGCAGCCGGGACCACCGGCCCTCCCGCCGCACCACCACCCCGTTCCGGAACCCGTTTCCGTACCGCGGTCGGTTTCTCCGTGACGGCGGGCGTCCGCGGCCGCTGAACGGCGCGCGGGGCCGGCCTCTCCACCCCCGGCGCCCTCGGGCGGCTCAGCGGCCGCGTACGGGCCGTTCAGGAGGCTCGGCGTCCGCATCCGCTCCGGCGGCGCCACGGGCGCTCACAGGCGCAGGCGGCAAGGGCCGGAAGCACCCGCCACCCGATGACCGAAGGGCGCTCACCCATCCCCCTTACGGCAGAAGGATGGTGACAGAGCGTCGGACAATCCGGCCTTTACCGCAGAGGCAAGCGGAGCTTCAACCTCTCCACCATGTGACGGGTGTCACCGTACAAGTTTCCAGAAGTGGGGAACTTACCCCCGCCCTACAACTGGTCCATTTAATATGTGCAATTGCACCACCCTTCAGGACTCCCCAAAGGAGACCGCAAGGTCTGTCCGGGAAGGGGCCCACAGGGCTCGCGAAAGCGCCACGCAAGGGCGCCGGCGGCCACGGCGCGACGGGCGGGCGGTCCGCGCCGCCGGGAGGCCCGGGAGCGCGCACACAAAAAGATCGCGCTGGACCCGGCGGAGTCCAGCGCGATCGATGACGTACCCGGCTGCTGCGGGTGTGGGCCCGTTGGGGCGGGCGCCGCGTCGTGTGAAGCTGTGTGGAGCGTGGTGAAGCTAGGGGTGTTGCAAGGGCACTTCTCGGGTTGGGGGGCCCGAAAACAGCCCGGCTATGCGGTTATTCAGGACTCGCTGCGCTGCTGCGGAATGCCCGCGAGCAGTGCGCGGACCTCAGCCTCGCGGTAACGCCGGTGTCCTCCGAGCGTGCGGATGGACGTGAGCTTGCCTGCCTTGGCCCAACGGGTCACCGTCTTCGGGTCCACGCGGAACATCGTGGCGACCTCGGCGGGGGTAAGCAGCGGCTCGGCGTCAGGGGTGCGAGCGGTCATGAGCGGCCTCCTCGGGAGAACCGAACCATCACGGTTCTTTCCTCTAAATTCTGCACCTTGACCCGCGTTGCCCGAAATGGCGGACGCGGGCCGAGTCGGTTATAGGACGAACGGCTTGTCCTCGGCACTACAACTACACCATCCGTCCAGCCACGTCGGCCAAACCGATGGAATTGCCCTCTCAGGTGTTCAACCTCGACGGAAGCCGATGGACCATGTCATAGCGGACAGTCACGCCACCGTGACGATCAGTCACAGGGTGATCACGCGTCACTAGACCCCTCAAGGAGCGCAATACCGATCTATCCACCCAAAGTTGGACGGAGGAGCCCAAGTCAGACTCCTTGTCCTATTTTGGCACGAGGAGATGGCTTGGGCGCAAGGCCCGTTGTCAGTGCTTTGGGTCACTGCTGAGGCAAAAGCCCGGATCGGGACCTACGTCCTGGAGGGCACCAGCCTACGCGACGACGCCCGCTTTCAAGATCATCTCGTGTCCCGGAACCCTCACCCGGGCGCCCGCCGGGATCCGGCCGTGGCACCACGGAAGCCACGCCGCCCCCGCCGCACCCCCGTCCCCCGCACCGGCCGGCCCGCCCCGGGCGACCGCGGCCCACCGGGAGATCAGCTGGAGAACTGCCGCTCGCGCACCGACCGCCAGCGGTCGCTCAGCTTCTCGTACGCGGCGCCCGCGCGTTCGCCGTCACCGTCGCGAAGCGCGGCAAGCGCCTCCGCCACCTCCGCGGCCGACCGGTCCTCGGCGAGCTGCTCCCCGGAGACGGCGTGGACCAGCCCGCCGTAGTCCAACTCCACCAGGGAACGCGGGTGGAACTCCTCCAGCCAACGGCCCACGTCCAGCAGGCCGTCGATCAGCGGGCCCTCCTCCAGGGCGTCGCGCAGCGTCCGCAGCCCGCGCGCGACCCGGCGGCGGGCCTCGACCATCGGGGTGCGGTAGCGCAGCAGCGGTCCGCCGGCGTCCTTCGGCTCGTACTCGCGCTCGGCGTCGTCGAAGAGGACGAACCAGCGGACCGGGACGTGCCAGGTGGCGCCGCGGATCCAGGGGCGGGCGTCCGGGTTGCGCTCCTGCCACTCCTCGTAGTCGGTCGCGGCCTGGCGGCGCACCACCGGGGGCAGCGCGGCGTCCAGCACCGGCGCGGGCAGCAGTTCCGGCAGGCCCTGGAGCGCCTGCCAGCCGCGCAGCCGGGTGCGCCAGGGGCAGATGCAGGGGACGTCGTCGAGGTGGGCGACGAAGGCGTCGGCGCTCTCGTGCACCGGGACCGGCACGGGCGGGGTGGGCAGCAGATCGGCGAGGGCCTTGCGCTGCTCGTCCTGGGCCGTCGGGGTGGACTCGCGGCGGGCGTACCGGGCCCAGTGGGAACGCTCCGGCTCCGGGAATGCCGCCAGCGGCTCGTAGACCCGCAGGTATGCCCCATACGGGACCGTCACCGACGACGCCAAGGCCACGCACGCTCCTTCAAGGGGAAGTCCGCCACCGGGAGTTACCGGCGGTCAGGGCCACCGGCGGGCCCGGGACACGGCAAATCGTCGCACGTCCGTCCCCCACGAGTGGGGGATCCCGAGGACCCGGCCGATCTTCGGGCCCCGGAGGTCTTACGCTCTTCCCGACCGGCCCTCCCCACCCCACAGGAGGGCGTCCTCCCCTGCCTATGGGAGTCACCACCGTGACCGACGTACGTCCTTCCGCCGCCGAGCAGCCCGCCCCGGGTACACCCCCCGCCGAAGGCGTCCTGCACACCCTGTTCCGGACCGAGCAGGGCGGCCATGAACAAGTCGTGCTCTGCCAGGACCGCGCCAGCGGCCTCAAGGCCGTGATCGCGCTGCACAGCACCGCCCTGGGCCCGGCCCTCGGCGGCACCCGCTTCCACGCGTACGCCTCCGAGGAGGAGGCGGTGCGCGACGCGCTCAACCTCTCGCGCGGGATGTCGTACAAGAACGCCCTCGCCGGACTGGACCACGGCGGCGGCAAGGCCGTGATCATCGGCGACCCGGAGACCGTCAAGACCGAGGAGCTGCTGCTCGCCTACGGGCGCGCGGTCGCCTCGCTCGGCGGCCGGTACGTCACCGCCTGTGACGTCGGCACCTACGTCGCGGACATGGACGTCGTGGCGCGCACCAACAAGTGGACCACCGGCCGCTCCCCGGAGAACGGCGGCGCCGGTGACTCCTCGGTGCTGACCGCGTACGGCGTGTTCCAGGGGATGCGCGCCTCGGCGCAGCACCGGTGGGGCGACCCGACGCTGCGCGGCCGCAAGGTCGCGGTGGCCGGGGTCGGCAAGGTGGGGTACCACCTCGTCGGGCACCTGGTCGAGGACGGCGCCGAAGTGATCGTCACGGATGTGCGGGACGCCTCCGTCGAGCGGGTGCTCGCGGCGTATCCGCAGGTGACCGCGGCGGCCGACACCGAGGCGCTGATCCGTACGCCGGGTCTGGACGTCTACGCTCCGTGTGCGCTGGGCGGTGCGCTGAACGACGTGTCGGTGCCCGCGCTGACCGCCACGGTGGTCTGCGGCGCCGCGAACAACCAGCTCGCCCACCCCGGCATCGAGAAGGACCTCGCCGACCGGGGCATCCTCTACGCCCCCGACTACCTCGTGAACGCCGGCGGTGTCATCCAGGTGGCCGACGAGCTGCACGGCTTCGACTTCGACCGCTGCAAGGCGAAGGCGGCGAAGATCTTCGACACCACGCTGGCGATATTCGCTCGTGCGAAGGCCGACGGCATCCCGCCGGTCGCCGCGGCGGACCGGGTGGCGGAGCAGCGGATGGCGGAGGCCCGGCGCGGCTGACGCCGTCGGCCGGACGCCTCGGGTGTGTTTCCGCGCCTAAGGCCGGAAACACACCCTCCCCTGCGCCGGAACGTCGACTGGCGCGGCCGGGCATCACAGCGGTGCCCGAAATCTGGCTGAAAATCGTCCCTTGGAAGGGCCGTCGGCAGGGCCCGGGGAGACTTCTCTCACCACCCGTCGGCGGGTCGCCGCAAGGGACGGGTTAAAATCGCAGTTGACCAGCGCGGACAGGGCACCTCGCAGGTCATGCCGAGCGGCGGGTGATGCGGGCGACGTACCGTATGGCCGCGGAAGCAGGTACCGTTGAAGCCCTACGGACCGGTCTCTCTGTCGAGAGTCCGCTCTGAATCATGAACGCGTGTCAAGACTCTGGGGCCGTCGAGCCCCGTCGTTGAGGGGGTCGAGCCATGGGGCGCGGCCGGGCCAAGGCCAAGCAGACGAAGGTCGCCCGCCAGCTGAAGTACAACAGCGGTGGGACTGATCTCTCACGCCTGGCCGAAGAGCTGGGTGCATCGCCGCAACAGCCGGCACAGCAGCCGCCGAACGGCGAGCCGTTCGAGGATGACGAGGACGACGACCCGTACGCGCGGTACGCCGACCTGTATAACGACGACGATGACGAGGACGAGAAGGATTCGTCCCAGCATCGTCGCCGCGCCTGACGACGCACCGTAGACACTTCCGCGGGAATCCACCCGCGGTTGTTCTGCGGGCCTCTCTGTATCCACTCACGGCGCGCACAGCTTCTCCACGGACCCGGTCCGGGGTGTCTCACCTCGGACCGGGTTCTGTGCTGCCCCGGCGACCGGCGCGTCAGGCCGCGTAGTCACCGGTCAGGGTCACCGCTTCGGCCAGGTCACCGCGCTCGACGATCTCACCGCTGACCCAGGCGTCCACGCCGCGGTCGGCGAGGGTGGTCAGGGCGACGTCCACGGACTCCTGCGGGACGACGGCGATCATGCCGACGCCCATGTTCAGCGTCTTCTCCAGCTCCAGGCGCTCGACCGCACCGGCGGAGCCCACCAGGTCGAAGACCGCACCCGGGGTCCAGGTGGAGCGGTCGACGGTGGCGTGCAGTCCGTCGGGGATGACGCGGGCGAGGTTGTTGGCCAGGCCGCCGCCGGTGATGTGCGAGAAGGCGTGCACCGGCGCGGTACGGGTCAGGGCCAGGCAGTCCAGCGAGTAGATCTTGGTGGGCTCCAGCAGCTCCTCGCCGAGGGTGCGGCCGAACTCCGGGATCTCCCGGTCGAGGGCGAACCCCGCGCGGTCGAAGAGGACGTGGCGGACGAGCGAATAGCCGTTGGAGTGGAGTCCGGAGGACGCCATGGCGATCACCGCGTCGCCGCTGCGGATGCGGTCGGCGCCGAGGACCTGATCGGCCTCGACGACGCCGGTGCCGGCGCCCGCGACATCGAACTCGTCGACGCCGAGCAGACCGGGGTGCTCCGCGGTCTCGCCGCCGACCAGGGCGCAGCCGGCGAGGACGCAGCCCTCGGCGATGCCCTTGACGATCGCCGCGACCCGCTCCGGGTAGACCTTGCCGACGCAGATGTAGTCGGTCATGAAGAGCGGTTCGGCGCCGCAGACGACCAGGTCGTCGACGACCATGCCGACGAGGTCGTGGCCGATGGTGTCGTAGACGCCCATCTTTCGGGCGATGTCGACCTTGGTGCCGACGCCGTCGGTGGCGGAGGCGAGCAGGGGGCGCTCGTACCGCTTGAGGGCGGAGGCGTCGAAGAGGCCGGCGAAGCCGCCGAGCCCGCCGACGACCTCGGGGCGGGTGGCCTTCTTCACCCACTCCTTCATGAGGTCGACGGCGCGGTCGCCCGCTTCGATGTCGACACCGGCGGCCGCGTAGCTGGCGCCGCTGGTGCGCGCGGGCTCGGAGGACTCAGGAGGCATGGCCCAGAACTTTCGTGTGATGGATGTGCAGGCTACGGACGGCGCAGCGCATCGGCGCCACCGACACCGGCCGTCAGCGTCCCGACGCCGTCGACATCCGGCTTGGCCGCGCCCGCGTTCTCCGATTCCAGGAGGTGCTTGCCGAGCAGCTCGGGGTCGGGCAGCTCCATCGGGTACTCGCCGTCGAAGCAGGCCCGGCAGAGCTTCGGCTTGTCGATGGTGGTCGCCTCGATCATGCCGTCGATGGAGATGTACGCCAGGGAGTCGGCGCCCAGCGACTTGCCGATCTCGTCGACCGTCAGGCCGTTGGCGATCAGCTCGGCGCGGGTGGCGAAGTCGATGCCGAAGAAGCACGGCCACTTGATGGGCGGCGAGGAGATCCGGATGTGGACCTCCTTGGCGCCGGCCTCGCGCAACATGCGGACCAGGGCGCGCTGGGTGTTGCCGCGGACGATGGAGTCGTCGACGACCACCAGGCGCTTGCCGCGGATGACTTCCTTGAGCGGGTTGAGCTTGAGGCGGATGCCGAGCTGCCGGATGGTCTGCGAGGGCTGGATGAAGGTCCGGCCGACGTAGGAGTTCTTGACCAGGCCGGAGCCGTACGGGATGCCGCTGGCCTCGGCGTAGCCGACGGCCGCCGGGGTGCCGGACTCGGGCGTCGCTATCACCAGATCGGCTTCGGCGGGCGCCTCGGCGGCCAGCTTGCGGCCCATCTCCACCCGGGAGAGGTAGACGTTGCGGCCGGCGATGTCGGTGTCCGGGCGGGCGAGGTAGACGTACTCGAAGACGCAGCCCTTGGGACGGGCCTCGGCGAAGCGCGTGGCGCGCAGGCCGTTCTCGTCGATGGCGACCATCTCGCCGGGCTCGATCTCCCGGATGAAGGACGCGCCGCAGATGTCCAGCGCGGCGGTCTCGGAGGCGACCACCCAGCCGCGCTCCAGACGGCCGAGGACCAGCGGGCGGATGCCCTGCGGGTCGCGGGCGGCGTAGAGCGTGTGCTCGTCCATGAAGCAGAGCGAGAAGGCGCCCTTGACCTGCGGGAGGACGCGCGGCGCGGCCTCCTCGACGGTCAGCGGCTTGCCGTCCTCGTCGACCTGGCCGGCGAGCAGCGCCGTGACCAGGTCGGTGTCGTTGGTGGCTGCGACCTGGGTCGCACGGCCGCCCTCGCGGGGCAGCGCCGCGACCAGATCGGCCAGCTCGGCGGTGTTCACCAGGTTGCCGTTGTGGCCGAGCGCGATCGAGCCGTGCGCGGTGGCACGGAACGTCGGCTGGGCGTTCTCCCACACCGAGGCACCGGTGGTGGAGTAGCGGGCATGGCCCACGGCGATGTGGCCCTGGAGGGAGCCGAGCGAGGTCTCGTCGAAGACCTGGGACACCAGGCCCATGTCCTTGAAGACGAGGATCTGCGAGCCGTTGCTCACTGCGATGCCCGCGGACTCCTGTCCACGGTGCTGCAGCGCGTACAGCCCGAAATAGGTGAGTTTGGCGACCTCTTCACCCGGCGCCCAGACACCGAAGACGCCACAAGCGTCCTGGGGGCCCTTCTCGCCGGGGAGCAGGTCGTGGCTGAGTCGTCCGTCACCACGAGGCACGCCTTGAGTCTAGGGCAGGTCGCTGATTCATCCGAACCGGGGATGGCCGGTGGGCCGGATGCCTGCACGTGAGCGGCGCGCGACGGCGGCACGCCGGGCCGGGGCGCCGCCCGCCCGCCGGGGCCGCACACCGGGCGGCGCGGCGGCCGGAGCCCTTGGGGCGTCTGGCCTCGGGCGGTACGGGGCCGGGTGGGCGCGCCGGCCGGGGCGCGGCCGCGGCGGACGGGCGGGAGGCGACCGGGCACCGCGACCCGGGCGGGCGCCCGCGGCGGTGTGTGAGATGCGCTACGCCGGGGACGGCAACGGCCTTTCAGGACAGGATCGGCAGATATCCGCCGATGTCGGCGCGCTCGCCGCCGGCGGTGACCTCGGCGGCGTCCCGCGCCTGGGACCAGGACCTCCGGCCGGTGGCCAGGCGTATCCAGGTCAGCGGGTCGGTCTCGACGACGTTCGGCGGCGTACCCCGGGTGTGGCGGGGGCCCTCGACGCACTGCACGACGGCGAACGGCGGGATCCGGACCTCGACCGATCCGCCCGGCGCCGCGGCCGCCAGCGCGTCGGCCAGCACGCGGGTGGCGGTGGCCAGGGCCTGGCGGTCGTAGGGGATCTCGATGCCGGTCGCGGCGGCCAGGTCGTCGGTGTGCACGACGAGTTCGACGCAGCGGGTGGCCAGGACGTCGGCGAGCCGCATGGCGGCGGGCCGGACCGCGACCACCCGCTCGGCCGGATCCTGCTCGACCACACGGGCGAACTCCTCGGCGGTGCGCTCCAGCAGCTCCACCGGGTCGTGGGCGGCGGCCAGGGCGCGGGTGCGGTCGTCGACCGAGGCGGCGAAGGCGGCGGAGGCGTGCGGCCACTGCGCCGGGGTGACCTCCGCCCGGGCCGGCGGCGGCTGTTCGAGGCCACGGGCCACGCTGCCGGTGGCAAGGGAGAGATGAGCGACCAGCTCGCGCACCGTCCACTCCCCCAGCCGCGTCGGCAGGGCGAGCTGCTCGGGGGTGAGCGTGCGGACGGCGGCGCGTACGTGGTCGAGCTGGGCCAGGACGGCGGCGCGGGTCTTCCTGCCGTCGTACCGGCGGGCTCGGGCGGCGGATGTCATGCGATTCAGCGTAGGCGGCACCACCGACAATCGGCGGGGCCTTTCCTCTCTTCCTCTCTCCGGACCGGCTCGCGGAATGCCGGCCGCGCCCATTTCCGGGACGTACCGGTGAACGGCCGCGAAGAAACGTTTTGTGAATCCCGTGGCACCGCCCCGCCGGGACGTGCGGTGCGGAACTCCGCGCCCGCTCCGCGCCTTCCGCACCGCACGGAAAAGGCCCCGGCGGGCGCGGGTCGCGGCGCACCGGAGAGCCCCGGAAGCCTTGCGGGCAGGGCCCGTTCGGCGCCGGCGCCACGGTGGGCGGGGCGTCCCGGAGCCCCCCTGTGGCACCCGGTGCACCGGTCCGACAAAAGCGGGCCCGTACCACCATGGGTGTGGATAAAGCAGAGGTAAGTGCGTGTACTGATACCAGCAAAGCGGAGAAATACCTACGTTCCCCGCATGACGCTTAAACATAGATATCGGGTATATGGCGAAAGTGGGTGGCACGGCCGGGCCCGGAGATGGGCGATGGCCCTGCTGGGCGTCCTCAGCATGGTGGCCGCGACGCTCGGCATGCCCGCCACCGCCGCCCATGCCCAGGGGGTGGGCGTACCGCTGGTGAACGAGACGTTCACCGGTGCCACGGCGGACCCGGAATTCGAGGGATTCGGTAACGCGTGCCTGACCGGCGCGCCCCAGGGCACCGCCCCCGGGCCCGGTACGCATCCGCTCGGCGGCTGCCCGCCGGGCGAGGTCGGGCCCGTACCGCCGAACAACGGCGCGCCGCACGGCTATCTGAACCTGACCGACGCGGGTCACGACCGGGCCTCGGCGGCGCTCTACAACCACGCCCTCCCCGCCAACCAGGGCCTGGTGACCACGTTCGACCAGTGGCAGTACGGCGGCACCACCGTGCCGCCGGCCGACGGCATCTCGTTCTTCCTCATGGACGGGGCGGCCACCCTGGACGCGCCGGGCGCGTTCGGCGGCAGCCTCGGCTACGCGCAGAAGCTCCCCAACGACGACCCGGGGCAGCCGTTCCTCCCGGGCGTCAACCGCGGGTACCTCGGCGTCGGTCTCGACGTCCTGGGCAACTTCTTCGGTGACTGGGAGCACCGGGGCAACGGCTGTGCGCGGCGCTCCCCGGCCGGTACCGTCTTCCGCATCCCCGCGCCGGGCCAGAACATGGTCACGCTGCGCGGACCGGGCCACGGCACCGAGGGCTACTGCTTCCTCACCGCCACCACCAGCAACTTCTCCACCAGCGGCCCCTGGCCCTCCACGCTGCCGGGCCAGCTGCACGGGCCGACCACGTCGATCCCCCCGACGGCGACGCCCGCCGAGGCCGAGGCGCTGCTGGAGCCCTCGCGGCGCACCGTGACGGTGGAGGTCTCGCCGGCGCCGAACCCGGTGGTCACCGTCTGGATCGACTTCCACGACGGCAACGGCAAGCAGGAGGTGCTCTCCACCCCGGCGCCCACCCCGGTGCCGAGCACCTACAAGTTCGGCTTCGCCGCGTCGACCGGGTCCTTCACCGACGTCCATCTGATCCGGAACGTCACCGTGCACCCGGCCGCGGCGCTGCCGCAGCTCAACCTCGTCAAGCAGGTCTCCGAGGCCACCGAGGTCCCGCAGCCGCTGACACCGGGCCAGCAGGTGCCCTTCGAGTACGTCGTCACCAACAGCGGGAACACCACGCTGAACGACGTGAACGTGACGGACAACCGCGTCCCCGGCATCACCTGTCCGCAGACCACGTTGGCCAGCGGCCAGAGCATGACCTGTACCGGCACCTATACCGTCACCGACGCGGACGCCGAGGCCGGGTCGGTGACCAATACCGCCGTCGCCCACGGCACGGGACCCGAAGGGCCGGTGGATTCCCCACCGGACGAAGTGACGCTACCGGTCCAACGCGGACCGGGGCTGCGGCTGGAGAAGACGACCGACGAGGGCCGGGAGTACCGCGTCGGTGACGAGGTCACGTACAAGTACACCGTCACCAACACCGGTCCGACCACGCTGAACGACATCCGCATCTCCGACGACCACGTCACCGGCATCACCTGTGACGCCACCACGCTGGCCCCGAGCGGCGAGCCCGGTGACTCCACCACCTGTACGGGGACGTACACCGTCACCGAGACGGACGGCCGGGCCGGGTCGGTGACGAACACCGCCGTCGCCCACGGGGCGTCCGACGGCACCCCCGTCGACTCCAAACCGGACCAGGCGACCATCGCGGTCGCCTCGGACCTCTCGCTGAGCCTGACGAAGAGCGTCGACAACTCGCACCCGTACGAGGTCGGGGACACGGTCACCTACACCTACACGGTCACCAACACCGGCGACGGGACGCTCAACGACATCGCCGTCACCGACGACCGGGCGACCGGGATCGCCTGCCAGGCCACCACGCTGGCGCCGGGCGCGAGTACGACCTGCACCGGTACGTACACCGTGACCAGGGCAGATGCCGATCTGGGGAACGTCACCAACGTGGCCTTCGCCCGGGGGACGGCCGTCGACGGCACGGTCGTGGAATCGCCGCCGGACACCGCGGTGATCGAGGTCGTCCCCAACCAGCCGGGGCTGGAGATCCAGAAGGTCGTCGACGCCTCGCACCCGTACCAGGCCGGTGACACCGTCACCTACCGGTACGTCGTCCGGAACACCGGCAACACCACCATCACCGGCGTCCACGTCGCCGACGACCGGGTCTCCGGGATCACCTGCCAGGCGACCACCCTGGCGCCGGGTGAGAGCACCGAGTGCACCGGTACCTACACGGTGACCGCGGCCGACGCGGCAGCCGGGCAGGTCCACAACACGGCCGTCGCCCGCGGTGAGTCCGACGGTACGGCGGTGGAGTCGCCGCCGGACAGCGCGACCATCGAGGTCGGGCGGAACGAGCCCGCGCTGACGATCCGCAAGACCGTCGACGCCTCGCACCCGTACCGCGTCGGTGACGAGGTGACGTACACCTACAGCGTCACCAACACCGGCAACACCACGATCAGCGGCGTCAACGTCGCCGACAACCGGGTCTCCGGGATCACCTGCGAGGCCACCACCCTGGCGCCGGGCGCGAGCACCACCTGCACCGGTACGTACACCGTCACCGCGGCCGACGCGGCGGCCGGGAGCGTGGCCAACACGGCGGTGGCGCACGGACAGTCCGACGGGACGGCGGTGGAGTCGCCGCCGGACAGCGCCCGGATCGACACCGTCGCCGACCGGCCCGCACTGTCGATCGACAAGTCCGTGGACACCTCGCGCACCTACGCGGTGGGTGACCGGATCACCTACACCTACCGGGTCACCAACACGGGCAACACCACGATCAGCGGCGTGAGCGTCGCCGACAACCGGGTCTCCGGGATCATCTGCCTGGCGACCACGCTGGACCCGGGTGGCAGCACCACCTGCACCGGCAGCTACACCGTGACCGCCGCCGACGCGGAAGCCGGGCACATCACCAACACGGCGGTGGCGCACGGACAGTCCGACGGCACCATGGTGGAATCGCCGCCGGACAGCGCGGAGGTCCAGGTCGGGCAGAACGAGCCCCGCCTGTCGATCAAGAAGACCGTCGACACCTCCCGCACCTACCGGGTGGGCGACCGGATCACCTACACCTACACCGTCACCAACACCGGGACCACGACGCTCCACGGCATCGCGGTCGAGGACAACCGGGTCTCCGGCGTGACCTGCCGGGCGACCACGCTGGCGCCGGGTGAGAGCACCACCTGCACCGGCACCTACACCGTCACGAAGGAGGACGCGGAGCGCGGCACGATCACCAACACCGCGGTGGCCACCGCCGACGGCGGGGTCCGCTCCGAACCTGCCGAGGCGACCGTCAAGGTCAAGGAGGAGAAGCCCTGCAAGGGCAAGGACTGCCGGCCGTGCAAGGGGAAGGACTGCCGCCCCTGCCACGGCAAGCACTGCGACAAGCCCTGTAAGGGGAAGCACTGCGACCGGCCGTGCCACGGCAAGGACTGCGACAAGCGCTGCGACGACAGGCACGGGGACAAGCACTGCGACAAGCACTGCGACAAGCACTGCGACGACAGGCACTGCGACAAGCCGTGCGAGGGGGGGCGCTGCGAACAGGAGTGAGGCAGCGGGCGCGGCGGTGAGGCCCGAGCCCGGCTGAACACCGCGCCGCACGACAGGGCGTCCGCCGGCCACCGGCGGGCGCCCTCGTCGTTGCCGTCCGGAACGGAAACGGCCCGCCAGGAATCCTGGCGGGCCGTTCCGCGGTCGTCTCACCGCCGCACGGGGGCGCTCGCTCAGGCGATCAGGCCCGGGATCGTCGCCTCGTGCGCCGTCCGCAGCTCGTCCAGCGCGATGCTGAACTGGCCCTGGACGTCGATCGCGTCGCCGTCGACCACACCGATGCGGGTGGCCGGCAGACCGCGCGCCCCGCACATGTCGGTGAAGCGCAGTTCCTCGCTCCGCGGCACCGAGACGACGGCGCGGCCCGCGGACTCGGAGAAGAGGAAGACGAACGGGTCGACGCCCTCCGGGACGACCAGCCGGGCGCCCTTGCCGCCGCGCAGGCACGACTCGACCAGCGCCTGGATCAGACCGCCGTCGGAGAGGTCGTGCGCCGCGTCGGCCATGCCGTCGCGGGAGGCCGAGATCAAGATCTCCGCCAGCAGCCGCTCGCGCTCCAGGTCGACCTGGGGCGGCAGACCGCCGAGGTGGTCGTGGACCACCTGCGACCAGGCCGAACCGCCCAGCTCCTCCTTGGTGTCACCCAGGAGGTAGATCAGCTGCCCCTCCTCGGCGAACGCCACCGGCGTACGGCGGTTGACGTCGTCGATGACGCCGAGCACCGCGACCACCGGCGTCGGGTGGATCGCCACCTCGCCGGTCTGGTTGTAGAGCGAGACGTTGCCGCCGGTCACCGGGGTGCCCAGGGTCTGGCAGGCGTCGGCGAGACCACGGGTGGCCTCGGCGAACTGCCACATCACCGCCGGGTCCTCGGGCGAGCCGAAGTTCAGGCAGTCGGAGACCGCCAGCGGCTTGGCGCCCGTCGCGGCGACGTTCCGGTACGCCTCGGCCAGCGCCAGCTGCGCACCCGCGTACGGGTCGAGCTTGGCGAAGCGGCCGTTGCCGTCGGTGGCGAGGGCGACGCCGAGGTTGGTCTCCTCGTCGATGCGGACCATGCCGGAGTCCTCCGGCTGCGCGAGGACGGTGTTGCCCTGCACGAACCGGTCGTACTGGTCGGTGATCCACGCCTTCGACGCCTGGTTCGGCGACGCCACGACCTGGAGGATCTGCGCGCGCAGCTCCTCCGGCGTGGCCGGCCGGGCCAGCTCGTTCGCGTCGTCGGCCTGGAGGGCGTCCTGCCAGTCGGGGCGGGCGTACGGCCGGTGGTAGGTCGGGCCCTCGTGGGCGACCGAGCGCGGCGGGACGTCCACGATCTGCTCGCCGTGCCAGAAGATCTCCAGCCGGGTGCCGTCGGTCACCTCACCGATCACGGTGGCGATGACGTCCCACTTCTCGCAGATCTCCAGGAAGCGGTCGACCTTGTCGGGCTCGACGATCGCGCACATGCGCTCCTGCGACTCGCTCATGAGGATTTCCTCGGGCGAGAGGGAGGAGTCACGCAGCGGAACGGTGTCCAGCTCGACGCGCATACCGCCGGAACCGGCCGACGCCAGCTCGCTGGTGGCACAGGACAGACCGGCGCCGCCGAGGTCCTGGATACCGGCGACCAGCTGCTCCTTGAAGACCTCCAGGGTGCACTCGATGAGCAGCTTCTCCTGGAAGGGGTCACCGACCTGGACGGCCGGGCGCTTCGTCGGCTTCGTGTCGTCGAAGGTTTCGGAGGCGAGCACCGAGACGCCGCCGATGCCGTCGCCGCCGGTGCGGGCGCCGTAGAGGATGACCTTGTTGCCGGCGCCGGACGCCTTCGCGAGGTGGATGTCCTCGTGCTTCATCACACCGATGCAACCGGCGTTGACCAGCGGGTTGCCCTGGTAGCAGGCGTCGAAGACGACCTCGCCGCCGATGTTGGGCAGCCCCAGGCAGTTGCCGTAGCCGCCGATGCCCGCGACGACGCCCGGCAGGACGCGCTTGGTGTCGGGGTGGTCGGCGGCGCCGAACCGCAGCGGGTCGACGACCGCGACCGGACGGGCACCCATGGCGAGGATGTCGCGGACGATGCCGCCGACGCCGGTGGCCGCGCCCTGGTACGGCTCGATGTAGCTGGGGTGGTTGTGCGACTCCACCTTGAACGTGACGGCGTAGCCCTGGCCGACGTCGACGACACCGGCGTTCTCGCCGATACCGACGAGCATCGCGTCGTTCTCGGGGACCTTCTCGCCGAACTGCTTCAGATGGACCTTGCTGCTCTTGTAGGAGCAGTGCTCGGACCACATGACGGAGTACATCGCCAGCTCGGCGCCGGTCGGGCGGCGCTCCAGGATCTCGCGGATACGCGCGTACTCGTCCTGCTTCAGCCCCAGTTCGGCCCAGGGCTGCTCGGCCTCAGGGGTCTCGGCGGCATGCTTGACCGTGTCCAGCGTCATGCGTTGACCAACTTCTTCAGGATCGAGGTGAAGAACCCGAGGCCGTCGGTGCGGCCCGTGCCGATCAGCGGTTCCACGGCGTGCTCGGGGTGCGGCATGAGGCCGACGACGTTGCCCGCCTCGTTGGTGATTCCGGCGATGTCGCGGAGCGAGCCGTTGGGGTTGCCGTACCCATCAGCGGCTTCGCCGCGGGCGAGGTAGCGGAAGGCGACGCGGCCCTCGGCCTCCAGCATGTCGAGCGTGCGCGCGTCGGCGACGTAGCGGCCGTCGATGTTCTTGAGCGGGACGGAGATCTCCTGGCCTGCGGTGTAATCCGTGGTCCAGGCGGTGTCCGCGTTCTCCACCCGCAGCTTCTGCTCACGGCAGACGAAGTGCAGGCTCTCGTTGCGCAGCATCGCGCCGGGCAGCAGATGCGTCTCGGTGAGCACCTGGAAGCCGTTGCAGATGCCGAGGACGGGCATACCGTCCTTCGCCTGTGCGATGACGGACTCCATCACCGGCGAGAACCGGGAGATCGCCCCGGCCCGCAGGTAGTCGCCGTACGAGAAACCGCCGGGCAGCACCACGGCGTCGACCTGCTTGAGGTCCTTGTCCCGGTGCCACAGCGGCACCGCCTCGGCGCCGGCGACCCGGACGGCGCGCCGGGTGTCGCGGTCGTCGAGCGTCCCGGGGAACGTCACGACTCCGATGCGCGCAGTCATGATCCGGCCTCGACGCGGACGGTGAAGTCCTCGATGACGGTGTTGGCGAGGAAGGTCTCGGCCATCTCGC
Source organism: Streptomyces sp. NPDC014733 (assembly GCF_043083385.1). Lineage (NCBI taxonomy): Bacteria > Bacillati > Actinomycetota > Actinomycetes > Kitasatosporales > Streptomycetaceae > Streptomyces > Streptomyces sp. NPDC014733. The sequence continues at coordinate 65,992 of NZ_JBIBYO010000017.1, read as the reverse complement.
GGATACGGGCGAGGGCGGCGTCGTCGGCCGGGCCCTCCACCTCAAGTTCGAAACGCTTGCCCTGACGGACGTCGGCGATCCCCTCGAATCCCAGGCGTGGCAGTGCGCGCTGCACCGCCTGCCCCTGCGGGTCGAGGATCTCCGGCTTGAGCATGACGTCGACTACGACGCGTGCCACTGGCACTCCCGGTGGTGTGGTGCGTAAGGCGGTTCCCTCACACTACCGTGTGCGAAATTCTACGCGCATAGATAAGTGATCGTCCCCTCACGGTGCGGTATCGACCCGACGTGCACACAGGGGAAAATCCTCGAAAAGATCCGCGCTCCGGATTGCGACATGACACGCTGAAGAAATTAACTGGGCTTCACAATGCATTGCCCCCCGCTGTACAAATGAAAAAGCATTGATTCCTGTCAACAGGATCCGAAGCAACACCCCACGTCAACACGGGGTTGCTGCACGAAAGGACCGATATCCGTGGCGCAGCGCGTAGTGGTAACGCTCTCCGACGACATCGACGGAGGAGAAGCCGCAGAGACGGTCGCCTTCGGATTGGACGGGAAGTCGTACGAGATCGACCTCAATCCCGCCAATGCGAAGAAACTGCGCGGCATCCTGGAGCCGTTCGTCGAGGCCGGCCGCAAGCGGGCCAAGTCCGGCAAGACCTACCACCGGACCGCGGTGACCCCCGACCCGGCGGCGGTCCGCGCCTGGGCCCGCTCGCACCAGATGGAGGTGCCGCCGCGCGGCCGCATCCCCAAGAAGGTCTACGAGGCGTTCAGCGCGGCCAACCACTGACCCGTGCGCGGGCCCGCCGGGGCCCGCGCGGAGCCGACTTGCACGGCACCCCTGTTGATCAGCTAGAGTCTGGAGCACGCCGAGGGGCGAGGCCGAAGGGCCGGGCCCCGAGGAGTCATGCGGGTGTAGCTCAGTAGTAGAGCGCCCTCTTTCCAAGAGGGAGGCGCAGTGTGCAATCCCTGTCACCCGCTCTGACAGTTCCCGGTCTTTGGACTCAAGCAGTCTTTTCGATCAGGTAGAGTAGCTGTCGCGCCGCTCGGTGAAAGCCGGGTGGATGCCTGCGGACGTAGCTCAGTTGGTAGAGCGCAACCTTGCCAAGGTTGAGGTCGCGAGTTCGAGCCTCGTCGTCCGCTCAGCAAAAGGCCCTGGCCGGTGGAAACACCGACCGGGGTCTTTGTCATGACGCGGCGCCGCCGTAAGGGTGTGGCGGCGGCCACAGGAATACGGCGAGCGGGCGGGGCGGATCCCGGGGTGGTTCGCGGCGGCTCATTCATTGGCTATAGTGGTCCCCGCACCGCGCGGCGGAGGCCGGAAACGGCCGCCGGATTCGCACGGAGCATGCGGACGTAGCTCAGTTGGTAGAGCGCAACCTTGCCAAGGTTGAGGTCGCGAGTTCGAGCCTCGTCGTCCGCTCAGCAAAAGGCCCCGGCCGGTGGAAACACCGACCGGGGCCTTTGTCATGGGCTCAGCTCCAGGTCAGGCCGGTCAGCCGCTCGTACGCCTCGATGTACTTGGCGCGGGTGGCGTCGACGACGTCCTGCGGGAGGCCGGGGGGCGGGAGTTCGCCGTGGCGGTCCCAGCCGGACTCGGGGGACGTCAGGTGGTCGCGGACGAACTGCTTGTCGAAGGAGGGCTGGGCGCGGCCCGGCTGCCAGAGGTCGGCGGGCCAGAAGCGCGACGAGTCGGGCGTCAGGACCTCGTCGGCCAGGACCAGTTCGCCGTCCTTGAAGCCGAACTCGAACTTGGTGTCGGCGAGGATGATGCCGCGGCCGCGGGCGATGTCGCGGGCGCGGGCGTAGATGTCGAGGGTGGCGCGGCGCAGCCGGGCGGCGGTCTCCGCGCCGACCTGGCGGGCGACCTCCTCGTACGAGACGTTCTCGTCGTGGTCGCCCACGGCCGCCTTGGTGGCCGGGGTGAAGATCGGGGCGGGGAGTTCGGAGCCGTCGACGAGGCCCTCGGGGAGCGCCAGACCGCAGACGGTGCGGGACTCCCGGTACTCGGCGAGGCCGGAGCCGGTGAGGTAGCCGCGGGCGACGCACTCGACGGGGGCCATCTCCAGGGAGGCGCAGACGAGGGTGCGGCCCTCCCAGTCGGCGGGGGCGCCGGGCGGCAGCTCGGTGGAGAGGACGTGGTGGGGGACCAGGTCGGCGAGCTGGTCGAACCACCACAGGGAGAGCTGGGTGAGGACGCGGCCCTTGTCCGGGATCTCGGTGGGCAGCACCCAGTCGTACACGGAGATGCGGTCACTGGCGACCATGATCAGTTCACCGTCGGCGTTCTGGTAGAGGTCACGCACCTTGCCGGTGTGAAGGTGGGTGAGGCCGGGCACCTGCAAGGGCTCGGGCTTTTCTACAAAACCGGACACGCTGCCTCCGCGTAGGTTGGTCCAGGAGTCCTGGCGATTCTCCCGTACGCGGAGGAAGAGTGGCGGGGCGGGGCCGACCGGTCAGGTGCGGGCGCCGTTGCGGACGAGGGCGGCGAGCGTCAGCAGGGCGAGGACCGCACCGCCGGTCAGGACGGCCGACGGCGACCAGACGCCGGTGAGCAGGGTGACCAGGTACGGGGCGCAGAAGCCCAGGTAGCACAGGGCCCAGAAGCGCGCGGTGCGGCGGGCCAACGCACGGGGCGGGGTGAGGGCGGCGACCTCGGTGAGGCCGTAGGCGACGCAGAGGCCGTAGCCGCCGCCGAGGAGGACCGCGGCGAGCAGGGCCAGTGCCGGGTCGGTGCGGGCCACCGCGAGGGCGCCGAGGAGCAGACCGGCGGCGATCGCGGCGAGGCCGCAGAGCGCGGTGGCCATGCGGTGGCGGGCGGCGAGGCGGCGGGCGAGCGGGGCGACGAGGATGCCGGTGCCGGGGGTGACGGCGGTGGCGAGGCCCGCGTAGACGGTGCGCCAGCCGTCGAGGTGGGCGTCGACCAGCCCCGGGAGGACCGCGAAGGCGATGGTCGGGGCGACGAAGACCCAGGGCGCCATGGGGACGACGAGGCGGCGGAAGGCCCTGGTGGACGAGGCGGGCGCGGGTTCGGTGGACGGTGCGGGCGTACCGGCCGGGCGGTGAGCGGCGGTCTCCGGGGTGCGGGCCGCGCCGAGGGCGGCGGCCGTGGCGAGGACGAGGTGCGGGAGGTAGGCGAGCACCATCGGGTGCGGCGCCCACTCGGCGATGCAGGCGGCGGCCAGCCCGCCGGAGGCGAAACCGGCGGAGAGGAAGAGCCCGGAGCGGCGGGCGGCGGCGCCGGGGCTGGGGGCGGTGCCGTACGGGGCGGCGGACAGCTCCTTGATCCAGACGCTGCCGGCGGTGAGCAGGGTGCCGGCGCCGAGCCCGGTGAGGAAGCGGCCCGGCCACAGCAGCCAGGCGGCGGACGGGCCGGCCATCAGCAGGCAGGTGGCCAGCAGCGAGACGGTGAGCGCGGCGAAGGTGACCGGGCGGCGCCCGCGGCGGTCGGCGGCCGGTCCGGCCAGCAGCAGGCCGGGGATCAGGCCGAGGACGTAGACCGCGAAGAGGCCGGTGGTGGTGGTATCGGTCAGGCCCAGGTCGGAGCGGTAGGCGCCGAGGAGGGCGGAGAACTGGTTGGCGCTCCAGCCCGACGCGGTCATCAGCCAGCCCGCGCGCAGCCAGTGGCGGGGCCCGGCGGCCGGGGGCGCCGGGGCGGCTGCGGGCGCGTCGGTCCGGAGGGAAGGCGTCGTCATACGAGCCGTTCTACGGGAGGCCCCGGGGTGGGCGCCGCCGCCGTTCAGAATTCGTGAATGCGTACGAGCCATCGGGGGTGCCGGTCGTATCGTGGCGCCATGGATCTGCGGCGGCTGTCTTCTTTTCTGGCGGTGGTCGAGGAGGGCCACTTCGGCCGGGCCGCGGCCCGGCTGTTCCTGTCACCGGCCGCGGTGACCGGCCACGTCCAGCAGCTGGAGCGGGAATTCGGGGCCCGGCTGCTGGAGCGCGGCCGGGGCACGGCCGTGCCGACGGCGGCGGGGCGGCGGCTGGTGTCGCACGCCCGGACGCTGCTGGCGGCGGTGAACGCGGCGGTCGAGGACGTCTCCGAGGTGGCCCTCGACAGCGGTCCGGCCGCGCGGGGGCTGCGCGTCGGGGTGATGGGCCACGGTTCGGCGGAGGTGACGCCCGCGGCGGTCAACGCCTTCCGGCGGGCACGGCCCGAGGTGGAGCTGCGGCTGGTCCAGCTGAACTTCACGGAGCACTGCAGCGCGCTGCGCGAGGGCCGGGTGGACGTCGCGTTCGTCCGCCCGGCGATCGAGGCCGAGGACATCGACGTGGACGTGCTGACCACGGAGCGGCGGATCGTCGCGGTGTCGGCGGGCTCGGTGTACGCGGACGCGCAGCGGGAGGGGCTGCGCGTCGCCGATGTGCTGGATCTGCCCTATCTGCGGCTGCCGCGCCACACGCCGCGGCCGTTCACGGACTACCTCTACTTCGACGCGGGCGAGCGGCGGGCGCCGGACTGCGCGCTGACCCCGCAGGACGTGCTGACCAGTGTGGCCGCCGGGCGCGGGGCGGGCTCCGGGCTGGCGTCGTTCGCGCGGTACTACCCGTGGCCCGGGGCCGTGTACGTACCGGTGCTGGACGCGGCGCCCGCGCACAGCGTGCTGGCGACGCGGTCCGGCGACCCCCATCCCGAGGTGCGGATCTTCCGGGCGCTGACGGTGGCGCTGGCCCGCGAGATGGCACCGTTCGCGGAGCGGGGGCCGGGAGCGGGGTGACGGGCCGCGGCCGGGGCGGGGCGGGCGCCGGTTCCGCCCGGCGTCAGTCGCGTTTGCAGATGCGGTCCAGGAGGTTGGCCGTGGCGCGTTGGACGCGGGGGTCGATGTGGCCGGGGCGGTCCAGCGCCGGTGACCAGGCGAAGGTGCCGGAGGCGAAGACCAGGGCGCCGCTGGGGGCGCGGTAGAGCGAGGTCTCCTGGTGGCGGCGGTGCCCCTCGGTGTCGCGGTACGGGGAGTGGGCGAGCAGCACCCGGTCGGTGTGCTCGGGGAGGCTGGTACGCGGGAAGTAGCGGTCGGCCTCGCCCGCCACCAGGCCGGGGAGCTTGTCGCCCTCGCCGGCGCCGGTGGCCTCCCACAGCCAGTGGGCGCCGTTGCGGACGACGAGGGGCGCGGGCTCCGGCACCCGGCCCGCGTACTGGACACCCATCAGCCGCTGCTCGGGGTCGCCCGCCTCGCGCCAGAGGGCGGGGCGGCCCGGGCCCTGGCGTTTGCGGCAGCTGAGCAGCGCATCGGGGCCGGAGGGTGACGGGGAGAGGTCGACCTTCCAGTACATGGTGTTGGCGGAGAGGAAGACCAGCGAGGTGCCCTGGTCGCGGGCGCGCTCGACGGTGCGGCGCATCGGTGTCGTCCAGTACTCGTCGTGGCCGGGGAAGATCAGGCCGCGGTAGCGGGACGGGTCGACGCGTCCGGCGTGCAGATCGCGGGCGTCGGCGTAGGCGAGGTCGTAGCCGTACCGCTCGGCCCAGCGGATGAAGTCGTAGGCGTGGCCGACGTGCAGCGGCAGTCCGGCTCCGGCGTACGGGCGGTCGAAGGAGACGGTGGTGGCGGCCTGCCCCTCACCGAGGAGTGCGCCGTCGTCGTCCCAGGCGTGGTAGAGGCTGGCGCCGGTGCGGCCGTCCTCCGGGTAGAGGTTGTACGCCTGCCAGGTGATGTCCGGCAGCAGGAGCAGCAGATCGGCCGGGTGGTCGTCGCGGACGGTGAAGGGGATGTGGCTGCGGTAGCCGTCGGCGGTGGTCAGCACGGCGACGTACGCGCCGAGATTCCAGTACGCGGGGACCTGGAGGCGCCAGGAGAGCCACCAGTGGTGGCAGGAGACGGTGCGCTCGGCGGCGAGCGGGGCGGGCTGGACGATGCCGGAGAGCCGCGGACTGGTGGTGATCTTGAAGGCGCCCGCGCCGCCGTAGTGGCCGATGCGGTAGATGTCGATGCTGAACGGCTGCGGGGGATCGACCGAGACCCGGAAGTCGATGGCCTCGCCCGGGGCGACCGCGCCGGTGCTGGCGAACCCCTTGATCTGCCGGTGGACGTCGTCGGCGGTGCGCGGGCCGTTGTGCTTACGGGGCGGCGGGACCCGCGGGTCGCCGTGGGCGGTGGCCTGCTCGACGTACCAGGGCACGAGGTGGCCGGAGTCGAAGTAGTTCTCGCTGCCGCGCAGCCAGGGCAGCGGGCCCTGGCCGAACGGGTCCGTCACCGCGTGGGCGAGGGCGCCCGATTCCCAGCGCCTGATCTGATCCGTCCCCACCATCAGCTCCCCTCCCGCGTCCCCCGTGGGCCGGCCTCGTTCCGTACACCGCCGGTCGCGCACCCGCGGCGGGCCGGCGTCGCGGGCCGCCCGCACAGAGCCGCTACGGCGTGCGGGACCGGCGCCGCGGAGTTCCTCCGAACCGACGCGGCCGCTCCCAGCACATCACATTAAGCACTCAGTTCGTCACCCTTCGTCGCGAATTCAACGGACTTGACGAGAGAAACAACCCGACAGGTATACGGAACGGTGCCTTAGGGGGCGTAGAGGAAAGAGCGTTCGGATAGGGGCAGGCGGCCGAGGAGGGGCGGGGGGACCGGAAAACCGGGAACCCGGGAATCCGGGAACCGGGAAACCGGGAAACCGGGAAATGGGCCGCGGGGCCGATGACGTGGCACCGGGGCGCCTTGATGTGGGTGCCGTGACGCGGGTGCCGGGTGGGACGCCCGGGTGGACGGTGGCACCGGGCGGCGGGCGGGCCGTCCGTCCGGCGCCAGGGCCGGTGGGCGCGGCCGGCCGGACCGGCGTACGGCCGGGGACGTGGGCGCGGGGCCGGTGCGGGGCGTCGGGCGGGCCGGGCGGCAGCGGCGGGCGGGCCAGGTGTGCGGCGTTCAGGATGCGGGCTCAGGATTCGGCAGCGGGCTCGGGGCCCGGGCAGGGGCCTCGGGTTCAGGACGCGGGGCCCGGATCTCAGGGCGCGGGGCCCGGGGCTCAGGGCAGGCGAACCGGTTTTTCCGGGCGGGCGCCTATGGTCGCGAGCCAGGCGCGGAGGGGGGCGGCGTCGCCGTCCTCGACGAGACTGCGGACGGGGGTGCCGAGGTCGGCGCGGCGGGCGCCGTCGATCAGCAGGGCGGGGCCGTCCAGCCAGTCGAGGCCGGGGGCGGCGCCCGCGGTGTCCACGGCGGCGCAGCAGACCATCGCCGTGACGTGGTCGGCGAGCAGGTCGCGGCCGGTGCGGGGGGGCTGGAGCGGGAAGAGCGGCAGCTCGCCGTCGGCGAGGCCGTCCGCACCGTCCGGCTCCGGCAGCTCCGGGAAGTCCGGGAGGCCGGGCAGCCCGGCGCCGTCCGCCGCCGGGGCGGCGGGACCGCCGGCCGCCCCGGGGGTGCCGGAACGGTCCGCCGCCGGGGCGGCGGGCGCGGCCGCCGGCTCCCGGAGAGCGGGCGGGCCGGCCGGCTCCGGGGGCTCCGCGCGCCCGGGGCCTCCGGCGGCCGCGGTGCGGGCCTCACGGGCCAGCTCCGCGTCCAGGCGGGCGGCGACGAGGTCGCCGGCCGCGGTGTCGCCGGAGAGGTGGTCGATGACCCGCTCCAGCGTCGGGCCCAGGGACGGGGCGGCGGGCGGCGGCGCCGTCGCGGTGGCCAGGGCGACCGGGGGGCGGACCGGGCCGCCGACGGCGGAGCTGCCTGCCCCGGCCGCGGCAGGGCCCGCCGCCGGGGCGGCCAGGGATGCGGCGCCGGGCTCCGCGGCGTCCGGGCCTGTCCGGGGCGCGGCGGCGTCCGGGGTGCGGACCGGGCGGTCGCCGGGGCCGGGCGGGGGCGCGGCGGGCAGGTCGTCGAGGACGCGGTGGAGGCGGGCGGCCTCCAGGCGCCAGGTGCGGTCGACGACCTCGTCCGGATACTCGCCCCAGCCGACGGGCGACCAGCCGGGGCCGGACGCCGCCGGGCCACCGTGGAAGAGCCGGGCGGCCAGCAGGGAGGCCGCGCCGTCGATGAGGCCGGGCTCCTCCAGGAGGTCGCAGGCGGGCCGCTCGCCGAGCCGGGCGGTGAAGCCGTCGGCCAGGCGGTCACGGCGGGAGAGCTCGGTGAGCGCGGAGACCACGCCGGAGTCCAGGTGGGAGGGCCAGCGGCCCAGCCGCCAGGCGGGCAGCGCGACGCGGGTCAGCAGCCGGTCCCACCCCGCGTACGCCAGGCCGACCTGCTCCTGGGCGACGGTCCGCAGCCGCTGGTCGACGTCCTGGGCGCGCTCGGACGCGGCGGCCGCCACGGCGCGCTCCATGAGCGTGGCGTGGTCGCGGCAGGCGCGCAGCATCAGGCGGGCCACCCAGCCGACGAAGCGGAGCGCGGGGGCCCGCACGCCCCGGGCGCGGGCGGCGACGGCGACCGCGGCGTCCAGCCCGCGGATGAACCGGCGGGCCGCGGCTATGTCCGGGTCCGCCGCGGGGCCCGTGCCGGCGACGACGGGGGCGAGGAGGGCGCGCAGCTCGCCGACGCGCATCCACCACAGGAACGGGGAGCCGATGACCAGCACCGGGGCCGTCGTCCGCCGGGCGGCGCGGCGGGCGCCGCGGGGCGGGGCGAGCGCGCGGTGGGTGCGGTCCTCCAGCCAGCTGTCGCAGTCCGGGGTGAGCGCCAGGGCGGACGGTGCGGGGACGTCGAGGCGGTCGGACACCTCGCGGACCAGGCGGTACAGGTCGGGTGCGGCCGCCTCGGGGACCGGGACGGAGGGGCTGAGCGCGGGCCTGGCGCCGGCGACGACCGCGCCGACCAGCGCGGCGAGCGCCAGCGTCAGCACCGCGGCGCCGCATGTGATCAGCCGGGCCAGGCCCCAGCCGGAGCCCGCGGCGGCGTCCGGCGCGCCGAGGTGGCCGGTGGCGCCGCCGACCAGCAGCACCACGGCGACGGCGGCGGGGAGCAGCGCCACGGCGAGCGCCGCACCGCGGATCCGCAGCACGGCCAGGGCACGGGAGCGCGCCGCGAGGGCGCCTGTTTCCGGACCTGCCATGAGCCTGCACACCCCCTGCTGTCCTCGTGGAGACGGACGGAGACATCGGAGAGATCACGCGTATCGAGCCGAACTTCGGGAGCGCCCGGCGGCTCCGGTCCGCACGGGCACCGGGCCCGAGCCTTCGCGCGCTCCCCACCACTGTGGCACCGGCCACTGACATCGCAACGCCGGTGAGCCACTTGCCGCACGTCGCCGTGGTCGCCGTACCGGAGAGCAGCACGGCGCACACAGAACGCTTGCGCGGCACCCTAGTTGGGGGCCCGGCTCACGTCAGCAGCTCGCCGGATCGGTCACTCGATGGTATGGCTTTGGGCAGAGCCGGGAACTGTCTCCCGGACGGCCCCGGAGACCGGTGGCCGACGCGCACCCGGCCACGCCGCGGACCGCGCCCGACCCGCTCCCGGGCCCGCCCCGGCGCACGCCCGGCGCGCCCCGGACCCGCTCCCCCGCCGCCGTGCCCGCCCCCGTGCACCAGCGGCACCCGGCGGAGGGACGAGCCGAACGGACCGCACACCCCCGAACACACCGGCGGCCCCGGTGCCGCCGCCGTGCAGGCGGGGCCCCGGGGCCGTCCGGTGAGGCCGTACGGGAGCGGCGTTACGCCTGCGCCCCCGCGTTCGTCGCCCGGGCCGCGTCCGCCGCGGCCTTGCGGGCGATGTCCGTACGGTGCTGGGAGCCGTCCAGGGAGATCCGGCCCACGGCGCGGTAAGCGCGGTCGCGGGCGGCGGTGAGGTCGGCGCCGGTCGCGGTCACCGACAGGACCCGGCCGCCGGCGCTGAGGACCGCGCCGGACGCGTCCTGTGTGGTGCCGGCGTGCAGCACGTACGCCGTGGGGCCGTCCTGCTCGGCGACGGCGGCGAGGCCCTCGACGGGGTCACCCGTGCGCGGGGTGCCCGGGTAGTTGTGCGAGGCGATGACGACGGTGACCGCGGCGCCGTCGCTCCAGCGCAGCGGCGGGACGGCGGCGAGCGTGCCGGTCGCGGCGGCGTGCAGCAGCCCGGCCAGCGGCGTCTTCAGACGGGCCAGGACCACTTGGGTCTCCGGGTCGCCGAAGCGGGCGTTGAACTCGATGACCCGCACCCCGCGCGAGGTGATCGCCAGGCCCGCGTAGAGCAGGCCGGAGAAGGGGGTGCCGCGGCGGCGCAGTTCGTCGACGGTGGGCTGGAGGACGGTGGCCAGGACCTCGTCGACGAGCTGCGGGTCGGCCCAGGGCAGCGGGCTGTAGGCGCCCATGCCGCCGGTGTTGGGGCCGGCGTCGCCGTCGAGGGCGCGCTTGAAGTCCTGCGCGGGCTGGAGCGGGACGACCGTCTCGCCGTCGGTGACCGCGAAGAGCGACACCTCGGGGCCGTCGAGGAACTCCTCGATGACGGTCTGCCCGCCGCCCTCCACGCAGGCCAGCGCGTGCGCGCGGGCCGCGGCGGCGTCCTCGGTGACGACGACGCCCTTGCCCGCGGCCAGCCCGTCGTCCTTGACGACGTACGGGGCGCCGAAGGCGTCCAGCGCCGCGTCGATCTCCTCGGCGGTGGTGCAGACGTAGCTGCGGGCGGTCGGGACGCCGGCGGCGGCCATCACGTCCTTGGCGAACGCCTTGGAGCCCTCCAGCCGGGCGGCCTGCGCGGAGGGGCCGAAGACCGGGATGCCGCGCGCGCGGACCGCGTCGGCGACGCCCGCCACCAGTGGCGCCTCGGGGCCGACGACGACGAGCCCGGCCCCCAGGTCGGCGGCGAGCGCGGCGACGGCGGCGCCGTCCAGGGCGTCGACGGAGCGGAGTTCGGCCACCTCGGCGATACCGGCGTTGCCGGGGGCGCAGTACAGCGCGGTGACGTCGGGGTCGAGGGACAGGGAGCGGCACAGGGCGTGTTCGCGGGCGCCGCCGCCGATGACGAGGACCTTCACGGGTGGCAGCCTAGTCGCCCGGGGTTCCGGCCCGGTCCGGCGCCCCTGCCCGCACGGTCCCCGGCAACCCGGTGCCCAGGGGTGCGGCAACTCTTTCGGGTGAGACGCCCGGTTGGCCTATACCCGATGGCAGGGCACTTCCGGTCGGGAATCCCGTGATCTTGGGGGCAAGCCCCACCGTTCGGCGGTAGGAAGGGGTGTTCGCATCCGCTTTTCCTACGCACCGGGCGCACCGTACGTAGCCGCAACGAGGGAGTCCACGGTTGAGTCAGCCGGAGATGCAGCCGGAGGGGACGCCCGGGGACGGCGGGCGGGGCCGGGAGCCGCGCCGCGCCTGGGAGCGGGCCGCCGCCCTGCTCGGGGCCCGCTCCCCGGGGCGCGGGCCCGGTGACCTGACCGGCCGGGCCTTCCCGCACGGCGACTGGGGCGAGCCCGCCGACCGGCTGGACGCGCTCTACGCGTGGACGGAGGAGAGCGCGCTGCGCGCCGCCGACTGGTATCTGCGCGACCGGCGCGGCAAGCGGCGCGCGGCGCGGGCGCTGCGCGCCGGTACCGCCGCCGGGGTCTCGGTGGGCGCCGCGCTGCCGCTGATCGATCTGGCGGGCGCCTGGCACGGCGGGGCGCCCTGGGGGTACGTGGCGCTGCTGATAGCCGCCGTCTGCGGGGGCTGTGACCGGTACTTCGGGGCCACGGCGGGCTGGATGCGGGACGTCGCGACGGCGCAGGCGATCCAGCGGCGGCTGGAGGCGCTGCAGTTCGACTGGGCGTCGGAGAGCGTGCGCGAGGTGCTGGGCCCGGCGGAGGGCACGGCGAGCGAGGCGGCGGAGCGCTGTCTGGGGGTGCTGCGCCGCTTCCACGAGGACATCGGGGAGCTGGTGCGGTCCGAGACCGGTGACTGGATGACGCAGTTCCGGGCCGGGCCGGTGCCCCGGACGGACCGGTCGGCGCCGCCGTGGTCCGGGCCGCGGGCGGAGGGGCCGGGGCAGCCGGGCGGGGGGCGGTTCACGCTGCCGCCGGGCGCCCGGCCGAACATGCCGCGGCAGCGTCCGCCGGAGCCGCCGCGCTGACGGCCCCGGACGCGCGTCCCGTCCGCCGGGCGGGGTGCGCGTCCGGGGAGGCGTCAGCTGAAGACGATCATGGAGCCCTGGCCGAGGCTGCGGGTGGCGGCCGCGTGCAGGCCGAGCCAGACGTGGCGTTCGCGGGCGAACGGGCCGTCGTCGGCGGGCGGGCTCGCCGACGGCTCCTCCAGACCGGTGGGACCGGACGGCGGTGCGGGCGGGGCCGGCGGGTTGGCCGGGTCGATACCGAGGGCCGGGGCGACGAGTTCGAGGTCGCGCAGGAGTCCGTGCGAGGAGCCCAACGGGCCGCCGCCGTCGAGGAGTTCGTCGTTGGAAAGCGGGTGCGGGAAGTCGACCGGGACGTACGCCCCGGCGTGGTCGTAGTGCCAGACCAGGTGCGACTGCTGGGCCGTCTGCTCGAACATCTCCAGCAGCTGCTCGTAGTCGCCGCCCAGTTCGTCGACCGGGGTCACCTCCAGCCCGCACAGGCGCAGCAGGTAGGCGCGGCGCAGGAAGTGCAGCGCGTCGTAGTCGAAGCCGGCGACCGGCGCCACGTCGCCGGAGAGCCCCGGCATGTAGCTGAAGACGGGGACCGGTGGCAGCCCGGCGTCCGTCAGGGCCTTGTCATAGACGGCGATCTCTTCGGAGAAGGGGTTGTCGGGGCTGTGGCACAGCACATCGACGAGGGGTACCAGCCACAGGTCACATGCCACGAGTGAGTGCTCGCTTCCGGTCGGGGCCACTGGCACGGCGCGCGTGTTGCGGAGAGGACGGATGGAGAGAGGGGCTTACGGGGGACGGAAGGGGCGGGTGGGCGGTCCGCGGTGGCGGAGGCTTCGGCCGACGGTCGGGACAGCGTAGTGCTAGCCGGGCGTTCCCACGAGGGTGAGGGCGTGCACGTTGTACTCGGTGATCAGCCGTTGTGCCTCGGCCGGATCGTGCCGGGCGACGGCCTCGGCGAGGGCGCGGTGCCCCTGCCACAGGAGGCCGCGCAACTCGTCCCGCTCGCGCAGCAGCGGGACGGCGAACATCCAGGTCTGCACCCGGAGACGGTCCAGGAACTCCCGGATGTACGCATTGCCGACCAGACCGCCCAGCTCGCGCCAGAAGCGCAGGTCGTAGCCGATGAGGACGTCCAGGTCGCCGGCGCGGGCGGCGCGTTCGGCCTCCTCGGCGCGGCGGCGCAGGGAGAGGAGGTCCTCGTCGGGCGGGCGCGGGACGCCGGCGCCGGGGCCGCGGAAGATGCCCTCGACGACGAGGGTGCGGGCCTCGACCATGGCGCGGTAGTCGTCGGCGGTGAAGGCGCGCACCTTGAAGCCGCGGTGTTCCTCGATGTCGAGCAGCCCTTGGGCGCAGAGGTCGAGGAGCGCCTCCCGGACGGGGGTGGCGGAGACGCCGTACTGCTCGGCGATCTCCTTCACCGTGAAGCGGTGGCCGCACGGCAGCCGCCCGGCCAGCACCTCGTCGCGCAGCGCATCGGCGATCTGCCGGCGCAGGGTGTTGCGCCGTACGACCGAGCCGGGCCCATCAGCGGCCATGGTGTCCGTCCGTCCCCTTCGACGACCTGGTGCCGCACGGCGGGCGGGCGGCCCGTCCACGATAGGCGAGGCCCACCCTGACCTGCCCGGGGGCCGGTGCGGGGGCGGTTCGGGGGCCGGTCCGGGTGTGCCGCGCACGGGGCGCGTACGGTCCGGACGCGCGCCTCCCGGCGCAGGTGTGCGCCGGGAGGCGGCTGCCTGGAGGGGCCGACGTGCCGTCAGACCGTGTGGGCGTCCGCGGTCTCCAGGGCGGTGTCGAGGATCGCCAGGCCCTTCTCGGCCTCGGCGGCGGTGATGGTGCAGGCCGGAACGACGTGGGTGCGGTTCATGTTGACGAAGGGCCACAGACCGCCGCGCTTGCAGGCGGCGGCGAACTCCGCCATCGGGGCGTTGTCGGCGCCCGAGGCGTTGTAGGGCACCAGCGGCTCGCGGGTCTCCTTGTCACGGACCAGGTCGAGGGCCCAGAAGGCGCCCAGGCCGCGGACCTCGCCGACGGAGGGGTGGCGCTCGGCCATGGCGCGCAGCGCGGGGCCGATGACCGTCTCGCCGATCTCCGCGGCGTTCTCCACGATCCGCTCCTCGGCCATCGCGTTGATCGTGGCGACGGCGGAGGCGCAGGCCAGCGGGTGGCCGGAGTAGGTGAGGCCGCCCGGGTAGGGGCGGGTCTCGAAGGTCGCGGCGATCTCGGCGCTGATGGCGACGCCGCCGAGCGGGACGTAACCGGAGTTGACGCCCTTGGCGAAGGTCAGCAGGTCGGGGGTGACGCCGAAGTGGTCGGCGGCGAACCAGTGGCCGGTGCGGCCGAAGCCGGCCATGACCTCGTCGAGGACGAAGACGATGCCGTGGCGGTCGCAGATCTCGCGGACCCCGGCGAGGTAGCCGGGCGGCGGAACCATGATGCCCGCGGTGCCCGGGATGGTCTCCAGGACGATCGCGGCGATCGACTGCGGGCCCTCGAAGGCGATGGTCGCCTCCAGGTGGGCGAGGGCGCGCTCGCACTCCTGGGCCTCGTTCTCGGCGTGGAACGGCGAGCGGTAGAGGAACGGGCCCCAGAAGTGGACGACACCGGCGGACGCGGTGTCCGAGGGCCAGCGGCGCGGGTCGCCGGTGAGGTTGATCGCGGCGGCGGTGGCGCCGTGGTACGAGCGGTAGGCGGAGAGGACCTTGGCCCGGCCGGTGTGCAGCCGCGCCATGCGGACCGCGTTCTCCACGGCCTCGGCGCCGCCGTTGGTGAAGAAGATCTTGTCGAGGTCGCCGGGGGTGCGCTCGGCGATCAGCCGGGCGGCCTCGGAGCGGACGTCGACGGCGAAGCCCGGGGCGATCGTGCAGAGCTTCGCGGCCTGCTCCTGAACCGCCGCGACGACCTTCGGGTGCTGGTGGCCGATGTTGGTGTTGACCAGCTGCGAGGAGAAGTCGAGGTAGCGGTTGCCGTCGTAGTCCCAGAAGTACGAGCCTTCGGCGCCGGCGACGGGCAGCGGATCGATCAGGCCCTGTGCGGACCAGGAGTGGAAGACGTGCGCGCGGTCGGCGGCCTTCACGGCCGCGCCGGTGGCGGCGGAGGGGGCGGGGGGCGTCGTGGTCACGGTCAGTACCTCGGATCGGTCGCTCGGGTCCGCCGGGGACAGGCGCGGCGAACCTCTTCACCCTAGGGATCACGGGTCGCCCGCCGGTACCGACAGTCTGTACGGCAGCCGGGGCGGGCGCGGACAGTGTGTCGACGTGGGGGGCGGGGCGGGGAAGCCGGGGGCGCGCGGGGCCTGGCGCACGCCGGGGGAGGGCGCCCCGTGGTGGCGGGGCGGCGGTCCGCCGTTTCCGGGGCGCGCCAAGCGTGACACGGTACGTGCATGCCACATCTTCTTGTTGTCGAGGACGATCCCCAGCTGCGCGGCGCGCTGGTGCGGGCGCTGCGCGACCGGGGGCACGCCGTGGCCACCGCGGCGACCGGCATGTCCGGGCTGGACGCCGCCGTGACCGACCGCCCCGACCTCGTCGTCCTGGACCTCGGTCTGCCGGACGTCGACGGGACGCAGGTGCTGCGGATGCTCCGCGCCGTCAGTGACGTCCCGGTGATCGTGGCGACCGCCCGGGACGACGAGCCCGACATGGTCGCGGTGCTCGGGGACGGTGCCGACGACTACATCGTCAAGCCGTTCGGCGCGGCCCAGCTGGACGCCCGGATCAAGGCGGTGCTGCGCCGCCTGGGCACCGTCGAGCCGGAGCCCGCGGTACGGATCGGGGAGCTGGTCCTGGACACCGCGGCCCGCGAGGTGACGCTGGCCGGGGCGGCGCTGGACCTCACCCCGCGCGAGTTCGACCTGCTGGCGTACCTCGCGCGCCGCCCCGGCCAGGTGGTCTCCCGCCGCGAACTCCTCGCCGAGGTCTGGCAGCAGCCGCTGGGCGGCGCCGACAAGACCGTGGACGTCCATCTGTCCTGGCTGCGCCGGAAGTTGGGCGAGACGGCGCAACGGCCGCGCTATCTGCACACGGTCCGGACGGTGGGGGTGAAGCTGGCGGCGCCGGACGCGCCCGGGGAGACGGCGGGCCCGGGCTCCCCCGGTGCGGCCCCGGGCGCGCCGGACGACCCGGCGGGCCCCGGCCCGCGCCGCCCCTCCGCCGACCGGGCGTAGCCGTGCGCCGCTCCATCCTGCTGGTCACCGCGGCGACCACCGCGCTGATCCTCGCCGCGCTCCTCGTCCCGCTGTCGCTGCTGGCGCGCAGCCACGCCGCGGACCGGGCGACCGCCGACGCCACCTCGCGGGCGCACGCCCTCGCCGCCGGGCTCGGGAAGACGCTCGCCACGGGCTCCGGACCGGCCCCGTCCGACCGGTCCGCCGCGGAGGCGCTGGTCACCGCGGCCAACGGCCCGGGACTGCCCCGGACCTCGGTGATCCTCGGCAACGGGACCGTCCTGGGACCCCCGGCACCGGTCTCCGACGCGGTCCGGCTGGCGCGCTACGGGCGGGCGTTCACCTACGAACCGGCCGGCGGCGGCCGCACCGTGCTGCTGCCCGTCCAGGGTGTCGTCGGCGGCACCGCCGTCGTCCACATCGCGATCGGCGACGACCGGCTGTACGACGGGACGCTCGCCTCGTCGCTGGGGTTCGCCGGGCTCGGCGCCGGGCTGATGGTGCTGGGGCTGCTCTTCGCGGACCGGCTCGGGGCGCGGCTCGTCGGCGCCACCCGGCGGCTCGCCGCGGTCGCCGACCGGCTGGCGCGCGGCGATCTGACGGCCCGCGCCGAACCGTCCGGACCGCCCGAACTGCGGCTGGTGGCCGGTGAGCTGAACCACCTCGCCGAGCGCATCCAGACCTTCCTGACCGCCGAGCGGGAGAACGCCGCCGACCTCGCGCACCGGCTCCGTACGCCGGTCGCCGCGCTGCGGCTGGACGCCGAGGGGCTGCGGGACCCGGCGGAGGCGGAGCGGATCGGGGCGGGCGTGGCGGCGCTGGAGCGGAGCGTCGACGAGGTGATCCGCACCGCCCGCAAGCCGCTGCGGGAGGACCGTTCGGGTCCGCCGCGCGCCGATCTCGCCGCCGTGGTGCAGGGCCGCGCCGCCTTCTGGCTGCCGCTCGCCGAGGACCAGGGCCGCACCCTGGAGTGCACGCTCCCGGACGACGCGGCGGCCGGGGTGCCGGTCCGGGCCGAGGAGACGGAGTTGGCCGCCGCCGTCGACGCGTTGCTCGGCAACGTCTTCGACCACACCCCGGAGGGCACCGGCGTCCGGCTCGCGGTGGACCGCGCCCCGGACGGTGACGGCGGCCGGCTCACCGTCGAGGACGACGGCCCCGGCTTCCCCGAGGGCCATGTCCCCGAACGCGGCCGCAGCGGCGGCGGCTCCACCGGCCTCGGCCTGGACATCGTCCGCCGCGCCGCCCAGGAGGCGGGCGGCACGGTGGAGTTCACCCGAGGCCCCGGCGGCGGCGCCCGGGTGACCGCCGCGTTCGGCGGGGACGGGCCGCGTACGGGGCGGGGCACGCGGAGCCGGGCCGGTGCCCGTACGGGATCCCGTACGGGCACCGGCTCCGGCGGCGCCCCGGAGCGCGGGGCGCGCCGCCCGGGGCGGGGCGGCTGAAGCGGCGCGGCACCCGGCCCCGCGCCGCCCCGGTCAGCGGGCCGGGAACGGCGTCCGCGCCGTGCGCGGCCCGCGGTGGGCGGCCAGGTCCGGGCGGAGGGCGGCGAGTGCGCCGCAGTACTTCGTGTACGGGGCGGCGCGCAGGCCGTACCCGTGCAGCAGGCGGTCGGCCTCGGACAGCGGGGCGGTGGTCTTCGTCTCGACGAGGACCAGCCCGCCGTCGGCGCGGACGCTGCGGCCGGTCCGGGCGTCCTCGCCGACCAGCGCCACGTCGCAGGTGATGCGCTGACCGTCGGCGACAAAGGTGGCGCGCTGGTGGTCGGTGGTGAGCGAGGGGTCCAGATCGGCGGGGGCGTCGATGCCGTAGGCGCGGTCGAGGACGTCGGCGAGGAAGTCGCGCTGGCCGGTGCCGAGCGCAGCGTCGTCGGGCCGCAGCGGACGGCGGTGCTTGACGGTCCGGCCGCCGGCGCCGCTGAGCTTGACCTCGAACTGCCGCTCCCCGGTGTCCCGGTAGAGCCGCTCACGGATCTTGAAGCGGCCCCCGCGATCCTGCTGGTGGTCGTGGAAGGAGCGCAGGTCGGGGGTGTCGAAGTAGACGGAGCGGTAGCGGAACCAGCGGCGGCCGTTGATGCACAGCGCCGCGAACGGGCCGCCGGGGCGGCGCCGGTCGGTCAGTTCGGCGGCGAACTCGGCGAAGACGTCGACCGGCACCAGGTAGCGGCTGTCGTACCGGGTGAGGAGGGCGGCGCGCTCCTGGACGTCGGTGAGCGGGACGGGACGGGCGGACATGGCGGCGCGGGCGAGGGCGCGTACGGCGGGAATCACGCGGGTCTCCTTGGCGTGGGTGCGGCGGGGGCCTGCGGCGGGGCGGAACCGGGCGGCGGACGGCGGGGGTTCGGGGCGGACGGGGCGGGCGGCGCCGTTCCGGGGCGGGCGGTCACCGGGCGGGGCCTCCCGGCGGCTCGCCCGGACCGGCCCGCCCGGAGCGGGCGCCGGGTAGCAGGCCGCATACCCGCTTTCCGGCACCGGGCACCCGACCGACCGTCCGGATATCGGGACAGGAGGAGACGGCCTTGCCCGTAAGGGCCCGGACCGGGGCAGTTCCGGCCGGACCGTGGGCGGCGGCCGTGGCCGCACGGGCCGGTGCCGGTGCCGGTCGCACCGGCCGAGGTCCCCGGCGTTCTCATGCCGCCCCCTCCGTCCCTTCTCCCGCTGCCGTCCGTGCGGCGGCCCCGTTGACCGCGCTCCGATACGTCCGCACGCTAGGCAGCCGCGGGTTAAGCGCGCCCCCTTCCCGGGTTAAGCGCACCCCTCGCCCACGCGTCCTGAGCCGGAGGGGCGCGCTCCGTCGGGTGCGCGCCTCAGGCACGGCCGGACGGTCGATATCCTCGGGGCGGCTCCGGGGGTGGCTTCGGGGGAAAGGGCGGCGATCGTGGAACTGCACCCGGGACGCGCGGGACGGCCGGTACGCACCGGTGGGCCGGTGCCGCTCAGGGACCAGGACCCCCGCCGGATCGGCGACTACCGCCTGATCGGGCGCCTCGGGGAAGGCGGCATGGGCCATGTCTACCTGGCCCGCTCGGACCGCGGCCGCACGGTCGCGGTGAAGCTGGTCCGCGCCGAACTGGCCGGTCAGGAGGAGTTCCGGACCCGGTTCCGGCGCGAGGTACGGGCCGCACTGCGGGTCGGCGGCGAGTGGACCGCACCGGTCCTGGACGCCGACACCGAGGCCGAGACGCCGTGGGTGGCCACCGGGTACATCGCCGGGCCGTCCCTCCAGCAGACCGTCGGCGGCGGCAGCAAGCTGCCCGAGCGGACCGTCCGCATCCTGGCGGCGGGGCTGGCCCGCGCGCTGGAGTCCGTCCACGCCGCGGGCATCATCCACCGCGACCTCAAACCGTCCAACGTCCTGCTGACCCTCGACGGCCCCCGCGTCATCGACTTCGGCATCGCCCGGGCCCTGGAGGCGGTGACCGACCACGGCGTGACGCGCACCGGCGAGGCCGTCGGCTCACCCGGCTTCATGGCGCCCGAGCAGGTCCGCGGCGACGATCTCACCCCCGCCTGCGACGTGTTCTGCCTCGGCTCGGTACTGGCGTACGCGGCGACCGGGCGCTCCCCGTTCGGGACGCCGGAGAGCCAGGTGCACGCCGTGATGTACCGCATCGCGGAGGCGGAGCCGGATCTCGCCGCGGTGCCCGAGGGGCTGCGGCCGCTGATCTCCGCCTGTCTGGCGAAGGACCCGGCCGCGCGGCCCTCCCCGGCGCAGCTGGTCGCCTGGGCCGAGCGGGACACGGCGGCGCTCGCCGGTCCGGCGGCGGACGACGAACCGTGGCTGCCCGGCGCGCTGGTCGCGCGGCTGGGCCGCGGTGCCGTGGAGCTGCTGGAGGCCGAGCACCCCGAGGCCGGTGCCGGGCCGGCGGCGGAGGCGGGGCCCGCCCCGGCGCCGCGCCGCCGGCGCCGGGGCGCCGTCACCGCGCTGGTCCTCGCCTCCGCGCTGGCGCTGGCCGGGGCCGGGGCGGGCGGTGCGTACTTCCTGCTGCGCAGCGACCGTGCGGCGGCGGAGAACAACGACTCGGCGGGCGGCAGCAGTCCGACCGGGACGCAGACCGGCGGGATCCCGGCGGCGTTCCTCGGCACCTGGGAGGCGTCGCCCCCCGGCTCGGCGGACGTCCGCCGGTTCACCCTCACCCAGGGCGCGGCCGGGGACACCGTCATGACGATGACCGCGTCAGGCGCCGCCTACAGCTGCACCTTCTCCGCGGCGCTCCGGTCGGCGGGCCCGCCGGTGCGGCTGGGGCCCTCCCGGGTCGTCTCCGGCCCGGCCACCAGCTGCCGTCCCGGTGCGCCGAGCACGCTGGAGAAGACCGCCGAGGGGCTGCGCCGCTCCTTCGACGGCGACGGCGGGGCGCCCACGCTGACGTACCACAAGGCGCGGTGAGCTGGGCGTCCGTTGCGCCTGCGGTGGGGGGAAGCCGCCGGTCAGGGCGGGTGCGCCGACACCCGTGCCGCCACCGATCGTTCTCCCGTCGTAACGACTCGGCGGCCGGTGTGCGATCCGGGTGCACCTAGGGTGTTTCTGTCCGGTTCTCGTGGATCAGGTCGCCACGGCCCCGCGAAGACCGGAGAGAAACACCCCCCGCTCGGAAGGGGCGCCGGACGACGGCGGCAGGCACGGCGACGACACGGGAGGCGCCCGGATGGAGGGCCTGCGCGGGCTGACGGCCGGCGATCCGGCGTGGATCGGGGACTACCGGCTGCTCAGCCGGCTCGGCAGCGGCGGTATGGGCCGGGTCTACCTCGCGCGTTCGGAGGGCGGCAGAACCGTCGCGGTGAAGCTGGTCCGCACGGAGCTGGCGGCCGAGCAGGAGTTCCGGGACCGTTTCCGGGCCGAGGTGGCGGCCGCCCGGAAGGTCGGCGGCCGCTGGACGGCGCCGGTCCTGGACGCCGACACCGGGGCCGCGGTGCCGTGGGTCGCCACCGGCTACATCGCCGGGCCGACGTTGAGCGAGGTGGTCGGTGGCGGCGGCTTCGGCAGGACCGGGCTGCACGGCCCGCTCCCGGAGTACGCACTGCGCCGTCTCGCCTACGGGCTGGCCTGCGCACTGATCGACATCCACGGCGTGGGGCTGATCCATCGCGACCTCAAACCGTCCAACGTCCTGCTGACCATCGACGGCCCCCGCGTCATCGACTTCGGCATCGCCCGGGCGCTGGACGCGGTCGGCGAGCAGACCCAGCCGGGCAGCGGCACGGTCGTCGGCTCGCCGAGCTTCATGTCGCCGGAGCAGGTCCAGGGGCACCGGGTCGGCCCGGCGAGCGACCTGTTCTGCCTGGGCTCGGTGCTGGCGTACGCGGCGACCGGGCAGGCACCGTTCGGCAGCATGGACTCCGGTGTGCACGCCGTGATGTTCAAGATCGCGCAGGAGCAGCCGGATCTGACGGCGGCCCCGGAGGGCCCGGTGCGGGAGCTGATCCGCGCCTGTCTGGCCAAGGAGCCACAGGACCGGCCGACGCCTCAGGAGATCGCCGCCCGGATAGATCCGCTGCGCGACGGCGACCCGGCCGCCCCCTGGCTGCCCGCCGGACTCATCGCCCATCTGGGCCGCCATGCGGTACGCCTCCTCGACACGGACACCCCGCCCGGCGACCCGCAGCGCACGGCGCCGCTGCCGCCCCGGCACCCGGTCACCGCGGCGGACGCGGAGGCGACCGTACGGCCCGGGCGGCGGACCGGGCCGCCGTCCGTCCCCGTCGAGAGCGCGCCGACCGCCGTCCCGGGCGCCACGTCCGTGCCGCGCCCGGCCACCCCGGACTCCGGCGCCCCGCGGCGCCGCCGCCGGCGGCGGGTGCTGCTGATCGCCGCGGTCGTGTGCGCGGTGACCGCGGGGGCGTTCGCGTTCCCCGCGCTGCGCGGCGACGGCAGCGCGGACGGCGACGACTCCTCCGACATCACCGACCGCTACGTCGGCGTCTGGTCCGGGCCGGTGCTGCGCGACGGTGTGCCCACCGGGCAGCGGCGCCGGTTCGTGATCAGCCACGGCAAGATCGGCGAGGTGGTCGCCAACAGCACCAGCCTCGGCGGGACGTACGAGTGCCGCAGCGACGCCAAGCTGGTCTCCGTCCGGGACGGGGAGAACCGGCCCGCGCTGCGGCTGGACACCAAGGTCGTCCGGTCCCTGCCGCCCGGCCGGTGTGCCGCGCTCGGCGAGCACACGCTGCGGCCCGGGCCCGGCGGCACGCTCCGATGGACGGCGGCGGGGCGCGATGCGACGCTGCGCCGTATCGCACCGGCGGCGGAGCGGGTGCCGGACGGCTTCGTCGGCGCCTGGGAGCGGCCGACCGGCGGCGGTTCGACCCAGCGGCTGACGATCACCCGCTCGCCGGTGGGCAGTCAGGTCGCCACCCTCGTCGCCACCGGCCCCGAGGGCAGCTGCACCGCCCACGCCGACCTCTACGCCGGAGGAAACCAGCTGGTCATCGGCCCCACGGTGGTCGACCACCCCGGGCCGCAGTGCCGCCCGGGCCACTCCTCCGTACTGCGGCTCACCGGCACCGGCGACCTCCGCCGCGACTTCCTGGGCCGCGATCTCCGCCCCCGGAACTACTCCCGCGCGAGTTGAGGAGCGCGGTCCCGGCAAGCGCTGTTTCACGTGAAACGGCAAGCGGGGTACAGGAGTTGGCGTTCCACGTGAAACAGTGAGCGGCCACAGATGTTGCGTTTCACGTGAAACAGCCCTCCCGCCAAGGGAGTTGGTGTTTCACGTGAAACGGCCGGGCCGGTGGACGTGGTGCGTCCACCGGCCCGGCCGGTCAGCTCACCGGGGCGGCCCGCAGGCAGCCCCGCGGGGCTCAGGAGAGGAAGGAGTTGATCTCGATCGTCTCGTCACGGCCCGGGCCGACGCCGATCGCGGAGATCGGGGCGCCCGACATCTCCTCCAGTGCCTTCACATACGCCTGCGCGTTCTTCGGCAGGTCGGAGAAGGTCTTGGCCTTGGTGATGTCCTCGGACCAGCCCGGCAGCATCTCGTAGATCGGCTTCGCGTGGTGGAAGTCGCTCTGGCTGTAGGGCAGCTCCTCGACCCGCTTGCCGTCGATCTCGTACGCGACGCAGACGGGGATCTGCTCCCAGCCGGTGAGCACGTCGAGCTTGGTGAGGAAGAAGTCGGTCAGACCGTTGACGCGGGTGGCGTAGCGGGCGATGACCGCGTCGAACCAGCCGCAGCGGCGGTCACGGCCGGTGGTGACGCCCCGCTCGCCGCCGATGGTGCGCAGCGCCTCGCCGTCCTTGTCGAACAGCTCGGTCGGGAACGGACCGGCGCCGACGCGGGTGGTGTACGCCTTCAGGATGCCGATGACGCGATTGATCTTCGTCGGTCCGACGCCCGCACCCGTGCAGGCGCCGCCCGCGGTCGGGTTCGAGGAGGTGACGAAGGGGTACGTGCCGTGGTCGACGTCGAGGAGGGTGCCCTGACCGCCCTCGAAGAGGACGACCTTGCCGTCGTCGATCGCGTTGTTCAGCAGCAGCGTGGTGTCGGCGACGAAGCCACGGAGCTGGTCGGCGTAGCCGAGCATCTCCTCGACCACCTGCTCCGCGGCGATCGCGCGGTGGTTGTAGAGCTTGGCCAGCACCTGGTTCTTGACGTCGAGGGCCGCCTCGACCTTCTGGTGCAGGATCGACTCGTCGAAGAGGTCCTGGACCCGGATGCCGGTGCGGTTGATCTTGTCGGCGTAGGTCGGGCCGATGCCGCGACCGGTCGTACCGATCTTGCGCTTTCCGAGGAAGCGCTCGGTGACCTTGTCGACCGTGATGTTGTAGGGCGTGATCAGGTGCGCGTTGCCGCTGATCAGCAGCTTGGACGTGTCGACGCCGCGCTCGTTGAGTCCGCTCAGCTCGGAGAGCAGGACCGCCGGGTCGACGACGACGCCGTTGCCGATGACCGGGGTGCACCCCGGCGAGAGGATTCCGGAAGGGAGGAGGTGCAGCGCGTACTTCTGGTCGCCCACGACGACCGTGTGGCCGGCATTGTTGCCGCCCTGGTAACGCACCACGTAGTCAACGGACCCACCGAGCAGATCGGTGGCCTTTCCCTTGCCCTCATCACCCCACTGAGCACCGAGCAGCACAAGTGCGGGCACAGGCGTACACCCCTTCCGGGCGGGGCATGTCCAACGTGCGTGGATGGCGTGAGCATGCGGTCGCACGCGGATGTCATCACTGCAGCCGTCGAACCGGTGCCCCGGAATAGACGAAGCCCCTGGCGCAATAGCGCAAGGGGCTCTTGCACCGAGATGCTACCTGAGGAAGGACCGAGGTGTCGGCGCAGCCTTCTGGGCACTCTTCATCGGACTCCGTCCGGGGGACCCCTCTGCTCGTGGTCATCGACCCCGCAGCCCGCACCGCGGACGGCGAGTCCGTCCGTATCGCCAAGGACGTGCTGTGCGCGGGCGCGGGCGCGAAAATCTGCCTTCCGGACGGCCCCGAGGAGTTCGCCCGGGCGCTCTCCCGGCGGGGCCGCAGGCGGCCGGTGGTGATCGGCGACGACCGCGCGCTGCGCTTCGCCGTCGGCGTGCTGCACAAGGAACGGGAGCTGGCACAGGTCACCGTGTCGGTGGTGCCGGTCGGCGCGGCGGACGCGGTGGCGCTCAGCCGGACGCTGGGCGTACCGGCGGGCACGGTCGCCGCGGCCCGGACCGTGCTGGACGGCGATGCCCGCCCCCTCGATCTGCTCACCGACGACAGCGACGGCATCGTCCTGGGTGGGCTGCACATCCCGTACGGGGACGGCACCGCGGCTCCCGGTACGTATCCGGCGGCGCCCACCGCGCCCGCGCCGCCCACGGCGCCCGGGGACGGCGGCGGGCAGTCCTGGTGGCGTCCGGCGGCACGCACCGCACGGGCCGCGCTGTCCGCGCTCGCCGCGCAGGCGGCGGGGCGGGAGCGGCGCGTCGCACCGGGGCAGCGGCTGCGGATCGAGGCGGACGGTGTGCTGCTGGCGGATCTGGACCAGCCGGTGCAACAGGTCCGTGTGGTGCCGGGCGCCCGCTCCGGGGACGACGGGACGGCCGCCGGGGCGCCCGGCGCGGGCGACGGGCTGGCCGAGGTGGTGGTGGACCGCCCCGGCGGCGACCGGCCGCTGCGGGCCCGCGCCCGGGCGGTGACGGTCTCCGGCCCGGACTTCCGCTACCGCGCGGACGCGGTGGTCGGCGGTCCGGTCCGGACGCGCACCTGGACGGTGCAGCCGGGCGCGTGGTGGCTGACGCTGCCACGGGAGTGACAGGGGCGGCGCGCCGGGTGACGGCGGGGCCGTGCCGGGCGGGGCGCCTTGCCGTCCACAGGCTGTGGACGGTTTCACGTGAAACCCGCGCCGGGGCCCGGCCCGGCCGCGCGTGGCCGGAGCCACGCGGGTGCGGGGCGCCCGCCACCCGGGCGCCCCGGCCCCGCGTCCTCAGCCCCCCGGCGTCACCAGCCGTGCCTCGTACGCGAACACCGCCGCCTGTGTGCGATCCCGCAGGCCGAGCTTCACGAGGATGCGGCTGACGTGGGTCTTCACCGTCGACTCGGCCACCACCAGATGCTCGGCGATCTCGCCGTTCGACAGGCCCTGGGCGACGAGGACCAGCACCTCCGTCTCCCGTTCGGTCAGCTCGCCGATCCGCTCCTGGGCGGGCGCGCGGGGCGTGCCCAGCCGGGAGAACTCCGAGATCAGCCGCTTGGTGACGGTCGGGGCGAGCAGCGCCTCGCCGGAGGCGACGACCCGGACGCCGTCGGCGAGCTGCCCGGCCGAGGCGTCCTTGAGCAGGAAGCCGCTCGCCCCGGCCCGCAGCGCCTGGTAGACGTACTCGTCGAGGTCGAAGGTGGTCAGCACCAGCACCTTCGCGTCCGCGTCGGCGGCGACGATCTCGCGGGTGGCCTCCAGACCGTTCATCTCCGGCATGCGGATGTCCATCAGGACGACGTCCGGCCGCAGCTCCCCGACCTTGGCGACGGCCTGCCGCCCGTCCACCGCCTCGCCGACGACCTCGATGTCCGGCATCGCGTTGAGCAGCACCGAAAAGCCCTCACGGACCATCACCTGGTCATCGACGATCAGCACCCGGATCATGACTGCGCCTCCCCCGCGGCGGAGACCGGAAGGAACGCCGCGACCTCGAACCCGCCGTCCTCGGTGTGGTCGGCGGTCATCTCCCCGCCCAGCATCTGCACGCGCTCACGCATCCCGAGCACGCCGTGGCCCGCGCCCGGTGACGGGGTGGCGAGCCGGCTGGGCTTGCCGTTGACGATACGCAGCCCGATCCCGCCGAGCACATACGAGACCTCCACGCGCGCCTCGGCGCCCGGCGCATGGCGCAGCGTGTTGCTCAGCGCCTCCTGGACGATGCGGTACGCGGACAGCTCCACGCCCTGCGGCAGCGGGCGCGCCGCACCGGTGACGACCGCCTCGACGGTCAGCCCGGCGCCGCGCACGCTCTCCAGCAACCCGTCGAGCTGGGCGAGGCTCGGCTGCGGCGCCTCGGGGTCGTTCTCGGCGAACGCGTCCGGGTCCTCGGAGCGGACGACGCCGAGGATGCGGCGGAGTTCGGTGAGCGCGGCGACGGCGTTCTCCCGGATGGTGGCGAACGAGGTCGCCAGCTCCGGCGGGGTGTGCTCGACGCGGTACGGCGCGGCCTCGGCCTGGATGGCGATGACCGACATGTGGTGCGCGACGACGTCGTGCAGCTCCCGGGCGATGGTGGCCCGCTCCTCCAGCAGGGTGCGGCGGGAACGCTCCTCCGCGGTGACCGTCTGCGTCTCGACGACGTGCCGCCGCTCCTCCCGCCAGGCGCGGACCGCCGCGGCGGCGGTGAGGATGAAGGCCGAGGGCACCGCGAGCGCGAGCAGCTCGCGGTAGCCGAAGCCGCCCGTCGCCGTCGCCAGCAGCCCGCCGGCGACGAGCGTGACCACCCACATCTCCAGCGCCAGCCGCGGCCGGGTACGGAGCACGACCAGCGCCATCACCACGACATGGGTGGGCAGCGACACCATCGGCCACGTCGCGTCGTAGGCACCGAAGGCGGCGTCCAGCATCGCGAGGGTGAACCCCGCGAACGACACCCAGAACGCGCCGACCGGCCGGAAGAGCGTCAGCACCACCGGGGCCGCGACGACCAGGCAGAAGACGACGGAGAACGGGGAACGCAGAAGGCCGTAGCTGAAGGAACCGTCGTGGCCGACCGTGGCGGAGAGCCCCAGCAGGAAGTTGGCGACCGCGGCGAACGTCACCACGATGTGCGGCGCCCAGCGCACATAGCGCCGGACCCGCTTCGGCAGCCGCTGCCGCCAGCCCGGCACGCCCGGGTCGTCGAGCGGCAGCATCGGGCGGAAGACGAAGGCGTCCTCGACGAGGTCCTTGCGCAGCAGGTGCAGCGCGCCCCGCGCTATCCGGGCCTCGGAACGCAGGGCGTCCTGCGACTGGGTCTCTTTCACCCCACCACGGTAAGCAGCGCGCCCCGCGGAATCGTCCCCACCGAAGGGGATCTACCGAGGTCCGCCTCAAGTACTACGCAGTGCGCACAGTCGGTCTCAGGAGCCGCCGCGCAGCGCCGCCAGGAGCGTGCGGAACGCCGCGGTGGACGGGACGAACGGCGCGTAGTGCCCCACCCCGGGCAGCTCGCGCAGCACCACCTCCGCCCCGGCGGCCCGCGCCGCGGCGACGAAGCTCCGCGAGAGCCGCGGCGGCACCTCCGGGTCCGCCGTCCCGTGCACCACGGTGACCGGGACGCCCACCGGGGGACGGCGCACGGGGTCGGCCGCGGCGAGGCGGTCCGCGAAGCCGGGGCCGTCGCCGAGCAGCGCGGCGACGGCGTGGTCGCTCAGCCCGAGCCGGTGCGCCGCCGCGAGATCGGCGACCGGTGCCACCGCGATCACCCGCCCGATCCGCCCGGCCGCCGCCCGCGCCGCGGTCAGCAGCGCCAGCTGCCCGCCCGCCGAGTGCCCGACGAGCACCGGCGCGGGTGCCGGACCGTCCGCCTCCCACGCCGCGGTGGCCGCCGCGAGGGCCGCCGCCGCGTCGTCGAAGGTGCGCTCCCCGCCCCCGCCCCCGCCGACCCTGCGGTACTCGACGAGCGCGACGGGCGATCCGCGCCGGGCCAGCTCGGCGGCGGCCGGGGAGAGATGCGTCCGGTCGTACGCGGCGCGCCAGAACCCGCCGTGCACCAGGACGACGCGCGGGCCACGGGCGGTGCCCGGCACCGGGTCGTACAGGTCGACGCGCTGGTCCGGATGGGGCCCGTACGTCACGGAGCGGTGCGGCGCCACCGGGGCGAGCCCCAGCAGCGCCGCCTCCTCGTCGGCGACGCTCATGCGGCGGGGCCGCCGGACGCCGGGCCGCCGGTGCCTCCGGCCGTACCGGGGCCGGCCGCCCCGCCACCGTCGCCGCCGGTGTCCTCCCCGGCCCCCGCCTCCGCCGGCCGCTCCCGCAGCACCTCGCCCAGGATCCGGGCGGCGCGCTCCACGTCGGCGAAGGAGGTGTAGAGCGGGGTCAGCCCGAAGCGCAGCACATCCGGTTCGCGGAAGTCGCCGACCACTCCGCGCCGGATCAGCTCCGCCATCACCTCGCCCGCCCCGGCGCACTCCAGCGACACCTGGCTGCCGCGCCGCGCGTGGTCGTACGGCGTCACCGAGCGGACCTCGCCGGGCGGGACGTACGCGGCCACGCAGTCGAGGAAGAAGTCGCTCAGCGCCAGGCTCTTGGTGCGGACCGCCTCGACGGTGACGCCGTCCCAGGCGTCCAGCGCCGCGTCCAGCGCGAGCAGCGAGAGGATGTCCGGCGTGCCGACGCGGCCCCGGGTGATGCCCTCGGCCGGTTCGTACCGCGACGCCATGCCGAACGGCGCCACATGCGAGTTCCAGCCCGGCAGCGGGGAGTCGAACCGCTCCTGGAGGCTCTCGCGGATGTAGAGGTACGCGGGCGCGCCGGGCCCGCCGTTGAGGTACTTGTACGTGCAGCCCACCGCGAGGTCGACGCCGTGCGCGTCCACCCCGACCGGCAGCGCGCCCGCGCTGTGGCAGAGGTCCCAGACCGCCAGCGCGCCCGCCGAGTGGAGCGCGGTGGTGATGGCGGGCAGGTCGTGGAGGCGTCCGGTGCGGTAGTCGACGTGGTTGACCAGTGCCAGCGCGGTCCGTTCGGTGACCTCGTCGGCGATCCGCGCGGGCTCCACCGGACGCACCGCAAGGCCCGTCAGCCGCGCCGCGGAGCGGGCGATGTAGCCGTCGGTGGGGAACGTCGTGGCGTCGACCAGGATCTCCGTACAGCCGGGACCGGCCATCCGGACGCCCGCGACGACCGCCTTGAAGACGTTGACGCTGGTGGAGTCGCCCACCACGACCCGCCCGGGCGCGGCGCCGATGAGCGGGGCGATCCGGTCGCCGATCCGCTCCGGCGCCTCCCACCAGCCACCCTCGGTCCAGGACCGGATGCGCAGCTCGCCCCACTGCCGGGCGACGGCGTCGGCGACCTTGTCGGGGACGGAGCGGGGCAGCGCGCCCAGGGAGTTGCCGTCGAGGTAGACGGTGTCGTCGAGGACGAAGCGGTCGCGGATCGCGGCCAGTGGGTCGGAGGCGTCGAGGGTGACGGCCTCCGCGCGGTGGTCGCGGGGCGCCTGGGGCTCGTGGTTCTCGCGGTGATCAGACATGGCTGCGTGCCGTCCAGAGCTCGGGGAAGACGTTCTTGCGGGCCCGCTTCTCCAGCCAGGCCACGCCCGCGGAACCGCCGGTACCCATCTTGGCGCCCATCGCCCGCCGGGTCGCCACCAAATGATCGTTGCGCCATCGCCAGACCAGCTCGGCGACGTCGGTCAGCGCCTCCCCCAGAGCGACGAGGTCGGAGCCCTGGTCCCCGGCGTACACCTCGGCCCAGGCCGCCTCGACCGCCGGATCCGGTTCGTACCGCTCGGCCGGATCGCGCTCCAGGACGGCGGCGGGCACCGCGTGACCGCGGCGGGCCAGCAGCCGCAGCACCTCGTCCCACAGGCTCGGCTCGTGCAGCGCCTTCTCCAGCTCGGCGTGGGCGCGCGGCGCGCCGCGGTGCGGCACCAGCATCGACGGGGACTTCTCGCCGAGCAGGAACTCCAGCCGCCGGTACATCGCGGACTGGAATCCGGAGCCCTCGCCCAGCGCCCCGCGGTACGCGTTGAACTGCGCCGGGGTCAGCCGGGCCAGCGGCTGCCAGGCGGCGTTCAGCGCGGTCAGCTCGTGGGTGGAGCGCCGGAGCGCGTCCAGCGCCACCGGCAGGTCGTCCCGGCGCAGCGCCTCACAGGCGGTGCGCCACTCGTGCACGACGACGGTGAACCACAACTCCATCACCTGGGTGGTCACCAGGAACACCATCTCGCCGGGGTCGTCGGAGAGCGGGTGCTGCAAATGGGTGAGGACGTCGGCGCGGACGTAGTCCTCGTACGGGGTGGTGGCGTCGGCGCCGATGGAGAGGTCCGGCGCGATCGGCGCCTCGTCGGAGACGGCGGGCGAACCGTGTGCGGACGGCGAAGGGTGCGACATGAGGGACTCCTCAGGCTGCGAACTCCGGGTAGCGGTCCGCCCCTTCCTGATCGGCTCGGGAGCCCCGGTCCCCTCGGGACGGATCAGCCGCCCCACTCGCATCATCGGTGCTGGCCCCGTACGGCGCAAGAGCCGACCGGACGTCCGGCCGGGCACCGGGAGCGACGCCGCGGACACGCCCGGGGGCCGGCCGGCCGCGACGGCCGGCCCCCGGGTCGGGTCAGGAGAGGGTGTCCGCCGCGGTCGGGGACGAGTCGCGCAGGAAGGTGGTGCAGCGCTCGTACTCCGCCTCCTCGCCGATCGCGTGGGCGGCGCGGGCCAGCGCGTGCAGCGCCCGCAGGAAACCGCGGTTCGGCTCGTGCTCGAACGGCACCGGTCCGTGCCCCTTCCAGCCCGCCCGCCGCAGGGCGTCGAGCCCGCGGTGGTAGCCGGTCCGGGCGTACGCGTACGACTCGACGGTCCGGCCGCCCTGGAACGCGTCGTCGGCGAGCTGTGCCCAGGCCAGCGAGGAGGTCGGGAACTTGGCCGCGACATCGGCCGGGGCCGTACCGGCGGCGAGCAGCTCGCGCGGGCCCGGGTCGTCGGGCAGATGGGTCGGGGGCGGTCCCCCGAGAAGGTTCTCGTGAATGGCCATGCCCCCAGTCTGCCTGGTCCCGGGGACCGCCCGGCGGGGGCCCGGAGGGGACCGGTACGGGTGGCCGAAAAGGGACGGTGCGAGGGCGAGGGCAGGGCCTGTCTCCGGCGCCGCGGCGCTCCCCCGCCGCCGCCTCGTCCGCCCTACGGCTCCCGCTACGGCTCCCGGTCGCCCTCCGGGCCGGGCCGCTCCGCACCGGGGAGACCGGACGGGCCGGGCAGGCCGGACGCCTCCGCGCCGGGCCCGGGCGACACCCCCGGCCCGGGCGGCGTCCCCGCACCCGCCGGCGGTTCCGTCGCCGCGTCCCCCGGATCGAGCGGCGGCGCCCCCACCCCGCAGTGGTACGTGCACTCCGGGTGGCACGGCGCCCCGTGCCGCGCCCCCTCGTGCACCACGCTCGCGCCCCCCGCGGCCCCCGCCGCGCCGGCCGCTTCCGGCGCCGCGGCCGCCGCCCGCTCCGCCGGCTCCGGCTGCTCCTCCGGCACCGCGGGCGCCGGGGGCGCCGTCCGCACCGTCAGGCCGGCGATCACCGAGCCGACCAGCAGCACCCCGGCGCACCACGGCATGGCCCGGCGGAACGCGGCGTCGAACGCATCGGCCGAGCGGTACGCCTGGGGACCCATTCCGGCCAGCAGCGGCAGCGCCGCGATGGCCACCAGGCCCGCCGCCCGCGCCGCCGCGTTGTTGATGCCGCTGGCCAGCCCGGCGCGGTCCACGTCGACCGAGGCCAGCACCGTCGCGGTCAACGGCGCGACCAGCGTCACCATCCCGGCGCCCAGCACCACCAGCGCCGGGAGCACGTCCACCACGTACGACGCGCCGGGGCCCGCCCGCGTCATCAGCAGCATCCCGACCGCGCAGAGCAACGGCCCCACGGTCAGCGGGATGCGCGGCCCGATCCGCTGGCCCAGCTCGCCCGAGCGGGCGGAGAGCAGCAGCATCAGCACCGTGGTCGGCAGCAGCGCGGTGCCCGCCGCCAGCGCCGAGTACCCGCCCACCACCTGGAGCTGCACCACCGCCAGGAAGAAGAACCCGCTGAAGGCGGCGTAGACGCAGACCGTCACCGCGTTGACCGCGCTGAACTGCCGGACGGTGAACAGCTGCGGCGGCAGCATCGGAGCCGCCCGCCGCCGCTCCACCTCGACGAACGCCACCCCCAGCAGCAGCCCGGCGACGCCCGGCACCACCACCCCCGCCGACAGCCCCCGCTCCGGCGCCGCGATCAGCGCATACGTCACCCCGCCGAGCGCCAGCGCGCCCAGCACCGCCCCCGCCACGTCGAACCCGCCGCGCGCCGCCGCCCGCTCCCGGGTCTCCGGTACGCACCGCAGCGCGATCGGCACACAGACCAGGGCCAGCGGCACATTGAGGAAGAAGACCCAGCGCCAGCCCGCGCCGTCCACCAACCAGCCGCCGACGAACGGGCCGATCGCCGTGGCGACGCCGCCCAGCCCGGACCAGGCGCCGACCGCCCGGGCCCGGTCGTCCGGCCGGAACACCGCCTGGATCAGCGCCAGCGACCCCGGAGTGAGCAGCGCCCCGCCGATGCCCTGGAGCGCCCGCGCGGCGATCAGCACGCCCGACGTCGGCGCCAGCCCGCACAGCAGTGACGCCACCGCGAACCACACCACCCCGACGAGGAAGATCCGCCGCCGCCCGTAGCGGTCCCCCAGCGCCCCGCCCAGCAGGATCAGCGAGGCGAGTGTGAGCATGTACGCGGTGATCGTCCACTGGAGCACGCCCAGGTCGGCGTGGAGATCGTCGCCGATGTGCGGCAGCGCGACGTTCACCACCGTGCTGTCGAGCATCGCCATGCCCGACCCCAGGACGGCGGTCAGCAGCACCCACCGGCCCTGCGGCGAGACCAGGCGGACGCCTCCGGGCGGACTCGGCATCGTCATACCGCGAGCATGCCCACGTTCGGCCCCGGATTCCCGCCGGACATGCGCGAGGGCCCCGCACCACCTGGGTGCGGGGCCCTCGCGCGGACGAGGTGTCAGCTCACTTCCGCAGCGTGGTGCCCGTGGACCGCAGGTCCGCGCACGCCTTGGTGACCCGCGCGGCCATCCCGGCCTCGGCGAGCTTGCCCCAGCTGCGGGGGTCGTAGACCTTCTTGTTGCCGACCTCGCCGTCGACCTTCAGCACACCGTCGTAGTTGCGGAACATGTGGTCCGCGATCGGGCGGCTGAACGCGTACTGGGTGTCGGTGTCGAGGTTCATCTTGACCACGCCGTTCTCCAGCGCGGTGGCGATCTCCTGCTCGGTGGAGCCGGAGCCGCCGTGGAAGACGAAGTCGAACGGCGACTGCTTGCCGTACTTGGCGCCGACGCCCTCCTGGAGGTCCTTGAGCAGCTCGGGGCGGAGCACGACATTGCCCGGCTTGTAGACGCCGTGGACGTTGCCGAAGGAGGCGGCCAGCAGGTAGCGGCCCTTCTCGCCCAGGCCCAGCGCCTCGGCGGTGCGCAGCGCGTCGTCGACGGTGGTGTACAGCTCGTCGTTGATCTCGTGGCTGACGCCGTCCTCCTCGCCGCCGGTCGGGGTGATCTCGACCTCAAGGATGATCTTGGCGGCGGCGGCCTTGGCCAGCAGCTCCTGGCCGATGGCGAGGTTGTCCGCGAGGGTCTCGGCCGAGCCGTCCCACATGTGGGACTGGAACAGCGGGTTCTGGCCCTTGGCGACCCGCTCGGCGGAGATGTCGATCAGCGGGCGGACATAGCCGTCCAGCTTGTCCTTGGGGCAGTGGTCGGTGTGGAGCGCGACGTTGACGCCGTACTTCCCGGCCACCACGTGCGCGAACTCGGCGAGCGCCACCGCGCCGCTGACCATGTCCTTGCTGTACTGGCCGCCCAGGAACTCCGCACCGCCGGTGGAGATCTGGATGATGCCGTCGCTCTCCGCCTCGGCGAAGCCGCGCAGCGCCGCGTGGAGCGTCTGCGTCGAGGTCACGTTGATGGCGGGGTAGGCGAACTTGCCCGCCTTCGCCCGGTCGAGCATCTCGTTGTAGATCTCGGGAGTTGCGATGGGCATCTGTCCGCTCCTTGTGAAGTACGGGTATGCGTTTAGGCCCTGACCAGGGGGCGACGACCTCGCCGTCCTCATCTTCCCAGACGGCCCGGATTGCTCGGCATCCCCCGCCGTGCCGGACATGCCAGGGGGTGGCCGTTTCACGTGAAACGGCCACCCCCCGAAGAAAACCACTGGTCAGCGGGGTGACGCAGGGACGGGCCCGGCGCCACCCACCGTTTGCCGGCCGCCCGCGCGGCGGGCCGGCGGACCTGGCTCAGGCCAGGCCGAGGTCACCGAGACGGTAACCGGTGAGGTACGGCAGACCGGCCTCGGCGATGGCGTCGGCGGCACCGCGGTCGACGATCGTCGCGACCGCGACGACCTCGGCGCCCGCCTCCCGGGCCGCCTCGACGGCGGTCAGCGGCGAACCACCGGTGGTCGAGGTGTCCTCGACCACCAGCACCCGGCGGCCCTTGATGTCCGGGCCCTCGATACGGCGCTGCATGCCGTGGGTCTTCTGCGCCTTACGGACGACGAACGCGTCCAGCCGGCGGCCGCGCGCGGCGGCGGCGTGCAGCATCGACGCGGCGACCGGGTCGGCGCCCAGCGTCAGACCGCCGACCGCGTCGAACTCCAGCTCCGCGGTGAGGTCCAGCATCATCTGCCCGACCAGCGGCGACGCCGCACCGTCCAGGGTGATCCGGCGGAGGTCGATGTAGTAATCGGCCTCCTTGCCGGAGGAGAGCGTCACCTTGCCGTGCACCACGGCCTTGTCCTTGATCTGCTGCAGCAGCGCGCCGCGTACGTCCTCGGTCATGGCCACGAGCTTAAAGGTGCAGGCCCCGGGCGCGGCGGCGGGCCGGGCGCGGTCAGCCGAGCGTGCGCCAGCCGAAGGTGGTGGAGACCTCCAGCGGATCGATCGGGGTGACCAGCCGCGGCAGCGAGTTGAGGCCGTTGGGCGGGCCGGACTGCGGCTCGACGCAGACCGCCGCCTCCTGCTCGTCGTAGACCACGACCCACTCGGTACGGCCGGTGACGGTCAGCTCCAGGCGGCCGGGCCAGGTCACGGTGGCCTCGACGCCGTCCGGCATCCCGAAGCAGTCGTCCCAGGGGCCGGGCAGCGGATCGATCCGGCGGCCGGTCGGCAGATGGTCCGCGCCGCGCTCCTCCTGCCACGCCGCGTCGAAGGACAGCTCCACGGGCGCGCCGCCGCCGTCGAGCTGCCGCACGAACCACGGGTGCCAGCCCGCCTGCGCGGGGAACGAGTCGGCCGCCGCCTCCACCCCCAGCGTCAGCGTCAACGACCGGCCGTCCTCGGCCAGCTCCACGACCTGCGTGACGGTGCCCGGGTACGGCCAGGGGGCGGCCGGGTCGGCGAGGTCGTAGGTGAAGACGGCGGAGCGGGCGTCGCGGCGGGCGGTGCGCCAGCGCAGGTCGCGGCCGGTGCCGTGGATGGCGTGCGGCGGGGCGTTGACCGGCATCTGGTGCAGCTCCCCGCCGTTGCGGAACCGCCCCTGGTCGATCCGGCCGCACCAGGGGACCATCGGGAAGCAGCCGTACTTCGCGCCCTGCCGCAGCAGTTCGGTACCGCCGACGCGCAGCCCGGAGAGGCGGCAGCCGTTGTCCGGCTCGACGTCGACCTCGGCGTCGCCCGCGGTCAGCCGTACGACGTTCTGCCGTGCCTGTGTGGTGTTGTCCGTACTCACACCGCCCGACCCTAGGCGATACCGTCCCGGGCGCCGCGGAGCGGCCGCCCCCGGGGACCGGGCCCGGTGTCAGCGGCGGCGGCGCAGCGCCCGGCCGAGGACGACCGCGCCCGCCAGCACCACGGCGGCGGCCGGGGCGGCCCAGCGCAGCGTCGCGGAGGCGGTGTGGGTCTCGGGCGCGGGCACCGGTGCGTACCGGCCGCGCGGCGGGGCGTGGTCGACCTCCTCGGCGCTGCGGCCGATCATCGTCCGCCGGGCGTGCGCGGCTTCGGCGGGCACCTCGTCCTCGTCGTCGCCGAAGTCCTGCCCGTCGTAGGTCTGCCCGTCGTAGTTCTCCCCGTCGACGACGGCGTCCGGGCCGGAGCCGGGGAGCGCCGCGTCGTCGTCGGAGCCGGTACGGTCCGCGCCGTCCGCGTCCGGCGGCTGGTCTGCCTCCGGGGCGTCCTCCGCCTCCGGGTCGAGGGACGGCGGCGGGATCTCGGTGTCGAAGACGGAACCGCGCGGGCGGTCACCGGCGGGAGCGCCGGAGCCGTCGGGCCCCTCGCCCTCCGCCACCGGATCCCGTGCCACGTCCGCCGCGAGGTTCTCCGCGAAGCGGTCCAGCAGGCGCCGCCCGGCCGTGAGCGCGGTCTGCGCCTCGGCCTCGGCCAGCCGCCCCTCGCTGCGGACCGTTCCGGTGCAGCTCAGCGTCGTACCGGAACCGTCGGCGGGCGACAGGCGGACGGAGAGGGTGACGGCGGCGGACCCGGCGCCGCGCGCCTCCGTGCCCTGCGCCTCGACCGTGACGTCGG
This sequence comes from Streptomyces sp. NPDC014733, assembly GCF_043083385.1. Lineage (NCBI taxonomy): Bacteria > Bacillati > Actinomycetota > Actinomycetes > Kitasatosporales > Streptomycetaceae > Streptomyces > Streptomyces sp. NPDC014733. The sequence continues at coordinate 29,285 of NZ_JBIBYO010000017.1, read as the reverse complement.
CGTCCGCCGCGCCCGGCGAGGCGACCGTCAGCGCACCGCGGTAGGTGATGGTGGAGCCGCCGATCCGCAGCCGCAACCGGCCTTCGGGGCGTGCGGCGTCCGCCTCGGCGTCGAGCTGGGCGCCGGGGACGCAGCGCGCGACCCGCACCGCCTCGCCGAGCGCCCGCCGGACGGTCCCGACGGAAAGCGGAACGTACATCTCATGCTCCATGGCATGGCAGCCTACCCAGCGCCCCCGGGCACGTACCCGCAGCGGTGCGACTTTCCCGGCCGCCCGGAACGCCGCGCTCAGCCGTAGCGCGGGTGCATCAGCGTCGACGGCGGCAGCCCGTCGATCCGGGCACCGGACAGCGCCCGGACACCGCCCGGCAGCGTGGCGCGGACCGCGGACGGCAGCCGGGACGCCGGCGCCGGGTCCAGGTCGCGGGCGCGGTGCCCGGCCAGGATGAAGCCCCAGTACCCCACCCCGGGGGCGGCCCGCCCCGAGCCGCCGCCGCGCACCGGGCGGGCGCTCTCGCCGCCGCGCCGACCGGGCGCCTCGTACGGCACCGTCGCCAGCCCCGCCGACCGCAGCGTCGCCTCGACCGTCCAGAACACCCGGGGCCGCGCCTCGGGCGGCGCGGCGTGCACCGCGAGCCGCCCGCCCGGCGCGAGCAGCCGCGCCACCAAGCCGTAGAACTCCTGGGAGTAGAGCTTGGTCCCGGCGGTCATCCGGGGATCGGGCAGATCGGAGACGATGACGTCGTACGGGCCGCGGCAGCGGCGTCCGCAGCGGGCGCTCGCGGCGCGCAGCCAGTCGAAGGCGTCGGCGGTGACGATCCGGACGCGCGGATCGTCCAGGGCGTGGCGGTTGAGGACGGAGAGACCGGGGTCGGTGCGGGCCAGATCGCTCACGCCCGGGTCGAGTTCGACGACGGTCACCGAGCGGACCGCGCGGTGGCGCAGCACCTCGCGGACGGCCAGCCCGTCGCCGCCGCCGAGGACCACGACCCGGCCGTGCGGACCACCGGCGAGGGCGGGGTGCACCAGGGCCCGGTGATAGCGGTCCTCGTTGTCCGCGCTCACCTCCAGCCGGCCGTCCAGATAGAGCGCGAGCGGCCCGCCGGAACCTTTCCTCCCGTGTCCCGCACCGGCCTCGCGCGCCGCGCCGCCGGTCATCACCACCTCCTGGACGCCGGTCTGCACCACGACGCGGGCGGCCGATCCGTACACCGCGTGCCGGGCCGCGCGTTCGAACGGGGTGACCAGCAGGACGGCCACCCCGAGCAGGACCAGGACCAGTGCGTTGACGGCCAGCAGACGGCGGCGGGCGCGCTGTGTCAGATCACGGCGGAAGAGCCACAGGACCAGCGCGCCGCCCGCGACGGCGTTGACCGTGCCGGTGGCCAGCGCGCCGGTGAGCTGGCCGAGCACCGGCAGCAGCAGGAACGGGAAGGCCAGCCCGCCGACGAGGGCGCCCACGTAGTCGGCGGCGAAGAGGTCGGCGACCGCGCCGCCCGCGTCCTGCTGCCGCACCCGCTGGATCAGCGTCATCAGCAGCGGCACCTCGGCCCCGATCAGCACCCCGATGACCAGCGAGAAGCCGACGAGCACCGAGCGGGACTGGCCGAACCAGGCGAAGCAGGCGTACAGCGCCATCGCCGAGCAGCCGCCGACCAGCGCGAGCCCCGCCTCGATCGCGCCGAAGCCGACCGCCGCCCGGCAGCGCAGCCGCTTGGCCAGCAGCGCCCCGAGGCCCATCGCGAAGACCATCACCGACAGCACGACGGAGGACTGGGTGACGGAGTCACCGGTCAAGTAGGAGGCGAGGGCGACCAGTTCGAGTTCGTAGACCAGACCGCAGGCCGCGCAGACGAAGACCGCGGCGAGGACGAGCAGCCGGCCGGGCCCGGACCGCACCGGCAGCCGCGCCGGTCGCATGACCTCCGGTGGCCCGTAGGCAGCGGTTGGGGCGGGCTCCTGCGGATCGATCATGAAATGAACGCTACGTGACGATTCCGTGCGTATTCGTCACCCACAAGAGTGCAGTAGGCCCGCTACACCTGCGAGTTGGGTGGTTGTGGTGCGCAGGGGGCGCTCGTCCGTCGCCGTGCGCGGGGCGGCTGACCCCGGGCGCCGGTCCGCGGCCGCGCCGGACGCCGGGCCGGACGGGGCCGCACCCCGGCCGCCCCGGCGAACCGCCGCACCCGGCCGCCCGTTTCACACCGCGGCGGGGATGCGCACGCCCACTCTCGTCCGGGTGGCGACCAGGCGCCCCTCCTGGGGGTAGGAGTGCCAGGTGCGCCAGCAGACCTCGCCGTGGCGGCGCTGGGCGAGCATCGCGGTGAAGGCGTGGGGTGAACCGGGAAACGTCCCGGCCAGACCGTGGGGATGGTCGGAGACCAGTGCCAGCAGCTCCTGGGCGCGCCCGGCGAACGAGCCGCGGGACAGCGTCTCGACATGGGCGGCGAATTCGTACTCCCACTCGCCGAGGCGCTTGGCGACGCCGAGGGGGAGCGGGGTGCTGCTGCCCGGCATACAGGCGACGGTTTCGGAGCAGGTGCCGCGCTCCTCCTCCAGCAGCACCTGATGGGAGGCCCCCAGCAGCCTCAACTGCACCTGGGCGCCTGCCAGTTGGAGATCGAGAACCGCGAGGGCCGGCAGGGGTTCCCTGCCGAGCGCCCAGGCGAGATCTGATGCACGGGTATCGGTATAGGCCGTTGTCAGGGTCGTGAGCATGGGTCGGCTCCGCAAGCACGCAGTGGATGGGTGGGCCGGTCCGCCCCGGAGAAACATCGGGGAAATCTGTGCCGGCTCGCGCCCACGCGGGATCCGAGAACTGGGGGATTCTCACTGAAGAGGGAATCACGAATGGCAGGCGCCCACAGCGGAATTACCCATGTTCACGGGGTTTCCATCCCTCAGAGGGCCCATCAGATCATTTGTTCAACCGCCAAGCACACAAGGGCTCTTCGTCCGTCGCGGGAGAGGCCGGTACGCGCGGCGGCCCACCCGCCGTACGGCGGTGGCGGCGAAGGCGGTGGCCACGGTGCGTACACGGGCGGGTGGGCCGTGCCAGGCCCGGCGGCCCGGCGGGACGGACGGTGCCGCGGCCGGTGGCCGGCGGCCGTACGGCGCCCCGCGGTGCACACCCCGGCGCGCGCCGGTGCGCCGCCGGGCCGCCCCGCGCCCCGGCCGTGGCGCCCGGCTCAGCCGCCGCAGGACGAGCCGCCGCCACCCCCGCAGGACGAGCCACCGCCGCAGCCGTGGTGCCCGCCGCCATGGTGACCGCCGCCCCCGTGATGCCCCGTACCGGATCCGGAGTCACCCGCGACCCACCAGCTGGAGCCGCCCGCCCGCTTCCCGCCGCCGGAACCGCGGGACGCGGCGGACACGATGCCGAGCACCGCCACCACGATCAGCAGGAACAGCGCCACACCCATCTGCCTCACACTCCTTCCGCTCCCCCGAGCGAGGCTTCCGGCGGCCGCGGGGCGCGCCGGTGGTCCTCCGTGCCGGGCTGATGCCCGACCGCCACTGACTCAAAGCGCAGTTGAGGAAGTCCAGAGGTTCGGCGGAGGATGGCGCGCATGGACCGACCGCTGCTCAACCGCCGCCTGGCCGAATTCGGCACGACGATCTTCGCCGAGATGTCCGCGCTCGCCGTACGGACCGGCGCCATCAACCTCGGCCAGGGCTTTCCCGACACCGACGGCCCCGAGGAGGTCCGCGAGGCGGCGGTGCGCGCCCTGCGGGACGGCCACGGCAACCAGTACCCGCCCGGCCCCGGCATCCCCGAACTGCGCGCCGCCGTCGCCGCCCACCAGGAGCGCTTCTACGGCCACCTCGGCCTGACCTGCGACCCCGACACCGAGGTCCTGATCACCACCGGCGCCACCGAGGCGATCGCCGCCTCGCTGCTCGCCCTGCTGGAGCCCGGCGACGAGGTCGTCGCGCTGGAGCCGTACTACGACTCGTACGCCGCCTGCATCGCGATGGCCGGCAGCCGGCGCGTCCCGGTGACGCTGCGGCCGCAGCCGGAGTCCGGGACGTACGCCCTCGATCTGGACGAACTGCGCGACGCGATCACGGACCGCACCCGGATCATCCTCCTCAACTCCCCGCACAACCCCACCGGCACCGTGCTCAGCCGTGCGGAGCTGACCGAGATCGCCCGGCTCGCCTGCGAGCGCGATCTGCTGGTCGTCACCGACGAGGTCTACGAGCATCTGGTCTTCGAGGGCGCGCATCTGCCGCTCGCGACGTTCCCCGGGATGCGGGAGCGGACGGTGACGATCGGCTCGGCGGGCAAGACGTTCTCGTTCACCGGCTGGAAGGTCGGCTGGGTGACCGCCGCGCCGGAGCTGCTGGCCGCGGTCCGCTCGGCGAAGCAGTTCCTCACCTTCACCTCGGGCGGTCCGTTCCAGTACGCGCTCGCCGAGGCGCTGGCGCTGCCGGACAGCTACTTCACCGGGCTCCTGGAGGATCTGCGCGCCAAGCGCGATCTGCTCTCCGACGGGCTGCGCGCCGCCGGGTTCGAGGTCTACCGGCCGCAGGGCACCTACTTCGTCACCACCGACATCCGCCCGCTGGGCCACACCGACGGCCACGCCTTCTGCCGGGCGCTGCCGGAGCGCGCCGGGGTCGTCGCCATCCCGAACGCGGTCTTCTACGACCACCAGGAACAGGGCGCGCCCTTCGTCCGCTTCGCGTTCTGCAAGAAGACGGAGGTGCTCCAGGAGGCGGTGGACCGGCTCAAGAAGTCGGCCGCCTGACGGGGTCCGCGCGGGGCGGACCCCGTCAGGGGTGCGGGTCAGCCGGTGACGGTGACCGGCCGGTCCGCGCGGAGTTCGGCGAAGAGGCGGCGCGACTTCGCCTTGTCCCAGACGACGACGCTGCCCTTCGAGGTGCCCACGCCGAAGCCGGAGACGGGCACGTTGAGCTGCTTGCCGCGGCCCGAGGACGCGTCCTGCAGCGCCTCGAAGAGGCGGGTCAGCCGGGGCAGCCCGGTGGCCGAGTCGACGATCAGGGTCTTCAGGCCCGCGCCGGCGGTGCCGACGAGGGCGGACGGGTTGAGCAGGACGTCCCGGGAGGCCGCCTTCGCGGCGAGGGCGGCCAGGAACTTCCGCTGGTTGCGGGAGCGCCCGAGGTCGCCCTGTTTCTCCTGGTGGCGCTGGCGTACGAAGGCCAGGGCCTGGCGGCCGGAGAGGGTGTGGCAGCCGCGGGTCAGGTCGAGGCCGGACTTCTCGTCCGTGACATGCCGGTTCACGCACATGCGCACCCCGCCGACCGCGTCCACGATGCCGACGAAACCGGCGAAGCCGATCTCGGTGTAGTGGTCGACGCGGAGGCCGGTGTTGGACTCGATGGTGCGGACGAGGAGTTCCGGTCCGCCCAGGGAGAACGCCGCGTTGAGCTTGTTGCGGGCCGGCCGGTGGTGGATGCCGGTGCGCGGGTCGACGTAGCCGGGGATCACCACCCAGGAGTCGCGCGGGAGGCTGGTGATCGTGGTGCCGTGGGCGCCGGTGTGCAGCACCATCATCGAGTCGGTGCGGCGGCCCTCGGCGTCGATACCGGACCCGGTGTGCAGGTCCTCCGCCTGTTTCGCGGAGAGCCCGGCGCGGCTGTCGGAGCCGACGATCAGATAGTTGGTGCCCTTGCCGGGGGCGGGCCGGCCCGGGAGCGCGGACAGGTCGACCGTGCTGTCCAGCCGGGAGTCCGCCCAGGCGTAGGCCCCGGCGCCGCCGCCCAGCGTCAGGACGAGCAGCACACAGCAGGCCCGGACGGCGCGCCCGACCCGGGACCGGCGGCGGCGCGAGGGCCGGCGCACCCGCCGGGGGGCCCCGGCGACCGGTGGCGCGTCCGGCAGCACGGCGTCCGCGTCCGCCGGGTCGAGCGGATGCGGCTCGGGCAGCTCCGTGACCTCGGCGTCGTGCGGTGCCGGATGCTCGGGCGCGTACCCGCCGTGCTCCGGGCCGTACGGCACGAGGGCGTCGGAGAGGTGTGCGTCGGGCGCCGGGTACGCCTCGTACACCGCGTGTTCCGGGGCGTACGTGGTCAGCGGATCGGGGGCGTACGCGCCCAGCGGATCGGGGGCGTACGCCGTCAGCGGTTCGGACGCGTAGCCGTACGGCTCGGGGCGGTGGGGCGCCACGGGCCGCGGGGCGTGGGCGGTCCGGTCCGGGACCGGGTGCAGCGGGTCGGCGGTGGGGCCGTACCCCTGGTCGTACCCCGGTCCGTACTCCTGGTGCCCCGCGACGTGGGGGTTCGCGGGCCACGGGACGTATCCGGTGGTGGGGGTCGTGGGGATGAGGGGATCGGTGGGGGGTGGTGGGGTCGTGGGGGGTGTGGGGGGATACAGGGTCGTCACCTCGTAACGGTCAGACTGCGGCGGTCGTGGGGTCCGCCGATGTGCTGGGCCGCCGCGGCGGCCGTACCGGAGCGGTGCATGCGCTGCCACTTCAGCCGGCTGCCGGTCACGAAAGCGACCACCGACTGGAGGACGACGAGGTACATCAGCTGCCGGTAGACCAGCAGTTGGAAGGGGAGCGCCCACAGCGGACGCCGGGATTCCCCGTCCAGCCGTAGCGCGTACGCCGCCACGGCGATCTGCACTGCCAGGAACCCGAACCACGTCACGACCGACTTCACCGGGCTGTCCGTGAACAGCACGCTGTAGAGCATGAAGACGTCGATGACGGGGGCGAGCAGCGGCAGCAGTACCTGGAAGAGGAGGAGATACGACAGTCCGCGGCGGCCGAAGCGGCCGGCGTGGCCGACCTCCCGGACGGCGCGGCGGTGCTTCCACATGGCCTGGAGCGTGCCGTAGCACCAGCGGTAGCGCTGACGCCACAGCTGCCGCAGGGTGGTGGGCACCTCGGTCCAGGCGATGGCGTTCTCCTCGTAGACCACCCGCCAGCCGGCCCGCCACAGCGCCATGGTCAGGTCGGTGTCCTCGGCGAGGGTGTCCTCGCTGAGACCGCCGACGCCCATGAGCGAGTCGAGCCGGAACGCACCGATCGCGCCGGGCACCGTCGGCATGCACTCCAGGACCTCGAACATCCGGCGGTCGAGGTTGAACCCGAAGACGTACTCCAGGTGCTGCCAGCGCCCCAGGAGGCGGGTGCGGTTGCCGACCTTGGTGTTGCCGCTCACCGCGCCGACCGCCGGATGGGCGAGCGGCTGGATCAGACGCTCGATCGCGTCCGCCTCGAAGACGGTGTCCGCGTCGACCATCACCACGTACGGGGAGCGGGTGTAGGCGAGACCGTGGTTGAGGGCGGCGGCCTTGCCGGTGTTGGGCTGGCAGAGCACCTGCACCCGCGGGTCGCGCTCCGCGTACCCCTCCGCGATCTCCACGGTGCGGTCGGTCGACCCGTCGTCGATGACGATGATCTGAAGCCGCTGGTGGGTGGAGGCGAGGAGCGAGCGCAGGGTGGTGCCGATGCCCGCCTCCTCGTTGTACGCGGGGACGAGGACGGTCACCGGGTCGGTGATCTGCCGCAGCCGGGGCGCGCCGGGCCGCTCCCGCTCCAGCCGTCTGACGTGCGCGCGGGCGAAGAGCACCAGCGTGAACAGCCGGATCAGGCCGAGCGCGGCAGCGATCGTCAGCACCCAGGTCAGGGCGGAGACGGAGCTGCGGCCCAGCTGCTGGAACCAGATCAGCGCGGTGCCCAGCCAGCGCTGCGGTGCGCCCACCTCGGTCATGGCGGGCTCGGTGGCGCCGGTGCCCGCCGAGATGGTGGTGAAGCGGCGGGCGGCCGGGTCGGCCAGCAGCTGCTGGGTCTCGCGGTAGGCGAGGGAGGTCAGGCTGAACTGCCGGACCAGGCCGTGGGCGGGCTTGCGGCCGGAGCGGTCCGCGGCGACCAGGGTGTAGCCGTGCTCGGAGGCGCGCTGCGCCGCGGGCCATTCGGCGCCGCACAGCGTGGCCACGGTCGTGGTCATCGGCATCCGCAGCAGTTTCGTCCGGAAACCGTCGGCCCCGGCGAACGCGCCCTGGGTGAGCCGGAGTTCGAGGGCGCGGCGCACCCCCGAGGCGTTGCCGAGGTCGGCGCCGGTGTAGGAGTGGGAACCGATCTCGTGTCCCTCGGCCCGGATCTGCCGGACGAGGTCGGGGTACTGCGCGGCGTCCGCACCTTCGAGGAAGAAGGTGGCGTGGGCATGGTGCTTCTTCAGCAGGGCGAGCAGCCGCGGGGTCCAGTAGGGGTCGGGGCCGCCGTCATAGGTGAGGGCGACGGTGCCGGCGGGCATCGAGGTGGAGCGGGCACCGTCGCCGTTGACGGTGAGGACGGGTCCGGCGTCCGCCGCCGCGGCGGGTACCGGCCGGGTGCAGTCCTGTTTGGTCTTGGAGCCGTCGACCTCGTTCTCGGTCCAGCCCTGGAAGAGCAGGGCGCCGAAGAGGACGGGCAGGGTGAGGGCGAGGAGAAGCCAGTGGGCCCGGGGATCTCTCGCCTGTTTGTGGCGGGCGGCGCCGTTACCGGTCGCTCGGGAGCGGGCCGCCATCAGCGGCGGACATCGGGACTGTGCGGGTCACCGGCGCCGTCCGATCTGTTCCGGTCCTGCCGCGGGGCCCGTATTCGCCACCTGGTCTCCACTGTCCGTTCACGCATGGCAGGGGAGTGTATCCGGGCCCTACCGGCGAGTTGGAGATCCGGTTCCCGCCATGGTGAGACGGTCGTACCGGAACGGGCAGGCGCTCCCATACGGCGGGAAAAGCAGGCAATCGTTGTCTACGGAACAGCCTGCCGGACAGGCCGCGGGCCCCCGGAACGGAAGCGTTCCGGGGGCCCGCGGCGGGTGTCGGACGGAGGGTCAGCCCTCGTCGTCCGGCTTGTCGTCGCCGGAGTCGTCGATCTCGGACTCCAGGCCGAGCTGCTCGACGATCCACTTGTCGAACTCGATGGACGCGCGGACCCAGCTGACCGTGCTCGACACGAAGTGTTCGAGCGCGACGCCGGTGCCGACCAGCATCGACGCCTCACCGATCAGCCGGACGGTGCCGTCGTCATGGGTGTGGGTGTACGCCTTGGGCCACAGGGTGCGGCGGTTCCAGTCGTCGATGGCCTCCAGCAGCTTGGCCTTGTCGTCCAGGCCGTGCGGGCGGTCGTAGAAGGTGCGGACGGAGAAGATCTGCTGCTCCTCCTCGCCGCGGAACATGAAGTACGTACGGAACTGCTCCCACGGGGCGGCGAGGTCGCCTTCCTCGTCGACGACGTACTTCAGCTCCATCTGGTCGAGGAGCTGCTTGACCAGATCCTGGTCGGGCACGACGGGACCCTCGGGCCCGGTCGGCTGCGGTTCGGGCTGGCCCCCGAAATTCGGAATCGAGGAGGGGTCGATGCTCACCGTGGAATTCCCTTCGTATGGTCTGCGCCATCCTCCACCATGCCCGCCCCGTCCTGGCAACCCCGGACGGGGCGGAGCGTGGCGCGTCAGGCGGAGGCGGATGTCACGGCCAGGTGGTCGCCGTCCACGTCGACGCGGACGGTGTCGCCGTCCAGCACGTCGCCCGCCAGGATCGCGCGCGCCAGCTGATCACCGATGGCGGTCTGCACCAGGCGGCGCAGCGGCCGGGCGCCGTACGAGAGGTCCGGCGCCGGGGCGTCCGCCACCGGCTCCTGACCGAGCCAGGCGAGCCAGGTCAGGGCCGCGTCGCTGACGTCGAGGGTCAGCCGGCGGTCGCCGAGGCGCTTCTGGAGGTGGTCGATCTGGATCTCCGCGATCCGCTGGAGCTGGTCGGTGCCGAGCGGGTGGAAGACGACGAGGTCGTCGAGGCGGTTGAGGAATTCCGGCCGGAACGACGCCCGGACGGTCTCCAGCACCTTCTCCTTCTTCTGCTCCTCCTTCAGCAGCGGGTCCATGAGGAAGTTCGAGCCGAGGTTGGAGGTGAGGATGAGGATGGTGTTCCGGAAATCGACGGTGCGGCCCTGGCCGTCGGTGAGGCGGCCGTCGTCGAGGACCTGGAGCAGCACGTCGAAGACCTCGTGGTGGGCCTTCTCCACCTCGTCCAGCAGCACCACGCTGTACGGCCGGCGGCGGACCGCCTCGGTCAGCTGGCCGCCCTCCTCGTAGCCGACGTAGCCGGGAGGCGCGCCGACGAGGCGGGCCACGGAGTGCTTCTCGCCGTACTCCGACATGTCGATGCGGACCATCGCCCGCTCGTCGTCGAAGAGGAAGTCGGCGAGCGCCTTCGCCAGCTCGGTCTTGCCGACGCCGGTGGGACCGAGGAAGAGGAACGAGCCGGTGGGCCGGTCCGGGTCGGCGATCCCGGCGCGGGTGCGGCGCACCGCGTCGGAGACCGCGCGCACCGCCTCGCCCTGGCCGATCAGCCGCTTGCCCAGCTCCTCCTCCATGCGCAGCAGCTTCTGCGTCTCGCCTTCGAGGAGACGACCGGCGGGGATACCGGTCCAGGAGCCGACGACGTCGGCGATGTCGTCCGGGCCGACCTCCTCCTTCACCATCGACTCGGCGGACGCCTCCTGCTCCGCCTCGGCGGCAGCTGCCGCCTCCAGCTCCTGCTCCAGCTTGGGGATCTCGCCGTAGAGCAGCTTGGAGGCGGTGTCGAAGTCGCCGTCGCGCTGCGCGCGCTCGGCCTGTCCGCGCAGGTCGTCGAGGCGTTCCTTCAGCTCACCGACGCGGTTGAGGCCCTGCTTCTCCTTCTCCCAGCGGGCGGTCAGCCCTCGCAGCTCCTCCTCCTTGTCGGCGAGGTCGCGGCGGAGCTTCTCCAGCCGGGCGACGGAACCGGCGTCGGTCTCGTTCTTGAGCGCCAGCTCCTCCATCTTCAGCCGGTCCACGGAGCGCTGGAGCTCGTCGATCTCGACGGGCGAGGAGTCGATCTCCATCCGCAGCCGGGACGCGGCCTCGTCGACGAGGTCGATGGCCTTGTCGGGCAGGAAGCGGGAGGTGATGTAGCGGTCGGAGAGGGTGGCGGCGGCGACCAGCGCGGAGTCGGCGATGGCGACCTTGTGGTGCGCCTCGTAGCGCCCCTTGAGCCCGCGCAGGATCGCGACGGTGTCCTCGACGGTCGGCTCGGCGACCAGCACCTGCTGGAAACGGCGCTCCAGCGCCGGGTCCTTCTCGATCCGCTCGCGGTACTCGTCGAGCGTGGTCGCGCCGACCATCCGCAGCTCACCGCGGGCCAGCATCGGCTTGAGCATGTTGCCGGCGTCCATCGAGGAGTCGCCGCCGGCGCCCGCGCCGACGACGGTGTGCAGCTCGTCGATGAAGGTGATGATCTGGCCGTCGCTGGACTTGATCTCCGCGAGGACGGTCTTCAGCCGCTCCTCGAACTCACCGCGGTACTTCGCGCCCGCGACCATCGCGCCGAGGTCGAGCGCGACCAGCCGCTTGTTCCGCAGCGACTCGGGCACATCGCCCTTGACGATGCGCTGCGCCAGCCCCTCGACCACGGCGGTCTTGCCGACGCCGGGCTCGCCGATCAGCACCGGGTTGTTCTTCGTCCGGCGGGAGAGGACCTGCACCACCCGGCGGATCTCGTGGTCCCGGCCGATGACCGGGTCGAGCTTGCCCTCACGCGCCGCCGCGGTGAAGTCCGTACCGAACTTCTCCAGCGCCTTGTACGTGCCCTCCGGGTCCGCGTTGGTGACCCGGCGCTCACCCCGCGACTCCTCGAACGCGGCCAGCAGCCTCTTGGCGGACGCGCCCTGCTCGTCGAGGAGCGCACCGGTGGCACCGCCCTTGGCCGCGATGCCGATGAGCAGATGCTCGGTGGAGACATAGGCGTCGCCCAGCTCCTTGGCGCGGTGGGCGGCGTCCGCGAGGACGGCCAGCAGCTCACGGTCGGGCTGCGGCGGCGCGACCGTCGAGCCCTGCACGCTGGGCAGCGCGGCGAGCCGCCGCTCGGCGCCGCCGCGCAGCACCGCGGCGTCCGCGCCGGCGGCGGCCAGCAGATCGGTGATGTTGGCGTTGCTCTCGGCCGGTGCGGCCAGCAGTGCGAGCAGCAGATGGGCGGACGTCAGGTCCGCGTGCCCGGCGGTGATCGCCCGCTCGTTGGCGGCGCTCAGCGCCTCCCGGCTCTTGTTGGTCAGCTCGGCGTCCACGGTCGCGGGGTCCTCCTCGTGCTCGGCGTTCTCGTCCTGTACTGCCGGTCCGCCCAACGACGGGCGTACAGAGCGCGTACGACGCTTCTGCCCTGCATGCTCGGGTCGGCGTTCAGTAAGTTGAGTCTACGACACTCAAGAGTGAAGTTGAGCGGGGTTGACTCAAGATTGCGGAAAGGGCACCCGCTGACGCAGAGCCTGCCGCGCCGCGGCGGCATCCGGGTTCCCCGCGACGCGCCGTGCCACACCTACGGGTGAACGCTCTGGCATATGCCAGAGACATCGACCACGGGGTGGCGACACTGGCCTCGAACGCAATGGAGGTGCAGCATGACGGCTATGGCATACGAGCCGACGGCGACCGACCAGCAGACCCTCCTGGACTTCTTCCTCGGCATGGACACCCCCCATGGGTTCCGCGCCGAGTTCATCGAAGGGGAGATTGTTGTGTCACCGCCGACCGACGGGGATCACGAGGACTACCTGAGCACGCTGGCCCGGCAGCTCTTCCGGTCCTCGGCGACCGAGATGGACGTGTCGGGGAACAAGGGCCTGGTCCTTCCGAGCGGAGGGCGGTCCACCAAGAATCACGTCATCCCGGACGCCACGGTCGCGCCGCGCCGCCTGCGCCGTTTCCGGGGCGCCGAGCCCTGGATGGCGCCCGACGGCATCGCCCTCGTCATCGAAGTGACCAGCAGCAAGGCAGCTCAGGACCGCATCGCCAAACGCCACTGCTACGCCCGCGCCGCCCTCCCCCTCTACCTCCTCGTCGACCGCGAGACCTCCACGGTCACGCTGTTCAGCGACCCCCGGGACGACGACTACCGCGAATCCCACTCCCTCCCCTTCGGCAAACCGCTGCCGCTCCCCGCCCCCTTCGCCTTCACCCTGGAGACCGGCGACTTCCTCTGAGGCGGGCGCACGGGGCCCGGCCCCGCGCCGTACGCGGAACGGGCGCCCCGTCACCCGTTCCGTACGCTTCCCCCATGGCTCACGATCTCGCCGCCCTCAGCCCCGCCTACCTCGCCTTCTGGGGTGAGCACCTCATGTCGACGCTGACCACGCCGCGGCGCGACGGCTCCCCGCACGTGGTGCCGGTCGGCGTGACGTACGACGCGGAGCAGCGGATCGCGCGGGTCATCACCCGCGGCGGCTCCACCAAGGCGCGCAATGTGCGGGCCGCGGGGCCGGACGGGGCGCGGGTCGCGGTCTGCCAGGTCGCGGGGCGGCGGTGGGCGACGCTGGAGGGGATCGCCCGGGTGCGGACGGACGCGGCGGCGGTCGCGGAGGCCGAGCGGCGGTACGCCGAGCGGTACGGCCGGACGCCGACGCCCAACCCGGAGCGGGTGGCGATCGAGATCAGCGTGGACCGGGCGCTCGGCCGGGCCTGAGCGGGCACCACACGGCTTGCGCGGCGGGTGTACGCGCCGTTACCGCGGACGCCGTACGCCGGTATCGTCGCCCGCACACCGACCCCGCCCGGAGGGCACGATGAACCCGGTCCGCGCCACCGCCCTCGCCTGTCTGATGCCGCTGTCGGAACTGGTCGACGAGCCTTTCCTCGTCGACGACCGCGGTCAGCACGCGATGTGCGCTCGGTGGGCGGCGGCCCGCGGCTACGACCTCACCTGCCGGCTGAGTCTGCACCGGCTGCCCGCCGGGCACCCCACACTCTGGCGCGATGTGGACCGCGGTCTGGTCGACGTCTTCGTGGCCCCGCACCGCCGTGCGCTGGAACACGCCGTGGACGACGCCGACGCCTTCGCCGCCCGCTGCGCCGCCGCCGGGGTCCGCCTGGCCACCGCCGACCTCGACGAACCGGTCTACGACCGCGCCTTGACCTCGGGCGTCCACCGCCGCCTGTCGATGCCGACGGCGGGGTACAGCGGACGCTGAACGGGCCCCGGCCGGCCCCGGGCGCCCGGACATGCGAAAGGGCCGGGTCACCCCGGCCCTCTCCGCTGCTCACCACCGCGCTCCGGCGGTCACTCGCCCCGCTTGGGGCGCCACACCACCAGTGCGCTGGTCTGCTGCACGTCCTGATACGGCACCAGATCGCGGCGGTAGGACGCGTGCACCGCGGCCTCCCGCTGCTGCATGGCGCTGGCCGCGCCCTCCAGGGCGCCCTGGAGTTCGGCGACGCGCTGCTGGAGGGCGGTGACCTGGTTCTCCAGCTCGATGATGCGCTTGATGCCGGCGAGGTTGATGCCCTCGTCCTGGGACAGCTGCTGCACCGTGCGGAGCAGTTCGATGTCCCGGGCGGAGTACCGGCGGCCCCGCCCGGCCGTACGGTCGGGCGAGACCAGGCCGAGCCGGTCGTACTGACGGAGGGTCTGCGGATGCAGGCCGGAGAGCTGAGCCGCGACGGAGATGACGTATACCGGCGAATCTTCGGTCAGTTCGTACGGATTCCGACGGTGACCCCGGCTGTCCATCTCATGCTCCCTTCGCGGCCTGGAACAGCTCCGCCCGCGGATCCTGATCCGCGGTCGCCTCGCGATAGGACTCCAGCGACTCCTTCGCCTTGTCGCCGAGGTCCTTGGGAACGATCACCTCGACGGTGACCAGCAGGTCACCCCGGGTGCCGTCCTTGCGCACCGAGCCCTTGCCCCGCGCCCGCATGGTGCGGCCGTTGGGCGTGCCCGGCGCGATCTTGAGCGTGACGGGCGGACCGCCCAGCGTCGGCACCCGCACCTCGCCGCCGAGCGCCGCCTCCGGGAAGGTGACCGGCACCGTGACGGTGAGGTTGTCGCCCTTGCGGCCGAAGACCGGGTGCGGCTGGACGTGCACCACGACGTAGAGATCGCCCGCCGGACCGCCGTGCTCGCCGGGCGTGCCCTTGCCGCGCAGCCGGATGCGCTGCCCGTCGGAGACGCCCGCCGGGATGCGGACCTGCATCGTCCGGGCGCTGGTGGCCCGGCCGCTGCCCTTGCAGACGTCGCAGGGGTTCTCCGCGATCAGGCCGCGGCCCTTGCAGTCGGCGCACGGATCGGTGAGCGAGAAGCCGCCGCCCGCGCCCCGGCTGACCTGGCCGGTGCCCACACAGGTCGGGCAGACCCGCGGGGTGCCGTTCTTGTCGCCGGTGCCCGAGCACGCCTTGCACGGCTCCTTGCTGGACATCCGCAGCGGGACCGTGGCCCCGTCCACCGCCTCGGTGAAGCTCAGCGTCACCTCGGACTCGATGTCCTGCCCCCGCCGCGGCTGGGTACGGGTGCCCGCCCCGCCGCCGCGGTTGAACAGGCCGCCGAAGACGTCCCCGAGGCCCCCGCCGAAGCCGCCGCCACTCCCCTGGTGACCCGGCGTGCCCCCGAAGAGGTCGCCGAGGTCGAAGTTGAAGTTGCCGCCGCCCCCGCCGGGACCGGGACGGAAGCCACCGTTGCCGAAGAGCGCCCGCGCCTCGTCGTACTCCTTGCGGCGCTTGGGGTCGCCGAGGATGTCGTTCGCCTCGGAGATCTCCTTGAAGCGCGCCTCGGCGCCGGCGTCACCGGTGTTGGCGTCCGGGTGGTTCTCCCGGGCGAGCTTGCGGTACGCCTTCTTGATCTCGGCGTCGGTGGCGTCCTTCGGGACGCCGAGGACCTTGTAGTAGTCCTTCTCGACGAAGTCCTTCGTGCTCATCCCCGACGTCCCTCCTTCCGCGTCTTCTTCTCTGCCGTCCGCACGTCAGCCCTCGTCCGGGCCACCGTTTTCCTCGTCCGAAGCCTTGGCACCGTCCTCGGATGCGGACTTACCGCCCTGGGCGCCCGGCTGCGGCTCGGCGACGGCGACCCGCGCGGGGCGGATCGTTCGCTCACCGATGCGATACCCGGGCTGCAGGATGGCCACGCACGTGGTCTCCGTGACGTCCGGCGCGTACGAGTGCATCAGGGCTTCGTGGATCGTCGGGTCGAAGGGCTCGCCCTCCTTGCCGAACTGCTGCAGGCCCAGCTTGGCGACCACGGTCTCCAGCGATTCGGCCACCGACTTGAAGCCGCCGACCAGCTCGCCGTGATCGCGGGCGCGGCCCACGTCGTCCAGGACCGGGAGCAGCTCGGACAGGAGGTTCGCCGCGGCGATCTCCTTGACCGCGACGCGGTCCCGCTCCACCCGGCGCCGGTAGTTCTGGTACTCGGCCTGGAGCCGCTGGAGGTCCGCGGTGCGCTCGGTGAGCGCGGAGCGGGCCTGGTCCAGCTGCGCGGTGAGCGCGACGTCCTGTGCGCTCTGCTTGTCGTCCCCGGCCGGGGCCGAGCCCGCCTTGTCGGCGGACTCGGCTCGTGCCGCGTCGTCAGCTGCGGACTCGGCGGAGACGTCGGGCTTCTCGTCGAAGCCCGGGGTCTCCTCCGTCACGCCGCACCATCCTTCTTGGGCTTCTCGTCATCGACGATCTCGGCGTCCACGACGTCGTCCTCGGCCTTGGCCTGGCCCGCACCGGCGCCCGCGGCACCGGCGTCGGCGCCCGCGGCCTGGGCGTCGGCGTACATGGCCTGGCCCAGCTTCTGCGAGACGGCGGCTACCTTCTCGGTGGCGGTGCGGATCTCGGCGGAGTCCTCGCCCTTGAGCTTCTCCTTCAGCTCACCGACGGCGGTCTCGACCTCGGTCTTCACCTCGGCGGGAACCTTGTCCTCGTTGTCCTTGAGGAACTTCTCCGTCTGGTAGACGAGCTGCTCGCCCTGGTTGCGGGACTCGGCGGCCTCGCGGCGCTTCGCGTCCTCGTCCGCGTACTGCTCCGCCTCCTGGCGCATGCGGTCGACCTCGTCCTTCGGCAGCGAGGAGCCGCCGGTGACGGTCATCTTCTGCTCCTTGCCCGTGCCCAGGTCCTTGGCGGTCACGTGCATGATGCCGTTGGCGTCGATGTCGAAGGAGACCTCGATCTGCGGGACGCCACGCGGGGCCGGCGGCAGACCCGTCAGCTCGAACATCCCGAGCTTCTTGTTGTACGCCGCGATCTCGCGCTCGCCCTGGTAGACCTGGATCTGCACGGACGGCTGGTTGTCCTCGGCCGTCGTGAAGATCTCGGAGCGCTTCGTCGGAATCGTGGTGTTCCGCTCGATGAGCTTGGTCATGATGCCGCCCTTGGTCTCGATACCGAGGGACAGCGGGGTGACGTCGAGGAGCAGGACATCCTTGACCTCGCCCTTGAGGACACCGGCCTGGAGGGTCGCGCCCATGGCGACGACCTCGTCCGGGTTGACGCCCTTGTTGGCCTCCTTGCCGCCGGTCAGCTCCTTGACGAGCTCGGCGACGGCCGGCATACGGGTCGAACCGCCGACCAGGACCACGTGGTCGATCTCGGACAGCGAGATGCCGGCGTCCTTGATGACGTTGTGGAACGGGGTCTTGCAGCGGTCGAGGAGGTCCGCGGTCAGCTGCTGGAACTGCGAGCGCGTGAGCTTCTCGTCCAGGTGCAGCGGGCCCTCGGCGGAGGCGGTGATGTAGGGAAGGTTGATCGTCGTCTCGGTGGAGGACGACAGCTCGATCTTCGCCTTCTCGGCGGCCTCGCGCAGCCGCTGGAGCGCCATCTTGTCCTTGGACAGGTCGACGCCGTGGCCGTTCTGGAACTGCTTGACCAGGTGGTCGACGACGCGCTGGTCCCAGTCGTCACCACCGAGGTGGTTGTCACCGTTGGTGGCCTTCACCTCGACGACGCCGTCGCCGATCTCCAGCAGCGAGACGTCGAAGGTGCCGCCACCGAGGTCGAAGACCAGAATGGTCTGGTCGTCCTTCTCCAGGCCGTAGGCGAGCGCGGCCGCGGTGGGCTCGTTGACGATGCGCAGGACGTTCAGACCCGCGATCTCACCGGCCTCCTTGGTGGCCTGGCGCTCGGAGTCGTTGAAGTAGGCCGGGACGGTGATGACCGCGTCCACGACCTTCTCGCCCAGGTACGCCTCGGCGTCACGCTTGAGCTTCTGCAGGATGAAGGCGCTCATCTGCTGCGAGTTGAAGCCCTTGCCGTCGATGTCGACCTTCCAGTCGGTGCCCATGTGGCGCTTGACCGACCGGATGGTCCTGTCGACGTTGGTGACCGCCTGGCGCTTCGCGACCTCGCCGACCAGCACCTCGCCGTTCTTGGCGAAGGCGACGACGGACGGCGTGGTCCTGGCGCCCTCGGCGTTGGTGATGACGGTGGGCTCACCGCCTTCGAGAACACTGACGACGGAGTTCGTCGTGCCCAGGTCGATGCCGACCGCACGTGCCATGTCGATTCCTCCAGCTGACTTGAGTGGAACGGACTCAAGCATGCATGAGCCCGGAAAACCTGTCAACAGAGTTGAGTCGTGACCGCTCAAGTTTTATACCGGCCTTATCCTCAGCGGCGCGATCAAGGGGGCAACCCGGAGGCGCGGCCGCCACCCGGCAGGCGCTCGCCGCCCTCGCGCGGGGGCGCCCGCGCGACGCAGATCACCGGCCGGGCGGCTTCATGGGGCCCCGGATACTGGGTAACCTCAGCGCAGACCCGAAAAGTTACTGCTTAGTAGTCGCAGTAGTCCCCGCTCTCGCAGGCCCGAGGAGCCATCCATGCAACTCGCCGCGATCATCGTGTCGCTGGTCCTAATCGCGGTCGGCGTCGCGCTGTTCGGCCGTGCCATCGCACAGATCTACCGCTTCGTACGGCTCGGCCAGAACGTCCCCGCCGGTTCCCGGACCGACGACCCGAAGCAGCGCACCGTCACCGTGGTCAAGGAGTTCCTCGGCCACACCCGCATGAACCGCTGGGGCGTCGTCGGCGTCGCGCACTGGTTCGTGGCGGTGGGCTTCTTCTCGCTGCTGCTGACGATCGTCAACGCCATCGGCCAGCTCTTCAAGGCGGACTGGATCCTGCCGGTCATCGGCGACTGGGCCCCGTACAACATCTTCGTCGAGTTCATCGGCACGATGACGGTGCTCGGCATCCTCGTGCTGATCGCGATCCGCCAGCTGAGCAAGCCGGGCAAGCCGGGCCGCAAGTCCCGCTTCGCCGGCTCCAACTTCGGCCAGGCGTACTTCGTCGAGGCCGTCATCCTCATCGTCGGCGTCTGCATCTTCATGCTGCACGCGCTGGAGGGCGCCCAGCACCACGTCGACGGCTACGAGGCGTCGTTCTTCCTCTCGTACCCGGTCGTCAACTGGCTGGAGGGGATGGACGTCGCCACGCTCCAGAACCTCACCTACTTCTTCGCCGGGCTGAAGATCGCGACCTCCTTCATCTGGATGATCACCGTCGCGCTCAAGACCGACATGGGCGTCGCCTGGCACCGCTTCCTCGCCTTCCCCAACATCTGGTTCAAGCGCGAGGCGGACGGCGACGTCGCGCTCGGCGCGCTCCAGCCGATGACGTCCGAGGGCAAGGAGATCGACTTCGAGGACCCGGGCGAGGACGACCAGTTCGGCGTCTCGCAGATCGAGCACTTCTCCTGGAAGGGCATTCTCGACTTCTCCACCTGCACCGAGTGCGGCCGCTGCCAGTCGCAGTGCCCCGCGTGGAACACCGGTAAGCCGCTCTCCCCGAAGCTGCTGATCATGGCGCTGCGCGACCATGCGCACGCCAAGGCGCCGTACCTGCTCGCGGGGGGCGGCAAGGACGCCGAGGGCGAGGAGAAGGCGACCGCCGAGCAGCTGGCGGACGTCCCGGCGGCGGCGCTGGCCGAGGCCGAGCGCCCGCTGATCGGCACCCTCGAAGAGGGCGGCGTGATCGACCCGGACGTCCTGTGGTCCTGCACCACCTGCGGCGCCTGCGTCGAGCAGTGCCCGGTCGACATCGAGCACATCGACCACATCGTCGACATGCGCCGCTACCAGGTCATGATCGAGTCCAGCTTCCCCAGCGAGGCGGGCACGATGCTGAAGAACCTGGAGAAGAAGGGCAACCCCTGGGGGCTGGCCAAGAAGCAGCGGCTGGCTTGGACAAAGGAGCTGGCAGCGGACGCAGGCTTCGAGGTCCCGGTCGTCGGCAAGGACGTCGAGGACCTCACCGAGGTCGACTACCTCTACTGGGTCGGCTGCGCCGGCGCCCTGGAGGACCGCGCGAAGAAGACCACCAAGGCCTTCGCCGAGCTGCTGCACATCGCGGGCGTGAACTTCGCGATCATGGGCGGCGACGAGAAGTGCACCGGTGACTCCCCGCGCCGCCTGGGCAACGAGTTCCTCTTCCAGCAGCTCGGCGCGGAGAACGTCGCCACGCTGAACGCCGCCTTCGGTGAGGATGACGAGGACGAGTCGACCAGGAAGCCGAAGTCCTCGAAGAAGATCGTCGCGACCTGCCCGCACTGCTTCAACACGATCGCCAACGAGTACCCGCAGCTCGGCGGCGAGTACGAGGTCATCCACCACACGCAGCTGCTCCAGCACCTCGTGGACGAGGGCAAGCTGGTGCCGGTCACGCCCGTCGAGGGCCTGATCACGTACCACGACCCCTGCTACCTCGGCCGGCACAACAAGGTCTACACACCGCCGCGCGAGATCATCGCCAAGGTGCCGGGTCTGCGGAACGAGGAGATGCACCGCCACAAGGAGCGCGGCTTCTGCTGCGGCGCCGGCGGCGCCCGCATGTGGATGGAGGAGCGCATCGGCAAGCGGATCAACAACGAGCGGGTCGACGAGGCGCTGTCCCTCAACCCCGACATCGTCTCGACCGCCTGCCCGTTCTGCCTCGTCATGCTGACCGACTCGGTCAACGGCAAGAAGAACGACGGCAAGGCGAAGGAGTCGATCCAGGTCGTGGACGTGGCCCAGCTGCTGCTGGACTCCGTCAAGACGCCGATCGACCCCGCCGACGACGCCCCGGCGGAGGACGCGCCGGAGCCGGAACCGGCGAAATGATCCCGTCACCTGTGGCCCCCTGAGGGCCGCGTCCCACGGCAACGGCCGGTCCGCATCGACCTCACCTCGATGCGGACCGGCCGTCGGCGTTGGGGGCGAGGCCGGAAGCCGGGGCCGGGCCGGGGCCGGGGCCCGGGAGCGCCGCGTCCGGGCCCCGGCCCAGGCGTCTTCCGCCCCCGGAAAAACCACGCGACGTCCGCCCCGTCGTCCGGCACGATGGCGGCCATGACCTCTGCCCCGGCACCCGACGCGCGCCCCGGCGCCGCCACCCCGGACGACGACGTCCGCATCCGCCGCGCCACCGCGGCGGACGCTCCCGCCATCGCCCACGTCCACCGCGAGTCCCGGCGGGCCACCATGCCCTACCTCCCGCCGCAGCGACACGACCTCGACGGCGTCATCACCTGGGTCCGCGACCATCTGCTGCCCGGCTGCACCACCTGGGTGGCCGAACGCGGCACGGAGATCATCGGCTACGCCGCCGTCCGCGACGACGAGCTCGAAGACCTCTACCTCCACCCGGACGAGCTGCGCCGCGGCCTGGGCACCCGGCTCCTCGAAACGGCGCTGGCCCACCGCCCGGACGGCCTCACCCTGCATGTCTTCGAGGCCAACACCGGCGCCCGCGCCTTCTACGCGCGCCACGGCTTCACCGCCGTCGCCAGCGGCTCCGACAACATGGAGGGCCTGCCCGAGCTGACCCTCCACCGGGGCCCGGCCCGCTGACGCGGGCCTCCCGCCGGGACCTCTCCCCTCGGGGCATCCCCTAGGGGTCATGGCCGGTTTGCGCAGGTAGGCGTGTCCGGTTCCCCCTAGGGGATGTCACAGCTCGGCAGCAAAGGTCCTCCGCCGTCCCCGGGCCACCACGGGGACGCCGCGGAGCAGGTACGTTCGAGGGCGTGGCTGGATTCAGGATGGGTCGCGGACAAGATCCCCGCGCCGCGCAGGACAGGCAGCAGCAGGGGCAGCAGGCGCCGTACGGGCAGGGCCCCTACGGGCAGCAGCCCCCGCCCCCGCACGCCCAGTGGCAGCAGCCGCAGCCCGGGCAGTACGGCGGGCCGGGTGCCACACAGCCGGACCGCTCCGGCGAGCCCGAGTACTTCGGCGACGGCGGCTACCAGCAGCCGTACACCCCGTACTCCCAAGCCGACGCCCCCGGACACACCCAGCAGTTCAGCCTCGGCGAGGCGGACGCGTACGGGCAGCAGCCCTACGGTGACGTCGGGCAGTACGGCGACGCCGGCGTCTACCAGGCCGGGCAGAACACCGCACCGTCCGGCCCCCGGCTGCACTGGAAGCAGCTGCTGCCCGGCATCGTGATGCGGCCGGTCGCGACGTTCTGGCAGATGCGCGACCACCAGGTCTGGGCGCCCGCACTGATCGTCTCGTTCCTCTACGGGCTGCTCGCGGTCTTCGGCTTCGACAAGGCGCGCGAGGACGTCCTCAACGCCACGCTGGGGCAGAGCATCCCGTGGGTGCTGATCACCGCCGTGATGTTCGTCATCGGCGGTCTGATCCTCGGCGCGGTCACCCACACCCTCGCCCGCCAGCTCGGCGGCGACGGCGCCTGGGCGCCCACCATCGGCCTGTCGATGCTGATCACGGCCATCACCGACGCGCCCCGGCTGCTGTTCGCGATGTTCCTCGGCGGCGACAGCCCGCTGGTGACCGTCCTGGGCTGGCTGACCTGGCTGGCCTCCGGCTTCCTGCTGACGCAGATGGTCAGCAAGTCCCACGACCTGCCGTGGCCCAAGGCCCTGGGCGCCTCCGCGATCCAGCTGGTCGCCCTGCTCACGCTGGTCAAGCTCGGCACACTCTGACCGTACGGCGGCCCGGGCCCGTTTCACGTGAAACAGGCGCCGGGGCCGGTACGGACCGAAGGGCCCCGCCACCGGACTTCCTCCGGAGGCGGGGCCCTTCGCCGTGACCGGTGTGCTCAGCCGCGGGTGAACTTCTGCGCCGCCGAGCCGTCGCAGCTCTCCAGCCGCAGCGGGTCCTTCGCCGCCCGCAGCGTCAGGCAGAGCGAGGCGGCCGCCGCCGGGCGGTAGGTGCCGCCGCTCTCGGTGAAGCGCTGGTTCTCCGCCCCGGAGCAGTTCCACACCACCAGCGCGGCGCCCGCCTCGTAGCGGCCGCCGGGCACATCGAGGCAGCGGTCATGGGTCAGCTCGGTGTGCAGCGACCGCTCGCCGGAGTCGTACCACCAGCCCTGGTTGCGCTGTCCGAGACAGTCCCAGCCGCCGACCGCGGTGCCGTTGGCGGAGGCGCCGCCGGTGAGATCCGCGCAGGTCCCGGTGGCGGCGTTGCGCAGCGGGCGGAACGCGTCGTCCCAGGCGCCCGGGTAGAGCCGCGGCTTCCCGGTGCTCGCCGGGTCGGCGCAGGACGCCTCGCGCAGCCCGCTGTCGTAGAACTGCGTCAGGCAGGAGGCGAAGGCGGCGTGCCCCCTCGTGTTCGGGTGGAAGGACTGCCGCACCGAGTTGGCGTCCGGCGGGAACGGGTTGGCGACGTCCACGTAGAGCCCGCGCGCCCAGGTGTCCTCCGTGCAGACCTCGTGGCCGTGGAAGAGCCGCGAGGTGTCGAGGTACTCCGCGCCCGAGGCGTTCGCCGCCTTCCGCACCCCCCGCTCGAACGCCGGGACCGCGGTGTTCCGCCCCCACGCCGAGTCGGAGGTGTAGCCGGTGCAGCCGCCCGGGAGCTTGCCGGGGAAGTTCGGGTTGTCGGTCATGTCCGGCCCGATCGGGCTCGGGTACGACATGAGCACGAGGCGGTAGTCGCCGTCCGCGTACCCGGCCCCGCGCATCACGGTCCGCAGGTCACCGACGGTCCGCTCGACCTTCGGCACCAGCCCGTCGACCCGTGCCTGCCAGCCCGGCTGGTACTTCGGCTCGCAGGTGCCCTGGAGCGTGAGCCACCGTGTCACACAGTCCGTCATCACCGGCCCGAACTGCAGGTCGTCGTTGGCGCCGACCATCATCACGATCATCTTGACCCGGGTGTTCCGCGCCGCCGCGGCCAGACTGTCGCTCTGCACCTCCTCGTCCGGGTACTGCTTGTCCCCGCCGATCACGATGTTCTGGCTGTACGCCCCCGAGCAGGCCACGTTGTACGTGATGTCCGCCGGGACGCCGGTGCGGTGGATCGCCGAGTCCGGCGAGCGGTGGCACCAGTTGTCCGGCCCGTTGGTGCCCGGCTCGTACGTGCCGACGCCCTCGCCGGATATCTCGCTGTCGCCCAGCGAGATCAGCGAGGTCTTCCGCTCGTCGAACGGCCGCACCGCCGGGTCGCCGTAGAGCCGGGTGGCCTCCCGCGCGCGGGCCGCCTCCACCCGGGGCGCCAAGGGCGCCGTAGCAGTGGCGGCGGCCCCGGGTCGCGCCGCCGGTTCCGCCGCCGCGGGTGCCGCGACCGCCGCGCCCGTCCCGCCCCCGGTGCCCAGCACCACGGCGAGGGCGGCGACGGCGGCCACCGGCCACCGTCTGCTCCGCCGCCCCGGTCCCGCCCGCCGCACGGTTCTCACACGTGCCATGAGGTCTCCCCTCCGGTCCGCTGTTACCGCCGGTTTCTACTCGGCGGGACGGAACGGCGGAACGCCCGGAGCGGTATTGGCCGAAACCCGGTGCGCGGGAACGCCGAAGGGGCCGCGGCACGGTGCCACGGCCCCTTCCGGTTCGGTTCGTCCGCCCGTCAGGCGTCCAGCACCTGGTTGTCCCGGCGGACCACCGGCGGCTGCACGGACCAGGTGAAGAACAACTGCACGTTGAGGCCCCCGAGGTGATCCAGCTCCGGGTACTGCAACTCCGGCGTCGGGGAGATCGCGTTTGGCCACCGCGTCAGCACCACACCGCATTCACCGCGCTCCGCCATGTCCCGCACCCGCAGCCACCCGGAACTCTCAGCTCCTATCGCTACTGCGGCTCACCAGCTGAGACTGCATCACATCCTGTAGGGCCTGCGGTGCCTCCCCGTTGCTGGGTAGCGTGAACAGATGCACCTGTTTTTGACTCCTCCGCCGCCCGCCGTTTAGGCGGGCAGTCATTGCCCAGCCACCTCGGGGTTGCCGGGGTGGCTGTGTGGGTTGCCCACAGAGACATCGTGAAGGCAATCAATCGAGGAGACCTCAGTTGCAGTCCTCTTCTGCCCTGCCGGTCCGGCAGGGCGTGCTCTACATCGCGGTCGCGGCCACCGCGTGGGGCACTGGCGGTGCCGTTGCCGCCGAGCTGTACGACGTCGGCGGCATCGGCCCCGTTTCCATTTCCTTCTGGCGCTTCTTGACCGGCCTCGGGCTGCTTCTGGCAGCTCACCTGATCCGGCGGCTCCGGCGCCCGGAGAGGGCCCTCTCGCTGCGTGCAACATTCGCTGCGGACAAGCGGCGGGGCCTGATCACAGGCATCGGACTGGCGGTGTACCAGACCGCCTACTTCGCTTCCGTGCAGCAGGCAGGGTTGACCGTAGCCACGGTAGTTACCCTCGGCTCGGGACCTGTGCTGGTCACCGTCGGAGCCCGGATCATGCTGGGCGAACACACCGGCCTCGCCGGAGCTGCCGCCGTGGGCAGTGGCATTGCCGGCCTGGTGCTGCTGATGGGTGGCGCCGACGGGAGCATCGGCCCGGATCCTTTCCTGGGCATCGGATATGCGCTGCTCTCTGCCGTCGGCTACGCCGGCGTGACCCTGCTGGGGCGCGCTGCCCGCCGCAAGAACAGCGGTGGCACGTTCGAGGAAACGGCGATCGGCTTCGCGGTGGGCACCGTCTGTCTCCTGCCGATGGCTCTACTGGAGGGCCTGCTGCCCGACATGGAGCGTGTGGCATGGGCCTTGGGGCTTCTCGTCTACCTGGGGGCGGTGCCGACGGCCCTGGCGTACGCGTTGTTCTTCACCGGCCTCGGTGCCGTACGAGCGGCAACGGCCTCTGTGGTCGCCCTGGTCGAACCGCTCACCGCGGCGGTCATCGGCATCGTGGTCTTCGGTGAACGGTTGAACGTGATCGTTCTTACCGGCATCGCACTTCTGCTGTTCGCCGTGCTTTTCCTGGCAGCGAGTAGGGACGCTGGCCGAGCAGTTCCCCGAGAGACACCCGCCCCGGAGAACGGCCACTAAGCACCGGCCGCCAGCACCCGCCCCAGGCGGCGTGAGCCCTCTGCACGTGCCACACCCGTGCCAGACAGCGCGGCCACACGCGGCCATGAGCGGTCAGCACCGGACCAACGGCGCTGGGAAAAGGAAGCGGCCCCTGACCGGGAAACCCCAGGTCAGGGGCCGTACACCTGCGAAGGCTGTGGGATTTGAACCCACGGTGAGGGGTTACCTCACGACAGTTTTCAAGATCGCATCGACGTACGATGGGAAATTAAGTGGAGGCGGCCTTCGTCGCGCACATGGCCGGAGCTCGCCAGGCGCCGCTTAGCCGCACGAAAACCACTCGAACGTGCAGGCCAGAAGCGCTTTACAGAGCTTCGCGCGACGGGGTGATCGGCTCCCCCGTCTTACGTACTACGGGCAACACGGACCACGGGAAGTTGATCCAGTCGTCGGTCCGCTTCCAGACGTACTCGCACTTCACCAGCGAGTGCGACTTCTCGTAGATCACCGCGCTGCGGACCTCCGCGACGGTGTCCTTGCAGAAGTCGTGCACCAGCTTGAGCGTCTTGCCGGTGTCGGCGACATCGTCGGCGATCAGCACCTTCTTGTCGCTGAAGTCGATGGCGTTCGGCACCGGCGCCAGCATCACCGGCATCTCCAGCGTGGTGCCCACACCGGTGTAGAACTCCACGTTCACCAAGTGGATGTTCTTGCAGTCCAGCGCGTACGCCAGACCACCGGCGACGAAGACCCCGCCGCGGGCGATCGACAGCACGATGTCGGGCTCGAAGCCGTCGTCGGCGATCGTCTGCGCCAGCTCGCGGATCGCCCCGCCGAACCGCTCGTACGTCAGGTTTTCCCGTACGTCACTCACGTATCTCTCTCAGACCTTCTCTGTCCTACGCCCTGTGCGCGCCACGCGCCGGGGCGCAAGCCCCGCCTTCCGCACGCCGTACGCCACCCCCGCCGGCGCACGCGCGCTCCGGCGGGCGTGCCTTCACACCTGAGTACGGTGGAAATTCTTGAAGGACCGCGAGGGGGTCGGCCCCCGCTGGCCCTGGTAACGGGAGCCGTACCGCTCCGACCCGTAGGGGTGCTCGGCCGCCGAGGTCAGGCGGAACATGCACAGCTGCCCGATCTTCATCCCCGGCCAGAGCTTGATCGGCAGCGTCGCCACATTGCTCAGCTCCAGGGTCACGTGCCCGCTGAACCCCGGGTCGATGAACCCGGCCGTCGAGTGCGTCAGCAGCCCCAGCCGTCCCAGCGAGCTCTTGCCCTCGAGCCGGGAGGCCACGTCGTCCGGCAGCGTGATGACCTCGTACGTCGAGGCCAGCACGAACTCGCCGGGGTGCAGGATGAACGCCTCGTCCCCCTCCGGCACGACCTCACGCGTCAGGTCGACCTGCTCCACGGCGGGGTCGATGTGCGGGTAGCGGTGATTCTCGAACACCCGGAAGTAGCGGTCGAGACGGACGTCAATGCTGGACGGCTGCACCATCGACTCGTCGTAGGGGTCGATGCGCACCCGGCCGGCGTCGATCTCGGCCCGGATGTCCTTGTCTGAGAGAAGCACGGGGACGAGGATACGCGCCCGCCCGCCCGGACCCCACCCGTGACGGGGTGGGCGTGACCTGCGCAACTCAAGGGCCCCGACGCCTGCCGGTACGGCGACGGCCCGCGGCCGGGCACCGGATACGAGGACGGCCCGGCCCCACCGGGACCGGGCCGTCACCCGTCACTCCTGCTTCCGTCGGTTCCGGCCCGCCGCGGCACCTGCCGGGCGGACCTCCGGGCTACCGCTTCGCGTACTCCACCGGCACGGCGTTGCGCAGCCGCGCACAGCGCGGGCACCGCAGCAGCCGCCCGGGACCCAGCCGGTCGGTGGTCTGCATCGGGAACGAAGCGGTGCTGAACACGTGCCCCTCGGCACAACGGACGACGGTGCGCTCCATCAAGTCCTCTCCCAACTGCGTGGACAACGAAAGCCACATTAGGGGATCAACTGGGCGCCTTCTCCAGCGGCACTCCGCCACCCGAAAGCCCCCGCCGAGGACCGTGCATCCACCCCGCACACCACCCGGGGAACCACCCCACCGTACGCCCCAACTCCCGCACCCCACAGCCGCTTCACACGAGGGGGGCCACCCCTTCCGCGCCACCCGGCGGAGTACCCGGCACGCGCCGGTTACACCATGGGGTACAGTGTCCGCAGTTATCTCGCCGCAGAGTCCGGCGATTTCGCGGGTGTAGTTTAATGGTAGAACATGAGCTTCCCAAGCTCAGAGCGCGGGTTCGATTCCCGTCACCCGCTCCATAGCGAAGGCCCAGGTCAGCGACCTGGGCCTTGTTCGTTGTCCGGTCCCCTTTCCGAGCCGTGTGGCCTTCGCGCGCCGTGCCCCAACGCGCCGGTGCGCACACCGACTTGGGTACGCGAAGGCCACCCCGGCCGGCCGAGGGGCCCGCCATCGCGAATCGCGGGACGCGGACCGGGCTCAACGGGGCACGGCGGCCCACACGGTGTCGAGAAGATGGCGCAGGCGCAGGCCGTCCGGGGCGACGGCGGTGGCCAGGGCGGCGGGGCCGGCCAGCGGGGCCAGGACCGCATGGCCGTCGCCGGGGGCGTCGCCGAAGAGCTGAACGGGCGGCGGGGCGTTCTCGAAGGCCGGATCGACGACGAGGAGTTGCCCGGTCGCGCGGTGGCCGGCGAGGACGGCCGGGCCGTCCCAGCCGGGTGCGCCGGGACCGTACTCGGCCTCCTGGGCGAGCAGGGTGCGTCCCGCGCGCCGGACGGTGAGCCGGGTGGTCAGGTGGCCGGACGGCTCACCGGTACGCCCGAGGATCTGCTCCTCGCGCAGGACGAGCCGGGCGGTGGGGGCGAGGTCGACGGTCCAGCTCTGGCGCAGATTGCTGCCGGCGGCGCAGATCAGGGGCTTGGGCAGCCAGCGGAGTGTGGCGCGGTCCGCGACGGTCAGGTGGACGTCGTAGGTGGCGGGTGCGGAGGTGGCGCCGCGCAGTGCGAGGGTCGCGGCGGCGGAGGTGAGGTGGAGCGCCGTGTCCTGCTGCGCGGCGGCCTCGATGCGGAGCCGGTCGCCGCCGAGCGGGGCGGTCATGGCGCCGATGACGCACACCCGCGCCTCGGTGCCCCGGGCGCGCAGGCGCCGCAGCTCGAAGGGCCCGTCGCCGTCGAGGACGGGCAGGGTGGTGACGCCGCCGCGGTCGGCCGCCGTGATGCGGGCGGTGGCGTGGACGCCGGCCACCGGGCCCGGCCGGACTTCCGGGGCGTTCCTCTCGTCCGTGAGTGTCATGCGGCGGCGCTCGTGGTCCAGTCGGCGAGGCGGTCGCGGACCCAGGCGGCGACGGGGGTGACGCCGCCCTCGGACTTGACGTTGGTGAACACCACGGG
>NZ_JBIBYO010000016.1:0-137955 GCF_043083385.1 Streptomyces sp. NPDC014733 | reverse complement strand
GGGCGTCGGCGCCGGGGGCCACGTATCCCGTCTGTGCGCTGTGGACCGTCTCCCCCGTGCTGGCGGTGCGGTGGCTGCGCGGGCAGGCGCTGCGGCTGGCGGAGCGGATCGGGCCCGAGCCGGTGCGGTCGCCGTGGGCGTGGCTGACGCGCGGCGCGGCGGACGACGAGGCGCGGGAGCACGCCGCGAAAGTACGGGCGTGGGCATGGGACGCGGACGAGGAACGGGCCGCGCGCGAGCACATCAAGCGCGGGCACGCGCTGTTCGTCACCCTCCCGGACGCCGACCGCACCCACACCCTGTGCATCTGGCCAGGTCAACCACCCGGCGACGCGGGCCGGACCCCGCCGGAACCGTTCCGGCACCGCATCGGCGGACTCACCCACCCGCTGTACGTCCTCGCCGAAGACCCGTGGAGGTAGCCGTGACCGCGCACCCCGAGCACACGGGCACACCCCGCTCCGGCACCGTCGGCGAAGACGTCCTGCGGGTCCACGAACTCGTCGGCACCGGCGACCCGCGCCCCAGATGCGGCGCCGGGGAAGGCGAAACCGTCGACGAATGGCTACGGGCGGTCAACTGTCCGGAGTGCCGGTAGCGGACGGCGAGGGTCGCCGCGTCCCGGCCGCTGCGAGGTGCCGCCCTGCGCGACACCACCGCCCCACTGGGCTGACGCCTCGGGGGCCGCCGCCTTCCCCGGGGGCGGGGCCGGGGGTCAGCCGCCCGCCACCGGGGCCGCCGCCCCGCCCGCGTACAGCCGGGCGATGACGTCCTCGATGTCCGGCTCCCGGATCGAGAGGTCCACCAGCGGATAGCGCTCGGCGACCGCGGCGACCAGCGGGGCGGCGCTCGCCGCGGCGGGGAAGGCGAGCCACTGGCGGGGACCGGCGACCTTGACGGTGCGGGCGCCGGGGACGCCGTCGATCGGCGGGAGTTCGCGGTCCAGGTCGACGACGAGCATCCGCTCGCCCTCGCCCGACGCGCGCAGCCCGGTGAGGTCGCCGTCGTAGACCAGGCGGCCGTGGTCGATGACCATCACCCGGCGGCAGAGCTGCTCGATGTCGGTGAGGTCGTGGGTGGTCAGCAGGACGGTGGTGCCGCGCTCCGCGTTCACCTCGCGCAGGAACGAGCGGACCTTCGCCTTGCTGACGCCGTCGAGGCCGATGGTCGGCTCGTCGAGGTAGAGCACCTCGGGGTCGTGCAGCAGCGCCGCCGCGATGTCGCCGCGCATCCGCTGGCCGAGCGAGAGCTGCCGTACTGGGACGTCCAGCAGCGGCGCCAGGTCCAGCAGCTCCACGCAGCGCTCCAGGTTGGCGCGGTAGGTGGCGTCCGGGACGCGGTACATCCGGCGCACCAGCTCGTAGGAGTCCTTCAGCGGCAGGTCCCACCAGAGCGTGGTGCGCTGGCCGAAGACGACGCCGATGCGGCGGGCCAGCCGGAGGCGGCCGCCGGCGGCGCCGCCCGTGCCGGAGCGGGCGAACGGGTCGATGCCGGCGACCCGCAGCCGCCCGGCGCTGGGCATCAGGATGCCGGTCAGCATCTTGATGGTGGTGGACTTCCCGGCGCCGTTCGGGCCGATGTAGCCGACCATCTCCCCGCGGGCGACGGTGAAGTCGAGCCCGGCGACGGCCCGCACCTCCTCCCGGACCCGCCGCAGCCGCCCCGCCTTGCGGCGTACCGAGAACACCTTCTCGACCCCGGCCACCTCGATCAGCGCGTCCAACGCAATTCCCTTCCGTCGTCGTTCCGTTGGCGTACGTCAGCTGCCGGTGCTGCGGTACGCGGTGAGGGCGCGGCGCCACAGCAGGCCCGCGACCGTGCAGAGCAGGGCGGCGACCGCCGGGCCCAGGAACGCCACCCACCACGGCAGGCCCAGCGGTTCGGGGCGGCCCAGCAGCCAGAGGGCGGGCACCCAGTTCACGAAGGCCAGCGGGACGATGAAGACGACGCCGCGCACCAGGTCCTGGGCGAAGACCGTCGGCGGGTACTGGAGCATCGCCTTGCCGCCGTAGGTGAAGGAGTTCTGCACCTCGGCGGCGTCCTGCGCCCAGAACTGGAAAGCGGCGCCCGCCGTGAAGACCGCCCCGAAGATCGCCGTGCCGGTCAGCACCATCACCGGCACCATCAGCACCCGGCCCGCCGACCACGCCACGTCGACATGGACCAGCGCCCAGCCCAGCACCAGCGCCGCCTGGACGATGCCGCCCAGCCGCCGCAGCGCGAACCGGTCGGCGGCCAGCTGCGCGAAGACCGGCACCGGGCGCAGCAGCAGGGTGTCCAGCGAGCCGTCCCGGATGCGGCTGCCGAGCCGGTCCATGCTGCCCATCAGCAGGTCCGCGAGGTTCATCGCGGTGCCCGAGAGCCCGTAGAGCAGGGCGACCTCGGGAAGCGTGAAGCCGCCGAGGACGTCGATACGGGAGAACATCAGCAGCAGCGCGACGAAGTCCAGGGCGGTGGCGGCGAAGTTGCCGACCGCCGTCATCGCGAACGACGCCCGGTAGGCGAGCGTCGCGCGGATCCACATCCACACCAGCAGCCGGTACGCGCGCAGCCCGTGCGCCACCACCGTCCACCGGCCCCCGGTGTCCGCCGCACGCCCCGCGGGCGGCGTGGCCGTCTCCGGCACTCCGTCAGCCACCGTTCACCACCACCTTCCTGGTGGCGTACGACTGCACCAGCCGCCCGAGGGCGAGCAGCGCCACCGCCCAGCCCGCCTGGAGCAGCAGCCCCCGCAGCGCGTCGGCGCCGGTGCGCGCGCCGAGCAGGATGTCGGCGGGGACCTGGAGGAGCGCCGCCCAGGGCAGCAGCTGCGCGGCGTGGGCGAGGGCGTCGGGGAAGACCGGCAGCGGGAGCACCATGCCGGAGAAGAACGTCGCCGCCAGGCCGGTGATCATCGCCAGCCCGGCGCCGTCCAGCAGCCAGAACGAGGCGAGCGCCACCAGATACCGCAGCCCGAAGCTGACGACGACGGCCAGCAGCGCCGAGGCCAGGAACAGCAGCCAGGTCAGCGGGCGGTCGGGCAGGGCGAGTTCGAAGAAGAGGGCGCCGGTGGCGAGCGGGACGACGCCGCGGCCGATCAGCTGGAGGGACGCCCGCCCGAGGTCGGCGGCGAGCCACCACAGCTGGAGGTCGGCCGGGCGGTGCAGGTCGACCGCGATGTCGCCGGTGCGGATGCGGTCCTGGAGCTCGGCGATCCCGCCGCCGCCCATCAGCGAGGTGGCGGCGAGCAGCGCCTGCCCGGTCCAGGCGAAGGTCATCGCCTGCGGCAGGTCGTAGCCGCCCAGATGGGGCCGCTGGTCCCAGAGGGCGATGTAGGAGTAGGCGACGATGAAGCCGAAGACGGTGTTGGTGAAGACCCCGGCCGCGGTGGCGACCCGATAGGTGGCGTAGCGCCGGAAGCTCCCGGTCGCCACGGCCGCGTACAGCATCGACCCGAATCCCTTTCCTGTGCGGCGCCGTGCGGCGCGGAGGCGGTGCGTCCGGCGCCGTGCGGCACGGACGGGCGGCGCCCGGTGGGCCGGGCGCGCGGGTGCCCGGGGGCCGGGCGTGCGGAGCTGCCCGGCCGGGGACGCCGGGCCGGGCGGTGCCGAGCGGGCACGCGTGGAGGCGGGCGGCCGGGCGGGGTGCGGGGGCGGACGGGGATCGGGGGCGGGCGGCGGGCCGGCCCCGGGCGGTTCCGTGGGCGTGCGCGCCGGGACGGGTCCGGCGGCAAAACAACCCGACCCTAACGGGACGCCCGCCCCGCGCACCACGCATTTATCACCCGCCGGGGTGAGACGGGGACGCCATCCGGCCGCCCGCGAAGAGGTCACCGGTGTGTGCCGTACCCGGAGAACGGATCAGATGATGCGACAGTACATATCGGGATAAGAATCACTAATCCCAGGCGCGTATCCCGTCCGGTACCGGCCCGCCGCGGCATCCGCCCGGCGGCGGCAGAGGAGTCCCACCACACATGAGCGAAGAGCCGCACGGCCCGGAGAACGGCGGCCCCCGGCAGCAGTGGGGGCCCCGCCCCGCCGGACCGGCATCCGCGGGGAAGGGCGCCGCCCGGCGCCGCCGGCGCACCGGCTGGCGCCGCGTCTTCCCCTCCTGGCGGATGCTCCTCGGCACCGGCGTACTGATCGTGCTGCTCGTCGCGGGCGCGCTGGTCGCCGGATACCTGCTCGTCGACATCCCGGCGGCCAACAGCGCCGCCCGCGCCCAGAGCAACGTCTACCTCTACGCCGACGGCACCGAACTGGCCCGCGACGGCGACATCAACCGCGAGAACGTCGCCCTGTCCCAGGTCCCCAAGCGCATCCAGCGGGCCGTCCTCGCCGCCGAGGACCGCGACTTCCACACCGAATCGGCCGTCGACCCCGCCGCCATGCTCCGCGCCGCCTGGAACACCGCCACCGGCAAGGGCAAACAGTCCGGCTCGACCATCACCCAGCAGTACGTCAAGAACTACTACCTCGGCCAGGAACAGACCCTCACCCGCAAGGCCAAGGAGTTCTTCATCGCCATCAAGCTGGACCGCGAGGAGAGCAAGGGCAAGATCCTGGAGGGCTACCTCAACACCAGCTACTACGGCCGCAACGCCTACGGCATCCAGGCCGCCTCCCAGGCGTACTACGGCAGGAACGTCGACCAGCTCACCACCGCCCAGGGCGCCTACCTGGCAGCCCTCCTCAACGCCCCCAGCTCCTACGACGTCACCGCCCACCCCGAGAACCGCGCCCGCGTCCTGTCCCGCTGGAAGTACGTCCTGAACGGCATGGTCAAGGAGCACTGGCTCAGCGCCGCCGACCGCGACGCCATGACCTTCCCCGACCCGCTCTCCACCACCACCCCCGCCGGCCTCACCGGCCAGCGCGGCTACGTCGTCAAGGCCGTCACCGACTATCTGACCGACCATCACCTCGTCGACGAGGACACCCTCCGCTCCGGCGGCTACCGCATCACCACCACCCTGGAACGCAAGCGCCAGGACGCCCTCAGCCACGCCGTCGACACCAAACTGACCGGCCGGCTCAGCGACAAGCGCCCCGTCGACGCGTACGTCCGCGCCGGCGGCGCCTCCATCGACCCGGCGACCGGCCGCGTCGTCGCCCTCTACGGCGGCACCGACTACGCCAAGCAGTACGTCAACAGCGCCACCCGCCGCGACTACCAGGTCGGCTCCGTCTTCAAGCCACTGGTCTTCGCCTCCGCCGTGCAGAACGGCTCGGTCACCCAGAGCGGCGCCCGCATCACCCCGAACACCCCCTACGACGGCACCAACAAACGCATGACCGTCCAGCGCGGCAGGGCCACCGGCTTCGCGCCCGCCAACGAGGACAACCGCTCCTACGGGCAGATCACCGTCACCGCCGCCATGGACAAGTCCGTCAACGCGGTCTTCGCCCAGATGGGCATCGACGTCGGCCCCGCCAAGGTCAAGGACACCGCCGTCGCCCTCGGCGTCCCCGAGGACGCGCCGGGCCTCGCCACCGCCCAGGGCGCCATCTCCCTGGGCACCGCCACCCCCAGCGTCCTCGACATGGCCCAGGTCTACGCCACCCTCGCCCACCACGGACGGCTGCGCCCGTACACCCTCGTCGACAAGGTCACCAAGGACGGCCGGCAGATCGTGCTGCCCGACCGGCCCGAGACCACCGCCGTGGGCCGCTCCGCCGCCGACACCACGACCTCGATGCTCCGCAACGTCGTCGAGGGCGGCACCGCCACCGCCGCCCAGGGCGCCGGGCGGCCCGCCGCCGGCAAGACCGGTACCGCCGAGGACGACAAGGCCGCCTGGTTCGCCGGGTACACCCCCGAACTCGCCACCGTCGTCGCCGTCCTCGGCCAGAACCCGAAGACCGCCGCACAGGAACCGCTCTACGGCGCCGCCGGACTGCCCCGCGTCAACGGGGGCGGCTTCCCCGCCCAGATCTGGGCCGACTACACCGCCGCCGCGCTGCGCGGGAAGCCGGTCCGCACCTTCGACCTGAAACTGGAGCCCGGCGCCCAGTCCTCCGTCTCCCCCAACCCCTCGGCCTCCGGCGCCTCCCCGTCCGGCTCCGCCCCCGCCCCGGGCGACACCGCCCCGACCGGCGGCCCGCAGCGCCCGAACCGGCCCGGCGACCGCCCCTCCGCGGGGCCGCCGCCCGCCGGCCAGGGGCAGGACGGCGGCGCCGGGGAGAACAGCGGCGGAGGCGGCGACGAGGGCGGCTCGGACAAGAACGGCCACGGTCACCGGGCGGGCGCGCGGCTCAATGCCCCGACGTCGCCTTCAGCCCCACCACCGCGACCAGCAACAGGCAGATGAAGAAGATCCGGGCGGCGGTCACCGGCTCACCCAGCACCACCATCCCGACCACCGCCGCACCGGCGGCGCCGATCCCGACCCACACGCCGTACGCCGTACCGATCGGCAACGTACGCGCCGCGACCGACAGCATCAGCATGCTCGCCACGATCCCCGCGCCGGTGAACACGCTCGGCCACAGCCGCGTGAACCCGTCGGTGAACTTCATCCCGATCGACCAGCCGACCTCCAGCAGACCGGCGACCGCGAGCAGGATCCATGCCATGACGGCACCTCCGTGAAAAGCGTTTCAACAGGGGTGCGTCGTCTTTTCCTGCCCGGTACGGCGCGTCTCGTCGGGTACCCCCGACGCTAGCAACCCGGCATACGGAACGGGCGGTGACCTCGGTCACCGCCCGTCCACCCGCGGGCCCGCCCGCCACGGCGGCGGGCCCCGGAAACGCCTCAGTCCTACGGATTCCTACAGATACAGCCCCGTCGCGTCGTCCGCGCCCTCCAGCCGCTCCGCGGCCACCGCGTGCAGATCCTTCTCCCGCATCAGCACGTACGCCACCCCGCGCACCTCGACCTCGGCACGGTCCTCCGGGTCATAGAGCACCCGGTCACCGATCTCCACGGTCCGTACGTTCTGCCCCACGGCGACGACCTCGGCCCAGGCCAGCCGGCGGCCCACGGCGGCGGTCGCCGGGATGACGATGCCCCCGGTCGAGCGGCGCTCGCCCTCGGGGATGTCCGTCCGCACCAGCACACGGTCGTGCAGCATCCGGATCGGCAGCTTGTCGTGGGTGTCCTTGACGTTATTCGGGCTCACGGCACGACCGTACCCGCACCCCGGCCACCGCCCGACCGCCGGGCACCGCTCAGCCGCGCCGCTTCCGGGAGCGCACCACCAGCAGGCCCACGACGCCGACGCCGACCATCGCGACCGGCACGATCCGCTCCAGCCGCGGCGCACCGTCCTCCGACACCAGCTGGGCGCGGACGTCCGACACCACGCGGTTGGCCGCCACATAGGCGCGACCGGCCGTGCGGTCCACCGCCTCGACGGCCTTCGCCCTCGCCTCACCGATGACCGTCTTCGGGTGCAGCCGCACACCGATCTCGTCGAGCATCACGGCGAGATCCTGCCGCCTGCGGACGATGTCCGCCTCGATCTGCGCAGGGGTCCTGGCTTCCGACACCGCGCCGCCTCCATCGTCTCTGGCCGATGCGTACGGGACCGGGCACGAGGCCCCGTACGGAACCGGCCACCACATGCGTACCGATTCGTGCACACAGTCTGTCAGCTCACGCCCCGCCGCGCCCCACAGCACCCCCTGTAACGCGCGACCCCGCGGCTCCCGTGTCGCCTGGCCGCCCGCCCGACGCCGTAATCTCGGGGCGTACGGAACCTTCGAAGGAGAGCCATGAGCGAGCGACTGCAGCCCGGCGACACCGCCCCCGCCTTCACCCTGCCCGACGCGGACGGAAACGAGATCTCGCTCGCCGACCACAAGGGCCGCAAGGTCATCGTCTACTTCTACCCGGCCGCCCTCACCCCCGGCTGCACCAAGCAGGCGTGCGACTTCACCGACAACCTCGACTTCCTCGCCGGCCACGGCTACGACGTCATCGGGATCTCGCCCGACAAGCCGGAGAAGCTCGCGAAGTTCCGCGAGAAGGAGGAGCTGAAGGTGACGCTCCTCGGCGACCCCGACAAGAAGGTCCTGGAGTCCTACGGCGCCTTCGGCGAGAAG
Organism: Streptomyces sp. NPDC014733; assembly: GCF_043083385.1. Classification (NCBI taxonomy): domain Bacteria; kingdom Bacillati; phylum Actinomycetota; class Actinomycetes; order Kitasatosporales; family Streptomycetaceae; genus Streptomyces; species Streptomyces sp. NPDC014733. The sequence goes on along the minus strand of NZ_JBIBYO010000016.1, from coordinate 129,927 downwards.
AAGCTGTACGGCAAGGTCGTCACCGGCGTGATCCGCTCCACCGTCATCGTCGACGAGGACGGCAAGGTCGAGCGGGCCCTCTACAACGTGAAGGCCACCGGCCATGTCGCCAAGATCATCAAGGACCTGAAGCTGGCACCGACGGCCTGACCGGCCGAGGCCCTGACGCTGCCGGTCCGGCAGCGGACGGGGCCGGATATCGGCGGCCGGGCCGGATGCCGGCGAACCGACATCGCCGGGCCCGGTCCGGCAGCGGGCCCGCGGCCCCGGGCCCGGCCGCCGCCCCGCCGGACCGGCCCCGGCCGCCGCCCTACTCCGCCCCCTCCGCCACCGCCACCCGGTCCGGCAGCTCCAGCACCGCCCGGGCGCCGCCGCCCTCCGCCACACCGAAGTCCAGCCGCGCCCCCAGCACCCCCGCCTGGCCCACCGCGATCGTCAGCCCCAGACCGTGCCCGGTCCCCCGCTCCGGCGCCGCCGTACGGAACCGCCGCGGCCCCTCGGCACACAGATCCGCCGGATACCCCGGCCCGTGGTCCCGCACCACGATGCGGTTGCCCGCCACCACCACCTCGATCGGCGGCTTCCCGTGCCGCTCCGCGTTGGCCAGCAGATTCACCAGCACCCGCTCCACCCGGCGCCGGTCCGTCTCCACGATCCGCGGCTCCCCCTCGACCGTCACCGTCACCTCGTCCACCCCGCGCTGCCCCGCCGCCCGCCGCACGATCCCCCGCACCAGCGACGGCAGATCACAGGCGTCCACATCCGCCCGCTCCACCCCGGCGTCCAGCCGCGACACCTCCAGCAGGTCCTCCACCAGCCGCCGCATCGCCTGCGCCCGGTCCCGCACCAGCTCCACCGCCCGCGGCTGCGGCAACAGCTCCGCCGCCGCCACCAGCCCCGCCACCGGCGTCCGCAGCTCGTGCGCCACATCCGCGGTGAACTCCCGCTCCGCCTGCGCCTGCGCCGCCAGCGACGTCGCCATGTCCTGCACACTCCGGCCCAACTCGGCCACCTCGTCCCGCCCCGCGCTCGCCAACCCGTCCCACTCCAGCTCCGGCCCCGCACCCGCCGCTATCCGCCGCGCCGCCGCCGCACTCAACCGCAGCCGCCGCGACAGCCGCTGCGCCACGAACCACGACACCACCGCCATCAACACGACCGTGCCCGCACCCGCGATCAGCAGCGCCCGGTCCAGCGCCACCCGCGCCGGATCGTCCTCCGGATACGCCGCCGACACCGACAGCGACCGCCCCCACCGCGCACCGCCCGTCCCGTCGTCGACCCCCGTCGCCGCCCACACCCGCGGATCGTCACCCCCGCTCAGATACGTCCCCGACCGCCCCGCGAACACCGCCTCCCGCAACGGCACCGGCAACGCCGGGTCATCCAGCTGCGCCCCCATCGCCAGCGTCCCGTCCCGCTCGTATATCTGCACCGCCGAACTGAGCCGGACGTCCTGGTACGCCCGCGCCGCACGCTCCCGCCCGGCGTCGGCGATGTGATGCACCGCGACACCCAGCACCACCACGGCGAGCGCCGTCACACCCGAAATGGCCAGCGCGATCCGGCCCCTGATCCCCATCACGCGAGGCTGTACATCTCCGTCGTGTCCCCCATCGGCGTCGAGCCGTCGTACGTCACTTCCAGACCGGTGAACGCCCGGCCCCCCTCGACCGTCCGCACCCCGTACAGCCGGAACCGCGCCGGGAACACCGCGTCCCCCGCCGTCCCCGCAGCCGCCTTCTCCACCTGCACCACGCCCCGGCCCTCCGCCGACGTCCGGCCGTACCGCTGCCAGGTGATCCCCGTCGCCACCATCCCCGAGTCCGCGCAGGTCAACGTGATCACCTGCGGCTCGACCTCCGGCTCTCCGAAGCCGCAGTCGCGTACGCCGGGCAGCCCGTCCGCCGCCTTCTTCTGCGGCGCCTGCCCGGGCACCGGACGCTGCCGCGCCGCCGACGTCTGCGGCGCCACATCCACCGCCGACGCGTGCCGGCCCGCCTGCACACCCCACACCCCGGCCGCGAGCAGCACCGTGAGCACGGCGCCCACCGGCACAGCGGTACGCCACCCCACCCGGCGCGCCCCTACGCGGTCGCCCATCGCCCTCTCCTTCCGGGGCCGCGGCCCCGCACCCCGCCGGCACACCCGACGCCACCACCCCCCACGAGGGGCCCGGCGAACGGCGGCTTCGCGGACACATGGCAACGGCACCGCCCCACCCTGCCCGGCCCCCCGCACGGGCTGATTGCCCGCACACGGCGATGACCGCGCGGCTGCGTACCAGTTCTGTAACAACGCCCCTCCGACCAGGCGCGGAGCGCCCCCGCTCGCGGCCCGCGAAACCGCAGGCCACGATGGCTTCCCCGGACGGCTCAGCCGGAGTGACGTACCTCCCCTTCCGGAGCCATGGTGGTTTGATCCGCGCTCGACTGCGCAGGCGCACCCGTCGTATCCCCGCGCACTTCGCGCTCTGAACGAGAGGACCGCCTCGTGCCGACCGGCAGCACCGAAGCAGACCCCGCTTCCGAACACGATCCGGAGGCCCTCAAGCGCCACCGCGTGCTCTTCCGTGCCATAGCCCGGCGCAGGAATCCCAAACTGCGGCGCACCGACATCACCATCACCGACGAGCGCGTGGTCAAGCGGGCCGTGAAGGCGGCCGCCCTCGGTAACGCCATGGAGTGGTTCGACTTCGGGATCTACAGCTATCTCGCGGTCACCATCGGCCAGGTCTTCTTCCCCAACGGCAACGGCACCATCAGCCTGCTGTCCTCGTTCGCCACCTTCGCCGTGGCCTTCCTCGTCCGCCCCCTCGGCGGCGCCTTCTTCGGCCCGCTCGGCGACCGCGTCGGCCGCAAGAAGGTCCTCGCCCTCACCATGATCATGATGGCCGCGGGCACCTTCTGCATCGGCCTGATCCCCTCGTACGACGCGATCGGCTTCTGGTCCCCGGTCCTGCTCATCCTCTTCCGGCTGGTCCAGGGCTTCTCGACCGGCGGTGAGTACGGCGGCGCCTCCACCTTCATCGCCGAGTACGCCCCCGACAAGAAGCGCGGCTACTTCGGCAGCTTCCTGGAGATGGGCACCCTGATCGGCTACACCGGCGCCGCCGGCATCGTGCTGATCCTCAACACCTCCGTCGGCGCGGACGCGATGCTCCACTGGGCCTGGCGCATCCCGTTCCTGGTCGCCGGACCGCTCGGCCTGGTCGGTCTCTACCTGCGGCTGCGCCTCGACGAGACCCCCGCCTTCCAGAAGCTGGAGGCGACCCAGACGCACTCCGCGGCCGGCTCGCCCGCCGAGGCGGAGGCGGAGTTCGCGCACCTCTCCGAGAACGCCCCGAAGAAGAAGATCGGCGAGATCTTCGCCCAGCAGTGGCCGACGCTGATCCTCTGCATCGCCCTCGTCGGCGCGTACAACATCGCCGACTACATGCTGCTGTCGTACATGCCGACGTACCTCACCGACACCCTGCACTACAAGGAGTCGCACGGGCTGCTGATCCTGCTGGCCACCATGATCGCGCTGATGCTGATCATCACCACGGTCGGCCGGCTCAACGACCGCTACGGCCGCAAACCGCTGCTGATGAGCGGCATGCTCGGCTTCTTCATCACCGCCATCCCCGCCTTCCTCCTGGTCAAGCAGGGCTCCCTGGCAGCCGTCATCGCCGGTATGGCCCTCCTGGGCCTCTCCCTCGTCTGCCTGCTGGGCACCATGTCCGCCGCCCTCCCGGCCCTCTTCCCCACCAATGTCCGCTACGGCTCGCTCTCCATCGGCTACAACCTCGCCGTCTCGGTCTTCGGCGGCACCACCCCGCTGGTGATCACCGCCCTGATGGGCGCCTTCGACGGCAACGTCATGGTCCCCGCCTACTACACGATGGGCGCCGCCCTCGTCGGCGCCATCGCCGTCGCCTGCATGAAGGAAACCGCCCAGCAGCCCCTGGCCGGCTCCCCGCCCTCGGTCGCCACCAAGGAGGAGGCGGTCGAGATGATCACGTCCCAGAACCAGGAACCGAAGTTCTGAGGGGTGACGGCTGAGGAGGGAGGGGAGGCCCCCCGGTCCCTTTCACCTGACGGCGGCCGGAGTCCGGACGGTAAGCCCCTGGCCGGGGCCCCCGGAAACGGCTGGATCCCCCTGCTCCGGACGACCACGCCCTCGGCGCCCCCGGGGCAGCCGGTAGCATGACCGAGGACTTGCGGCGGTGGCGCAACAGGCGACGCAGCAGACTTAGGATCTGTGGCCGGTGAAACGGCTTGAGGGTTCGAATCCCTTCCGCCGCACCGGTCGACGGCCCGTGGAGCGCATCGCCGCCCACGGGCCGTCTCTCTTTCCCGGACTCTTCTTCCGGGGGCGGATGTGCCCCTCAGCCCAGAAGCTCCCGCACCACCGGAACCAGCGCCCGGAACGCCTTGCCGCGGTGGCTGATGGCGTTCTTCTCGTCCGGGGTCAGCTCGGCGCAGGTGCGGGTTTCGCCGAGGGGCTGGAGGATCGGGTCGTAGCCGAAGCCGCCGGTGCCGGACGGGGTGTGGCGCAGGGTGCCCCGGAGGGTGCCCTCGACGACGCGTTCGGTGCCGTCGGGGAGGGCGAGGGCGGCCGCACAGGCGAAGTGGGCGGCGCGGTGGTCCTCGTCGATGTCGGAGAGCTGAGCGAGGAGCAGGTCGAGGTTGGCGCGGTCGTCGCCGTGGCGGCCGGACCAGCGGGCGGAGAAGATGCCCGGCGCGCCGCCGAGGACCTCGACACAGAGGCCGGAGTCGTCGGCGACGGCCGGGTGGCCGGTGGCGCGGGCCAAGGCGTGTGCCTTGAGCAGGGCGTTCTCGGCGAAGGTGACGCCGGTTTCCTTGACGTCGGGGATCTCCGGGTAGGCGTCGGCGCCGACGAGTTCGACGTCGAGACCGGCGGCGGTGAGGATCGCGCGGAGTTCGGTGACCTTGCCGGCGTTACGGGTGGCGAGGATGAGGCGGCGGGGAGCGTCCGGCCGCTGCTCGGTTGAGTGCTGCATGGGGAGTGATTATCCCGGGGTGCAGACCTTGGTCAGTTCGCCGGCCGCGTCGGCGAGCGGCTGGAGGTCGGGGTCCTTGCCGTCCCGCACCGCCTCGCGGGCGTTGTCGATGCCGTCGTTCATGCTCTTCAGCGCCTTGGTGAGATCCGGATCGCCGGTGGCGTCGCCGATGCCCTTGAGGTCGCGGTCGAGGCCGTCGAGGGCCTTCTCGGTCTGCTCGGGGTGGTCGGCGGCGTCCTGTGCGGTCTTCTGGAGCCTGTCGACACCGTTGACGACGGCGGTGGCGGTGTGGGCGCAGTCCATCGCCTTGTCGACGGCGCCGCAGGCGGTGAGCGCGGGTATCGCGAGCGCCGCGGTGGCGAGGGCCGCGACGGCGGTGGCGGCGGGACGTCGGCGCGGACGGGTGCCGCGGGCGGTACGGGTGTGCAGGGTCATGGAACGGTTCTCCCCCCAGTCATGAACAGGTAAAGCAGGCATGGGGAGAAACGCGCCCCGGGGGGATTTGGTTGCCGGGGCGGATGACCGTCCGGTCCGTTCCGGTGCCGGAGTACCGCGCGCGAAGGCGCCGGCCGGCCGGTGCGCGGGCTCCGGCCGGTGCGCGGTCGTCCGGGCCCGGTGGACACGGCTCCGGCCGCGTCCCGGGGGGACGCGGCCGGACGGTGCGTGCGGGGCCGGGCCTCGGCGGAGGCCGGGGCTGTTCAGAGGGTGCGGGCGAGGGCCTCGCGCTGGGCGGCTTCGAGGTCGGCGCAGCCGGCGACGGCGAGGTCGAGGAGGGCGTTGAGCTCGTCGCGGTCGAAGGGCTCGGCCTCGGCGGTGCCCTGGACCTCGACGAAGCGGCCGTCGCCGGTGCAGACGACGTTCATGTCGGTCTCGGCGCGGACGTCCTCCTCGTAGCAGAGGTCGAGGAGCGGGGTGCCGTCGACGATGCCGACGCTGACGGCGGAGACGGTGCCGGTCAGCGGCTTGCGCCCGTGCTTGATGATCTTCTTCTGCTGGGCCCAGGCGATGGCGTCGGCGAGGGCGACGTAAGCGCCGGTGATGGCGGCGGTACGGGTGCCGCCGTCGGCCTGGAGGACGTCGCAGTCGAGGACGACGGTGTTCTCGCCGAGCGCCTTGAAGTCGATGACGGCACGGAGCGAGCGGCCGATGAGGCGGCTGATCTCGTGGGTGCGGCCGCCGATCTTGCCGCGGACCGCCTCGCGGTCGCCGCGGGTGTTGGTGGAGCGGGGCAGCATCGCGTACTCGGCGGTGACCCAGCCCTCACCCGTGCCCTTGCGCCAGCGGGGCACGCCCTCGGTGACGGAGGCGGTGCAGAAGACCTTGGTGTCGCCGAAGGAGACGAGGACGGAGCCTTCGGCGTGCTTGCTCCAGCCGCGTTCGAGGGTGACGGGGCGGAGCTGTTCGGGGGTGCGGCCGTCGATGCGAGACATGGCGTAGAGCCTAGCGGGAACGGGGCGGGGGGCTGTCCGGGCGACCGTGGGGCCCGGACGGCGGCCGGCCGGGAACACCGCAGGCCCCGGAGCGTGCGCAGGCACGCGGTCCGGGGCCCGGGGAGCAAGCAGGTCCGGCTACATCATGTCCTCGATCTCCGCCGCGATCGGGTCCGCGTCGGTGCCGATGACGACCTGGATGGCGGTGCCCATCTTGACGACGCCGTGGGCGCCGGCGGCCTTGAGGGCGGCCTCGTCGACCAGGGAGGCGTCGGAGACCTCGGTGCGCAGGCGGGTGATGCAGCCCTCGACCTCTTCGATGTTGTCGAGTCCGCCGAGCCCGGCGACGATCTTCTCGGCCTTGGATGCCATGTCCACTCCTGCTTGTCTCGGCCGCCGGCGAGGGTGCCGGGCGGTGGTGCGGGGTGCGGTCGTGCCCTGCGGTTGACGAACCGTAACGCACGTTCAGCCCAGCTTTACGGGCGTTTGTCCGCTGTCTGGCGAAGGATAGCGATCACCCGGAGCGCGTACCGGGGGCCCGGCGCCGCACCCCAAGTGGTCTACACCATCAGTATGCGGTACCCACCGGGCACGGTGTCGGCGGGCGGTTGCCGGAGGTGGCGGATGAGTTCTGGCGCGGCGGCCGCGCCCCGCACGAAGCGGGGCGCGCATCTCTTCCAGGGGATGCAGAAGATGGGGCGCAGCCTGCAGTTGCCGATCGCGGTGCTGCCCGCGGCGGGCATCCTGAACCGGCTGGGGCAGCCGGACGTGTTCGGCGCGGACGGGCTGGGCTGGGAGCCGGTGGCGAAGGTCTTCGCGGGGGCGGGGGGTGCGCTGCTGGATTCGGGGCTGGGGCTGCCGTTGCTGTTCTGCGTGGGTGTGGCGATCGGGATGGCGAAGAAGGCGGACGGGTCGACGGCGCTCGCCGCGGTGGTGGGGTTCCTCGTCTACTTCGCGGTGCTGCACCAGTTCCCCGTGGTGTGTCCGTCGGGGCAGACGTTCGCGCAGGCGGGGCCGTGGGGCGGGGTGTGTGTGGACGGGGCGGGGAGGGCGGCGCCGGCGACGTTCCAGAATCCGGGGGTGTTCGGCGGCATCGTGCTGGGGTTCGCGGCGGCGTGGTGCTGGCAGCGGCTGCACCGGGTCAAGCTGGTGGACTGGCTGGGGTTCTTCAACGGGCGGCGGCTGGTGCCGATCGTGATGGCGTTCGTGGGGTTGGTGTTCGCGGCGGTCTGCCTGTTCGTGTGGCCGCCGGTGGGTGCGGCGCTGACGTCGTTCAGCAAGTGGCTGACGGATCTGGACTGGATCGGCTCCGGGATCTTCGGGACGGCGAACCGGGCGTTGCTGGTGGTGGGGTTGCACCAGTTCCTGAACACGTTCGTGTGGTTCCAGTTCGGCGACTTCACCAAGCCGGACGGCACGGTGGTGCACGGCGACATCAACCGTTTTCTGGCGGGTGATCCGACGGCGGGGCAGTTCACCACCGGCTTCTTCCCGATCATGATGTTCGCGCTGCCCGCGGCGGCGCTGGCGATCACGCACTGCGCGCGTCCGGGGCGCCGTAAGGAGGTGGGCGGGCTGATGCTGTCGGTGGCGCTGACGTCGTTCGTCACCGGGGTCACCGAGCCGATCGAGTACTCCTTCGTCTTCATCGCGCCGGTGCTGTACGGGATCCACGCGGTGCTGACGGGGGTGTCGCTGGCGGTGTGCTGGGCGTTGGGGGTGCACGACAGTTTCAGCTTCTCGGCGGGGTTGATCGACTACGTCATCAACTGGGGGCTGGCGACGAAACCGTGGCTCATCATTCCGATCGGGCTGTGCTTCGCGGCGCTCTACTACGTGCTGTTCCGGTTCGTGATCACGAAATTCGATCTGGCGACGCCGGGGCGTGAGCCGGTGGAAGTGGCGGAGGAACTGGAGCGGGAGAACGTGAAGTAGCGGGGGCGGTACGGCGGGTTCCCGGATTGCCGGCCGGTGGCCGCGAGGCCGTACCGTGGGCGGGGCGAGGGCGGGCGGCGCCCTCTGGGTGACGGGGGCGGAAACCTGCCCTGACCTGCGCTTCTCCTCGTCGCGGCGCCACGTCGCCCGGCCGTTCGGGTACCTTCCTCCGGGCCCGGCCGGCATGTGGTCCACACCACTGGGAAGAATGGATTCCTTTCGGCCGGGGCCACGTGCTAAGAATGGTCTAAACCACTGAGTGGTGTAGACAACAAGCGGGCCGCACCCCATGAGTGCCCGCCGCACCTGGAGGAATCCGATGAGTTCGGCCACTGCCTCGGCGGCACCGGAGAAGAAAAGCCGCGGCTCCGCAGCGATGGCCGTCGGCCAGCGCATCGGCCGCAGCCTCATGCTGCCCATCGCCACGCTGCCCGCCGCGGCGCTCATGGTCCGCCTCGGCCAGCCCGACATGCTCGGCCGGGACAACTTCCCCGCGTTCCTGAACAAGCTCGCCGAGTTCATGGCGGCGGGCGGCGGTGCGCTCCTGGACAACATGCCGCTGCTGTTCGCGGTCGGTATCGCCATCGGCTTCGCGAAGAAGGCCGACGGCTCCACCGCGCTCGCCGCCGTCGTCGGCTACCTCGTCTTCAGCAAGGTGCTGGGCACCTTCACGGACGACAGCCTGCCCAAGGTCCAGCAGGTGGTCGACGGGAAGATAGCCGACGTCGCGCCGCCGGTGAACGCGGGTGTGCTCGGCGGTGTGGTGATCGGCATCGTGGTCGCCCTCCTCTACCAGCGCTACAGCCGCAAGAAGCTCCCCGACTGGCTGGGCTTCTTCAGCGGCCGCCGGCTGGTGCCGATCCTGTCGTCCTTCGCGGGTCTGGTCATCGGCATCGTCTTCGGCTACATCTGGCCGGTGCTCGGCACCGGGCTGCACAACTTCGGTGAGTGGCTGGTCGGTTCGGGCGCGGTCGGCGCCGGTGTCTTCGGTGTCGCCAACCGCGCGCTGATCCCCGTCGGTATGCACCACCTGCTCAACTCGTTCCCGTGGTTCCAGGCCGGTGACTACGACGGCAAGCACGGCGACATCGCCCGCTTCCTGGCCGGCGACCCGTCGGCGGGGCAGTTCACCACCGGCTTCTTCCCGATCATGATGTTCGCGCTGCCCGCCGCCTGCCTGGCGATCGTGCACTGCGCCCGCCCGGAGCGCCGCAAGGTCGTCGGCGGCATGATGCTCTCGCTCGCGCTGACCGCCTTCGTCACCGGCGTCACCGAGCCGATCGAGTTCACCTTCATGTTCATCGCGCCGGTGCTCTACGCGATCCACGCGGTGCTGACGGGTGTGTCGCTGGCCCTGACCTGGGCGCTGGGCATGAAGGACGGCTTCGGCTTCTCGGCCGGCGCGATCGACTACGTCCTCAACCTCGGCATCGCCACCAAGCCGTGGCTGCTGGCGCTGGTCGGCCTCTGCTTCGCGGTCGTGTACTACGCGCTCTTCCGCTTCGCGATCGTCAAGTTCAACCTCCCGACGCCGGGCCGCGAGCCCGAGGACGAGGTGCCGGAGACGGAGAAGGGCGCGGGCAAGGCCGAGGCGAAGACTGCGGCGAAGTCCGGCGGGAAGGCGTCGCTGACGAAGTAGCGGCTTCCCCGCAGATGACGCGGCGGCGGCCCCGGGAGCGTTCCCGGGGCCGCCGCCTTTTCCGTGTCCGGGCCGGTCAGACCTCGTGGACCGTGCCCGCGCGGGCCGTCTCGACCGGGCCGTCGTAGACCTTCTGCGCATCGCGCAGGGTGATGTCCGGGTCGGTCCACGGCGGGATGTGGGTGAGGATCAGCCGTCCGGCCTTGGCGCGCGCGGCGGCCTCGCCGGCCTCGCGGCCGTTGAGGTGCAGATCGGGGATGTCCTCCTTGCCGTGCGTGAACGACGCCTCGCAGAGGAAGAGGTCGGTGCCCTCGGCCAGCTCGTCGAGCGCCGCGCAGGGCCCGGTGTCGCCGGAATACGTCAGCGACCGGCCGCCGTGCTCGATGCGGAAGCCGAACGCCTCGACGGGGTGGCAGACGCGCTCCGCCCGGACGGTGAACGGGCCGATCGGGAACGTCCCCGGCGTCAGCGTCCGGAAGTCGAAGACCTCGCTCATCGCGCCGTCGTACGGCAGATCCGCGTGGGCGGCGGTCAGCCGCCGCTCGGTGCCCGCCGGACCGTACACCGGCATCGGCGCGCAACGGCCGCCGTCCGGGCGGTAGTAGCGGACGACGAAGTAGCCGCACAGGTCGATGCAGTGGTCGGCGTGGAGGTGGGACAGCAGGACGGCGTCGAGGTCGTAGAGACCGCAGTGGCGCTGCAGCTCGCCGAGGGCGCCGTTGCCCATGTCGAGGAGCAGCCTGAAGCCGTCGGCCTCCAAGAGGTAGCTCGAACAGGCCGAATCCGCGGAGGGGAACGACCCGGAGCATCCGACGACAGTGAGCTTCATGCGGGCGTGAACCTCCTGTGCGGGGACGGCGGAGCGGCGGACCGTGCCGGGCCGTGGTGTCCGGCAGGTGGCCGGTCCGTACGGGTGCCCGGCGGGTCCGGTCGCGCGGTGCGGTGCCCACGAGGGTAAGGCGCACGGGGTGGTGCCGCTCCTGTGGCGGGGCGAGCTGTGGGCGGAATCACCAGTCCGGGTGGGCCGTACGAAGGGCCCGTCCGCCGTGCCGTACGGGGCCGGCGCCGGTACGGTCGCAGCGGACGGACGGCGGACCGGCGGCGGCGAGGGGAGACGGCGATGGACGGCTCGTGGTGGCCCGCGCTGGTGGCGGTGGTCGCGTTGGCGCTGGTCGCGGCGGTGGTCGACGGCCGGGGCCGGAGCAGGCGACCGCCGCGGCGGCGCGGGCGGCGGGCGGCAGCGGCCGGACGCCCGGCGGACGGCGCGGGCACCCGCACCGGTGCCGGCAGCGGCAGCGCGGAGCCCTCGCCGCCGGGGTCCCCGCCCGGCGACGGGGATCGTACGGATGTCCGGGAGGACGGCGGGGCGGACGGGCGGCGGGGCGGAGGCTGAGGCGGCGCCCGGCCGGTGGCATACGGCGGCGGGCGGCCCCTTCGGGGGACCGCCCGCCGTGGTGCGCTCCGGGCTCAGGCCCAGAGCTGGCCGTGCAGGGTGGCGATGGCCGCCTCGGTGGATTCGGCGGTGTAGACGCCGGTGGAGAGGTACTTCCAGCCGCCGTCGGCGACGACGAAGACGATGTCGGCGCTCTCCCCGGCGCGCAGCGCCTTGCGGGCGACGCCGAGCGCGGCGTGCAGGGCGGCACCGGTGGAGATCCCGGCGAAGATGCCCTCCTCCGCGAGGAGTTCGCGGGTGCGGGCGACGGCGTCCTCCGAGCCGACGGAGAAGCGCGTGGTGAGCACGGACTCGTCGTACAGCTCGGGGATGAAGCCCTCGTCGAGGTTGCGCAGCCCGTAGACCACGTCGTCGTAGCGCGGTTCGGCGGCGACGATCTGCACGCCGGGGACCTGCTCGCGCAGATAGCGGCCGACGCCCATGAGGGTGCCGGTGGTGCCCAGGCCCGCGACGAAGTGGGTGACGGACGGGAGGTCGGCGAGGATCTCCGGGCCGGTGGTGGCGTAGTGCGCACCGGCGTTGTCGGGGTTGCCGTACTGGTAGAGCATCACCCAGTCCGGGTGCTCGGCGGCGAGCTCCTTGGCGACCTTCACGGCGGTGTTGGAGCCGCCCGCCGCGGGCGAGGAGATGATCTCGGCGCCCCACATCGCGAGGAGTTCGCGCCGCTCGGACGAGGTGTTCTCGGGCATCACGCAGACGATGCGGTAGCCCTTGAGCTTGGCCGCCATGGCGAGCGAGATGCCGGTGTTGCCGCTGGTGGGCTCCAGGATCGTGCAGCCCGGGGGGAGCCGGCCGTCCTTCTCCGCCTGCTCGATCATGTGGAGCGCGGGGCGGTCCTTGACGGAGCCGGTGGGGTTGCGGTCCTCCAGCTTGGCCCAGATGCGGACGTCGGCGGAGGGCGAGAGGCGCGGCAGGCGGACGAGAGGGGTGTTCCCGACCGCCGCCAGCGGGGAGTCGTACCGCATGTCAGACCAGGTCCGCCGGGCGGTCCGCGGCGGTGGAGCCACCGGCGACGGCGGGGAGGATGGTGATGTGGTCGCCGTCGGTCAGCTTGGTGGCGATGCCGTCCAGGAAGCGGACGTCCTCGTCGTTGAGGTAGACGTTGACGAAGCGGCGCAGCTGCTCGCCGTCGACCAGCCGCTCCTTGATGCCCGCGTGGCGGCTCTCCAGGTCGTCGACGAGGTCGGCGAGGGTGCTCCCGCTGCCCTGGACGGCCTTCGCGCCGTCGGTGTAGGTGCGCAGGATGGTCGGGATTCGGACCTCGATGGCCATGAGAGTGCTCCTGTCGGAGTGCGGGGGCGGGGGGCTCTGTGGCCCGTGTGCACGGCGTGCGGCGGTGCGGGTGTGGCGGGTGGTGCGGGCCCGGGTCAGGCCGCGGCGCGGCCCGGACACAGGGCGCTGGTGAGGCGGCACAGATCGATGTGCAGCCGGGCGGCTCCGCAGCCGAACGCGCCCAGCAGGGCGGAGGCGGAGCGACGCGTGACGAGCGGAGCCTGCTGCCGCATGGCCCTCCTCTGCTCGCTCACGTCGTGGTCAACCATGCGGTCATCGTATCGATTCCCGGTCCGGGTTTTGATACCTCGTCCCAGGATGCGGACGGTTGTGTACATCAGGTGGGACACGGCGGGCGGCGGTCCGCCCGGGGCGGCGGATCGTCCCAGGTCACGGCGGCCCACCCAGCCCGCAGGGCGCCCCCGGGCGGACCGCCCGGGCCCGGTCCGTCAGGCGTACGCCTCGACGATCCGGACCTCCTCCTCGGTGATCTCACCGTCCACGATGCGGAACGAGCGGAACTGGAAGGGGCCCGCGTCGTCGGTGTCGGCGGTGGAGACGAGGACGTAGTGCGCGCCGGGCTCGCCCGCGTAGCCGACGTCGGTGCGGGAGGGGTACGCCTCGGTGGCGGTGTGCGAGTGGTAGACGATCACCGGCTCCTCGTCGCGGTCGTCCATCTCGCGGTAGAGGGCGAGGAGGTCGGCGGAGTCGAACTCGTAGAACGTGGGCGAGCGGGCGGCGTTGAGCATCGGGATGAACCGCTCGGGGCGGTCGCTGCCGGCCGGTCCCGCGACGACGCCGCACGCCTCGTCCGGGTGATCCTGGCGGGCGTGCGCGACGATCCGGTCGTGGAGGTCCTGGGTCAGGGTCAGCATGCGGCAAGGATAGGAGGGCCTTCCCGGCGGCCGGGAGCGGGTGCGGGAAGCGGCCGGGCACACGGCGACGGACCCGTGCCCACCGTGGAGATGCGGTGGATACGGGCCCGTCGCCGGAGGTGGGGCCGGTCAGTCCTTGGCGTCCTTGCCGGGCTGCTGCTCCCCGGTGGCCGGAGCCGGGACGGTGGCGCGGGCCGCGAAGACCTCGGCCGACCGGCGCTTGATGGACAGATAGCCGACGCCCAGGATGACCGCCCAGATCGGCGCCGCGTACAGCGAGATGCGGGCGTCCGGGTCGATGCCCATCAGCACGATGACCATGCCGATGAACGCGAGGGCGAAGATCGAGGTGTACGGGGCGCCGGGCGCCTTGAACTCCGACTGCGGCAGTTCACCGCGGTCGGCCTTGGCCCGGTAGCGCAGCTGCGAGATGAGGATGACGATCCAGGCCCACATGCCGGAGATCGTGGCGAAGGACACGACGTAGTTGAACGCGTCGCCGGGCCACTGGTAGTTGATCCAGACGCCGACCAGCATCATCGCGACGGAGACGCCGGTGCCCCAGGTGGGCAGGCCGTTCTTGCTCAGGTGCGTGAAGAGCTTCGGCCCCTGGCCGTTGACCGCGAGGTCGCGGAGCATCCGGCCGGTGGAGTACATCCCGGAGTTGGCGGACGAGAGGGCGGCGGTCAGCACGACGAAGTTGACGATGCCGGCGCCGGCGGGCAGGCCGATCTCCTGGAAGGCACGGACGAACGGGCTGACGCCGGGCTCGAAGACCGTCCAGCTGACGACCGACAGGATGATGATGAGCGCACCGATGTAGAAGAGGCCGATGCGCCACGGCACGGTGTTGATGGCCTTCGGCAGCACCTTCTTCGGGTCCTTCGCCTCGCCCGCGGTGACGCCGACGAGTTCGACGGCGAGGAACGCGAACATCACGATCTGAAGAGTCATCAGCGTGCCGCCGATGCCCTTCGGGAAGAATCCGCCGTCGGCCCAGAGGTGACTGAAGGAAGCGGTCTCACCGGCATTCGAGAAACCGAGAATGATAACGCCGAGACCGATGAGGATCATGCCGATGATCGCGGTGACCTTGACCATCGAGAACCAGAATTCCAGCTCACCGAAGATCTTTACCGAGATCAGGTTGATCCCGAAGAGCGCGACGGTGAAGACGAGCGACGACACCCATTGGGGTATGTCGTGGTTCCAGTAGTGGATGTAGGTGGCTGCGGCGGTGACTTCCGTGATTCCGGTCACGACCCAGAAAAGCCAGTAGGTCCAGCCGGTCACAAAGCCGATGAAGGGGCCGAGAAATTCGCGTCCGTACTCCGAGAAGGAGCCGGAGACCGGGCGGTACATGAGCAGTTCGCCCAGCGCCCGCATGATGAAGAAGATGACGAGACCGACGATCGCGTAGGCCAGGATGATGCTGGGCCCCGCCTTGGATATCGCCTTGCCCGCCCCGAGGAACAGGCCGGTACCGATGGCGCCACCAATGGCGATCATCTGGATCTGGCGGTTTCCCAGACCCCGCTGGTAGCCCTCTTCCGGGCCTTTTCCAGCGGCCTCATTGCCGTCGTGTTGTTGATCGACCTGCACAGAGGTCATGAGTGGTGCGCCTTTCTCCATACCGACCCGGTCTGTCCGGATCGGGTTCCGATCCCCCCGGATGGAGTTCCTGCACGCCGGCGGTGGCCGGCTCAGCGCTCCCGCAGCGACAGGGGTGGCGTCGCTCACGGCAGGTCGTGAACATCTATCACGGCGCCTCGGAGGGCGACCAGGGACGTGGTAAGGCAAGGTCGCGCGAAAATTAGGACAAAGTCCTAAACAATCGGCAAGGCGCACGCGTGCGAGATGGGATCGTTATCCGGATTTGAGCATTCTCTGAGCGAACGCCTGAGGAATGGTAACCAGGACTCAGGACATGAGCGATTCGACGAGCGTTTCCTGGAGACCGCCGAGCCAGAGGTAGGCCAGCACCATCGGCTTACGGGGGTCGGACTCCGGAAGGCGCAGCAGTTCCCCGCCGTCGTCCTCGTCGGTGACCTCCAGGCGGGTGCCGATGGCGAGCCGGAGGTCGTTGAGCCCGCCGAGCCAGCGGCGGCACTCCTCGGGGGTGAGCCGCAGCACGGCGCCGGTCTCCGGCTCGGGGTGCAGCGCGTCGAGCGACCGGATCAGCGCGAGCGCGTCGTCGCGTTTGCGGGCGCGCAGATCGTTCTCGGTGTAGCGGCGGAACTCCGCGGAGGCGGCGCGTACGTCGTCGTCCGGCACCCGGTCCGGACCGCCGTACGCATCCGGGAAGAGGCGGGCGAGGACGGGGTCGGCGGGCGGTTCGCTCGGGCCGTCCCGGAAGACGGAGGCGAGCAGGTCGTCCGCGGCGTCGCCGCTGTCGTCGCCGGGGCCGACCAGCTCCAGGAGCTGCACGGCGAGGCTGCGCAGGATGGAGATCTCGACCTCGTCGAGGGTGACGGCCGCACCGCCGCCGGGCCGGGGTTCGAAGTGGCCGGCCATCAGCGGTCCTGCTGAAGGGTCGCCCACAGGCCGTAGCCGTGCATGGCCTGCACGTCGCGCTCCATTTCCTCACGGCTGCCGCTGGAGACCACCGCGCGGCCCTTGTGGTGGACGTCGAGCATGAGCTGGTGCGCCTTGTCCTTGCTGTAGCCGAAGTAGGACTGGAAGACGTAGGCGACGTAGCTCATGAGGTTGACGGGGTCGTTGTGGACGACCGTGACCCAGGGAACGTCGGGTTCGGGCACCTCGTAGGGTGCCTCGCTCGACTCGGGGCGCTCGATCTCCACTGGGACACTCACACGCCCCATGCTGCCACCCGGGGCCGGGCCGCGCACAAACGCCCCTGGGCGGGTGAGTCGGACGGGGGTCCGCGGCGGGCGCCGGACACCCGCGTCCGGGGGCCGGCGGGCAGCGCCGCGGCAGGCGCCCGCGGCGGGACGCGGCGCCCGCCGTGAGCGGTATCACGGGCCCGGCCACCAGAAATCGTCAATCTGACGAGTAATGGGGGTAGCATCTTCCGCATGAACACAGCAGACCTGGGGCTGCCGGTGGCGGTGCCGTCGACGGCACTCTTCACCGACCAGTACGAACTCACCATGCTGCAGGCCGCGTTGCGGTCCGGGAACGCCGACCGGCGCTCGGTCTTCGAGGTCTTCACCCGGCGCCTGCCCGAGGGCCGGCGTTACGGCGTGGTCGCCGGCACCGGCCGGGTGCTGGACGCGGTGGAGAACTTCCGCTTCGACGAGACCATCCTGAGCTTCCTGCGCGACCGCGGCATCCTGGACGAGCCGACGCTGGAGTGGCTGGCCGGCTACCGCTTCCGCGGCGACATCTGGGGCTACCCGGAGGGCGAGGTCTACTTCCCCGGCTCCCCGGTCATGCGGGTCGAGGGCACCTTCGCCGAGGCGGTGCTGCTGGAGACGGTGGTCCTCTCCATCCTCAACCACGACTCCGCGGTGGCCGCCGCGGCGTCCCGGATGTCGGTCGCCGCCGGGGACCGCCCGCTGATGGAGATGGGCGCCCGCCGCACCCACGAGCTGGCCGCGGTCGCCGCCGCCCGCTCCGCCTACGTCGGCGGCTTCCACACCACCTCGGACCTGGCCGCCGGGTTCCGCTACCACATCCCCACCGTCGGCACGAGCGCGCACGCCTTCACGCTGCTGCACGACACCGAGCGGGACGCGTTCACCGCGCAGGTCGACACGCTCGGCCGCGGCACCACGCTGCTGGTCGACACCTTCGACGTGACGGAGGCGGTGCGGCTGGCCGTCGAGGTCGCGGGCCCGGAGCTGGGCGCCGTCCGCATCGACTCCGGCGATCTGCTGCTCGTCGCCCACCGGGTGCGCCAGCAGCTGGACGAGCTCGGCGCGGTGAACACCAAGATCGTGGTGACCAGCGATCTGGACGAGTACGCCATCGCCTCGCTCGCCGCCGCGCCCGTGGACGCATACGGCGTCGGCACCCAACTGGTGACCGGCAGCGGCCATCCGACCTGCTCGATGGTGTACAAGCTGGTCGCCCGCGCGCAGAGCGACGACCCGGACGCGCCGCTGCGGCCGGTCGCGAAGAAGTCGCTGGGCGGCAAGTCGTCGGTCGGCGGCCGCAAGTGGGCCGCGCGGCGGCCGGACGAGAACGGCGTCGCCGAGGCGGAGGTCGTCGGCACCGGCGAGGTCCCCGCGGAGCTGGCCGGCCACCAGCTGCTGGTGCCGCTGGTCACCGGCGGCAAGGTGGTGGCCCGCGAGCCGCTGGACGCCGCCCGGGACCGGCACATCGCCGCCCGCGCGCGGCTGCCGCTCTCGGCGACCCAGCTCTCCCGCGGCGAGCCGGTGCTGCCCACCGAGTACCACTGAGCCACCGGCCGCGGCGGACACCCGCCGCGATCCGCCACCCGGGTGGCGCACACCCCCTCCCCGGGTGGCCGGGGCGTGGCTACGCTCGGCCCTACGGGCCCCACGCCTCACCGCTGTCCCGGCCGTTCCGGCCGTCACTCCCTCCGTCGGAAAGGCACCGACCATGCACCGGGCACTGATCGTCGTCGACGTACAGAACGACTTCTGCGAGGGCGGCAGCGTCCCGGTGCGGGGCGGCGGGGACGTCGCCGCCGCCATCACCGATCTCGTGGGCCGCGCCGGGGACACGTACCACCATGTGGTGGCCACCCGCGACTACCACATCGACCCCGGCGCGCACTTCTCCGACCACCCGGACTTCGTGGACTCCTGGCCGGTGCACTGCGTGGCCGGGTCCGAGGGCAGCGGCTTCCACCCCAACTTCGCCCCGGCCGTCTCCTCCGGCGCCGTCGACGCCGTCTTCGACAAGGGCGCGTACGCGGCCGCGTACAGCGGTTTCGAGGGGGCGGACAACCAGGGCACCAAGCTGGCCGACTGGCTGCGCGCCCATGACGTCACCGAGGTGGACGTGGTCGGTATCGCCACCGACCACTGCGTCCGGGCCACCGCGCTCGACGCGCTCCACGCCGGGCTGCACACCCGGGTGCTGCTCGGTCTGACCGCGGCGGTCGCCGCCCCCACCACCGAGCGGGCGCTGGCCCAGCTGCGGGCGGCGGGGGCGGAGCTGACCGGTACGCCGGTGCTGGCCGGGGGCTGACGGGCCGCTCCGGCGCCCGCCGCCGCTGTCGGTCGCGGTGCGGGTCAGGCGGCCCGTGCCGGGCGGAGCAGGGCGCGTATCGGGTGCCAGGACTCGGTGTCGTCGTCCAGGGTCTGGCGCCAGACGACGCCGTCGGGGTGGTGCAGGACGGCGGTCACCTCGTCCGGGGTGGGCGGGCGCATGTTGCCGCGCAGGTAGACGGCGCGCAGGCCGAGGTTGCGCAGCCTGGTCAGGGCGCGCTGGCGGTTGGCGGCGTGGACGAGGACACGCACCCGGCGGTCGTCGCCGCCGGGTCTGGGCAGCGCCAGGGCGACCACCACGCTTCCGCCGGGAAGCTTGATGAAGCCGCCTTGGGACATCTGCATTTCTCCCCCGTGAGGCTGGGTGTCAACAAGAAGTGGTCTCACGCATCTAAACGCGATCGGCCGCCGCCCGCTAGAGGGCGACGGCCGATCATGGTTTGACCTGCGGTTCTCTTACTTCTTTGTGGCGGGGCCCACCTGGAGGGTCACCGTGGAGCCGTCCTTGGCCTCCTTGGTGATCTTGATCCGGGTGTTGGTGTCAGGAACGAGCACCCCACCGGTCGGGTTGGCCTTGTCGTAGTAGACGCCGCTGTGGTCGTCGAAGAGCGTCACGCCCTTCTTCGAGGCGATCTTCACGGCCTTGCCGTCCTTGTGCAGCCGGACGGCGTCCGTGCGCTGTGCGGTGAAGGTCGCGTCGTACGTCTGGAAGCGGTTGCGCATCAGCTTGCCGTCGGCCCACTTCTCGGCCTTCGGGTGCGCGTCGACCGGGAGGATCTGGCCGTGGCCCGGGTGCTCGCCGACGTTGTTGTCCGCCTGCGAGGTGTCCCACAGCCAGATCAGGACGCCGTTCTGGAACGGGAAGTGCTCCACCCAGCCGGGCCGGTCGGTGGTCCAGCCGAAGTTGTACGGACCGGTCTTCAGCGTCTTGTCGTACGAGACGTACTGGCGGTTCTCGGCGAGGTAGTACTGCGGGTAGTCCTTGGTGAAGGACGCGCCGATGCGGGAGAAGCCCTTGGCGGTCCAGCCGTTGTCGTCGCCCTCGGCACCGTCGGTGAAGACCGGCTTGCCGTCGGCGGTGACGGAGAGCGCGTCGGCGGCGAAGCCCTTGAGGGCCAGCCCGCCGTCGGTCTGGTAGCGGAACCGCAGGTCGATCTTCTTGCCGGCGTAGGCGTCGAGCGGGAAGACCAGGTCGCGGTAGGCGCCGGAGGTGCCGGTCAGGCCAGGCTTGTCGCCGCCGTCGCGGGGGATGGCCTTGCCGTCGGCGGTGCCGTCCAGCGCGGTCCAGTCGGCGCCGCCGTCGGTCGAGACCTCGGCGTAGAGGAAGTCGTAGTTCTCCTCGATGTCCCACCAGCCCTTGAGGGCGAGCTGCGCCTTCGTCGCGCCGGTGAGGTCGACCTGGCGGGTGAGGGTGTTCTTGAGGTCGTTGCCCATGTCGCTCCACCACTGGTGGGAGCCTTCGGCGGGCTGGACGATCTCGGTCTTCACCGTCTTCGCGGGCAGGTCGACGACGAGCGCCTGCTTGTCCTTGGTGTTGTACTCGGCGACGCCCAGCTTGTGGGTGGAGGCCGTCGCGGCCTTCGCCTTGCCGTAGTTGAGCCAGCCGAGCTGGAGCTTGTCCCAGGCGCTCATGTCGCCGGGCAGGTCGCCGATCGCGTCCTTGCCGGTGCCCAGCCAGGAGCCGGACGACATCAGCGACCAGAAGTCGACGGAGGACTCACCGCTGCCGGTGGTGTCGTACTCGTCGGGCAGTCCGAGGTCGTGGCCGTACTCGTGGGCGAAGACGCCGAGGCCGCCGTTCTCCGGCTGCATGGTGTAGTCGCCGACCCAGATGCCGGTGTCGCCGATCTGCGTGCCGCCGGCCTTGTTGTCGGCCGGGCCGGTCTTGCCGGCGTCGGTGCCGTACGCGTACCAGCGGTGCGCCCAGATGGCGTCGGTCTTCTGCGCGCCGCCGCCGGCCGACTCGTCCTCACCGGCGTGCACGATCTGGAAGTGGTCGATGTAGCCGTCGGGCTCGTTGAAGTCGCCGTCGCCGTCGTGGTCGTAGCGGTCCCACTGGTCGTACTGGGCGAGGTCGGCCTTGATCTGCTCGGCGGTGCGGCCGGCGGCCTTCTGCTGCTCGGCCCACTTGTTGACGCCGTCGCGGACCAGGTCCCAGGCGTTGGCGCAGTTGGTGTCGCCGCAGTAGTTGGAGCCGTAGCGGGCCTCGTTCCAGTCGACCTTGACCCAGTCGGTGACCTCGCCGTCGACGGAGTAGCGGCCGGACGACTGCTTCTCGTAGTACTTGGCCAGCGACTCCTTCTTCTTGTCGTGCGAGAAGTAGAGGTCCTGGAAGTGCTGGCGGTTGAAGTCCGGCTGCCAGGCGGTGCTGTTGTCGTCCTTGCGGTCCGGCTGCGCGATGGTGTTGTGCGCGGGGCCCGGCGTGCCGCCGTACTTCTTCACGGGCGGCTGGGGGCCGTCGCCGTCCGGGTCGTACACCGTGGTGTCGTCGACCTTGTCGCCGAAGTCCACCAGGATCGTGAAGATCTTGTCGGTCTTCTCCCGGGCCAGCTCGACGTACTTGCTCTTCCCCAGCTTGACGACCTGTGAGGCGCCCTTGCGGGTCGGCTTGGCGTCGCCGTCCAGGACCTGCTTGACGGCCTCCTCGCGGCGCGCGGCCTGGCGCTCGCTGAACGGGCCCTTGAGGTCGTGGTCGGTGCTCCGCTCGGGGGCGGGGTCGTGCCGGCGGGCGGCGGCCGGGTGGGTGTCGGGGGCGGCGACGGCCGCCCCGGACGACAACGAGGCCGCCCCGATCGCGGCGATTGCCGTGGCCAGGACGGCCGGTCGGAACACCCTTCTTCGCTCTCTCACTTGGCGCTTTCCTCCCCTTCGCGCGGGCATCTTGAAGGGAATTTGACCGGAGAGGCGCCGGAAAAGACAGATCTTGACTTGAACACGACAGCGACGTACGTTATCCGATCGGCGTGAGGCGATCACCGGACGCGACGGCGCCCCGGCGGGCCGTCGGCCACCGGGGCGCTCGCAGATGAGAAGACGTCAGGCGGCCGATACCACCACCGTCTTGGCCGCCTTGTCGTGCAGACACTGCTGGTACGGCTTGTCCCACGTACACCACAGGACGTTGACCAGCCAGAAGATGAAGCCGCAGCACGGCACGATCTCCGGCAGGGTGTAGACCGCCGCCCGCACCCACCCCGCCTGCGTCGTCGGCACCGAGCCGTTGCTCAACATCGCGACCCGGATCTTCATCGCCATCTTGCCGACCGTCTGCCCCCGGTGGGTCAGCATCAGCCCCTCGTAGACCAGGTACACCAGCATCGTCACGCCGGAGACCGTCGCCTGCTTGCTCGTCTCGGCGTTGCTGGTGCTGGTGTAGTCGACCCAGCCGACGATGCTGCTCATGATCAGCGACATCGGTACGCCGATGATGATCGCGTCGATGATCCGCGCCACCAGCCGCCGCCCGCGCCCGGCGAGCGGCGGCATCCCGGCCAGCGGATCGGCGGCGCCGTACCCGCCGCCGTAAGGGTTGTCGGCGTACCGGCCGCCGTAGGGGTCGTGGCCGGAGGAGCCGCCCCCGTAAGGGTCGTGGCCGTACGGACCCGGCGGCGGGCCGCCGCCCGCGGAGCCGCCGGACTCCGGACCGCCACCCGCCGGCGGCTCCTGCGGCTTCTTCAGGAACGGGTCGTCCTCCGGCGGTTCACCGGCTCCGGGCCCGGGCTGCTCGCTGCTCATGGCCCCGAGTCGACCCCCTACGGGCCCCGGCCGCATCCGGCGGGATCCGTTCGGGGGACGACACGCCGGGCGCCCGGGCGCGCCGGTTCCGGGTCCGCGGACGGCGACGGCCCCCGGCGGAAGGCCGGGGGCCGACGGGGCGTGCGCCCGGTCCGGGCGCCGCGTGGCGGGTCAGTCGGCGGCGACGAACGTCCGCGCCGCCTTGTCGTGCCAGCACTGGCGCCACGGCTTGTCGAAGAGGCACCAGGCCGCGTCGAGCACGCCGACGACCAGGAAGCCGAGGACGCCGAAGACCAGCCAGCGCTTGATCAGGGACATCAGCTCGGGGGTGTCGTGGCTCTCGATGTCCACGACCCGCACCCCGCACAGCTTCTTGCCCAGGCTGCGGCCCCACTTGAGGGTCGGCAGCAGCTCGATCAGCCCGCCGCCGACCACCACCGCCGCCAGCACCGCGAGGAAGAGCGGGGCGGTGCCGCCGTCGAGCAGATAGACCGTCACCTCACGGCCGGACTCCTTGGCCGCCGTGATCTTCGCGTCGAAGTGGTCCACGGCGCCGCCCCACAGCGGCAGCGCGACGAGGACCGTCAGCACCGCGAGGAGGGCCAGATCGATCAGCCGGGCGGCGAGCCGCCGGCCGAGCGCCGCCGGGTGCGCCTGCTCCATGGCGAACGGGTCGGCGGTCGGCGGCTTCCACGGGATGACGCCGTCGTCCTCGGCCGGTCCGCCCGCCGGGCCCGCGCCGCCCGGGAACGGGAAACCGCCACCGGCGGCCGGTCCGGGCTGTGCTCCCGGCTGCGGGCCGCCCTGCGGCGGCACCGGGCCGGGCCCGGCCGGCACCTGCGGCGGGTTGAACGGGGCCTGCCGGGGGTGCGGGTGCTGCGGATGCGGCGGGTACGCCGGTCCGCTCGCGCCCGCCCCGGGCATCGACTGCGGCCCGCTCGGCGCCGACGCGGCGGGACCGGCGGGGGCCTGGCCCGCGGCGGGAGCGGAACCGGCGGCCGGGGCCTGACCGGGGGCGGGGGCCTGGCCGGGGGTGGGGGCCGCGCCCTGACCTGCCGGGCCGCCCTGGCCCGCGGCGGGCCCGGGCCGCTGGGGCAGCCGGATCGCCATCGTGCCGCCGTCCTTGGGCGCCGGGCCGTCGCCCGGGCGGACCGCGCGGATCGTGGTGGTGCCCCGGTCGCGGGCGGGCGGCCGGACCGCGCGCATGGTGACCGTGCCGTCGGAGCGCGACGGCTGCTCCGGCTCCGCCTCGCCCTGCGGCCCGGCCCCGTCGCCGTCCTGAGCGCGAGGCGACGGAACGGCGCCCCGGCCCTCCCCCTCACCGGACGCCGCGTCGGGCGCGCCCCACGAGACGGGTCCGGCGGCGCCGGTGCCGCCCTGCCGGGCCGCGTCGGCACGCCAGGCGGAGGCGGGTGCGGGGCCGCTGCCGTGCGGACGGGCCGGGTCGTCCCAGGAGTGCGGGGTCCCGTCGCCGGTGCCGGAGGTCCCCTCGCCGGCGCCGGGGAGGGCCGGGCCGGCCTCCGCGGGGGCGGCGGGCGGCGCGGACGCCGGGGCGGGCGCGGGGGCGGGCGCGGCGCCCGGGGGCGGTGCGGGCATCGCCTCGCCCTCGGCCGGGGCCGGGCGGCTGGTACCCGGCACCCATGCGGTTCCGTCCCAGTACCGGATGTAGCCGGGGATGGACGGGTCCGGGTAATACCCCCCTGCCGGTACGTTGCCACCACTACCGGGGGATTCCGCCACTGTCCCCAACTCCCCTCGCGTCCCACGCCTGTGCTCTGTGTGCCGTCGCCCACCGGCCGGCCTCCGGCCGCGCCGCGCGCGGGCCGGACGCCGCACCCGGGCCCTCGGCCCGGCCGTCCGCCGCGCCCGGTTGCCGCGGGGGCACCGTGTCCGGCGTCGATCGTCCACGGAGGAGGTTAACGAAGAACCGCGGGGCGGCAGAGCGCGCGTCACACAGGGATCCGGGCCCTCGAACGCGAGCCCGAGACGTCCCACCCCGGACAATCGCGGACGAACCCGGGTGTTCCCGCGCCCACGGACGCGTCACGGGGTCCCGTCCGCCCCGTTCCGTACCGGCCGTTCACCCGTCCGGAACCACCTGGAAGAAGTCCGCGGAAAAGTCCGCGAAAAAAATTCTCGAAGTCGCGTAAGGATCCGTGGCCCCCCGCTCTCTATCCCAGTGCGGGCGGAACACAACGGGGCCCGTACAGCGAAGCGGAGAGGTGGAAATCCGATGCACAGCGTGGTGGAGCGAGAGTTGGAACTCGGTCTGGTCGTCTCGCCGGAGCAGAGCGTTCCGGTGCCGGCCCGGCTGGCCTACCGCACCGACGACCCGTACGCGGTCCACATCACCTTCCACATCGGCTCGGACGCGCCCGTCAACTGGACGTTCGCGCGTGAACTGCTGGTCGAGGGCGTGTTCCGGCCCTGCGGTCACGGCGATGTGCGGGTCTGGCCGACGAAGGTGGACGGCCGCAGCCTGGTCTGCCTGGCGCTCAGCTCGCCGGACGGGGAAGCGCTCCTGGAGGCGCCCGCCGCCGCGGTGTCGGCGTGGCTGGAGCGCACCCTGCGGGTCGTCCCCCCGGGCTCGGAGCAGGAGCACCTGGGCATGGACAAAGGACTGAGCGAGCTGCTGGCGATGGCGACGGGCGACGCGCCGTGGGCCGGGGAGCCGTGGCCGTCGGACGAGACCCCGGACGCGGGTGCGTGAGCCGTGCCCGCCCCCGTGCCGGGCGCCGGATCACGTCTCCCCCGCCCGGCACCCCTCTCCCCCGCCCGGCCCGCTCCCGGGTCAGCCGCGGTA
This sequence comes from Streptomyces sp. NPDC014733, assembly GCF_043083385.1. NCBI lineage: Bacteria > Bacillati > Actinomycetota > Actinomycetes > Kitasatosporales > Streptomycetaceae > Streptomyces > Streptomyces sp. NPDC014733. Next base: position 104,636 of record NZ_JBIBYO010000016.1, on the reverse strand, counting down.
CGCCTCCAGCAGCCGCAGCCAGACCTCGCTGATCGTCGGGTAGGCGGGGACGGCGTGCCAGAGGCGTTCGAGGGGGATCTCGGCGGCCACCGCGAGGGTCGCCGAGTGCAGCAGTTCACCGACCCCGGGGCCGACGAAGGTGGCCCCGAGGACGATTTCGCGGTCCAGGTCGACGACCATCCGGGCGTGCCCGCGGTAGCCGTCGGCGTAGAGAGCGGCGCCGGCGACGGCGCCGAGGTCGGCGTCGACGGCGCGGACCCGGTGCCCGGCGCGCTCCGCCTCGGCCAGGCTCAGGCCGACGGCCGCGGCCTCGGGGTCGCTGAAGACGACCTGCGGGACGGCGGCGTGGTCGGCGGTGGCGGCGTGCGCGCCCCAGCGGTCGGTCTCCAGGATCGGCACGCCCTGCGCGCGGGCGACGAGGGCGGCCCCGGCGATCCGGGCCTGGTATTTGCCCTGGTGGGTGAGGAGGGCGCGGTGGTTGACGTCGCCGACGCCGTAGAGCCAGTCGTTGTCCGCGAGGTCGGTGACGCGGCAGGTGTCGTCGACGGTCAGCCACGAGCCCGGTGTGAGGCCGACGGTCTCCAGGCCGAGGTCGTCGGTGCGCGGCGCGCGCCCGGTGGCGATCAGCAGTTCGTCGGCGACGATCTCCCCGCCGGAGTCCAGCTCCACGGTGACCGGCCCGCCCGGCGCCTCCCGGCGCACCCGTGTGACGCCGGTGCCGGTACGGAGCATCACCCCCGCCTCGGCGAGCGACTCGGCGACCAGCACTCCGGCGAACGGCTCCATCCGGGGCAGCAGCCCGTCGCCCCGTACGAGGAGGGTGACCGAGGCACCGAGGGCCCGCCAGGCGGTGGCCATCTCGACGCCGACGACGCCCCCGCCGACGATGACCAGCCGGCCCGGCACGGACGCGGCGCTGGTGGCCTCGCGGCTGGTCCAGGGCTCCGCGTCGGCCAGCCCGGGGATCGGCGGCAGCACGGCACGGCTGCCGGTGCAGAGGGCGACGGCGTGCCGGGCGTGCAGCGTCCGTCCGCCGTCCACGACGACTTTCCGCGGCCCGGCCAGGCGGCCCTGACCGCGCACGAGCGGCACCCCGATCGACTCCAGCCACCGCACCTGCCCGTCGTCCTTCCAGTGTGAGGCGAAGGCGTCGCGGTGGGCGAGGACGGCGTCGGCGTCGAGGGGCCCGGCGGCCGCGTCCTTGAGGCCGGGTACCCGGCGGGCCTCGGAGCGGGCGGTGACCGGACGCAGCAGCGCCTTGCTCGGCATGCAGGCCCAGTAGGAGCATTCACCGCCGACGCGCTCACTCTCGACGATGACGGCGCTCAGCCCGGCGGCGTGCGCCCGGTCGGCGACGTTCTCGCCGGTGGGGCCTGCGCCCACCACGATCACGTCGTACGTCTCGTCGGTCCGGGTCGCTGCGCTGGCTGGCATCGGCTGATCGCTCCCTGAGTGGCGCGACGGCCGGGCGCTTCCCGGCCGGGTGCGGTCGCCGCCGCCGGAGGCGGCGGGCTGTTCCATCGTGCGTCGGGGCGCGACGTACCGCACCGCCACGGGGCGAAAGTTTCCCGCTCGCCCCGCCAGCGCACGACCGCGGTCATACGGCCACCGCCACGTACAGGGTGCGGTTACCCGGGCGGACGTGCACCCCGTGAATGGTGGCCGGACCTACTCCGATACCACGTAGCGCCACAAGCCGAGCGGGCTCTGGCCGAGAAGTACGGCGTGGGGTACATGACCGCCCGGCGGGCCGCGAAAGATTCGGGAACGGGGGCTGATCGTGACCGTCCAGGGCAAGGGGACGTTCGTCGTCGACCCCGTGCCGGGGCCCTCTGACGACTCCGCGGCGAGTGGATGAGAGCGCCCCGCCCGCCCCTCACCGGGACCGGCGAACAGGCGGGGCGCGACGGTCGTACGGGGCCGGTTAGCGCCTAGGTCATCGCGTGCGGCTTGGACAAGCACACGGCAGCGTGTACGGCGTTCCAGTCGCCTGGTCCACCACGACCACACCGCCGGAGCACCGGCGTGCCGGATGCCTGCCCCACTTGCTGCGCGGCGGCCGAGGGTGCCCTCCCGCTTCCACGACTTCCCGGTATGCCGTCACCGCTCGCTGCCACGCAGGGTTGGTCCACTCCGTCATGCCATCGCCTCCCGGTTTCCCAACGACCGTACGGCCGTTGGGAAACCGCGACCAGAAGAGCGTCAGTTCGGGCCGGTGTTGGAGCAGTCAGCGCCGCAGCCGGCGGGCGGCGGCTCGGTGTGCTCGCAGGTTGCAGCGACCGGGATCGTGTTGTCGGCCGGCCCGTTCCACATCAGCGGGTCGGGCTTGTACCCAGCCACCTTGATCGCTTCCTGAGTCCGTGCCAGCACACCGGGGTTGTGGCGTGTGACGTCGGGGCGCTCCGGCACGTGGTGCACGAACCGGTGCAGCGACCGGCACAACTCGGCGTATACGGTCGTGTGCAGGATCAGGGCGTGCCAGCCCTCATCCACGACCCGCGACGGCTTGAGGCGGGCGCGCGGCGCCGCCGAGCAGGCCGCAACGAACTTCAACGCCTCCTCCGTGATCGCTTCCGCGACGTTCTCTGCCATGCCCTCGTTGTTGCGCTGCACCGTGCCGGCGACTGCGGTGAATGCCTCTGGGGTGATGAGTTCGCGGGCACTCTTCACCTCCAGCGGTGTCGTGTGCTGTTGTGTGATGGTCACCGTGTACTTCCTTCCATTGGATGGTGCGGTGATGGCGCTCCGTCCCCGGCCGGTTGTCTGGCCAGAACCGGGGACGGAGCGCGCAGGGCGGGGCGGTGCCGGTCAATCACTACGCTCCCGACACGGACCGCCCTTTCGCGACAGGCGAAGACGGAAGTCGCCCGGTGTGCGGGGTCTGCCCTTCAGGACGGCAGGCAGCACACGCCGTGGGCGACGCAGCGCGGTCGATCACGGCACCGGCTGCGTCAGCCGCGGCATGTTCGATCGGCGCGCCGGGCTGCTCGATCCCGGCGAGGGCGGGCGCACCGTGGGCGGCAACGATCGCGGCGGGGATGCCGGCAGCGACGAGCGCCGGGCCGGCGAACGGCGGCCGCATCCGATCCGGTTTCGCGTGCCGCGTGCTCATCGGCAGGCCGTCTCCTTGGCGGCCTTCCTCTTGTCAATGGCCATTTCAAGTTGGAGCGCGTACACCTCCACCTGTCCCGGCTCCAGCTTGAGGACGCTGGGCTCGGTGTGGCCGTCCCGGTGATGCACCGTCACCGCGAATGTCGCGCGGCCCTCGCGGTGGTCGTACGAGACATCTTTCCGATCCAACGTGATGTGGCTGATCACAACTGTCTCCGTCCGGTGGTCAATCGGAGTGCAAGCCCGTCCTCACGCGGATCGGTGCAGGATGGGCTGGTCAGCCGCCGCAGCTGTGCAGCAAGGAGGTTGCGGATCGCCGGCGGGAACGCTGCGGCGACTGACAGTGACAGGATGCTCACTGCAAAACAGAGGAAGTACCCCACGCCGGGGTACTTCGTGACTGCCACTCATCTTGACGACGGCTTGCCTCCCCGTCAGGCCAAGCCTTGGCCCATCCACGCGGCGAGCGTCCGAACGTCCTGGTCAACACGGCGGTACTGCTGGGCGAGGAGCCGTACCGCCTCGCGGGCCATGGGGTGATATCGGGTCTGCTGAGGCGCCACTTGGCGGGCGTCCTGCAATGCCTTCAGGGCCTTGTCCCGATCGCCGACGGCAAGGAAGGCACGCGCGGCATCGATGTGGTGATGTCCCCGGCGGGTGCGCGGTAGCGACGGGGGCAGACGCAAAGCGCTCGCTCTCTTCGCAGCCTCGTCAGCGTTCTTGAGTTCGACCTGCGCAGCGATGTCATGTACGGCGACGTTCGCCGGGCCGAACGTGAGGTGGTAGCGCACCCGGTCTGTTCGGTCGGGGATCTGCGCGGCGAGCCGGGAAGCCTCTGCGAGGTGGTGTTCTGTGGCCTGCTCGTCTCGGGCGCGGGAAGCGAGCGTGGCCTCACGCAGGCGCAGGCTGCCCAGCAGCGTCACCGCTGACGACGAGGATGCGCTTGCCTCTTCGGTGAGTTGGTCGCGAGCGTGGGCCAAGAGCCGGAGCCCGGCGCCGTACTCGCGGGCAGCTTGGAAGCCTCCGGCTCGTGACCACTGGGCGAGCGCAACCGACAACGGATCGGCTGAGATGCCTGCTGCCCAGCGTTGCCGGTCGTCCAACTGCCCGGCGAGGTCCGCATATCCGAGCCGGTAGGCGAGGCAGTGCGCCATGTAGTACGCGGAAGACAGCATCTTCGCGGCCTGACGCTTCCGGTCGCCTTCCAGCAGGTGCACCGCGGCCGTCAGCTCTTCCAGCAGCTCGGGTAGCGCCAGGCCGAGACGGGTGTACCGGGCCGCTGCACGGTGCCGGGTGGCCTCGTCAAGGTCACTGGCAATGTCCGCCAGAAAGCGCGGTGTGGTTCGCCACTCCGGAGGCAGATCGAATGCACGCACCACGGTCCGGATGGCTGCGATGGGGACGTGTGCCTTCTCGTCAGACCGTTGCCGTCCCCGGTAGGGCTGGCCGGTCAGCTCTTCGACGCTCACGGCGAGTGTTCTGGCTGCGGTGGCGAGAAAGCCGTGGGTGGGCAGGCGTTCGCCCCGCTCGACTTTGCGGATGTTCCCCAGGGAGAGGTGGGAGTGCTCGGCGAACTCGCGCTGGGTGTAGCCCGCGAGGTTCCGGTAAGAGGCGATCCTCGCCCCAATGCTCTCGTCGGCATGATTGGGCATACTGGGCTCCGTTTCGACTTCACCGCTCGAAACGGTACCCGCGCCGGTTGGGCCGGGATACGCGTACGGCCTGCTTCAGCGCCTCCGGCGCGGGCCACTCGCCGCGGCTGCTGCCCTGGGCCACTCTCGACGAGGACGGCTCCTCCATCACCACGCGAATGCGCTGAGTCAAGTAACTCAGCGACAGCTTCGGGCGCGCCTACTGCTTCCCGCGCTCGGCGAGCGCCCGGCTGATGCCAGGGCGGCGGTCGGCAGGTAGCAGGGCAGGAGCCGGTGGCTCGTGGTCTGCCGGGCGCGGCCCCAGCCCTCAGAACAGCTTCCCCGGATTGAGCAACCCCAGCGGGTCGAAGACCTGCTTGACGGAGCGCTGCAACTCCAGGCCGACGGGGCCCAGTTCGCGGGCGAGCCACTCCTTCTTCAGGACGCCGACGCCGTGTTCGCCGGTGATCGTGCCGCCCAGCTCCAGGCCGAGGGCCATGATCTCGTCGAAGGAGGCGCGGGCCCGGCGGGACTCGTCCTCGTCGGCGGGGTCGAAGCAGACGGTGGGGTGGGTGTTGCCGTCGCCGGCGTGGGCGCAGACGCCGATGGTCAGGTCGTACTTCGCGGCGATGGCGGCGGTGCCGTCGAGCATCGCGGCGAGCTGGGAGCGGGGGACGCAGACGTCGTCGATCATGGTGGACGAGCGGACGCGTTCCAGGGCGTGGAGGGTGACCCGGCGGGCCTGGAGCAGCAGCTCGGACTCGGCCTCGGTGTCGGCGGGCACCACCTCGGTGGCGCCCGCGGCGGTGCACAGCGCGCCGAGGGCGGCGAGGTCGGCGGCCGGGTCGGGGGTGTCGAAGGCGGCGAGCAGCAGCGCCTCGGTGGTGTCGGGCAGGCCCATCCGCGCGTAGTCGTTGACGGCGCGGACGCAGGTGCGGTCCATCAGCTCAAGCAGCGACGGGGTGTGGCCCTGGGCCATGATCGCGCAGACCGCCTCGCAGGCGGCGGCGGTGGACGGGAACTCCGCGGCGAGCGCCAGCTGCCGGGGCGGCTGCGGCTTCAGGGCGAGGACGGCGCGGACGACGACGCCGAGGGTGCCCTCGGAGCCGACGAAGAGGCGGGTGAGGTCGTAGCCGGCGACGCCCTTGGCGGTGCGGCGGCCGGTCGACAGCAGCCGGCCGTCGGCGAGGACGACGTCGAGGCCGAGGACGTACTCGGCGGTGACGCCGTACTTCACGCAGCACAGGCCGCCGGAGGCGGTGCCGATGTTGCCGCCGATGGAGCACTCCTCCCAGCTGGAGGGGTCCGGCGGGTAGTACAGGCCGTGCTCGTTGACCGCGCGGGAGAGGGTGGCGTTGATGACGCCCGGCTCGACGACGGCGGTGCGGTCGACGGGGTTGATCTCCAGGATGCGGTCCATCTTGACCAGGGAGAGCACGAGGCAGCCGTCGGTGGCGTTGGCGGCGCCGGACAGGCCGGTGCGGGCGCCCTGCGGGACGACGGGGACGCGCAGCGCGGTGGCGGTGCGCATCACGTGCTGGACCTCTTCGACGGTGCGCGGCAGGACGACGGCCGCGGGGCTCCCGGCGTCGCAGAAGCCCGCCATGTCACGGGCGTAGGCGCCGGTGACGTCCGGGTCGGTGAGGATCGCTTCGTCGGGGAGGCCGGCGCGCAGCTGGGCGAGAAGGTCCATGGCGTCAGCGTCGCATCCGCGGCGGCCGTACGGAAGAACGTGACAGGGGCGGAACCCGGCCATCCGTGGGGCGGCTGTGGCGACCGGCCGCGGGCGTGCGGCGGCGGCCCGCCGCCCCGCCCGCCGTGCGGCGGGGCGGGGCGGGGCGGCGGGCCGGGCGCGGGCCGGTACGGCGCGGGGAAGCTCCGGCGGCGCCGCGGCGGGCGGGCCGGTGGCGGGTGGCGCCACCGGCTGCCGGTCAGAGGTTGCCGCGGCGCTCCTGCTCGCGCTCGATCGCCTCGAAGAGGGCCTTGAAGTTGCCCTTGCCGAAGCCCATCGAGCCGTGCCGCTCGATCATCTCGAAGAAGACGGTCGGCTTGTCCTGGACCGGCTTGGTGAAGATCTGGAGCAGATAGCCGTCCTCGTCGCGGTCGACGAGGATCTTCAGCTCACGCAGCGTCTCGACGGGCACCCGGGTCTCCCCGGCCCACTCGCCGAGGGTGTCGTAGTACGAGTCGGGGGTGTCCAGGAACTCCACGCCGGCCTCGCGCATGGCGCGGACGGTGGCGACGATGTCGTTGGTGGCGAGCGCGATGTGCTGCACGCCCGGGCCGCCGTAGAACTCCAGGTACTCGTCGATCTGGGACTTCTTCTTGGCGATGGCCGGCTCGTTGAGCGGGAACTTCACCTTGCGGGTGCCGTCCGCGACGACCTTCGACATCAGCGCGGAGTACTCGGTGGCGATGTCGTCGCCGACGAACTCCTTCATGTTGGTGAAGCCCATGACGTTGTTGTAGAACGCCACCCACTCGTTCATCCTGCCGAGTTCGACGTTGCCGACGCAGTGGTCGATGGCCTGGAAGCGGCGCGGGCCGGGCGCGACGAGCGGCTCGGCGGCGACATAGCCCGGCAGGTACGGGCCGGTGTAGTCGCGGCGCTCGACGAGGGTGTGCCGGGTCTCGCCGTAGGTGGCGATGGCGGCGCGGACGACGGTGCCGTGCTCGTCCTTCGTCTCGTAGGGCTCCTCGATGCCGGTGGCGCCGTGGGAGGTGGCGTAGGCGTACGCGGCGCGGGCGTCGGGGACCTCGATGGCGAGGTCGACGACGCCGTCGCCGTGGGCGGCGACATGGTCGGCGAGGAAGCGGCCCCAGTCGGAGACCGGCTTGATCACGGAGGTGAAGACGAACCGGGCGCCGCCGGATTCGAGCACGTAACTGGCGGTCTCACGGCTGCCGTTCTCCGGTCCGGAGTAGGCGACGCGGGTCATGCCGAAGGCGGTGGCGTAGTAGTGCGCGGCCTGCTTGGCGTTGCCGACGGCGAAGACGACCGCGTCCATCCCCTTGACCGGGAAGGGGTCCGCCTGCCGGGCCGTGCCGGGGGTGGGCTGAGTGTGCATCGTGTCTGCCATGGCCGCAGATTCCCTCCGATCCACAAGGTGCGCAATAGTTCGCGCATCTGCTGGGCACTATGCCTAGCGGTCGGGCGGTTCGGCCGGGCTATCTGTACAGGATGACCATCGGTATCGGAGGGATCCGCAGTGGCGATCGATCATTTGGACGGGCGGCTCATCGAGCTGTTGGCGCGCGAGCCGCGGATCGGGGTGCTGGAGGCGTCGCGGCGGCTGGGCGTGGCGCGCGGCACCGTCCAGGCGCGGCTGGACCGGCTTCAGTCGAATGGAGTGATCAGGGGTTTCGGCCCGGAGGTGGATCCGGCGGCGCTCGGCTACCCGGTGACCGCATTTGCCACTTTGGAGATCAAACAAGGCCAAGGTGCGGACGTACGTGCTCACTTGACGACCGTTCCTGAGGTGTTGGAGCTGCATACAACGACCGGACATGGGGACATGCTCTGCAGGCTCGTCGCACGCTCCAACGCCGATCTCCAACGTGTGATCGACCGAGTGGTCGGTTTTGATGGCATCGTGCGGGCCTCTACGGCAATCGTGATGGAAAATCCGGTTCCGCTGCGCATCATCCCTCTGGTGCAACAGGCATCGGAGGACTGACGGAGGAGGGTGCCAGTGAGCTTCTGGGAGTACGTCGGCAGCCGCCACGCCCAACTGCTGACCGATGCGGCACAGCACGCCAGCGCGGTCTTCCAGTGCATGGTGGCCGCCACCGTCCTGGGCGTCGCGCTGGGCGTCGCGACCTACCGCACCGAATGGGCCGGCAATCTCGCCACGACCGCCACCTCGACGATCCTCACCGTCCCCTCACTGGCCCTGATCGGTCTGCTCATCCCGATCGTCGGCCTCGGCGTCGCCCCGACCGTCATCGCCCTGACGCTGTACGGGCTGCTGCCCGTCGTCCGCAACGCCGTCGTCGGGCTGCGCGGGGTGGACGCCACACTGGTGGACGCGGCGCGCGGCATCGGGATGTCCCGCGCCGCCCAGCTGCTCCGCGTCGAACTGCCGCTGGCCTGGCCGCCGATCCTCACCGGCATCCGCGTCGCCACCCAGATGCTGATGGGGATCGCCGCCATCGCCGCCTTCGCGTCCGGTCCGGGGCTCGGCAACGAGATCTTCCGCGGCATCGCCTCGCTGGGCAGCGCCAACGCCCTCAACCAGGTGCTCTCCGGCACGCTCGGAATCGTCGTCCTCGCCCTCCTCTTCGACGCCGCGTACGTCCTCATAGGACGGCTGACCATCCCCAGGGGGATCCGTGCCTGAGACGTCCGTGCCCACCGCCGGGAGAACCGCCGCGCGCGCCGCCGCCTCCGGCGCCGGGATCCGGCTGGAGAAGCTGACCAAGCACTACCCGGGCAGCCCGGCGCCCGCGGTGGACGATGTCACCATGGAGATCAACGCCGGTGAGCTGGTCGTCCTCGTCGGCCCGTCGGGCTGCGGGAAGTCCACCACGCTGAAGATGATCAACCGGCTGATCGAGCCGACCTCCGGCCGGATACGCATCGGCGACCGCGACGTCACCGGAATGGACCCGGTCAAGCTGCGCCGCACCGTCGGCTACGCCATCCAGTCCTCCGGCCTCTTCCCGCACATGACCGTCGCCCAGAACATCGCGCTGGTACCGAAGATGACCGGCTGGCCCAAGGCGAAGATCAAACACCGGGTCGAGGAGATGCTGGACCTGGTCGGGCTCGACCCGGGGGAGTTCCACGGCCGCTACCCGCGCCAGCTCTCCGGGGGGCAGCAGCAGCGCGTCGGCGTCGCCCGGGCGCTCGCCGCCGATCCGCCGGTGCTCTTGATGGACGAGCCGTTCGGCGCCGTCGACCCGATCACCCGCGACCACCTCCAGGACGAGCTGATCCGGCTCCAGCACGAACTGCACAAGACGATCGTCTTCGTCACCCACGACTTCGACGAGGCGATCAAGCTCGGCGACCGGATCGCGGTGCTCCGCGAGCGCTCCCACATCGCGCAGTTCGACACCCCCGAGGCGATCCTCACCAACCCCACCGACGACTTCGTCTCCGGCTTCGTCGGCGCCGGCGCCGCCCTCAAGCGCCTCAACCTCACCCGCGTCCGCGACGTCGGCGTCGTCGACTTCGCCACCGCGGGCGTCGACGACCCGCTCCAGTCCATCTTCGACCTGCTGCGCGACGGCGACACCAACGAGGTGCTGCTCCTCGACCGCCACCGCCGCCCGTACAAATGGCTGCGGCGCGGCGACCTGATGCGCGCGAAGGGCACCCTGGCGCGCGCCGGGACGCTGGTGCACGACACCGTCACCCGCGACGCGACGCTGCGCGACGCGCTGGAGGCGGTGCTCACCGACAACGCCGGGCGGGTCGCGGTCACCGGGCGGCGCGGCGAGTACATCGGCGTCGTCGACATGGAGACGCTGATGAACAACGTCCACGAACTGCTGGAGGCCGACCGCCTGGAGGCCGTCGAACACCGACACCAGCTGGAGGAGGCGCGGGCCCGCCGCACCCGCATGGCCCAGGAGGGATTGGGCGAAGGCGGCGCGGGGGCCCCGGCATGAGCCCCCGCGAGGAGCGCCGCGCCCCCAGGGACGAGCGGCCGCCGGGCGAACACGAGGTGCACGGCCTGGCGTTCCGGGACGAGGTCCACGAGCGGGAGCACGAGGCCGCGGCGCCCCGGGGATCCTCGGCGCCGCCCCAGGGGCTGCGCCGGATCACCTGGCAGCGGGCGCTGGGTATGCCGCTGTTCCTGGCCGCCACGCTGCTCGGCACCTGGCTGTGGTTCCGCGGCGCCCGCCTCGACTCCATCGCCCACCAGGCCGTCGACAACGGCAAGATCGGCCTCGCGGTGCGCCAGCACGTCCAGCTGACCGCCGTCTCCACCTTCTTCGTACTGATCATCGCGATCCCGCTGGGCATCGCGCTGACCCGCGCCAAGCTGCGCCGCGCGACCCCGTTCGCGGTCGCCGCCGCCAACCTCGGCCAGGCGGTGCCCGCCCTGGGCCTGCTGGTGCTGCTCGTCATCTGGCTGGGCATCGGCGCGAAGGCGGCCGTCATCGGCATGGTGATCTACGCGGTGCTGCCGGTCCTCGCCAACACCATCGCCGGGCTGCGCGCCATCGACCCGACGCTGACGGAGGCGGCCCGCGGCATCGGGATGTCCCCGGCGGGCGTGCTCACCCGCGTCGAACTGCCGCTGGCCGTCCCGCTGATCCTCGCCGGGGTGCGCACCGCGCTGGTGCTGAACGTCGGCACCGCCACGCTCGCCACGTTCGGCGGCGGCGGAGGTCTGGGCGACCTGATCTCGGCGGGCATCATCACCCAGCGGATGCCGGTGCTGGTCCTCGGTTCCGTTCTCACCGTGGCGCTCGCGCTGCTGGTCGACTGGCTGGCCTCGCTCGCCGAAGTGCTGCTGCGGCCGCACGGTCTGGAGGTATCGCGCTGATGGCCCCGAGCCCCGGGCACCGCCCGTACCGCCGCCCGCGCCGTACCGCCCGCGCCGCCACCCTGGCCGCCGTCGCCGTCCTCCTCGCGGGCTGCGGGCTGGTCAGCGGCAGCCCGATGACCGACAACGTCCGCCCCGGCACCCTCGGCCGCGGCCAGCCCCTCAAGGGCGCGCAGCTGACCGTGACCTCCAAGGAGTTCACCGAGAACATCATCCTGGGCCAGATCATGGGCCTGGTCTTCGAGGCGGCTGGCGCCACCGTCATCGACAAGACCAACATCCAGGGCTCCATCGGCGCCCGCGAGGCGGTCCGCTCCGGCACCGCCGACGGCATGTACGAGTACACCGGCACCGGCTGGATCACCTACCTCGGCCACGAGAAGCCGATCACCGACCCGCACCGGCAGTGGGTCGCGGTCCGCGACGCCGACCGCGCCAACCGCCTCGTCTGGCTGCCGCCCGCCCGTCTCAACAACACCTACGCCTTCACCCTCAACCGCGCCAACGCCCGCAAGTACGGCGTCCGGACGCTCTCCGACATGGCGGCGCTGCTCAAGAAGGACCCGAGCGCGGTCACTCTCTGCGTGGACAGCGAGTTCGCCGCCCGCAACGACGGACTGCCCGGCATGGCCGCGCGGTACGGCATGAAGCTCCCGCCCGGCAACATCCACAAGATGACCAGCGGCGTCGTCTACACCCAGACCGCGCAGGGCACCGCCTGCACCTTCGGCGAGGTCTACACGACCGACGGCCGGATCAAGGCGATGAACCTCACCGTCCTCGCCGACGACAAGCACTTCTTCCCGAACTACAACGCGGCGCCGTCGATGTACGCGCCGACGATGAAGAAGTACCCGGAGATCGCCGCGCTGCTCAACCCCGTCACCGCGGCGCTGGACAACACCGTCGCCCGGAAGCTGAACGGCCAGGTCGACGTCGAGGGCAAGGACCCGCACGAGGTCGCCAAGGAGTGGCTGCTCTCGAAGGGGTTCATCAAGGAGGGGTGAGGCCCGGGGAGCGGCGCCGGGGCCGCACGCCTCCGGCACCCGGCCCGCCTCAGCAGCTGGGAACCGCCCCGCCGCTCTTCAGCGCCTTGAGCGACTTCAGCGCGCTGTCGAGCGAGGTGACGGGGATCAGCCGCATCCCGTCGGGCCGCTCCGCGAGCGCCTGGGAACACTCGGCCTCGGGGACGAGGAAGAGGCGGGCGCCGTCGCGGTGCGCCGCGCGCATCTTCAGCGGCACCCCGCCGACCGGGCCGACCGTGCCGTCGGTCTCGATGGTGCCGGTGCCGGCGACGGTCCGGCCGCCGGTCAGATCGCCCCCGGCGCCGTCCCCGTCGAGCTTGTCGATGATCCCCAGCGCGAACATCATCCCGGCGCTCGGCCCGCCGATGTCCGCCAGCCGCAGGGTGACCTTCACGTCGCGGGCCGACCGGTGCAGATGGCCCAGCGCGGCGCCGACCGCCGCGTCCTGCGACTTCCGCATCTCGTCGGCGTTGTGCCGCGCGACCTCCTTGACGCTGTTGCCCACCGGGTAGACCGACTCGGACGGCATCACCGCCTCGTCCGTGCGGAACCAGCCCCGGACCACGTCCGGCAGATGCACCGAGGCGTCCGGCCCGGTGGCGACGATCGCCGTCATCCGCAGCTGCCCGCTGGTCCGGCGGGTGTCGGCACCGGAGATGGTGATCACCGGTTTCCCCTTGTTGTCCCCGAGGACGTTCGCCGTCGGCCCCGGGTACGCCAGTGAGTACGGCAGCGGCGCGAGGGCGGCGGTCAGCAGCAGGGCGAGGACCAGGGCGGCACAGATCGACAGTGCACGGACGCGGGAGGACACCCCGCCACCCTAGAGGACCGGTGCCCCGCGCCCCGCACCGCACGCCCGGCCCGGGGCCCGGCCCGCGGGCGCGCGGACGGCGGCCGGGCGGTTCAGCGCAGCGCCTCCGCGACCTCCCGCGCCGCGTCCACCACCCGCGGCCCGATCCGGTCGGAGACCGCGTCGGCGAGCATCACCACGCCCACGCTGCCCTCGATACCGCTGACCCCGAGCAGCGGCGCGGCGGCGCCGCTCGCGCCCGCCTCCAGCTCGCCGTGGGTCAGCGCGAGCCCGGCGTCCTGGATCCGGCCCTGGCGCGCCTTGAGGATCGCCCGTCCGGCGGCGCCGCGGTCCAGCGGATGCCGGAACCCGGCCCGGTACGCCACGTGGTAGTCCGTCCACGTCGGCTCCACGACGGCGACGGCCAGCGCCTCGGTGCCGTCGACGAGCGTGAGATGCGCCGTGGCGCCGATGTCCTCGGCGAGCGCGCGCAGCGCGGGCAGCGCCGCCTCCCGCACCAGCGGGTGCACCTGGCGGCCCAGACGCAGCACGCCCAGGCCGACCCGGGCTCTGCCACCGAGATCGCGGCGGACCAGCGCATGCTGCTCCAGTGTGGCCAGCAGACGGTAGACCACGGTGCGGTTGACCCCGAGCTTGTGGGACAGCTCGGTGACGGTCAGGCCGTGGTCGGTGTCGGCGAGCAGTTTGAGGACGCGCAGTCCCCGGTCGAGCGTCTGGGAGGTCTCCGCGGTCACGACGCCCCCTCCTGGTCGAAGTGGCGGCATCATCGGCGCGGGGGCGCTGCGGTCCCGGTGCAGCGCGCGCTAGAGGCCGCCGGCCGCATGCACCGGCTGCGCTCCGCGGCGGCGCTGCCACGGGGCGTGTGCGTGACGGGACAGTAGCGAGCCAGTCCGGTCAGCGGAAGTCCCCGTCCAGAATCCGGTCTTTCCCGTCCGGAATGCCCCCTATATCCCGCCCGACCTGCGGGTAACTTTCCCTGTGCGCACGGCGGTTGACGCGGAGAGGCGGTGCGCCCGGCGCACCGCCTCCCCCTCACTCCGTCCGCCGCGCACTCACTTCATGCGCGTGGCCCACTCCCGGACCTTCTTGATCCGCTCCGTGAGCTGCCCGGCCGTGGCCTCCGCGCTCGGCGGACCGCCGCAGACCCGGCGCAGCTCGGTGTGGATCACGCCGTGCGGCTTGCCGCTCTGGTGGACGTACGCGCCGACCAGCGTGTTCAGCTGCTTCCGCAGCTCCAGCATCTCCTTGTGGCTGACCACCGGACGCCGCTCGGCCGGCAGCTCCAGCAGATCGGCCTCCTCGGCCGGCTTCTTCTTGCTGTGCGCGATCTGCCGCGCCTGCCGCTTCTGCAGCAGCATCTGCACCTGGTCCGGCTCCAGCAGCCCGGGGATGCCGAGGTAGTCCTGCTCCTCCTCGCTGCCCGCGTGCGCCTGCATGCCGAACTCGGCGCTGTTGTAGAGCACCCGGTCGAAGACCGCGTCCGACTCCAGCGCCTCGAACGAGAACTGCTCCTGCTCGCCCGTGTCCTCGTCCTGCGCCTGGTTGGCCTCGTCCATCTCCTTCTCGGACTCGGCGCACGGGTCCTCGTCCCCGTCCTTCTTCGGCTTGTCGAGGACGTGGTCGCGCTCGACCTCCATCTCGTTGGCGAAGCCGAGCAGCATCGGGACGGTCGGCAGGAACACCGACGCCGTCTCGCCGCGCTTACGGGACCGCACGAAACGGCCGACCGCCTGCGCGAAGAAGAGCGGCGTGGAGATCGTCGTGGCGTAGACGCCGACCGCCAGGCGCGGGACGTCGACGCCCTCGGACACCATCCGGACCGCGACCATCCAGCGGTCGTCGGAGGCGGCGAAGTCGTCGATCCGCTGCGAGGCGCCGCTGTCGTCGGAGAGCACCAGCGTCGCGCCGTGCCCGGTGATCTCCCGGATCAGCTTGGCGTACGCGCGCGCCTGCTCCTGGTCCGAGGCGATGACCAGCGCCCCCGCGTCCGGGATGCTCTTACGGACCTCGGTGAGCCGCTGGTCGGCGGCGCGCAGCACGTTCGGCATCCAGTCGCCGCGCGGATCCAGCGCGGTCCGCCAAGCCTGCGAGACGGCGTCCTTGGTCATCGGCTCGCCGAGCCGCGCGGCGATCTCGTCGCCCGCCTTCGTGCGCCAGCGCATGTTGCCGCTGTACGACATGAAGATCACCGGGCGGACGACGCCGTCGGCGAGGGCGTTGCCGTAGCCGTAGGTGTAGTCGGCCGACGACCGCCGGATGCCGTCGTTGCCCTCCTCGTACGTGACGAAGGGGATCGGGTTGGTGTCGGACCGGAACGGCGTACCGGTCAGCGCGAGCCGCCGGGTGGCCGGTTCGAACGCCTCCAGGCACGCCTCGCCCCACGACTTGGAGTCACCGGCGTGGTGGATCTCGTCGAGGATGACCAGCGTCTTGCGCTGCTCGATGCGGTTGCGGTGCAGCATCGGACGGACGCCGACACCGGCGTACGTGATCGCGATGCCGTGGTACTCGCGGCCCAGCGGGCCCGCGCTGTAGTCCGGGTCGAGCTTGATCCCGACCCGCGCCGCCGCCTCCGCCCACTGCTTCTTCAGATGCTCGGTGGGGGCGACGACGGTCACCTGCTGCACGACGTGGTGGTGGAGCAGCCACGAGGCGAGGGTGAGCGCGAAGGTGGTCTTTCCGGCGCCCGGGGTCGCGACGGCGAGGAAGTCCCGGGGCTGGGTCTGGATGTACCGGTCCATGGCCGCCTGCTGCCAGGCACGCAGCTTGTTGGCGGTACCCCAGGGGGCCCGGCCCGGGAAGGCCGGGGACAGGTGGTGATTGCTGGTGGCGCTGGTGGTGGTAGTCACGGTCTCCGTCGGCTGGCTCGGCGATCGGCAACCGCGTCAGCCTACCCGTGCGGGGCGGCGGGTCGCGGTGTTCCGGCCGCCCGGGCCCCGGGGTTGGGACCCACCTCACACCGCGCCGCACCACCCCGCAGGCCGGCCCCGGCACGCCCCCCGCGGGCCGCCGTTCGCCCTCCCCTACGCCGTCTCCGCAGGCCGGAGCCGTCCCGCCAGGGCCGCCCCGAGGGCCGCCACCACGGCCATCGTGGCGAAGACGGCGAGGAAGGCGGCGGGGTGCGAGACGGCGGAGGCGTGGGTGGCCGCCGGGGCGGTCGGGGAGCCGCCGCCGAACGCGACGAAGAGGGCGCCGCCGAGACCGACGAGGACGACGTTGCCGAGCGCGTCCGCCATCTGCAAGGAAGCGGAGTTGGCCCCCGCCTCCTCGGGCCGCGACAGCTTCAGCAGCAGCACCCCGCCGCTGGAGATGTTCAGCCCCATCCCGAAACCGCCGAGCGTCCAGGCCACCGCGACCGTCCACACCGGCACCGCCTCGGACAGCACCAGCGGCACCGCCGCGATCGCCACCGCCAGGAACGCCATCCCGACGCCCATCAGCCGCTCCCGGTGCGCCTCGCACCGCGGACGGCTCTGGACGTACGAGCCGAGCGCCCAGGTCAGACCGCCGCCGGTGAGGGAGAGCCCGGCGAGGGTCGCGGACAGGCCGCGCTCACTGACCAGCAGCAGCGGGATGAAGCTCTCCGCGGCGACCAGCGCACCGGCCGCAAGACCGCGCATCAGCACCACCATCGGCAACCCCCGCGCCGCCCGGAACGTGCCCCGCGGCAGCAGCCGCCGCACCGCCGGCACCAGCAGCGCCAGCCCCGCGGCGGCCGGGATCACCGCGTACGCCGTGAGGTGGCCGCCCGCGTACTGGAGGAGCCAGGCGCCCGCCGCGACCGCCAGGGCGAGCAGCGCGCGGCGGCTGCGCACCACCGCGAGCAGCCCGCCGTCCGGGCCGGGTGCCTCGCGTGGCAGGGCGCGCAGCGCGGGCAGCATCACCGCGAGCGGCAGCAGGATCAGCACCGGGATGGCGAGGAAGACCCAGCGCCAGCCGAGGTGCTCGGCGACGCTCCCGGCGGCCAGCGGGCCGACGATCACCGGCAGCACCCACGCCGCCGAGAACGACGCCATCACCGCCGGCCGCAGCCGCTCCGGATAGGCCCGCCCCACGACGACGTACAGCGAGACGATGACCAGCCCGCCGCCGAGCCCCTGCACCCCGCGCCCGGCGACGAACAGCCCCATGGCCGGCGCCGCGCCCGCTATGACCAGTCCGGCGCCGAACGCGGCGATACCGGTGAAGAGCGGCACCAGCGGCCCGCGGCGGTCGTTCCACTCCCCCGCCAGCGCCATCGCGAAGAGGCTGGTGGTGAAGAACGACGAGAAGGCGAAGGCGTACAGCCCGATGCCGTGCAGCGCCCGGGCGGCGACCGGCATCGCGGTGTTCACCGCGCTCGCCTCGAACGCGATCAGCGACACCACCGAGACGATCCCGAGGGTCAGCGCCCGGTACCCCCGCCCGAGCACGCCCCCGTCCGGCGCGGCCCCCGGCGGCCCGGAATCCAGGGCGCGCCCGTCCCCTGCGGGGTCCGGACCTGCGGCGGAGCGCGGCGGAGCGGCTGGGGTGGCGACATCGGTGTCGCGCGCGGGGTCGACGGTCATCGGGCCAGCGTAAGGGCCGACACACCGGATGGCCCCTGTCCCCGGACGGGACATCGGACCGGGATCCACCTCGGACGCGGGACCTACGCCCCGGCCCGCACGCGCCCCGGTACGCGCCCGCACCCGCGCTCCGCGCGCGCCTCCCGTGAACCCCGTATGTCCCCGTGTTGCGGCCTCATGGCAGACCGCCCCGGCCCCTTCCCGGGCCCGCGCGCAGCTGCCTAGAGTCGGTGCATCGCCTCATCCCGGCCGTGTGCCCGAGTGGTTGAGGGACTCGCCTGCAAAGCGAGTTACGCGGGTTCGATTCCCGCCACGGCCTCCGGTCCCTCGATCAGGGACTCACCGAGGGCGGTCCCGCTGCGGGTGGACCGCCCTCGGTGGCGTTCGTTCCCCGGGGCGGCGCGCCGTCGCGTCGTCATGCTCCGCGCGCCGTCCCGGAACGGATGCCCGTACGCCCTGAAGGCGGCCCCGACCTCGGCGGGGACCGCCTTCAGGCGCGTTCCGGGCCTTACGCCTGTGCCCCCTGCGGGACGCCCTGGGCGCTCTGCGCCACCGCCGCCTGCGGGCGGATCGGGAGGCGGCCGATGGGACGGCCGGTGGCCGCGCGGACCGCGGAGGCGACCGCGGCGGGGGCGGTCACCACCGGCACCGCGCTGGCCGCCTTCGCGCCGAACGGGGCGACGACGTCGCGCTCCTCGACGAGGTTGACGATGCGGATGTCCGGCGCGTCCAGCGCGGTCGGCAGGGCGTAGCCGGTCAGGTCCGGGTGGCGGACCTGACCGCGCGTGGTGCGCAGGTTCTCCATCAGCGCGGCGCCCAGCCCCTGGGTGACCCCGGCCTCGATCCGGGCGCGCAGCTGCCGGGGGTTGAGCACCCGCCCGACGTCCTGCGCCACGGACATCTCCACCACGCGGATGGTGCCCAGCTCGATGTCGACGTCCGCGACGCAGCGGATCGCGCAGAACGCCATCCCCACGAACGCGTCGCCCTGCCCGGACTCGTCCAGCGGCTCCGTCGGATGCGGACGGCACTGCGCGGTGGCCCACAGCTCCTTGCCGTCCAGCGCCTCCGCGACGGTGGTGGAGAGCACCCCGTCGTACGAGGTGATCTTGCCGTCGGTGATCTGGAGCAGCTCGGTGGACATCCCGAACTTGTGGGCCAGCGGCTGGAGGAGCTGCGTACGGACCATCTTCGCCGCCCGCTCGACGGCGCCGCCGGAGACCCAGGTGTGGCGGCCGTGGCAGGCGCGTCCGGCCGGCGGCTGATCGGTGTCGGCGCCCGCGACGTGCACCTCCTCGACGCCCAGCGTCTCCTGCACGATCTGCCGCGCCAGCGTGGAGAAGCCGCTGCCGGTCTCCACGGCGGCGCAGATGACGGTGGCGACCGAACCGCTGACCTTGACCGTCGCGGTGGACACCTCGTCGGCGCCCTCCGCACCCAGCATGTGCACCATGCCCAACGCGTAGCCGACACCGCGGCGCACCGCGCCCGGCTCGCCCGCCCCCTCCAGACCGCCCGGCAGCAGCCACTCCGCGGCGGGGGTGTCCTTGGGCAGGTCCGGCAGCGGCGCCTCGGTGACCGAGCGCAGCAGCTCGGCGACGGGCGCGGGGCAGGTCACCGTCTGGCCCGTGGGCAGCAGATCACCGGTGGCCATGACGTTGCGCCGCCGGATCTCGTCCGGCTCCAGGCCCAGCCGCGCCGCGAGCTTGTCCATCTGGCCCTCGTGGGCGGCGCAGACCTGCATCGCGCCCTCGCCGCGCACATGGCCGGAGGGCGGGTTGTTGGTGCGCACCGCCCAGCCCTCGATGACGGCGTGCGGGACGACGTACGGGCCGCAGGCGAAGGAGACGGCGGCGGCCAGCGCCTCGGCGGAGGTGTCCGCGTAGGCCCCGGCGTCCATCAAAATCTGCGCCTCGACCTTCACCAGCTTGCCCTCGGCGTCCGCGTGGTGGCGGTAGCGGAGCAGCGTCGGGTGGCGGTGTGCGTGGCTGAGGAAGGACTCCTCGCGGGTCGCGGCGAGCTTGACGGGGCAGCCGGTGCGCAGCGCCAGCAGGCCCAGGGAGAGCTGGATGCCGGGGTCCTCGCGGTCGGCGGTGGCGCCGGGCACACCGGTCACCACGACCTTGACGCGCTCGGGGTCGAGGCCGAAGGAGGCGGCGGCCAGATCGCGGTCGGTGTGCGGGTCGGTGGAGGCGGTGTAGATCTCCACGCCGCCGTCGGGCCGCGGCACCGCGAGCCCGGCCTCGGCGCCGATGGGCGCGGGGTCCTGACGGCCGATGCGGTACAGCCCCTCGACCATCACCTCGCCGACGGCCTCCGGGTCGCCGAAGCGGAGCGGGATGTGCCGGATGAGGTTGCCGTCCGGGTGCAGCGGCTCGGCCTCGAAGGCGAGTTGCGGGTCGGTGACCGGGTCGAGCAGCTCGTACTCGACGGCGATGGCGGCGGCGGCCAGCCGCGCGGTGTCCGGGTGGTCGGCGGCGATCGCGGCGATCGGCTCGCCGTGGTACCGCACCTCGTCCTTGGCGAAGACCGGACGGTCGGCGACACCGCGGCCGTGCCCGGCGTCCCCGGGGATGTCCGCATGCGTCACGACGGCGCGGACGCCGGGGAGTTCGGCGGCCTGCCGGGTGTCGAGGGAGACGATCCGGGCGCGCGGGTGCGGCGAGCGCAGCACCGCCGCCCACAGCAGCCCGTCGGCCCAGAGGTCGGCGGCGTACGGGAAGGTGCCCTGGGTCTTGGCGGACGCGTCGGCGGACGGCAGGGAGACGCCCAGACCGTGCGGCGGCGGCTCGACGGGCGGGATCGGCACCCCGGCGGCCGGGGTCGCGGTGGCTGCGTCGGTCGTGCCGCTCATGCGGGGCCTCCCGTCCGGTGCGGTGCGTCCGGACCGTGGGGTTCGTCGGGATCGTGGCCGGCGGGGGCGCCACCGTGCTCGGCCGGGGTGTGCGGGCCCTGCTCGTGCGCCCCGTGCGGGGCGGGTTCCGCGGGGCCCGTCTGGTGCGGGATGTGCGCCGCCTCCTCGGACGCCTCCGCCTCCGCGGCCTCGGCGGCCTGGCGGCGGGCGGTGACGACGGTGTCGACGGCGTCCAGCACCCCGCGGTAGCCGGAACAGCGGCAGAGGTTGCCGCAGAGCGCCTGCCGGGTCTCCAGCTCGCTGGGGGCGTGGTTGCCCTCCAGGAGGTCGTGCACGGTCATCGCCATGCCCGGGATGCAGAAGCCGCACTGGACGGCGCCCGACTCGGCGAGGGCGCGCTGCACGTCGGAGGGGCGGCCGTGCTCGGCGAGCCCCTCGACGGTACGGACCTCACTGCCCGCGGTGGTGGCGGCGGGCACCAGGCAGGAGGCGACCAGCCGCCCGTCCACCTGGACGGAACAGGCCCCGCACTCCCCCTGGGAGCAGCCGTCCTTGGCCCCGGCGAGCCCGAGCCGTTCGCGCAGCACGTAGAGCAGCGATTCGCCGATCCAGGCGTCGGTGACCGGCCGGTCGGCGCCGTTGACCCGCAGCACGTACGAGGCGTGCGGGTGCTCCTCGGCGTACGCGTCGGCCCCGGCGGTGTCCGGAGCGGAGTCCGCCAGTACCTGCGGCACCGCCTCGGCCACGGCCTCGGGAGCCGCCTGCGGCACGTCCGGCCCCTGACCGGTCCGCTCCGGGCCGGCGGTCTCGGGCGCCGTGGTCTCCGGACCCTCGGCGGCGGTGGCCTCGGGCCCCCCGGGCGCCTGCGCCGGGTCCGGGGCGTCGTCCCCGGACGGTCCGGGCACGGCCTCGACGCCTTCGGCGGGCTCAACCGCCGCGGCCGGCACCTCGGTCGCCTCGGCACCCGAGGGGGCCGCGGGGTCCGGGAGCGCGCCCTCGGGAACGGTGGCGGGGTGGTCGCCGGGCGGCGGTGCCGCGGGCCCGTCGTCCGTGGCGGGGGCGGTCTGCGGCACCGGGACGCCGTGCGGCGGCGTGCCGTGGAGGGCCTCGCCCTGCTCGGCGACGGGCTCGTGCGCGGGCGGTGCCGGTGCGTCGGCCACGGGGGGCTCCGGCACCGGGGCACCGGCGGCGGGCAGGCCGTCGGCCACGGGCTCGGCGTCCGGCAGCGGGGCGGGCGGCTCCACGGGGACGTACGGGCCACCCACGGCGAAGGGATCCGCGGCGAAGGGGTCCACGGCGGAGTGGTCGCCCGGAGCGGCGGACGGCTCCGGGGCGAGGGGCATCTCCCCTACGGGCGGCGCCGGTTCCGGCACGGCGTCCGTGCCGTGGTCGGCGGCGGGCACGCCGTGCTCGCCGGGAGCGGGCGCGCCGTGCCCGGCCGGGGCGTCCGCGCCCGGCTCGGCCGTGAAGGGGGCGCCGAGTCCGGCCGAGGCGGGCGCGTCCGCCTCGCCGGGGGCGTGCGCCGTCTCGGTGTGCGCCGCCTCCGGGTGGGCCGTGTCGTCACCGGGCGTGCCGTACCCGGCGTACGTCCCGTAGGCGCCGTCGCGTACCGCGTCGAGGGGGAACTCGCCGGAGACGTCGGGCTGTTCACCGGCGGCCGGGACCGTCCAGGAGCCGTTGTCCGCCGGGGTGTCGGCCGGCCCGCCCGGCGCCTGCGGGGCGGGCGCGGAGCCTTCGGCCGGCGGCCACTGGGCCAGTGCGTCGGCGGGCAGCGACCAGTGGCCGCTGCCGCCGCCGGGCGTCACGGGCGCCGGGGCCTCCGGGGTGCCGGTGGCGTAGGCGTCGCCGGTGCCGTGGGCGGTGTCGTGGGGCGCGCCGTGATCGGTGCCGGCCTGCGGGTACGGCTCCTCGGCGATGCCGCCGAACAGCGGGTCCTGCGGGGCGGGACGGCCGCCGTAGCCGCCCTGCCCGCCGTAGGTGTCACCGGACGGGCCGTACCCGTACGGGTCGGGCGCGGGGTGGCCGGTCTCCTGACCGCCGTAGGTGTCGCCACCGGGGACGGCGGTGTCGTAGCGGTACCCGGTGGACGGGTAGCCGCCCGGGGTGTGCGGGGCCCGGCCGTCGTCGACGAGGTACTCGCCGGACTCCTCCAGGACGTCGTCCGGGGCGCCCGGAACCGTCCACTGCCCGGTGCCGCCGGCCGCGTCCGTACCGCCCGCGACCGGCCATTCGACGTGGTCGCCGCCCCAGGGGGTGCCGTGCGGCGGCGTGCCCGTGGGGCCGGCGGGGCGGTCGCTGTGGGCGGGGTAGCCGGCTGACGGGTCGGCATACCCGGCGGCGGGGTCGGCGAACGGCATCGTCCACTGCCCGGTGGCCGTCGGGTCGGTGCCGGCGCCGGGGATCGGCGGGGTGAAGGAGGCCGGGGGGACGTAGCCGTGACCGGGCGCGGCGAGCGGGTCGGCGCCCGGGGGGTAGTAGTCACCGCCGCCGAGGGCCGCGGTGGTGAACCCCTCCGGCAGCTGCACGAAGGCCGTGGCCTCCTGCTCGTACTCGCCGCCCTGCGGCAGTGGCTGCCAGCCCTGCTCGGGCTGCGGGCTGCGGTTGTCGTCGCTCACGAGAGCGCCCTCCCAAGTGCGCGGCGGGCCAGGGCCGCCACCGTACGGCGCAGATGCAGCGCGGCGGGCGGCAGGGTCTGCGGCTCGGAGCCGTCCTGCGGCGGCGCCGGGTCGGGGATGCAGGCGGCCGCGACGTAGTCGCCGAAGGCCGTCAGGGCCTCCGGGACCAGGGCGCGTTCACCGTCCCAGTCGATGAGGGAGGCCACCCACTGCTCGGCCTCCAGGGGCCGCAGCGGCATCGCCGCGACCGCGCCGACGGCGCACCGCACCCCGCGCCGCGCCGGGTCGAGGACCAGCGCGACGGAGGCGGTGGCACGGCCGGGGCCGGTGCGCCCGGTGGCCTTGAGGAACGTCTGCGGGGCGTGCAGCAGCGGCACCCGGACGTAGCCGACGAGTTCGCCGGGGCGCAGCATCTCGCGGCCGGCCAGCAGATGGCTCACCGGGATCTCGCGGCGGCCGCCTCCGGGGCCCGCGATGATCAGGTTGGCTTCCAGAGCGGCGAGCACCGGCAGGGTGTCGCCGGTCGGCGCGGAGCTGACGATGTTGCCGCCGAGCGTCCCGGCGTTGCGGATCTGCGGGGGGCCGGCGGCGCGCGCGGCGGCGGCCAGACCCGGGATCAGCGCGGCGAAGTCGGGGCGCCCCATGCGGGCGAGGGTGAGTCCGGCGCCGAGGAGGGCGTGGCCGTCCTGGTACTGCCAGCCGCGGATTTCACTGATCCGGGCGAGGCCCACGAGGCCCGCGGGTCTGAGGAGTCCGGCGTTGACCGCCGCCATGAGGTCCGTGCCGCCCGCGACGGGTACGGCGGCGGGCATGGCGGCGAGGGCCGCCACCGCCTCGTCCAGCGAGGCCGGCAACGTCACCGTGTGCGACGCCTGCGGTGCGTGCGTGGTCAAGCCAGCTGCCCCTTCCCCGGTGTCCCGGCAGTTCCGCTCGCCGTACGGTACGTGCTCACGGTCCGGACGTGGCAACTCTGGCACATTCTCGCGGGCGCACGGCGCGAGGGTCCGCGAAGCGGTGTTCCGTCCCGAACGGTGCGCTGATCCGGTTTCGTCCGGCCGCGGCGGGCCCGTACGGCGGCGGTGGCGCGGGTCCTGACGGGGGCACCGGGGCGCCCGCGGCACCCGGGGCCGGCCGGTCGTCCGGCCCCGGGAGGGGCGCTCCGCCCGTACGGCGGCTCACACGTTCGGGGGCGGCCCGTCGATCGGGCGTCCGAGCAGACCGGGGCGCCGCTGCCAGGGGTGGGGGCCGCCGGGCGGGCGGTAGGCGACGCCGAGCGCGTCGAGGCGCGGGTAGTGGGCGGTCATCCGGCGGGTGAATTCCTGGTAGTCGCGGTCGGCGGAGCCGGGCAGCCGGGACCAGGCGACCTCGGCGAGCGCCACCAGCCGTGGGAAGACCTGGTAGTCACGGCGCTCCTGACTGTCCATGACCTCCGTCCAGACGTTCGCCTGGGTGCCGAGCACCCGCTCCGCCTCGGTCTCCGTGAGGGCGTCGGGGACGGGTTCGAAGCGGTAGACGTCCTCCAGGGTGCGGACGAAACCGATCGGCACCGGCTCGTCCGGGCCGGCGGCCTGCCGGTGGTCCAGATAGACCTGCTGTTCGGGGCACATGACGACATCGTGACCGGCGCGGGCGGCGGCGACGCCCCCGGCGTAACCGCGCCAGGAAGAGACCGCGGCACCCTCCGGGAGGCCGCCCTCCAGGATCTCGTCCCAGCCGATGAGGCACCGGCCGCGGTCGGCGAGCCAGCGGGCGAAATGGCCGAGGAACCAGCTCTGGAGGCCGTCCTCACCGTCGACGCCCAGCTCGGCGATGCGCTTTTGCGCGGTGTCGGACGCCTTCCACTGCTCCTTGAGGCACTCGTCGCCGCCGAGGTGGACGTAGCGCGACGGGAACAGCTCCAGTACCTCCTCCAGCACCTCCTCGTAGAAGCGGACGGCGTTGTCGGTGGGGGCGAGTACGTTCGGGTTGATGCCCCAGGTGTCCCAGACGGAGAGGGAGGTCGTGTCGATGACGTCGGTGTTGCCGAGTTCCGGATACGCGGCGATGGCCGCCTGGGAGTGGCCGGGGATATCGATCTCCGGGACGACGGTGATGTGGTGGCGCGCGGCGTAGGCCACGATCTCGCGCAGGTCGTCCTTGGTGTAGTGGCCGCCGTGCGGGATGTCGCTCCACAAGGGGGAGGCGCGGTGGCCGAGTTTGGTCCGGGCGCGCCAGCCGCCGGTGCGGGTGAGTTCGGGGTGCCGGTCGATCGGCATCCGCCAGCCCTGGTCGTCGGTGAGGTGCAGATGCAGGACGTTGAGTTTGTGCGCGGCGAGCAGGTCGATCCAGCGCAGGACGCCGTCCTTGGGGGTGAAGTGCCGGGCGACGTCGAGCATCATGCCGCGCCAGCCGAAGCGCGGGGCGTCCTCGATCCGCAGCGGCGGCAGTGACAGGGCGCGGGGGCCCGGGGTGAGGGGCGCGCGCCGGAAGACGTCCGCGGAGTCGGTGGCAAGGAGCTGACGCAGCGTCTGGGCGCCCCAGAAGACCCCGGCCGGGCCGCCGCCGTCGATCGTGAGGAGGGCGCCGTCGGCGGCGAGGCGGTAGCCCTCGGGGCCGAGGCGGCTCGCGGTGTCCGGGTCGGTACGCAGCCGGATGCGGGTACGGCAGCCGTCGTGGTGCGGGGGCAGCGGCAGGGCGGTGGCGGCGCCGAGTGCGGTGCGCAGCCAGTGGGCGGTGGATTCGGTGCCGGGTCCGGCGTCGATGCCGGTGGCCGCATCGAGGACGCAGGCGTCGCCGTCCGGGAGCGCTTCGGCCCGGAGCGGAAGCGGAATGACGGCGTGGTCGGGTGTGCCGGGGTGTCCGGTGGGATGGGATGGCATTCCGTGGCCCTTCAGTCCTTCACCGCGCCGCCGAGGCCGGAGACCAGTCGGCGCTGTACGAGTACGAAGAAGACGAGGACGGGGAGGGTCATCACGGTCGATGCGGCCATGATGCCGCCCCAGTCGTTCTCGTCGGGTTTGAAGAAGACGAGCAGCGCCATCGGCAGGGTGGAGTTCTCGGTGGCGCTGATCAGGAACGACTTGGCGAACAGGAAGTCGTTCCAGGTGGAGATGAAGGAGAAGACGCTGGTGGCGACGAGCCCGGGGAGGACCAGCGGGAAGAGGATCCGCCACAGGAAGCGGGCCCGGCTCGCGCCGTCCAGGGCGGCGGCCTCCTCCAGGCTCTCGGGGACGGCCCGTACGAAGCCGCGCAGCATCCAGATGGCGAACGGCAGCGAGAAGGCGAGGTGCGGCAGGATCAGCGAGCCGAGGGTGTTCAGGCCGATACCGGGCACGGCGGTGCCGAGGTCGCGCAGGAGGAAGAAGAGCGGGATGGTCAGCGCCTCGACCGGCACCGTCTGCGCGATCAGAAACATGATCAGCAGCGTGGTGCGGAAGCGGAAGCGGAACCGCGTCACGGCGGTGGCGGCGAGGAAGGCGATCAGCGCGGAGGCGACGACCACCGTCCCGGCGACGAGGAGGCTGTTGAGGAAGTAGCGGCCGAAGTCCTGCTGCTGGAAGACGCGCCGGAAGGCGTCGAGGGAGGGCGCGAGTGTCCAGGGGCGCGGGGAGTCCGACTGCACCTCGGCGTCGGGTTTGAAGGCGGAGAGGACCATCCAGTAGAGGGGGAAGGCGACGACACCGGCGATCAGCAGCGTCGCGGCCTCGGCGGCGAGCCGCCAGGGACGGCGGGGGCCACGGCGGGGACGGGCGGGGCCACCGGTGCGGGCCGGTCCCCCGGTGCCGCCCGGGCCCGCGGTACGGCCGGTGCGGGCCGGTCCCCCGGTGCGGGCCGCCGGCACCCCGGCCGCCCGGCTTCCGGCCGCCGGCGCGCGGACCTCCCGGGTGCGCGGTTCGCTCACAGCTCCTCCCCCTGGCGGCGCAGCAGCCGCAGATAGACGAGGGTCACGCCGAGCAGGAGCAGCAGCATGACGACGCCGATCGCCGCGCCGAGGCTGTACTGCGAGGAGGCGAAGGCCCGTTGGTAGGCGTAGACGTTGAGGACGAGGTTCTGCCGGGCGACGCCGCCGCCGTCCGTCATCACGTAGATCTGCGTGAAGAGCTTGAAGTCCCAGATCACCGACTGGAGCGTGACGACGACGAGGATCGGCCGCAGCATCGGCGCGAGGACGCTGCGCCAGATCCGCCAGGCGGAGGCGCCGTCCAGCGCCGCGGCCTCCACGATCTCGGCGGGGACGGCGCGGATCCCGGCGTAGACGGTGATCATGACGAACGGGAAGGAGCACCAGACGACTTCGAGGAGGACGAGCGCGAACGCGGTGTAGCGGTCGTAGGTCCAGGAGAAGTCGGCGAAGCCGCTGAATCCCAGGGCGGTCAGCGCCTTGTCGACGGGGCCGAAGTCGGGGTCGAAGAGGAAGAGCCAGACGGTGGAGCCGGTGATGGCGGGCGTCGCCCAGGCGCCGAGCCCGGCGAGCATCAGGGCGAGCCGGGGCAGCGCGCGGACCCGGGTGAGCAGGACGGCGAGGGCGCAACCGGTGGCGAGGGTGGCGAGGACACAGGCCGCGGCGAAGACCACGGTGGCGAGCAGGACCGACCAGAACTCGCCGTCGCCGAAGAGCGTGGCGTAGTTGCCCAGCCCCTGGAAGGTGGTCGGTTCACCGCCGCTGACCTGCGCCTGGGTGTATTCGAGGAAGGAGATCAGGCCGAGCTGGTAGATCGGGTAGACCAGCAGCGCGCCGAGGACGGCGAGCGCCGGGGCGAGGTAGAGCCAGGGTGTCCAGCCGCCGTGGCGCCGGGCGGGGCCGCGCGGCGCGGCACGGGGGCGGACGCGGGCGGCGCGGGGGCCGCTGCGGAGGGCGGTCATTTGCGGAAGGCCCCGTCCATGGCGCGGGCCGCCTCGGCGGACGCCGCGTCGACGCTCTTCCGTCCGCTGACGATCTGCTGGTACATCGTGGGCAGCACCAGCGAGGCGTCGACGGTGGCCCAGCCGGGCGTGACGGGCACGAACTCCGCCCCGGCGTCGAGGGTGTCGACGAACGGCTTCACGTAGGGCTGCCGCTTCGCCGCCGCGGCGCGGACGTCGGTGAAGGTCGGCAGGAAGCCCATCGCGTCGAAGAGCCCGCGCTGGGTCTCCTTCCCGGCCAGCCGCTTCATCAGGTCGACGGCGAGGGTGCGGTGGGAGGTGCTGCGGAGCACGCCGATGTTGTTGCCGCCCGCGAACGCCGGGGCGATCTCGCCCTTCTTCCGCCCGGGCAGCGGGACGACGCCGTAGGCGCCCTTGACCTTGCCCGCTGCGACGGCCCGGTGGTTGAAGTCGCCGCCGATGGCCATCCCGGCGCGTCCGGCGGCGAAGGCGGTGACGGTGTCGTTGCCGTTCATCCCGGCGCACTTGGCCGCCGGGCAGTTGTCGTCACCGAAGAGACCGGTGTACGCGGCGATGCCCTTCCTGGCCGCCGGGGTGGTGACGGCGGCGGTGAAGGCGCCGCCCTTCTCGGTGGCGAGGGCGCCGCCGGCCGACCAGAGGAACGGCAGCGCGCCGTAGGTGTACGCGCCGCCGACGGCGAGCCCGTACATCTCGGGGTGGGCCGCGCGGATCTTCCGCGCGGCGGCGGCCATCTCGTCCTGGGTGGCCGGGGGTTGGAGGTGGAGTTCCTTGAAGAGGTCGGTGCGGTAGTAGAGGGCGCGGACGCCGACGAAGAGCGGGGCGCCGTAGATCTTTCCGGCCACGGTCACCGAGCGCCGGGCGGTGGGGTCGGTGTCCTTCGCCTCGGCCCAGGCGCCGAACTCCTCCGTCACGTCGGCGAGTCCGCCGTCGGCGACGTATCCGGCGGTGTCGGTGTTGCCGTACTCGATGACATCGGGCGCGCCGGACGGGTCGTTGAAGGCGGCCTTGACGCGCTGGGCGCGGGTGTCGACGGGGATGTAGTCGATGGTGACCTGCACGCCTTGGTGCGCGGCGGTGAAATCGGCGACGGCCTGCCGGACCACCTTCTCCTTGGGGGCGTTGCCGACCTCCCGGAAGAGCCAGACCCGCAGCGTGCCGGTCCGGGAGTCGCCTCCGGCGGCGCCATCCGAGGTGGCCGGGGCGCATGCCGTGGCGGTGAGCGCAGTCAGGGCGAGCGCCGCTCCGGCGGCGGCCAGACGGGCGGAGAGGTGCATGACGGGACCTCCAAGAGTGTTGCAACATACGCAACGAGCGTTTCGCAGTGCACAACTCAGAGGAGATTAAGGCGCGTTGCCCGGTCGGACAAGGGTTCGCCAGAGGTCTCCACCAGTCACCCGCCCACCGGGCCACCGGGCCCGCACCCCACCGGTCCGCCCGCCCCCGGACACGGCGAAGGGCCCGGGTTCACGAAGAACCCGGGCCCTCACCCGCGTACTGCCGCGGCGCACCGGCCCCGCACGGCGGGCCGTGGCCGCGCCGGATCGCCCCGGCCGGCGTCGCGGCTACTTCTTGCCGTCGCCGCCCTTGCCGTCCTTGCCCTTGTCGCCACCGGCGCCCATGGACTCGTAGATCTCCTTGCACATGGGGCAGACCGGGTACTTCTTCGGGTCACGGCCCGGCACCCAGACCTTGCCGCAGAGCGCCACGACGGGGGTGCCGTCGAGCGCGCTCGCCATGATCTTGTCCTTCTGGACGTAATGGGCGTAACGCTCGTGATCGCCGTCACCGTTCGACACCTGCGGCGTCGGCTCTACGAGGGTTCCCGTTCCTGCCCCGCGCTCGGGCTCGGGCTCAAGAGTGCTCATACCTGCCAAGAGTACCCAGGCTCCCGGCGTGTCGTGAGCGCCGGGCGCTCACCAGGTGAAGGCCCAGACCGGCGGCGGCGACCCCGGCCGCCGCCCACGGCAGCACGGACGGCGCCAGCCCCGCCGAGAGCGCGAGCCCGCCGAGCGCCGAGCCGACCGCGGAGCCCAGGTAGAGCGCCGAATTGTTGAGCGCGAGGGCGACCGTGCCGCGCTCCGCGCCCGCCGACAGCAGCCGGTGCTGCTGCGGCACCTGGAACGCCCACCCGACCGCGCCCCAGGCGACCAGCAGCGCCGCCGCCGCGGGCAGCGCGACCGGGGCCACCACCGGCAGCAGCGCCTGCGCCACCACGATCACCACCAGCAACCCGCCGGCCAGCGCCCGCACCCGGCCCGTACGGTCCACCAGCGGCCCGGCGGCGACACTGCCCAGCACCCCGCCGGCACCCCACGCCCACAGGTACGGCGTGACCTCGCGGACGCCCCCGGACGCCGCGAGCACCGGCGCGAGATACGTGTAGAGCCCGAGACTGGCGACGGCGGCGAGGAACGACACCCCGACGACGGGCGCCACCGCGCGATCGGTGAGCGCGGTCAGCCGGGCGCGCAGCGGCACCGCGGGCCCGGCCGGAACCGGCGGCAGCAGCGCGGCCAGCCCGGCGAGGGCCAGCGCACCCAAGCCGGTGACCAGCCACATCGTGGCGCGCCAACCGGCACGCTCGGCGAGCAGCACCCCCAGCGGCACACCGAGCACGGTGCCGGTGCTCATCCCGCCCATCACCAGCGCCAGCGCCCGCCCCCGCCGCTCGGGCCCCACCAGCGCGGCGGCGGCGGCCGTGGCGAGCGCCGCGTAGACCCCGGCTCCGGCACCGGCGACGATCCGCGCCCCGAGCAGCGTGCCCAGGGTCGGGGCCACGGCGGTCAGGGCGTTGCCGAGCGTGAAGAGCGCCAGCGCGGCGAGGATCAGGGCGCGCGGCCGCACCCCGGCGAGCAACCCGGCGACCAGCGGTGCGGCGAGCGCGTAGGCGAGGGTGAAGGCCGTCACCAGTTGCCCGGCGAGCGCCACCCGGGTGCCGGTGTCCGCGGCGATCACCGGGAGCAGCCCGGCCATCACATAGGCGTCCAGGCCGAGGGTGAACGCCCCCAGCATCAGCAGTCCCACTCTGCGCACCGCGCTCAACTCCCCAGTCATGCCGGGGCGTCGATCCCCGGAACGGGCCGGTCACGGAGGGACCGGCGGTCGGCGCCCTGCGTCGACCGGGGAAACGTAGGCACTCTCCGGATAGCCGGGGAAATGCCCGCGGGCGGGCATTTATGCTGGTGCGGCATAAGTGGTACGGCATAACCGGTACGGCCCGGACGGACCACCCGGGCGGCCGACGCCCCGCCCGTCCGCGGGAGAAGAACAGCCAGGAGAGCGACACGATGACCGGCCCCACCGAGCCCCCGCCCGCCGGGCCGCCGCCCGCCGAACCCGCGGCCGCCGCCCGTCCGGGCACCGCGGGCCGGGCCGCCGCGGCGGACGCCGGGACCGGCGCCCCACCGGAGCCCCGGCCCGCCGAAGCCGCTGCCGCCCCCTCCTCCGACGCCCTGGACGCACTCGGCGCCCTCGACGGGTGCGCCGGGATCGAGCTACGGCATCTGCGCGGGTTCCTCGCGGTCGCCGAGGAGCGCAGCTTCACCTACGCCGCGGCCCGGCTGCGGATCGGGCAGCCCGCGCTGACCCGCACCGTCCGCGCGCTGGAAACGGCGCTCGGCGTCCGGCTGCTGGACCGCACGACCCGCCGGGTGGAGCTGACCGCCGCGGGCCGCGGGCTCCACGCCGACCTGGCCCCGCTGCTGCCCCGGCTGGCCGCCGCCCTGCGCGCCCCCGCGCAGGCCACGCCGCTGCGGCTCGGCTTCACCTCCCTGCTGCCCACCGCCTGCACCGAGCTGAACGCCCGCTTCACGGCCGCCACCGGCACCGGCGTACGCCTCGTGCGGCGGGACGCGCCGCTCGCCGGGCTGGAGAGCGGGGAGGCCGACGTCGCCGTGGTCCGCGGCGCGCTCCCCCGCGGCGCCGCGGTCCGCACCGCGGTGCTGCTGCACGAGCCCCGGGTCGCCGCGCTGGCCCGCACCGCAGCCCCCGGTCCGGCGGACCGCGGCCCGGGCGGTGACGCCGACGCCGAGGCGCTGCGGGTCCTCGCCCGGCGACGGGTCCTCGACTGGACGGAGCTGGCCGGGCTGCCGCTGGTGGTCAACACCGTCACCGGCTCGACCGGGCCGGAGCTGTGGCCCGAGGGCCGGCGGCCACGCCTGGCGTGCACCGCCGGGAACGTCGACGAATGGCTGGAGGCGGTCGCCGCGGGCCACGGTGTCGGGGTGGCCCCCGACTCCCTCGCCCGCCGCCACACCCACCCCGGCCTGCGCTACGTCCGCCTGAAGAACGCCCCGCCGGTCACCGTCCGGCTGGCCGTCCCCGCACGCGGCGCCCACCCCCTGGCGGAGCGCTTCCTCGCCCTGGCCCGGCCGGGCGAGGAGCCGGAGCCGACGGGCTGACGGGCCGCGGGCCGGCGACGGAGCCGACGGACGGCGGACGGGGCGGCCCGGCAGCGGGGCGCCGGGCCCGGCGGCTCAGTTCAGCGACGGGTCGTCCGGGTATGTGGCGACCATCGCGAGTTCGTTGCGCTGGCGGCGCAGCACCGCGCGCCACAGGTGTTCGGGGTCGGGGGACGAGACGTCGCCCGGCTCGGAGTCGACGACGTACCAGGCGCCGTCGTTCAGTTCGTCCTCCAGCTGGCCCGGGCCCCAGCCCGCGTACCCCGCGAAGATCCGCAGACTGCCCAGGACGGTGGCGAGCAGCTCCGGCGGGGTCTCCAGGTCGACCAGGCCGATCGCGCCGTGCACCCGCCGCCAGCCGACGGGCTCCTCGCCCGCCGCGCCGCCGCGCCGGGTGTCGTCCGGCCGCGGCCCGGCGGCGGCGGTCCCGCCCGGGCCGGGGCGGACCCCGCTCTCCAGGGTGGGGACGTCGTCCGCGCCGGCGAGCCCGCCGGGCATGACCGCCACGCCGAGTGCGGAGTCCAGCGACACCGGACCGCCCTGGAAGACCACGCCGGGCTCGCCCGCGAGCGCCGCCCAGGGCGCGAGGATGTCGCCGACGCCCACCGGGGTGGGACGGTTCAGGACCACGCCGAGGGAGCCCTCCTCGTCGTGGTCGAGGAGCAGCACCACCGCGCGGTCGAAGTTCGGGTCGGCGAGCGCGGGCGTCGCGACGAGCAGCCGGCCTGTGAGCGAGGACACCTCGGTCATGGCGACATGATCCCGCACTTCCGGCCGGAGCGGGGAGTCAATGCCCACACCTGTACGAGTGCAGGGCAGGGCGTACGGCGGCAGCACCGGCGCACACCACCCGCCCCGAATGCCACATTCAGGACAAAGGGCCCATTTTCGGCCAACTGGCGATTACAGAACAAAGAATGATCGTAGCCGAGCGTGTTGTGACAAAGCCCTTACAGGCCGGAAGCCCACTCGCGCCGCCTGACACCCCCTCCGGCCCCCTTACCATTTCTGCTTGGCCCTGCCCGTCTCCAGGAACGCGAGATCCATGACCGTCTCTACTGACGACGTACTCCTTGTCCACGGCGGCACCCCGCTGGAGGGCGAGATCCGGGTTCGCGGTGCGAAGAACCTCGTACCGAAGGCCATGGTGGCGGCCCTGCTCGGCAGCGGCCCCAGCCGGCTGCGCAACGTTCCCGACATCCGTGACGTCCGCGTGGTGCGCGGCCTGCTCCAGCTGCACGGGGTGACCGTGCGGCCGGGCGAGGAGGCCGGTGAGCTGGTCCTCGACCCGTCGCACGTGGAGAGCGCCAACGTCGCCGACATCGACGCGCACGCGGGCTCCTCGCGCATCCCGATCCTCTTCTGCGGCCCGCTGCTGCACCGCCTCGGCCACGCCTTCATCCCGGGCCTGGGCGGCTGCGACATCGGCGGCCGTCCGGTGGACTTCCACTTCGACGTCCTGCGGCAGTTCGGCGCGACGATCGAGAAGCGCGCCGACGGGCAGTACCTGGAGGCCCCGCAGCGGCTGCGCGGCACCAAGATCCGGCTGCCGTACCCGTCGGTCGGCTCGACCGAGCAGGTGCTGCTGACCGCCGTCCTGGCCGAGGGCGTCACCGAGCTGTCGAACGCCGCGGTGGAGCCGGAGATCGAGGACCTGATCTGCGTGCTCCAGAAGATGGGCGCGATCATCTCGATGGACACCGACCGGACCATCCGGATCACCGGTGTCGACAAGCTCGACGGCTACACCCACCGCGCCCTCCCGGACCGCCTGGAGGCCGCCTCCTGGGCGTCCGCGGCGCTGGCCACCGAGGGCAACATCTACGTCCGTGGCGCGCAGCAGCGGTCGATGATGACCTTCCTGAACACCTTCCGGAAGGTCGGCGGCGCCTTCGAGATCGACGACGAGGGCATCCGCTTCTGGCACCCGGGCGGTTCGCTGGACGCCATCGCGCTGGAGACCGACGTCCACCCCGGCTTCCAGACCGACTGGCAGCAGCCGCTGGTCGTGGCGCTGACCCAGGCGTCGGGCCTGTCGATCGTCCACGAGACGGTCTACGAGTCGCGGCTCGGCTTCACCTCCGCGCTCAACCAGATGGGCGCGCACATCCAGCTCTACCGCGAGTGCCTGGGCGGCTCCGCCTGCCGCTTCGGGCAGCGCAACTTCCTGCACTCCGCGGTCGTCTCCGGGCCGACCAAGCTCCAGGGCGCCGACCTGGTCATCCCCGACCTGCGCGGCGGCTTCTCGTACCTGATCGCGGCGCTCGCCGCCCAGGGCACGTCCCGGGTGCACGGCATCGACCTGATCAACCGCGGCTACGAGAACTTCATGGACAAGCTCGTCAGCCTCGGCGGCAAGGTCGAGCTGCCGAACGGCGGCCCGCGGGACTGACCCCGCCGCACCGCGCCACGAAGGCCGCCCCCGCTCCCGTACGGAGCGGGGGCGGCCTTTTCCGCCTTGTGCACGGCCCGTGACCGGCCCGCTGGCGGCGCCCGGCCGCCGTCCCGTCCCCTTTTGCCCGGAGCCGCCCGTCCGGTCCGCAGCGGGGCGCCTGCGGGCGCGTACGGGCGGCTGCGGGCGCCCGGCGCACCACGGGGAGCGTGCGCCGGGCGGGATCGCGCCCCGTGCGGCCGCCTGCGGGGACGACGAAGGGCGGCCGCCCCGGGGAGGGGGCGGCCGCCCTTGAGGCCGTGCTGAGGGGCTTACTTGCCCTTGGCGGCTTCCTTGAGCTTGGAGCCCGCGGAGACCTTCACGCTGTAGCCGGCGGCGATCTGGATCGGCTCGCCGGTCTGCGGGTTACGAGCGGTGCGAGCGGCACGGTGGGTGCGCTCGAAGGTCAGGAAGCCGGGGATGGTGACCTTCTCGTCGCCCTTGGCGACAACCTCACCGACGGTCTCGGCGAGAGCGGCCAGAACGGCGTCGGCGTCCTTGCGGGTCACCTCGGCACGATCGGCCAGAGCGGCCACCAGCTCACTGCGGTTCATTTTTGTACTCCCGTGTTCTTCTTGCCAATGGGCGTGCCCTGCGGCCGAGCCGCGTATCAGGCACAGCGAAGCCGATGCTGCCAGGGCCCTCGGACAGTCCCCGGACCCGGGTCTGCTGCCAGACCCTCGCGCCCGGTTACGCATCCTGCCCCCACCTGCGGCGGTAAAGCCAATCCGGCACCCTGGCGGGTCACACGGAAAGCGTCAGCGCCACGGTCGGCGTGACGTTCCGCACCCGTAACCGCTCGGAGCCCACCACGCGGGGTGGCCGGCCGATTGCCGTCCGCCACCCTAGGGGCCGCCCGGCGTGGCCCGTCCGCGACGCGCCGTGCCGGGGGCCCGTGGGGCGTCAGAGCGCCGTGGTGGCCGTCACAGCCTCGTCCCCGGCCTTCGCCGCGTCCTTCACCGCACCGGCCACGGCACCCGCGACCTTGTCGTTGAAGACGCTGGGGATGATGTAGTTCGGGTTGACCTCGTCCTCCAGGACGACGTCGGCGAGGGCGCGCGCGGCGGCCAGCATCATCTCGGTGTTCACCGTGCGGGACTGGGCGTCCAGCAGACCGCGGAAGACGCCCGGGAAGACCAGCACGTTGTTGATCTGGTTCGGGAAGTCCGAGCGGCCGGTGGCCACGACGGCGGCGGTCTGCCGGGCGATGGCCGGGTCGACCTCCGGGTCGGGGTTGGCCAGCGCGAAGACGATCGCGCCGTCGGCCATCTTCGCGACGTCGTCGCCGTCCAGGACGTTCGGGGCGGAGACGCCGATGAAGACGTCCGCGCCGACGACGGCGTCCTTGAGGGTGCCGGTGACGCCGTCCGGGTTGGTGTTGTCGGCGATCCAGCGCAGCGGGGAGTCCGGGTCGGCGGAGACCAGGTCCGCGCGGCCCGCGTCGACGACGCCGTGGATGTCGGCGACGACGGCGTGCTTGACCCCGGCGGCGATCAGCAGCTTGAGGATGGCCGTACCGGCGGCGCCGGCGCCGGACATGACGACGCGGACGTCCTCGATCCTCTTGCCGACCACGCGCAGCGCGTTGGTCAGGGCGGCGAGCACGACGATGGCGGTGCCGTGCTGGTCGTCGTGGAAGACCGGGATGTCGAGGGCCTCGCGCAGACGGGCCTCGATCTCGAAGCAGCGGGGCGCCGAGATGTCCTCCAGGTTGATGCCCGCGAAGCCCGGCGCGATGGCCTTGACGATCTCCACGATGGCGTCGGAGTCCTGGGTGTCCAGGCAGATCGGCCAGGCGTCGATGCCGGCGAACCGCTTGAACAGGGCCGCCTTGCCCTCCATGACCGGCAGCGCGGCCTTGGGGCCGATGTTGCCGAGGCCGAGGACGGCGGAGCCGTCGGTGACCACCGCGACGCTGTTGCGCTTGATGGTCAGGCGGCGGGCGTCCTCGGGGTTGTCCGCGATGGCCTGGCAGACGCGGGCGACGCCGGGCGTGTAGACCATGGAGAGGTCGTCACGGTTGCGGATGGGGTGCTTCGACGACATCTCGATCTTGCCGCCGAGGTGCATCAGGAACGTACGGTCGGAGACCTTGCCGAGCGAGACGCCCTCGATACCGCGCAGCTTCTGGACGATCTCGTCCGCGTGCGCGGTGGACGTCGCGGCGATGGTGACGTCGATCCGGAGTTTTTCGTGGCCGGAGGCGGTCACGTCGAGGCCGGTGACCGACCCGCCGGAGGACTCCACGGCCGTGGTGAGCTGGCTGACGGCGGTGCCGCTCGCGGGAACTTCCAGTCGCACCGTCATCGAATACGAGACGCTAGGCGCCGTTGCCATGGCCGACTTCCTCTGCTTTCCCTTGTTTCCCTATGCGCTGTCCCAGGAGCTCGGATGCCCTGCGCATCATCCGATCGTCCCACCTACCAGCCGGTACACGGTAACCAGCCCCGCTTTACGGAAAGGCTCTTCCACCATACGAGAGCGCGGGGGTGGGCGGAAGCCCCGCCGGACGGGGCGGTGCGGCGTGCGTCACGCGCCTGGAGCGCTCCGGGAACGGCAACGGGCGCCCCTCCCTGAGGAGGAGCGCCCGTCACTGCGGTCTGAGACACCGACCCGCCATGCTCGCCTCGCGGCAAGTGGTCGCTCGTAGCGACGATGGTTGGGCCCGGGGGCTTGGATCGGGCCGGTGCCACGGACAAGGCTAACAAACCCTCCCCGGATGCGAATCCCGTGGCCCGCCACCTTTTTCCGGTACGGGCCCGGACCACCCGGGCGGCCGTCAGTCGCGCAGCAGGTCGGGGACCCCGTCGGCGTCGGGCTCGTCGCGGTCGCCGGAGAGGACCGTCAGCTGCTGGGTGGCGCGGGTCAGGGCGACGTAGAGCACCCGCAGCCCGGCCGGGGACTCGTCGGCGATCTCGGCGGGCGCCACCACCAGCGCCGCGTCGTACTCCAGCCCCTTCGCCTCCAGGGAGCCGAGGGCGACGACGCGGTCGCCGAGCGGGGCCAGCCAGGCGCGGGCCTGCTCGCGGCGGGCCATCGCCACGACCACGCCGACCGTGCCGTCCACCTCGGCCAGCAGCCGCCGGGCCTCCTCGACGGTGGCGGCGGCCAGCGCCGCGTCCACCGCCGCCGCGCCCCGGCCCTCCGGGGACGCCACCGCGAACCGCGGCCGCAGGCCCGTCGAGCGGACCGCGTCCGGGGCTTCCATCCCGGGCATCGCCAGCGCCAGGACCTTGGCGGACAGCTCGGCGATCTCGGCCGGGTTGCGGTAGTTGACGGTGAGCTGGAAGCGGCGGCGCGGGCGGGTGCCCAGCGCCTCGTCACGCGCCTCGGCGGCCTCGTCCGGGTCGGACCACGACGACTGGGCCGGGTCGCCGACGACCGTCCAGGTGGCGTGGCGGCCGCGGCGCCCGACCATCCGCCACTGCATCGGCGTGAGGTCCTGCGCCTCGTCGACGATCACATGGGCGTAGTCGGTGCGCTCCTCCTCCAGCCGCTCGCGGCGGCTGCGGCCCGAAGGGCTCCGGTCGGCGGCCGTGGTCAGCTCGTCCAGGCCGGTGAGCTGGTCCAGCGGGTCGGCCTCGCGGGGGCGCGCCGGGCGGGCCGGGGCGCCGAGGATCAGCTGGAGCTCGTCGAGGAGCGCCACGTCGTGGACGGAGAGCGGGCCGTGGCCGCGGGCGTCGAGGCGGCCCAGGGAGCGGGCCAGCTTCCGGACCTCGCGCGGGTTGAGG
Source organism: Streptomyces sp. NPDC014733 (assembly GCF_043083385.1). Taxonomy (NCBI): domain Bacteria; kingdom Bacillati; phylum Actinomycetota; class Actinomycetes; order Kitasatosporales; family Streptomycetaceae; genus Streptomyces; species Streptomyces sp. NPDC014733. Next base: position 66,117 of record NZ_JBIBYO010000016.1, on the reverse strand, counting down.
ACGCGGCGCGCCCAGCGGCCGAGGGTGCGTTCGTCCGCCATCGCGGCGAGCACCCCGCGCGGCGTCAGCTCCGGCCACCAGGCGTCCAGGAACTCCTGGAAGACCGGCTCGGTGCTGACGTCCTCGTCGAAGCCCTGGCGGGCCTCGGCGGCCAGCTCCGGGTCGAAGTAGCGGCGGCCGGCGCCGGACTTCGCCCACAGGGCGTCCAGCAGGAGCCGCCGGGCGCGCGGGCGGAGCAGGTTGACGGGCGCGGTGCCGCCGAGGGCGGTGCGGCGGATGCGGCCCAGGTCGGAGGCGTCCAGCTCGATACGGCCGCCGAAGGCCACCACCCGGAGCCGGTCCGGCGGGCCGGCCGGGGCCTGCGCGGCGTCGGCCTCCTCGTCCAGGAAGGAGAGCTGGGTGTCCCGCTGCGGGGCCGGGGCGGCGGGGGCGGCCGCGTCCAGGGCGCCGCGGGCCGCCTTGCGCAGCAGCTTCTGCATCCGGGCGGAGCCCTTGATCCGGGCCACGTCCGGCGGGTCGTAGGCTCCCCCGTCGCCCGGCCGCCGCCCCTCGGCGAGGCCCTTCGGGCCGCCCCCGCTCGTGGCCTCCGCTCCGTCGACGAGGGAGCCGAGCGCGCGGATCGCGACCTGGCCCTCCTCGCCCAGGGACGGCAGGACGCCCTCGGTGTAGGCGACCAGCAGCGGGGTCGGCGAGACGATGAGGATGCCGCCCGCGTAGCGGCGGCGGTCCTGGTAGAGGAGGTAGGCGGCGCGGTGCAGGGCGACGGCGGTCTTGCCGGTGCCGGGGCCGCCCTCGACCTCGGTGACGGACGCGGCGGGCGCCCGGACGACCAGGTCCTGCTCGGCCTGGATGGAGGCGACGATGTCGCGCATGGTGTGGCTGCGGGCCCGGCCCAGCGCGGCCATCAGCGCGCCGTCGCCGATGACGGCCAACTCCTCGCCGTCGAGCGTGGCGGCGACGTCGGGACGCATCAGGTCGTCCTCGACGCCGAGGACCCGGCGGCCCTTGGAGCGGATGACGCGGCGGCGGACGACGCGGCCGGGCGCGACGGGCGTGGCCCGGTAGAAGGGGGCGGCCGCCGGGGCGCGCCAGTCGATGACCAGCGGGGAGTAGTCCGCGTCGAGGACGCCGAGCCGGCCGATGTGCAGCGTCTCGGCGATGGTGGCGCGGTTGTTCGTGACGGCCCCGTCGGCGGGCTCGACGGAGGTGAAGGCGCCGTCGGGGCCCTTCTTGCCGTCCTTGCCGGGGAGCAGGTCGATCCGGCCGAAGAGGAAGTCCTCGTACTCGGAGTTGAGGCGGTTGAGGTGGACGCCGGCCTGGAAGACCTGGGCGTCCCGCTCGGCGAAAGCGCCGGGCGTGCCGACCTGGCCGCGCTTGGCGGCGTCGTCCATGAGGAACTCCGCCTCGTGGATCTTCTCCTCCAGGCGCCGGTAGACCCGGTCGAGGTGCGTCTGCTCCGCGGCGATCTCGCGCTCACGGAGCCCGGCGGGCGCGGCGGCGGAGCCGGAGTCCGCGGCGGGCTCCGGGGCGACGGCGTCCGAAGAAGTGTGCTCCGGTGTGTGATCCGGTGCGTGCGTGGCGTTCTGCGCGGCCACCCAGGCCCCCTTCTGGTGTGCGTAGGGCAGCCGTCAACCGTACGCGACGCGGGCACCGCGCGCATCTGATCCGGCGTGCGGCGGGGCGGGGAAGGGCTGGTGGGGAGGGGCGGGGGCCGTCGGGGCGAGGGCCCGGGAGGCGTGCGCGCGGGGCCGTCGGGGCAAGGGCCCGGGGAGCGTGCGCGCGGGGGTGCGGCGGCCGGAGCCCGGGATGCGACGGCCGGGGCCCGGCCCGGGGGCGATCGGGTGTGCGGGGCGGGGCCGCCAGCGCCCGGGGGACGGGGCGGGGCCGCCAGCGCCCGGGGGACGGGGCGGGGCCGTCAGCGCTCGGGTGACGGGGCGGGGCCCCGGGACGCGTCCGCTGCCGGGCCCGCCGCCCCGGGGTCGCGAGGTCCCGCTGTCCCGGGCAGGCGCGGCTCCGGCGGCACAGGGCTACGCGGCTCCGGCGGCACCCCCTCGGCTCCCTCAGCCACCTCAGCCCCCTCGGGCCCCACCGCCCCCACCACTCCCCCGTCCCGGTCCGCCGCCGCGCGCTTCCGGTGGCGGGCGACCCGTTCGCGGTTGCCGCAGACGCCGCTGGAGCACCAGCGGCGGCGTCGGCCGCGGGAGGTGTCCAGGAAGAGGAGGCGGCAGTGGGCGCCCTCGCACCGGCGGAGCCGGTCGCGGGTCGCGCGGTCGGTGAGGAGGTCGACGGCGTCGCGGGCGACGGCGGCGAGCAGCGCCGCGCGGTCGGCCGGGCGGGCGAGCTGCGGGGCGAGGGCGCCGTCCGGGCCCCGTACCGCCTCGACGGCGGGCGGACCGGCGGCCGCGGCGGTGGCGTTGAGCAGGTCCAGGTCGATCACGGCCTCGCCGCCGGAGAGTTCGGCGTGCAGCACCCGCCGCACCACCTCGCGCAGCCCCCGGAAGCGCGCCACCCAGCGGCCGTTGACCCCGTCCAGCGCGGTGTCCGGGGGCACCGCCCCGGACCCGGTCAGCCAGCGTCTCAACTGCTCGGGACCGGTGAGGAGTTCGCCCGCCTTACCGGAGGTGGCCAGCAGGTCCAGGCAGATCCGCCCGCAGTCGAACCGCAGGCCCTCGTCAGGCGCCGCCATGCTCCTGATCACTCCTTCGGAATCGAGGATGCGACACCAGAGTGCCCGGCGCGACGGGCCGCCGTCACCTCCCGCGCCCGCACGGCCGGTCCCCCGCGCCGCGGCCCCGCCCTCCTCCCGTACCGGCCAACGGGACCGTCGCGCCGGACCCGTTGGCACCGCCGCGCACCGCTCGTCGCCGCACCCGCCCGATCTATACATTCCGCGTATACAGCTGGTGTACAGTCCGGCCGTGGCGCCGCGGACGGCCCCCGCCTCCGCCCGGCCCGGCTTGCCGTGTCGCCCGCCGGCGCCCGGCCCGCCCGCATCCGAAGGACGAAGGTCACATGTCGCGCACCACCTTGCACACCAACCGGTCGAGCCTGTCGCACAAGGTCGGCTACGCGGTCCGCAACCCGGCGAAGATCGCCCCGTACGTCCGGCGCACCGCGCGCGACACCTGGCTGCGGCTGCGCCATCCCGGCCATGTCGCCTACTACCGCGCCGTGATGGCGTCCGACGCGGGCCGCAACCCCGAGGCGGCGGTGGGCAGTCAGACCCACGAACGCTGGCTGGCGCTGGGGCAGATGCAGTTCGACTACCTCGTGGAGCACGGGCTGACGCCGCAGCACCGGATGCTCGACATAGGCTGCGGCAACCTCCGGGCCGGCTGGCGCTTCATCTCCCACCTCGACGCGGGCCACTACTACGGCATCGACATCTCGCCGGACATCCTGATCTCCGCCAAGAAGACCCTGACCACCTACGAACTCCAGGAAAAGCTCCCGCATCTGACGATCACGCAGGACCTGAAGCTGGACTTCCTGCCGTCCGGCCACTTCGACATCGTCCACGCGCACAGCGTCTTCTCCCACTCGCCGCTCTCCGTCATCGACGAATGCTTCGCGCACGTCGGCCGGGTGCTGGCCCCCGGCGGCTTCTTCGACTTCACCTTCGACCGCACCGAGGGCACCGAACACCAGGTGCTGCGCGAGGACTTCTACTACCGCACCGAGACCCTGATCCGCCTCGCCGGGAAGCACGGCCTCCGGGCCCGCTTCATGGACGACTGGGAGACCCGCAAGCACGGCCAGTCCAAGATCCGGGTGACGAATCCGGAGTGAGGACGCACACGGTGTGCGGCCGGGGCACCCCCGCGGCGCACCGGGGTTTCCCTACGGGTGGCGGGTGCCGCCCGTAGGGGACACCTCTGCCCCCGTACGGGGCCGGGGCCGCTCCCGTACGGGAGATCCCTGACCCCTTACGGGTCCGGGTCACTGCCGCCCGGCCCTCCCGTAAGGGCACCTCCGCCCCCTTACGGGCGCGCTTACGGGCGCGGCCGGGCCGGCCCCTACGCTCCCCCGTACTTCTCCGCCCCCGCCCGCGGATCGAGCGCCAGCCGGTACCCGCGTTTCACGACCGTGTGGATCAGCTTCGGGTCGCCCAGCGCCGTCCGCAGCCGGGCCATCGCCGTCTCGACCGCATGCTCGTCCCGCCCGGCGCCGGGCAGCGCACGCAGCAGGTCGGCGCGGGAGACCACCCAGCCAGGGCGGCGGGCCAGCACCCGCAGCAGCGCCATCCCGGCCGGGGGCACCGGCCGCAGCGCACCGTCGACCAGCACCGCCCGCCCACGGATCTCCAGCCGCCGCCCGGCCACCGGCAACCGCCGGGCCCGGCCGGGCAGTTCCCGGCAGAGCATCTGCACCAGCGGCCCGATCCGGAAGCGTTCGGGCTGGAGGACGGGGATGTCGTACGCCTGGAGCGGCAGTGCGGTGACCGGCCCCACGCACGCCGCCGGGACCTCCCGCGCCAGCGCCGCCACCACCGCGTCGCGCATCCCGCGCTCCGCCGCCCGGCGCAGCAGCGAACTGGCCGCCGGTGCGCTGGTGAACGTCACCGCGTCCAGCCCGTGCCCGGTCAGCGCGGACAGCAGCCGGTCGACCGGCCCCAGGTCGTCCGGCGGCAGCCACCGGTAGACCGGCACCCCGACGACCTCCGCACCGGCCGCCCGCAGCGCCTCGACGAAACCGGGGAGCGGCTCACCGTGCAGCTGGACCGCGATCCGCTGTCCGCGGACCCCGCCCGCCAGCAGCCGGTCGAGGACCTCCGCCATCGACTCGGACGCCGGTGACCATTTCTCGGTCAGCCCGGCGGCCCGGATCGCACCGCGCACCTTGGGGCCGCGGGCCAGCAGCTCCACCCGGGCCAGCCGGTCGAGCAACTCCTCGCCCAGGCCCCAGCCCTCGGCCGCCTCGATCCAGCCGCGGAACCCGATCCCGGTGGTCGCGATGACCACGTCCGGCAGGCGGTCGAGCAGGTCACGGGTGGCGGTGAGCAGTTCGGAGTCGTCGGCGAGCGGCACGATGCGCAGCGCCGGGGCGTACACCACGTGCGCCCCGCGCCGCTCCAGCAGCGCTCCCAGCTCCTTCGCCCGCCGCGCCGCGGTCACCCCGACGGTGAACCCGGCCAGCGGCGGCACCTCGCCCGTCCCGTAGGGGTCACCCGGTCCGGGACCCGCGTCGGCCGTCCCGTAGGGGCCGCCCGCACCGGCGTCCGGCCCCCGCTCCGCGTCCGTCCCCGTATCCCGCCGTGCCTCGTCCATGGTCGTCGTCCCGCTCCGCCCCCGCGTGGTGTGGCCCCCGTCCGCCTCCGGACCGCGGCTCGGGCGGTACCGGAACACCGAGTCTGCCAACGTCTCGTGTCGGCCGCGGACCACCCGGATTTCCCACCTGTTACCGGACGGTTGCCGCCACCGGCGCCGCGACGGCCGCCCGCCCCACGGCCAGGCCCCGGCACGCCGCCGGAGACCGCGCCGGACGTATACGACCCGTCGTGCGGCGGAACGCGAGCGGAGGCGGGCGACACCACCGCACATGCCCCGATATCACGGGATATTCAGGGGCGATCCGCGGGGAACCCGGCCGGTAGACTCCCTCCCCGGCCGGACCGGCCGACCGGACCGCTCGACCAGAGTGCCCGATCGGGCCGCCGACCGGATCCACACACAGGGGGACATACATGAAGTGGTGGGAGTGGGCGGTCCTCGGCCTCGCCCTGCTGGTGCTCGGCTGGTTCGCCATCGGCGGCCTCGTCCGCTCGGTGCGGCAGACGGCCGGTTCGCTGACCGACACCTACCGCAGACTCCGCGAACTGTTCCGCTGAGCCGCCACCTCCCGTAGGGGACGCCACCAGAGCCCGCAGGGGACACGCCCGGCCCCGTACGGGACGGACGAAGCACCGTACGGGACGGACGGACATCCCGTACGGGACGGGACGGTGATCCGTACGGGCCCGGCCACCGGCCGGGAGCACCCACCACACGTCGGAAGAGAAGAGGGGGACGCATGATTCCGTTTCTGGGGATCTTCCTCGTCGGTCTGGGCGCGGTGAGCGCCTTCCAGCTGCTGCGCGCCCGCAAGCGCGTCCACGCCATGATCACCACGGAGACGCTGTCCGCGCGGGAGCTGGCGCAGCTGCACCGGGCGGCGGTCGACGCCGTCGGGCCGGGCGCGTTCCGGCAGCTCGCCGAGGTCGCCGGGGTCACCCGGCCATCCGCCGCCGGCCCGCTGACCTCGGAACTCTCCAGGACCGAGTGCGTCTGGTACCGCACCCGCATCACCCGCCGGTTCGAGACCCGCGGCAGCCGCCCCCACCAGCGCCGCCGCCGCAACGAGGTGGTGTCGGACTTCCTCAGCCCGACGCCGTTCCTCGTGGAGGACGCTTCCGGCCGCACCACCGTGCTGCCCGGGGACCGGATGATCGACCACGCCCCGAAGACCCACGACCGCTTCGAGGTCTACCGGCCCGGCCACAACAAACCGCTCGGCCTCCTCGACATCCCCGGTATCACCCGCAACGAACGCACCCTCGGCTTCCAGCAGGAGGAGTGGACGGTCGCCGCCGGCTCCCGCTTCTACGCCCGCGGGGAGGCGCACGACGACGAGCGCGGCGAGCTGGCGGTCACCGCGCCCGAGGACGGCAGCCCGTTCCTGCTCGCCGCCGTCTCCGAGCAGGACCTCCTCGCCGCCGAACGCCGCAAGGCCACCCTCTTCCGCGTCCTGTCCTTCTGCTGCCTCCCGGTCGGCGCCGTCCTGCTCACCCTGGCGTACGCGCTGTAGCGGCGGGCCCCCTCACGGCTCCGCGCCCATCACCGCCGCGTCCTCCTCCGGCAGCCACACCGCGCCCTCCGGCGGCGACAGCCAGCGGCCCTCGGTGGCCAGGGCACGGGCCGTCTCCCGGAGCGCGTCGAGGCCCGGATGGCGCAGCCCCCGGCGCCACACCAGGCTCACCGGCGAGAGCGGCACCGGGTCCACCAGCGGCCGCAGCACCATCCCGGGCACCTCGATGAACTCCGTGCTCGCCAGCACCGACCAGCCCCGCTTCCGCACCATCCGGACGAACTCCCGCTCCCCGTCGAGTTCCGGGAACGGCGCCGCCATCACCACGCCCCGGCCCGCGAAGAGCCGCGCCGCGAGGTCGGTCCACTCCGTGGTCCGCGGATTGCCGGCGGCCGCGTACAGCGTCTCCCCGGCCAGCGCACCGAGCGGTACGGCCGCCCGCCCGGCCAGCGGATGCCCCGCGTCCAGCAGCACCGCCATCGGCTCCAGCCGCACCGGCTGCTGCGCCAGCCCCGCCCGCGCCCCGGGCTCCAGCCCGGCGTACCGGCCGAAGGACACGTCCAGCCGCCCGGCCGCGATCTCCCGCGCCGCGCCCGCCAGCCCGCCGTGGAAGCGCGCCACCAGCTCGCAGCTGTCCGGCAGCCGCTCCCGGGCCGCCTCCAGGACCTGGTGCGCGGTCCCGACCGGCGCCCCGACGTCGACCAGCAGCGGCCGGTCGGCGCTGTTCCGGAACGCGTCGGTCAGCGCCTCGTGGGCCGCCAGCACCCGCCGCGCGTACGGCAGCAGCCGCTCGCCGTCCGCCGTCAGCGCCACCCGCCGCGTCGTCCGGACGAAGAGGTTCGCCCCCAGCTCCCGCTCCAGCCGCCGCACATCCCGGCTGAGCGCCTGCTGGGCGACGTAGAGCCGGGCCGCGGCGCGGGTGAAGTGGAGTTCGTCGGCGACGGCGGTGAAGGCACGCAGCAGCCGGGGATCGATATCGCGGGGCACCGCGTCAGCCTTCCAGCCGGGCACGGAACTCACAACGGAGTTGTGTGAACGGGGCGTTGACAGGTGTTGGACGCCCCGCGCGGGCCCCGCCACCGTAAAGGGGTGATCCTCTTCCTCGCCGCCCGCCCCGTGACCGCCCGCCCCGCGCGCGCCCGACGCCCCTCCCCGCTCGCCCCCTACGCCCGGCTCTTCGCGCGGCCCGGCGCCCGCGCGTTCACCGCCGCCGGACTGCTGGCACGGCTGCCGATGGGCATGCTGAACGTCAGCGCGCTGCTGATGATCGCCCGGATCCACGGCTCGTACGCGCTGGCCGGGGCGGTCACCGCCACCGCCCTCGCCGCCACCGCGGTCGTCGGGCCCTGGACGGCGCGGCTCGTCGACCGGCACGGCCAGGCCCGCGTCGCCGTCCCGGCCACCGCCCTCGCCGTCGCCGGCTCCCTCGCGCTCGTGCTCTGCGTCCGCGGCTCCGCCCCGGCCTGGACGCTCTTCCTCTGCACCGCGGCGACCGCCACCACCCCCAACACCGGCGGGATGGCCCGCGCCCGCTGGGCGCATCTGCTGCGCGACGACCCGGCCGCCCGGCACACCGCCCACTCCTTCGAACAGGCCGCGGACGAACTCTGCTTCCTGCTCGGCCCGCTCCTGGCCACCCTGCTGTGCACCACGCTCTTCCCGGAGGCCGGCACCACCGTCGCCGCCGCCCTGCTGCTCACCGGCATCCTGCTCTTCGCCGCCCAGCGCCGCACCGAACCACCGGTCACCGCGCCCGACCCGGCCGGCGCCCGCCCGGCCCGCTCCCCGCTCCGTACGCCGGGCCTGCCGCCGCTGCTGGCGGTCTTCACCGCGACCGGCGCGGTCTTCGGCTCGATGGAGGTGGTCACCGTCGCATACGCCGACGGGCACGGCGCGCGGTCCGCCGCCGGGGCGATGCTGGCGCTCCAGGCGGCCGGGTCCTGCGTCGCGGGGCTGCTGTGCGGGCTGCGGCCGCCCGCCGGGAACCCGCGCCGTCGGCTGGTGGCCGCGCTCACCGCGATGGCCGCGCTGCTGACGGCGGTGCCGCTCGCCGCCGCCACCGGACGGCTGCCGCTCGTCGCCGCGGCGCTCCTCGTCGCCGGGATGGCCACCGCCCCCGCCATGATCGCCGGAATGGCGCTGCTGACGGCCCGGACGCCGGCGGCGCGGCTGAACGAGGGGATGACGCTGGCGGTGACGGCGCTGCTGACCGGCATCGCGGCGGGCTCGGCGACCGGCGGCCGCACCGTGGACCTGCTGCCGCCCGGCGCCGCGGGCCCGTACGCCGTACCCGTCGCGGCGGCGGCGCTCGCCCTGGCGGTGGCGCTGGTGACGCTGCGGTCCCCGACTCCGGCGGCCGGGGAAACGACTCAGGCCCCGGCGTCCTGACGGACATCCGGGGCCTGGGCCTCACATGGGAATTGTGGAGATGGCGGGAATCGAACCCGCGTCCAACGGTGCGGAATCAGGGCTTCTCCGAGTGCAGTCCGCTGCGATTTTCTCGGCCCCGGAGATCACGCGGACAAGTCTCCGACGGGCTCAGTCACTGTTTGATTTCCTTCTGACCCCCGTGACCGGGATCAGAAGTTTAGTTCCCTAGCTGATGCCAGGATCCGGGTCGGGAACATCCCCGGGCTGACACTTCGCAGGTCGCTACTTAGGCAGCGAGGGCGAAGGAATCGCGCTTGGTGTTGGCGATTATTGGTTGCGACACATGGTTTACGAGATCATTGCCGCTTCCTCGACTCGCTTCCCCTGCTTCGACATCCGCTGTCGAAACCGATCATCCCCATGTTGTTTTTTCAAAAGCACCGCGCCCCGCCCGACGGAAGCCGGACGACGGTCACGGGACCGCACACCCTCCTTGGGGTGCGTGGCCATCGTACGTGAACAACGCGCGACGGTGCCAGCGTATTCCGGGGCCGGCGGCGGGCGGCCGTCCCAGGTCGTCAGCCGCGCTGGCGACGGCGCGCCGCGGAGACCGCGCGCTCCGCCTCACGGCGGTCCTGCTGCTCACGGAGCGTCTGCCGCTTGTCGTACTCCTTCTTGCCCTTGGCGAGCGCGATCTCGACCTTCGCCCGGCCGTCCTTGTTGAAGTAGAGCGCCAGCGGCACGACCGTATGACCGGATTCCTGGCTCTTCGCGTCCAGCTTGTCGATCTCCGCGCGGTGCATCAGCAGCTTCCGCTTCCGGCGCGCCGCATGGTTGGTCCAGGTGCCCTGTGCGTATTCGGGAATGTGCACGTTGTGCAGCCACGCCTCACCGCCGTCGATGTGGACGAAACCGTCGACGAGCGAGGCGCGGCCCTGCCGGAGCGACTTCACCTCGGTACCGCTCAGCACCAGACCGCACTCATAGGTGTCCAGAATGTGGTAATCGTGGCGCGCTTTCTTGTGCTGCGCGACGAGCTTGCGCCCGGGATCCTTGTCCTTGTTCTTTTGCTTAGCCATAGTGCGGCCATTTTCGCACTACGCCCCGGTGCCGAGGCCACTCAATACCGTGACGGCCCGCGCGGTCGCCCCGTCGTCGACCCTGAGGTCCGGTGTGATGCCGTGCCCGTCGACCGTCCGCCCGGCCGGGGTGCGGTAATGGCCGACGGTCAGCTCCGCGACCGACCCGTCCGCCAGTGTGCTCGGCATCTGCACCGACCCCTTCCCGAAGGTCGGCGCGCCGACGATCACCGCCCGGCCGCGGTCCTGGAGCGCCCCGGCCAGCAGCTCGGCCGCGCTCATCGTGCCGCCGTCGACGATCACCACCAGCGGCACCCGGGTGTTCCCGCCGCCGCCCGCGTACAGCGCCCGCTGCCGGCCGTGCACGTCGTATGTGGCGACCAGCCCGCCGTCGAGGAAGGCGGAGGCGGCGGCGGTGGCCTCGTCGACCAGGCCGCCGGTGTTGCCGCGCAGGTCCAGCAGGAGCCCGGCACCCGGCGGTGCGGCGCGCACCGCGTCCCGGATCGCCGCGCCGCTGCCCTTCGTGAACGCCCCGACCCGGATCCGCACCGGGCCCGACGCCCCGGCCGGGCGGTCCGTGGTGACGTCCTGGCTGCGCAGCCGGGCGCGGTGGACGGTCGCGGTCCACTTCCGGGCGCCACGCTGGAACGCCAGCTCGACGGGGGTGCCGACGCGGCCCCGGCCGACCGTGCCGTCGCCGCGCAGCAGGGCGACCACCTCGGTGACCGGGCGCCCCCGGACCGGACGGCCGTCGACCGCCACCAGCCGGTCCCCCCGGGCGGTCCCGGCGCGGTCGGCCGGGCCGCCGGAACGCACCCGCGAGACCTCCATCCGGCCGCCGCGCACCTGCCGCAGCCAGAGCCCGACGCCGACGTAGTCCCCGTCGAGCTGCCGCTGGAAGTCCTCGAACTCCCCCGCGGTGTAGATCGTCGACCAGCGGTCCCCGCTGCGGCTGACCACCTCGGCCGCCGCCTGCGCCCCGGACTTCCCGGCGGCCATCGCCTCGGCCGCCGCCTTCTCGACCGCCGCCCGGTCGGCCGTACGGGTGCCGGTCGCGGCGGACGGCCGGGGGCGGGGGTGCGCGGTGTGGCCGGCGTGCCAGCTGCCCGCGGCGGCGCCGGTCGCCAGGACGGTCGCGAGAGTCAACGCCAGCGCCGTACCGCGACGGATGCGGCGGGGCCTGACGGACAGACACGGGCGCAACATGGCGGTGAGTCTAGGCGACACAAAGGCGCCGCACGGTGAGTTGACCGTACGGCGCCTGGTGTCAGGGGTGGCGGGATGTCACACCTTGAGGTACTTACGCAGAGCGAAGAACGCGGCGAAGGCGGGCATCACCAGGCCGATGAGGAGGATCAGCGGCAGCACGGAAACGACCGAATCCCAGCCGATGAACTCGACGACCTTGATCTTCTCCGCCAGCCAGTTGTTGATCAGGGCGTACTTGCCGCCGACGATCAGCACACAGGCGAACGCGGCGCCGATCAGACCCGCGATGGCCGCCTCCATGATGAACGGCATCTGGATGTAGAAGCTGGAGGCACCGACCAGCCGCATGATGCCGGTCTCCCGGCGGCGGCTGAACGCCGACACCCGCACGGTGTTGACGATCAGCAGCAGCGCGACGACCAGCATCAGCCCCATGACGCAGAGCGCCGCGATCCGCATGCCGTCGAGGAGGTTGAACAGCGGCTCGACGGTGTCGCGTTGGTCCTGGACCTCCTGGACACCGGGCCGCTCCGAGAACGCCGACTTGATGACCTCGTACTTCGTCGGGTCCTTCAGCTTGACCCGGAAGGACTCCGGCAGCTGGTCGGGCGTCACCAGACCGGCGACGGGCGTGTCGCCGAACTGCTGCTTGTAGTGCTTGTACGCCTGGTCGCTGGACTCGTAGAGGACCGGCTTCTGCACGATCGGCAGCCGCTCCAGGTCCGCTTTGATCTCCGCCTTCTGCTGCTCCGTCGCGGCGCCCTTGGCGCAGTTGGCGCCGGAGGGGTCGTTCTTGTTGCAGAAGAAGATGGAGACGTTGACCTTGTCGTACCAGTAGCCCTTCATGGTGTCGACCTGGTCGCTCATCAGCAGCGAGGCGCCGAACAGACCGAGCGAGAGGGCTACGGAGACGATGACGGCGAAGGTCATCGTGAGGTTACGGCGGAGACCGACGCCGATCTCCGACAGGACGAACTGGGCGCGCATCGCGTCCTTTCAGTGCTGGTAGCCGTAAACGCCGCGCGACTGGTCGCGTACGAGCCGGCCCTTCTCGAGTTCCATGACCCGCTTGCGCATCTGGTCGACGATCTGCTGATCGTGGGTGGCCATGACCACCGTCGTACCGGTCCGGTTGATGCGGTCCAGCAGCTTCATGATGCCGACGGAGGTCTGCGGGTCGAGGTTGCCGGTCGGCTCGTCCGCGATGAGGAGCATGGGGCGGTTGACGAAGGCCCGCGCGATGGCGACACGCTGCTGCTCACCGCCGGACAGCTCGCCCGGCATACGGTCCTCCTTGCCGCCCAGACCGACGAGTTCGAGGACTTCGGGGACCGTCTTGCGGATCTGGCCGCGCGGCTTGCCGATGACTTCGAGGGCGAAGGCGACGTTCTGGCCGACCGTCTTGTTGGGAAGGAGCCGGAAGTCCTGGAAGACGGTGCCCAACTGGCGGCGCATCTGCGGCACCTTCCAGTTGGACAGCTTCGCGAGGTCCTTCCCCAGTACGTGCACGGCACCGTGGCTGGCGCGCTCCTCGCGCAACAGCAGCCGCAGGAAGGTGGACTTACCGGAGCCCGAGGAGCCCACCAGGAAGACGAACTCGCCACGCTCGATCTCCAGGGAGACATCCCTGAGTGCGGGGCGGTTCTGCTTCGGGTAAGTCTTGGAGACGTTGTCGAATCGGATCACAGATGCACCACGGTCGACCTGGGTAGGGGCACGGGTTGCCGGGTTGCGGCTCCCGTCGGTGTGCGTGACCCTACGCGAACCTCATTCGGCGGCGTAGTCAGCATCCGCGGTTGGTGCGTTTGCTCACGGCGCCTACGGGACAAAACCAGTCCATTCCGGCGGGACGCGCCGTTCGGTGACCGAGCTGGCACAGTGGTAGAGGGAACACTCACGCCCCCGGGAACGTTGGGGCGGAGGAAGAAGGAGGTCGCATGACGTACGACCGATTGGTGTGCGCCAACTGCGCGGCCCCTGTGAACGAGGGCCGCTGCCCCGTGTGCCGCGCCAGCCGGGAGCGGCTCCAGCAGCAGAGCCTGTTCGCCCAGGTCAACCCGGCACTGCTGGTGGCGCTGCTGGTGGCCCTCGTCGCGGTGGGGCTGCTGCTGCACCAGGCCGTCTGAGACGGCGGGGTGCTCGCGCCCGGAGCGCGGTGACGCCGGGTGAGGTGTCCGATACGGCCCGAGGGCCCGGTGCGCGGTTGCGCTCCGGGCCCTCGGTCGTGGTGCGGGGATCGGCGTCAGGCCGCGGCCGCGCCGCCACCGTTCTTGTTGATCAGGCGGGGCATCAGGCGGAAGCCGATACCACCGGCGATCATCGTCGCGGCGCCCACGAGCAGGAAGGTGGTGCCGGAGGCACCGGTCTCGGCCAGCTCGCCGCCCTTGGGCTGCTGCTTGGCCGGGCCGGGGGTGTCCCCGATCTGCTCGTTGGCCTGGCCCGGCTGCTCGATCGGCTTGCTGCCGGCGTTGTCCGTGCCGGTGCCGTCGCCGCCGGTGGAGCCACCGTTGCCGTGACCGCCGGTGCTGCCACCGTTGCCGTGGCCGCCGGTGGAGCCGCCGTTGTCGTGGCCACCGTTGGAGCCGCCGTTGCCGTGACCACCGGTGGAGCCACCGTTGTCGTGGCCACCGTCGGTCGTACCACCATCGGTGGTGCCACCGTCAGTGGTGCCACCGTCGGTCGTACCGCCATCGGTGGTGCCACCGTCAGTGGTGCCGCCGTCGGTCGTACCACCGTCGGTGGTGCCACCGTCGGTCGTACCACCGTCCGTGGTGCCACCGTCGGTGGTCCCGCCGTCGGTCGTACCGCCATCGCTGGTGCCACCGTCGTCGCTGCCGCCGTCGGTACCGGCGATCGAGCCGCCGTCGGTGCCCGCGATGGAGCCGCCGTCGGAGCCGCCGCTGTCCTGGCCGCCGTCCTCGCCGCCGGTGGTGCCGCCGTTGTCGTCACCGCCGGTGGAACCGCCGCCGTCGTGGCAGAACAGGTGGAGGATGTCCAGCGGGTCACACTGCTTGTTGCTGCTCTGCGCCTCGGGCGTCGCCGCGGAGGCGGCGCCGGCGGCGGTGAGCGACGCACCGGCCGCGATCACCGCACCGGCCGCAATGCGCGCTACGCGCAGCCGCGTCTTCTTGGTCATATGTCTGCTACCCCCAGTAGCTGAACTCGTCATGGAGCACCGCTGTACGGGGGCGCGGACCGGGACGTATACGCATCCGGCACCGCCTCGGCGGGCCTGACGTCTCCCCGTTCGACGCACGCCCCGGACAGACGCATGCCGATCCCAGCCTTCCGAGTTCTCCCTGCATCGTCAAGGTCGAATAAAGTCCCGACGCCCGAAAGAGTAGGAATTGGGCGTTACATGGACGTACGACTGTGACCTAACCGGTGAAAGCAAAAACAACTGCCCTCCGAAGAGGAGCAGTTGTTTCTGCCTCGGAACACTGTGCGGCGGCGACGGCCGCGGGGTGCGGCGGAGCCGGTGAGCGGGGCGCGGTGCCCTACTTCCCGGCCTCCTGCTCCTGCTGCTTGCGCCAGCGGATGCCCGCTTCCAGGAAGCCGTCGATGTCACCGTCGAGGACCGCCGTCGGGTTGCCGACCTCGAACTCCGTCCGCAGGTCCTTGACCATCTGGTACGGGTGCAGGACGTACGAACGCATCTGGTTGCCCCAGGAGTTGCCGCCGTCGCCCTTGAGCGCGTCCATCTTCGCCTGCTCCTCCTGGCGGCGGCGCTCGAGGAGCTTCGCCTGGAGGACGTTCATCGCGGTCGCCTTGTTCTGGATCTGCGAGCGCTCGTTCTGGCAGGAGACGACGATGCCGGTGGGGATGTGCGTCAGGCGGACCGCGGAGTCCGTGGTGTTGACGCCCTGGCCACCGGGGCCGGAGGAGCGGTAGACATCGACCCGCAGCTCGGACTCGTCGATCTCGATGTGGTCGGTCTGCTCGACGACCGGCAGCACCTCGACGCCGGCGAACGACGTCTGGCGGCGGCCCTGGTTGTCGAACGGCGAGATGCGCACCAGGCGGTGGGTGCCCTGCTCGACCGAGAGGGTGCCGTAGGCGTACGGCACCTGGACGGCGAAGGTGGTCGACTTGATGCCGGCCTCTTCGGCGTACGAGGTCTCGTACAGCTCGGTCTTGTAGCCGTGGCGCTCGGCCCAGCGCAGATACATCCGCTGGAGCTTCTCGGCGAAGTCCGCGGCGTCGACGCCGCCGGCCTCGGCGCGGATGTTGACGACGGCCTCACGGGAGTCGTACTCGCCGGAGAGCAGGGTGCGGACCTCCAGCTCGTCGACCGCCTTGCGGACGGCGGTCAGCTCGCTCTCGGCCTCGGCGCGGGTGTCCTCGTCGCCCTCGTCCTCGGCCAGCTCGAAGAGGACCTCCAGGTCGTCGACGCGGCCGCGCAGCTCCTCGGCGCGGCGCAGCTGGCCCTGGAGGTACGAGAGCCGGCTGGTGATCTTCTGTGCGCTCTCCGGGTCGTCCCACAGGGACGGGGCCGCGGCCTGCTCCTCGAGCACGGCGATATCGGCCCTCATCTTGTCGAGGTCCAGGACGGCCTCGATCGACCCCATGGTCGAGGAGAGGGACTTCAGCTCTTCGGAAACATCGACGACTGCCACGCACCCAGCCTAACGGCTGCCGCCGACACTGTGCCCCGGCCCCGTCAGGGAGCGGCGGGATCGGGCTGCTCGACGCCGGGTCCCGCATCGCCCGGATCGGCGTCGCCCGAGGCCAGCCAGGTGCCCAGACCCACCGCGGCGACCAGCGCGGCGGCCGCGGCGCCGAGCCGGATCCGGCGGCGGCGCACCGCCTCCGGTGACGACCGGTGACGGGCCGACCCCGCACGGCGCTCGCCCGCCGCCCGGGGGGTGCGGGCGGTGCCGTGCGCGCCGCCGGCCAGCTCGTCCGGGCCGGGGACCCGCATGCTGGTGTGCGTCTCGCGGTTCGAGTCGGGCGCGGCGCCCTGGACGAGCGCGACGGAGCCGCGCGGCGGGGTGACCTCGCCGGTGGCTGCCGGTCCGGCGTCGGCGTCCTTGGGGGCGGGCTCGTCCTCGGCGCCGCCCGGGCCCTCCTCGTCCTCCGGCTCGTCGATGTCGAGGGGCGGCATCCCGGCGAGCCCCGGGAGCAGCTCACGCAGCCGGGCGGCCAGCTCGGGGGCGCGCAGCCGGGAGGCGGGCGCCTTGGCGAGGCACTGCAGGAGCAGCTGCCACAGCTCGTCCGGGATGCCGGGCAGCGGCGCCACCCGCTCGGTGACATGGCGGCGCAGCACGGCACCGGGGTGCCCGCCGCCGAACGGCGTGAACCCGGCCAGCAGCTCGTACAGGACGGTGGCCAGCGCGTAGACGTCGACGGAGGCGCGCGGCGGGAGACCCTCGATGATCTCGGGGGCGAGGTAGTCGGGGGTGCCGATGACCTTGGCCGAGCGGAGCGCGGCGGTGCCGGAGCCGGATGCGGGCTGCGGCAGGCGGCGCGGGGAGTCGACGAGGCGGGCGATGCCGAAGTCGGTGAGGAGTGCGGGGTGCGCGCCCCCGGGGCCGAGCGGGCCCTGCATGTCCAGGAGGACGTTCTCCGGCTTGACGTCGCGGTGGACGATCCGGGCGGCGTGCGCGGCGGCGAGGGCGTCGGCGACGTCGGCGGCGATGGCGACGGCGGCCTCCGGGGCCAGCCGGCGTTCGCGCTCCAGCCGGGTGCGCAGGTCGGTGCCGCGGACGAGGTCCATGACGAGGGCCAGGTCGTTGCCGTCGACCACCAGGTCGCGTACGCCGACGACCCGCGGGTGGTCCAGGCTCAGCAGCGCCGCCCGCTCCTGGACGAAGCGGCCGACCAGCTCCTGGTCGGAGGCGAGGTCCTCACGCAACAGCTTGATGGCCACGGCCCCGTCGGGGCCCTCGCCCAGCCATACCGTGCCCGCACTGCCGCGCCCCAGGATCTGGTGGGCGGTGTACCGGCTGCCGATCTTCCGTGCCAAGACTGCTCCGACGTGTCGGGCCCCCGAGCGTCCTGCGGGGGCTGAGGTTGACGACAAAGCTACGCGGACGGCGGGGCGTTCCGGGCCCGGGACGGTGGCAACCTTCCGTTCTGGGGGAGAAATCACCGCCGGAAGTCGACAAATCCACTGGCCGGCCCGGGGTGCGGCGCCCGGGGCGGCCGCCGCGGACAGCACGGTGCCCCGGGTGTGTCACCCGGGGCACCGTGCCGCCTCGTCCTCGGACGGCGGTGCTATCCGAGGCCGTTGATGAAGTCCTTGACGTCGTTGTAGGTCGTGCCGATCCAGTCGAAGAAGCCCTGGGTCGTGCCGATCCACTCCTGCGGGATCATCTGCCAGATCAGCCAGCCGGCCACGACGAGGATCACGAGGGTGAACAGGCAGCCCTTGAGGCAGCCGAGGCCCGGGATCCGCATCGGGTTGGCGCTGCGGCGGCGCGGCTCCCGGGGCGGGCGGGGCTCACGGGCCGGCGGGCGCTCCGGTTCGTAGCGCTGCGGCGGCGGCTCCTGGCGGCGCTGCGGGGCCGGCGGGCGCTGCTGCTGCGGGGGCTGCTGCTGCGCGTACGGCACCGGCTGCGGCGGGTACGGCTGCTGGTGCTGCGGCGGCTGCTGCGGGGCCGGGCGGCGCTGCGGGCGGCGGCGCAGCGGGTCCTCGCTCGGGTCGAGGTACTGGACCTGCGTCTGGTCGTTGCGGTCGCGTGCGGCCCGCATCTGGGACTCCCAGGGGTGCGGCCCGTCGGGCTCCTGGGGTCCGCCCGCGGGGGGTGCGCCGGGCATCGGCGGCACCGGCGGCATGGCGCGCGTCGGGGCGGGGCCGCCGGTCGCGGGCAGCACGCTGGTGGCGGCGGCCGGGTCGACGGCGGCGGCGCCGGTGGGCAACACCTGGGTGGGGTCCGCGTCGCCGTTGCCGCCTTCCGTGCCGGGGACCTGCGCCGGGGACGGGTCGGGGGCGAGCAGCGCGGCGACGCCGAGCGCCGCCTCGGCCTGCTCCGGGGTGGCGTGCGCGCCGACACCCGAGGCGACGGTGCGCAGCGCACGCGCGAGGTTCTCGGCGCTCGGCCGCTCCTCGGGGCGCTTGCGCAGACAGCGCTCGATGACCGTCCACAGCGGCTCGGGGACGGATCCGGGGCGCTGCGGCTCCTCGCTGAGGTGGCGGTGGAGCACCTCCAGGGCGGTCGAGCCGGCGAACGGCGGGCGGCCGGTGACCAGTTCGTAGAGGAGGATGCCGGCGCCGTAGATGTCGACGGCGGAGGTCTGCGGGCGGCCCTCGGCGGACTCCGGGGCGACGTAGGCGGGGGTGCCGACGAACTCGTGGGTGCGGGTCAGGCCCGGGGAGTCGGCGAGGCGGGCGATGCCGAAGTCGGTCAGCATCGGGTGCATCTCGCCGTCGCCGTCGGACCCGGAGAGCAGGACGTTGGCGGGCTTGAGGTCGCGGTGGACGACGCCGTCGGCGTGGCTGGCGGCGAGGGCGTCGGCGATCTGCGCGGTGAGCAGGGACGCGGCCACCGGGCTGAGCGGGCCGTTGTCCCGGAGGTAACGGTGCAGGTCGGGGCCGTCGACGAGATCCATGACCAGGGCCAGCAGATCGCCTTCGACCACGAGGTCGCGGGTGCGGACGATGTTGGGGTGGGTCAGACGGAGCAGGACGGAGCGCTCCCGCAGGAAGCGCATCACCACGTCCGCGTCGTTCGCCAGCTCCTCCTTGAGGACCTTGATCGCGACCGTCTCGCCGGGCTCACCGGCGACGGCCGCCTCGGCGCCCGCCGTCTCCCGCTGGCGCGCACGCCAGACGGTGCCCGTGGCGCCGCGTCCGAGCGGCTCCTCGAGCAGGTACTTGCTGCCTACCGGCCGCACGTCATGCGCTCCCTGGTCGGTGATCAACTGTTCCCGGTCCGCTGGGTCGTCCGCGGCCCGTCGCCCCACTGTAGTTGCCGCCGCTCCCGCGGTCCGCGTTGCGCTGCCGCGTCGCCCGTGGCGGGCCGGTCACGTGGTGGCTCGTGGGGAAGACGCGAGGTGGGGACGGATGGTTGCGCGGCGGGTCCGGGGGTGGCCGCGCCGTGGCGGGGGCGGTTTTCGGCCGGACCGGGCGGGCCGGGGCGGGGCCGGAGCCCGCCGTCATCCCCCGCCCACACGGCGTCACAGGCGCGCCGAGCAAGATCATTACGCCCCGGTCGGCGGACGGGATGTCGGTGGCAGGTGCGAGGATGCACCCAGCACACGTGCCGTGGGCGACGTTCCCGCCCGCGGCGTGACGGGTGGGACTTGTACGAGCCGATGCGCTCGGGCGTGGTGGGGGGTTGAGCGGACCCGTCACCGAACTCCCCGGGCAGAAGGGACCGTTGACGGCGATGCAGATCCGGCTGACCGTCCTGGGGCCGCGCGGCGGCCACCCCGCGCGCGCCTGTGACGTGCTCGTGACGGCCCCCGCCGGGACCGCGCTGGCGGCGGTGGCCACCTCGCTCGCGGCGGCGGTCGCCGGGCCCGGCGCGGACGCCGGCGGCGCGGTCGTGCTGTACGCCGGGGCCGAGCGGCTCGACCCGCAGCGGGCGGCGCTCGGCGAGCCGCCGCTGATCGACGGCGCGGTCCTCTCCCTCCAGTCCCCCGGCCCCGACCCCGCGCACGGCCTGCCGCACGGTCCGGCGCGGCTGCGGGTGGTCTCCGGGCCGGACGCGGGCGGTGTCCATCTGCTGCACGGCGGTCAGATCCGGGTGGGCCGCTCCGCCGACGCCGATGTGCCGCTGGACGACCCGGACGTCTCCCGGATGCACTGCGCGGTGGCGGTCGAGCCGGACGGCTCCGTCTTCGTCGCCGATCTGCGCTCCACCAACGGCACGACCGTGGACGGCGCCGAGGTCACCGGCGGCCCCGCGCGGCTGGGCCCGGGCGCCCTGCTGCGCGTCGGCGAGTCGGCGCTGCTCCTCCAGCCGCCGGGCGCCACCCCCGATCCCGCGCTGGCGACGACGCCGGACGGCGAGGGCCATCTGCGGCTGCGGCCGGGCTCCTCGTCCGGTCCCGCCGGTTCCGCCACGGGCGGGCAGGGTCCCGTGCTTCCCGGGGGCGGCACGGCACCGACGGTGTACGGCCGGGGCGCGGGCGCGCCCGCCCGGGGCGGCCACGGCGCGCCGGAGGTGTTCGTGCCCGGCAGCCGCAGCCCGGAGCCGGTGCCGTCCGCCGAGGCCCCGACCGGGTACGGCTACGACGCGTACGGCGTGCACCACCCCGGCGGCACGGCGCCCGAGGACGGGCCGGAGCGGTCCCGGCAGCGGCGGGACACCCCGTTGCACGGCACCCGCCCGGACGCCTTCGGCCCGTCGGACGCCACCGCGTCCGGTGAGGGCACCCACGGCGGGCAGCTGTCGCTGGCGCCGCCCGACGAGGCGGCGCGGCGGGCCGGGCGGCGCGGCGGGATCGGTGCCTGGGCGCGGCGGCTGGCCGGTGGCCGTCCGGCGGTGGACGGTCCGGAGGAGCCCGGCGCCCCGGAGCCGCTGCCGGGCGCCGAGGCCGCGGCGGAGCCCGTGCCCGCGGATCCCGGTGCGGCCGAGCGGTGGCCGGACGCCGCCGCGGTGCTGCTGACGGCGCTCGGCCCCGGACCGCGCCTGTGGGAGCGCGACCGGGACCATCCGGACGCGCTCACCGTCCGCCTGGGGACGGCCGCGCGCGCCGGTGGCCGGGTGGCGGAGCCGGTCGCCGTGGAGCTGCGGCGGGCCGGTTCGCTGGGGCTGGCCGGGCCGCGGGAGCGGCTGGCCGGGCTGGCGCGTTCGGCCCTGGCCCAGCTGGCCGCGCTGCACGCCCCCGGCGCCCTGGAGATCGTGCTGCTCAGCACGGACCGGGCGCGCACCGCCGAGGAGCGGGTCGCCGACTGGTCGTGGCTGGGCTGGCTGCCGCACGTCCGCCCGGCCCACGGTCAGGACTGCCGGCTGCTGCTGGCGTACGACAGGGAGCAGGCCGCGGCGCGTACGGCGGAGCTGGTGCGGCGGCTGGACGACGGGCCGCTGGGCCCGGGCTGGGCGAGCGCCGAGCGGGCGGAGATCGCCGCGGCGGCCGCGCAGCACCAGGGGCCGTTCACCGTGGTGCTGGTCGACGGCGATCTCGGGTCGTCGGCGCTGCGGGAGACCGCGGCGCGGCTGGCGGCCGGGGGTCCGGCGGCCGGTATCCACCTGCTGTGTCTGGCCGAGACGCCCGCGGCGTCCCCGGCGTTCCCGCTGGCCGCGACGTACGAGGCGGCCCGGGTGGCGTCGCCCGCGTTCGGGGAGTGCGGGGCGGTCGCGGTGCTCAGCGGCGATGTGGCGACGGCGCTGCGGGTGGTCCAGCCGGGTTCGGGTCCCAACGGCACGGTCGCCGCGCTGGACGCGGTCTCCGTCGCCTGGGCGGAGCGCCTCGCGCGGGCGCTGGCGCCGCTGCGCGAGACGGACGCGGCGGCCGGCGACCGGGCGGCGCCCCGGGTGGCGGCGCCGCTGCCGGATTCCTCCCGGCTGCTGGACGAGTTGGGGCTGGCTCGCGCCACCCCGGCGTCGCTGCTGGCCCGGTGGGCGGCGGCGCTCGACGGCGGGGCGTCCGGGGCGGCGGCGGTGCTCGGCGCCGGGCCGCACGGTCCGCTCGCCGCCGATCTCGCCGCCGACGGCAGTCATCTGCTGCTCGAAGGCGCGCCGGGCACCGGCAAGACGGAGCTGCTGCGGTCGCTGGCCGCCTCGCTGGCCGCCGCGGACCGGCCCGATCTGCTGTCGTTGGTGCTGGTGGACGGCGGCGGCACCGAGCGCGGCGAGGGCCTGCGGCTCTGCACCGAGCTGCCGCACGTCACCACGTATCTGGCGGCGTCGGATCCGGTACGGATGCGGGAGTTCGCGCAGGCGCTGTCGTCGGAGCTGAAGCGGCGCGCGGAGATCCTGGGCGGCACGCCGTTCGCCCAGTGGCGGGCGAAGCATCTGCCCGCGCCGCGGATCGTCGCGCAGCGCCGTACGCCCGAGGGCGCCGAGCCGGACCCGTCGCCCACCGGCACGCTGCGGCTGCGCTCGCGCGGCGGGGTGCCGTCCGGGGAGGCGGCGTCGGATGTGGCGCCGATGCCCCGGCTGTTCGTGCTGGTCGACGACTTCGACGCGCTGGTCGCGCCCGCGCTGGGCAGTACGGGCCGCCCGGCGGCGGGTTCGGTGGTGCGGGCCCTGGAGGCGGTGGCGCGGGCCGGTGCGGAGCTGGGCGTCCATCTGGTCGCCGCGACGGGTCATCCGGAGCGGACGGCGGAGACGGCGACCGGCGAACGGGCCGCGCTGCGGGTCGTGTTGGGTGAGCCGGAGGATCCGTCGGAGCCGGTCCCGCCGGGCCGCGGTGTGCTGCGCCGCACCCGCGACGGCTCGGCGACGCCGTTCCAGGCGGGCCGGGTGACCGGTCGGATACCACGTACGGCCACGCTCCGCCCGACGGTCGTCCCCCTGGAGTGGGCCCGGATGGGCGACCCGCCGGCCCGCCGCCCGCTGCGCGAACTGGGCAACGGCCCCACGGACCTGGCCCTCCTGGCCAGCGCCCTGCAACGCGCCGCCCAGTCCCTGGGGGCGGCGGAAGGGCCGCCGCTGGTGTGAGGCGCGGGCAGGGCTGCGCCCTGCCCGCGCCCGCCCGGCCCGGCGCGAGTGGGCGCGACTCCCCGCGCCGCTTTGGCCGGTGCGCCCGCGCTCGCCCGGCCCGGCGCGCAACGAGACTCAACACCCCCTCCCCTCAAGGGGGTTGAGGGAGAGGATGAGGCGACAGGCGGTCTCCCGGTCGACGGACCAGCCCGTGGACCGGCCCGTTGCCCGGCGTGACGTCGCCGCCGGGCGCGCCCCGGCCCACCGGTTCCGTACGCCCCATTTCTCGCCACCTTCCGTTCACTTCGCGCCGCCTACGATGACGGCCGCGTCGCGGCGGCGGGTTCCTGGCACCGCCGCGCGCCGCAGGCCGTAACGCCGTCGGAAACCCGACCGTCTGGAGACGGACCGCCCATGACTGCTCCCCTCGCGGACCACCGTGCACCGCTTCCGCGCCCCACCCGTCTCTCCGAGGTCAAGGGGTGGTTCTTCACCGCGGACCAGCTGCTCTTCGACTTCTTCCTCAGCCACCAGCGGACCGCGGGGCACCGCGGTGACCTGCTCGAACTCGGCGCCTATCTGGGCAAGAGCGCCATCTTCCTGGGCGCCCGGCTCGGGGACGGCGAGCGGTTCACCGTCTGCGACCTGTTCGACTCGCCCGCCGAGGACGCCTCGAACACCAAGGAGATGGCGAAGTCCTACGCCACGCTGACCCGCCGCGCCTTCGAGGCCAACTACCTCGCCTTCCACGACACGCTGCCGGACATCGTCCAGGGCCTCAGCTCGCGGGTGCGCGACCACGTCGCCGAGGGCAGTGTCCGCTTCGCCCACATCGACGCCTCGCATCTGTACGAGCACGTCCACGGCGACATCCTGGCCGTCCGCTCCCTGCTGACCGGCACCGGCGTCGTGGTGCTGGACGACTTCCGCGCCGAGCACTGCCCGGGGGTGGCCGCGGCGACCTGGCAGGCGGTGACCAACGAAGGGCTGCGCCCGGTGTGCATCACCGGCACCAAGTTCTACGGCACCTGGGGCGACCCGGAGCCGCTGCGGACGGCGCTGCTGGCGTGGCTGGCCGGGCGGGACGGCGTCTGGCACGAGGTGCAGCAGGTCAACGGCGCGCCGCTGATCCGGATCAGCGCGAAGGACGCGCGGGAGCCAGCGCATCCGGTCTCCCGGTACCGCCCGGCCCCGGGGACCCGGGAGGCCCGGGCGCCGGAGCACGTACCGGGGCCCGGGCGGCGGGGCCGGGCGCGGGGGCCGTTGCGGCGGCTGGCGGCGGACTGGCTGCCGCCGGCCGTCACCCGGGCGCTGGTGGCGGCGCGGCGGGAGCGGGCGGCGCGCCGCTGAGCGCCCCGGCGCGCCCCGGCCCGGCCCGGCGCGGCCCGGCGCGCCCCGGCCCGGCCCGGCCCGGCGCGCGCGGCCGTCCGCGCGCCCCTCCGGGGCCGGGGCGCGCCCTTCGGGCTCAGCCCGGCAGCCGCTCCATCGGCACCCGGGCGGCCAGCACGAACGCGTTGGCGCCCAGGACCTTCCCGGCGGGGCGGGGCAGCGGGAAGGAGTAGGTGCGGCGGACCGAGAGGCCGGCGGATTCGGCGTAGGCGCGCAACAGCGTGAAGTCGGTGAACCGTCCGGCGCCGCGGTGGCCGGCCTCCTGCGGGGTGATCAGCACGACGCCGCCGCCCGGCCGTACGTACGGCAGATAGGCCCGCAGCAGGCCCTCGACCTGTTCGTCGTCGAGGTGCTGGAGGACCTGCGCGGACAGCAGCGTGTCGAAGCCGCCGGGCCGGGCGTGGGCGCTGGTGAGGAAGGCGTCGGCGGTGTACGCGGTCAGGCCGCGGGCGCGGCAGATGTCGGCGGAGTGCGCATCGTGGGCGATCCCGACGCTGCCCGGCGCGCAACCGGCCAGGGTGTCGCCGGTGCCGCAGCCGATGTCCAGCACCCGCCCGGCGCCGATGCGGCGCAGCGCCCGGCGGTAGGGCGCGCGCGGCACACGCAGCCAGGGCAGCAGCGGCCGCGGGGTGTCCTGGGCGCGGGCCGGTGGGCCGGTGCGGACCGGCGGGGCGGCGTCCGCGGCGCGGCGGGAGGCCGGTGTCCGGCGGACGGCGGGAGCGGTGGGGGCGGCGGGGGTTTCGGTCCGTCCGGGCATCCCGGGCATCGAGGTCACCTTTCCCTGGGGACCCGGCGTGGACCGGGCCCGCTACGGCATCGGCTCCGGTCTACGGCATCGCCCCGGGCCACGGCACACACCACGCCGACCGGGGCCGGGCGGTCCCCGCCCTGGCGGCGTCGGGGCCCCGTGGGGGCGAAGGCGCCCGGGTCCGGCGGCGCCCGCGCCCCCGGACCCGCCGCACGCCGCCGGGGCCGGGCCCCGGGCGAGGGCTCTCCCGGCCACCGGCCCTCACCCTTTCAGCGCAGATCCGGTGACCGGGGCGGCGCCGGGTGAGTTGTCCACCTCAGTACCCGCCCCGGGGCCGGCGCGGGGGTTCCGGTGCCGGACCGCCCGGTTCCGGGCCGCCCGGGTTCCCCGTTCGGAAAGGCTTGGTCGCGCGCATGAAGCCACGGCTCACCGTCGTCGTCCCGGTGCACCGCACCGCAGGGCCCCTGCGGCACACCGAGGAGTGCCTGGAGTCGATCGCGGCGCAGACCCCGGCCACGCTCGACGTGGTGATGGTGGACGGCGCGCCCGAACCGGACGGGCCCGCTGCCGCGCTGGCCCGCCGGTTCACCGCCCGCGACCCGCGCTTCCGCCTGGTCCGCGCCGCCGGGGCGGGCCCCGGCGCGGCCCGTAACGCCGGGGCCCGGCACGCCTACCCGGACACGCCGTACCTCGCCTTCCCCGGGCCCGACGGCCTCCTGCTGCCGCGCGCGTACGAGGAGCTGCTCGCGCGGCTCGACGCGTCCGGCGCGGACCTGGCGACCGGCGGCGTCCGGCTGCTGGGGGCCGACGGGCGGCCCGCGGCGCGGCAACCGGCCGACCGGACCGGGGCGACGCGCACCCACATCGCCGAGGACCGGACGCTGCTGTCCGACACGGCCGCGGGCAACAAGGTGTTCCGGCGCGCCTTCTGGGACCGGCACCACCTCGCCTTCCCGGAGGGCGGCAGCTGCGACGACGCGGTGGTGACGGTGCCCGCGCACTTCCTCGCCGACGCCGTCGACGTGCTGCGCGCCCCCGTCTGCCGGCTGCGGACGCCCGGCGCCGGGGACCGGCCGCTGCCGGACGCGCGGACGGTCGCCGAGCGGTTCGCGGCGCTCGCGCGGATCGGTGAGTTCCTGGCCGATCCGGCGCGCACCCGCGGGGTGTCCTGCCGCGCGGAGTACGACCGGGCGCAGCTCACCGGGGGGCTGGACGATCTCCTCGACGCGCTGCCCGCCGCCGCGCCGGAGGTCCGCACCGCGTTCCTGGAGCACGCCCGCGGCTACCTCTCCCGGGTCGACCGGCAGCTGCCGGCGGCGCTCCCGGTGGAGCGGCGGATGCTCTGGTACCTCGTACGGGCCGGACGGGCGGAGGAGTTGCTGCGGCTGCTGGCGTACCGGCGGCGGCAGGAGGCGGCGTTCCTGGTGACCGGGGTGCCGCTGCGCCGCCGGGCCGCGCTGCCGCTGGACCCGCCGCTGCGGCTGCCGTCCGCCGTCACCCGGCTGGGCCGCGGCGACTTCCCCGTACGGGCCCGCGTCCAGGAGGCGGTCTGGCGCGACGGGCTGCTGTTCCTACGGGGCTACGCGTACATCCGCAACCTCGGCGCGCCGCACCGGCACAGCTATCTGGGGACGCTGGTGCTGGCGCAGGGGCGGCGGCGGATCGTGCTGCCGCTGCGACCGGTGGAGTCGGTCGCCGCGACCGCCGAATCCGGTCAGGAGCTGCACTGTTACGACTGGTCGGGGTTTGAGGCGGTGCTCGATCCGCGGCGGCTGCGGCGGCTCGGCCGCCGGCAGGACGGCGACTGGCGGGTCACCGTCACCCGCACCGCGGCGGGCCTGGTGCGTACCTCCGGGCTGCGCCCCCCGGAGTCCGGTACCGCGCCGCGCACCTACGACACCGGGCAGGGCGTCCGGATCACGCCCCGGTACGTGGACGGGCTGCTGCGGCTGACCGTGGAGCCGATCGGCTACCGGCTGACCGCCCGGGAGGCGACGGGCGGCGCCCTCGCCCTGATGGTCGCCGCGCCGCCCGGCGCCGCCGCCCCCACCGCCCTGCGGCTGACCGACACGGAGACCGGCACCGTCGTGGCGTTCCCGGCCGGCCCGCCCCGGCCGGAAGCCGCCCCGGCCCGCGCGGAGGAGCCCGAGGGGGGCGCGCGGGAAGGCGCGGGCGCCCCTGAGGGGGAGGGTGCGGACGCCCCGGAGACGGCGGACGCGGACGCCGCGGGTACCGCTGCCCCGCCGGCCCGGGCCACGGACACCGCCGGCGCCGCCGGCGCCACCGACGCGGGCGCCCCGGGTCCGCAGCCCCCCGACGCCGCGGCTCCGGAAGGCGCGGTCGCCCCGGACACCGGGCACGCCCCCGGAGCGGACCCCGCTCCCCCGCCCCCCTGGAAGCCCCGCCGCCCCGCCGCCGGGCACACCGTGCGGATCCTCCCGGACGTGGTGGCGGCCGCCCGGCCCGTACCGGACGACGGCGGCGCGGGCGGGACCGCGGCGTACGCCCCCGCCCTCTCCGCCACCTGGGCGGTGAGCCTGGTCCTGCCCGGCGGTGCGACCGCGCCCGTCGCCTGTTCGCCGACGCTGGCGCCGCTCGCGCTGCCGCCGGTACGCGGCCGGGAGCTGGTCGCCGCGGGGACCGCCGCCGGGCATCTGGTGATCCACGACCGCGTGCCGCAGCCGTACGCGGACCGCGTCGTGTGGCGGATCGACGGGACGTTGCTGCTGGCCGGGGTGTTGCCCGCGACCGCGCCGCCCGCCACCGAGCTGGTCCTCGCGCACACCGCGCACGCCGCCGAGTGGGCCTTCCCCACCACCCACGACGGCGAGCGGTTCCACTGCGCGCTGCCGCTGGCCGCGCTGCCCTCGCCCGGCGGACCGCTGCCGCTGCCCGCCGGGCGCTGGGCGCTGCGGCTGCGGGCGGCGGGCACCGACGCCCCGGACGTGCCGGTCCGCTTCGCGCCGTCCGTCCACGACGGGCTGCCCGCCTCCCGCGCGGTCCGCGGCAAGCCGTTCACCCTCGACCGGCGCGACCACGACGAGGCGTTCCTCACCACCGGGGCGACGCTGCCGGTCACCGACCGGGGACCGTACCGGCGGCGGGTGCTGCGCGAGACGCACTACCCGCTGCACCGCGGCCGTCCGCTGCGCGACGCGATCCTCTACAGCAGCTTCGGCGGCCGCGCCTACGGCGACTCGCCGCGCGCCGTCCACGAGGAGCTGGTCCGCCGCGGGATGGGCGCGGAACACCTGTGGGCGGTCCGCGACGGGCAGACCACCGTGCCGGACACCGCGCGCGCCGTCGTCGTGGGCAGCGCCGAGTGGCACGGCGCGCTGGCGCACAGCCGCTGGGCGATCACCAACACCCAGCTGCCGGGGTTCTTCCGCCGCCGCCAGGGCCAGCTCGTCGTCCAGACCTGGCACGGCACCCCGCTGCGACGGATCGGCGCGGAGCCGCACGGTGTCCACGGGCCGGTGCGCCCGGAGGCGGCCCGGCAGTGGAGCGTGCTGCTGTCGCCCAACGCGCACAGCACGCCCGTCCTGCGCGAGGCGCTCGGCTTCCCCGGCGAGCCGCTGGAGAGCGGGCTGCCGCGCACCGACGCGTTCTTCGCGCCGGACCGGGAGGAGCGCGCCGCGGCGGTCCGCGCCCGGCTCGGCGTCGACGACGGCCGCACCGTCGTCCTGTACGCCCCGGCCGTCCGCGGCCACCTCGCCTACGACCGCCACCACCACCGGCTGCATCTGCCGCTGGACCTGACCGCGGCCCGGCGGGCGCTCGGCGACGACCACGCGCTGCTGGTCCGCGGGCATCCGCTGGTCGCCGACCGGCTCCCGGCCCGCCATGCGCCGTTCGCCGTCGACGTCACCGCGTACCCGGACGCCACCGAGCTGCTGCTCGCCGCGGACGTGCTGGTCACCGACTACTCCTCGCTCGCCGCCGACTTCGCGAACACCGGCCGCCCGATGCTGTTCCTCACCCCTGACCTGCCGTACTACCGCGACACGCTGCGCGGCTTCACCGTCGACTTCGAGGCGGTGGCGCCGGGCCCGCAGCTCGGCTCGACCGGTGAGCTGATCGACGCACTGCGGGATCTGGACGCGGTCGCCCGGGCGGGTGCGGGGGCGTACCGGCGGTTCCGGGAGGCGTTCTGCCACCGCGACGACGGGGCGGCCGCGACGCGCGCCGCCGACCTCCTGCTGCGGTGAGCGGAGGGGAGCCGAGGTGTCCGGCGGCGGTCGGGACGGTGGAGGTTCGGCGGACACCGGCATCGAACGGCGGGACCGTCGTTACACCGGTACACGGGCGCTCCGCCCGCGCCAAGCAGCCGCCAACACCGGATGTCCCACCCGTTAACGGACGGCAATGACCCGTAAAAGCAGGACAGCGGGCGCAACCGCGCGGCGGGAATCCCCCTCTGAAGCAGAGACAGAGGAGACCGGAGGCCGCTCGCGCACAGAGATGCCGTCGACACGGAATGTAGATGTAGTGACTGTGAAAGAAGCCCTTGAGCCGTCGCCGGGGCCCACCCTCACTCCGGCAGCGCAGATCAGCATCGTCGTCATCGCCTACAACGACGTCACCCACGTCGCGCAGGCCGTGCGTTCCGCGCTGGCCCAGGAGACGGACGGCGCCGCCGTCGAGGTGATCGCGGTGGACGACGCCTCCACCGACGGCACCGGCGCCGCCCTGGACGCCCTGGCCCGGGAGGACCCGCGGCTGCGGGTGCTGCACCGCGCGGAGAACAGCGGCGGCTGCGGCACCCCCCGCAACGACGGGCTGCGCACCGCCACCGGCCGCTTCGTGATGTTCCTGGACAGCGACGACGTGCTGCCGCCGGGTGCCGCCCCGGCGCTGCTGCGCGCCGCGCTCGCCGAGGACGCGCCGGTCGCGTCCGGCGCCTGCGTCCGCCGGGAGCTGCCGGCCCGCCGCGACGTGCCCTGGCAGCCGGCGCTCTACCGCGACCGCGCCGTGCACACCGCGCCGGGCGCCAGCCCCCAGCTGGTGCGCGACACGCTGTGCGTCAACAAGCTCTACGACCGGGCGTTCCTCGCCGAGCACGCCATCGTCTTCCCCGAGGGCCGCTTCACCTACGAGGACTTCGTCTTCACGGCGCGCGTCCTGGCGGCCGCGCCGCGGCTGGTGACGATCCCGGACAGCGTCTACATCTGGCACGTCCGCCGCGCCGCCGCCCGCCAGTCGATCTCCCTGGACCGCAAGGCCGTCACCAACTGGCAGGCGCGCATCGGCGCGCACCGCGACAGCGTGGCGATCCTCCGCGACGCCGGCCGCACCGAGCTGGCGCGCGCCGCGCGGACCAAGTTCCTCGACCACGACCTGCGGATGTACGTCCGCGAGCTGCACACCCGCGACTCCGCCTAC
Organism: Streptomyces sp. NPDC014733; assembly: GCF_043083385.1. Taxonomy (NCBI): domain Bacteria; kingdom Bacillati; phylum Actinomycetota; class Actinomycetes; order Kitasatosporales; family Streptomycetaceae; genus Streptomyces; species Streptomyces sp. NPDC014733. The sequence continues at coordinate 35,623 of NZ_JBIBYO010000016.1, read as the reverse complement.
CGCGCGGAGTGGTGGCGGCTGACCCGCGCCTACCTGGCGGACTTCGACGAGGCCGAGCTGCTGGCGGCGCGGGCGCCCGCACGCTGGCTGGCCCGGGTGGTGCGGGCCGCGCCCGAGCCCCCCGCGGAGCTGGACCGGCTGACGCAGCTGGCGGCGCGGCCCGGCCGGCTGCTGCCACCGTACGCCCGGGACGACGCGGGCCGCCCGGTGTGGTCGCCGGAGCTGGCGCAGGTCGAGCTGGACGCGATCGACTCCAAGCCCACCCACCGGCTGCCGGTGACGATCGACGCGGAGCCGGTCATCGGCCGGCGCAGTGTGCTGCGGCTGCGGATGCACGAGATGTACGGCCGGCTGGCCGCCGCCGGTCCGGTCTCCGTGGACGTGGAGTGGCGGCGGCGCGCCGACGACCGGCGCGGTCCGGTGCAGACCGCCACGCTGACGCCGGGGCCGGACGGGATCTGGACCGCCGAGGTGGCGATGGATCTGCCGGCGCTCACCGACCGCGGGCCGGCCGAGGACGCCGGGCCGGTGGCCTGGGACCTGATGACGCAGGTGCACTGCGCCGACGGCTCCGGCTTCCGCGCCTCGCTGCGCGCCGTCGGCCCGGGGCTGCGCCGCCGGGTGCTGCCCAGCCGCCGCCACGCCGTGCTGCTGGTGCAGCCGTACGCGACGACCGGCGGCGCGCTGGCGCTGCGGGTCGCGGGCGGGGTGCGCAGCGTATGGCGGATCGCGGCGGCCCGACTGCGCCGTTGAATTTGCCCCGATCTCTCCCCTCCCACCCTAGGATTGGCGCCATGACTTACTTGATCACGGGCGGTGCCGGGTACATCGGCGCCCACGTCGTACGGGCCCTGCGGCAGGCCGGGGAGGCCGCCGAGCGGCCTCGCGTGGTCGTGCTGGACGACCTGACGACGGGGGTCGCCGCCCGGCTCCCCGAGGACGTGCCGCTGATCGTCGGCTCGACCCTGGACCGGGCGCTGCTGGACCGCACCATCGCCGAACACGGCGTGACAGATGTGGTGCACCTGGCGGCGAAGAAGCAGGTCGGCGAGTCGGTGGAGATGCCGCTGCACTACTACCGCGAGAACGTCCACGGGCTCCAGACGCTGCTGGAGGCGATGGCCGCCGGCGGCGTGGGCCGCCTGGTGTTCTCCTCGTCCGCCGCGGTGTACGGCATGCCGGACGTCGACCTCGTCACCGAGGACACGCCGTGCGTGCCGATGAACCCGTACGGCGAGACGAAGCTCGTCGGGGAGTGGATGGTCCGCGCGGCGGGCAAGGCGCACGGCATCTCCACCGCCTGCCTGCGGTACTTCAACGTCGCGGGCGCGGCCACCCCGGAGCTGGCCGACACCGGCGTCTTCAACATCGTGCCGATGGTCTTCGAGAAGCTCACCGAGGGCGCCGCGCCGCGGATCTTCGGCGACGACTACCCGACGCCGGACGGCACCTGCATCCGTGACTACATCCATGTCGCGGACCTCGCCGAGGCGCATGTGGTGGCCGCGCGGAAGCTGGCCGAGCACGGTCCGGTGCGGGATCTGACCCTCAACATCGGCCGCGGTGAGGGCGTGTCGGTGCGCGAGATGGTCGACCTGATCGCGGAGGTGACCGGGCACACCGACGTCACCGCCGAGGTGACGCCGCGGCGGCCCGGCGACCCGGCGCGGGTGGTCGCCGCCGCCGACCGGATCACCGCCGAGCTGGGCTGGAAGGCACACCACGACGTCCGCGAGATGATCACGTCGGCGTGGGCCGGGTGGCAGCACCACCACCCCGAGGCACGCTGAGACGGACGACGAGAGGCGCCCCGCACCGGAATCCGGTGCGGGGCGCCTTCGGTCGTACCGGCCGGCTCAGCGCTCCAGGAAGGCGAAGAGCTCTTCCCAGCGGCGGGTGATGCGGTCGGTGGAGTAGCGCTGGACGTTCTCCCGGGCGGCGGTGCCGAGCCGGTCGCGCAGCTCCTGGTCGGTGAGCAGGGTCTCCAGATGGGCGGCGAGTTCGTTGATGTTGCCGGGCCGGGCCAGCAGTCCGTCCTCGCCGTCGCGGACGATCTCGTGGACGCCGGGCGCGCAGTCGAACGCCACGCACGGCACCGCCGCGGCCATCGCCTCCATCAGCGACAGCGGGAAGCCCTCGGCGCGCGAGGACTGCGCGAAGACCGCGGCGCCGCGCAGCGCCTCCGGTACGTCGTCGGTGCGGCCCATGAACTCCACCGACCGCTCCAGGCCCAGCGCCTCACGCTGCTTGAGCAGCAGTTCCTCGTCCTCGCCCGAGCCGTAGATCCGCAGCAGCCAGTCCGGGTGGCGGGGGGCGACCAGCGCCCAGGTGTCGAGGAGCAGGTCGACGCCCTTCTCGTCGGAGAGCCGCCCGATGGAGGCGACGACCTTCTCCGTACGGGCCGAGGGGACCTCCGGCATGACCGGCAGCGGGTTCGGCATGAAGTCGGCGTTGTCCATACCGGCCCGGATCCACAGGTCGGCGTCCTCACGGGTGAGGGCGAGGAGCCGGTCGACGCCCTCGTAGTAGCGCTTGACGCGGGCGAAGCGGGAGGAGGCGCGGCAGGCGGTGAACGACTCGTGGCTCATGCCGATCACCGGCATCCCGGCGGTGTCGGCGAGCGTCACCCACTCCATCGCCCACACCTGGGTGCAGATGACGACGCCGCCGGGGCCGGCGGTGGCGAAGCGGGCGGAGAGCCGGTCGGCGGCCTCCCGCATCCCGGCGTCCTTCACGGCGCGGCGGCGCCGCTCGGCGAGGTTGAGCCGGCCCTTGACGCCGCGCGCCGGGCCGGTCTTCGGCGGGTGCTCGGTGTAGAGGGTTTCCGTGGGGTAGGGCAGTTCGCCCAGGTCGGCGCGGAGTTCCGGGGCCGCCGGGACGATGCCGACGATGTGCGGCCGGTGGCCGCGCTCCGCGAAGAGCCGGGCCATCTGGTGGGTCCAGGTGGTCACCCCGCCCATCTCGTCGGTGTTGTTGCAGACGAAGTAGATGTCGCGGCCGGTCACTTGGCGTCTCCTTCGCGCTCCGCGGTGCCGAAGAACTGATCGACGACGCGGCGGGCCGCGTCCCCCCGGTCGTACTCGCCGTAGGCGGCGGTGAACCGCTGCCGGGCCTCGCGGTGTTCGGCGTCCGCCGACTTGAGGTGGTCGAGGGCGTCGAAGAGGGCGTCCTCGGTCTCGACGAACGGGCCGGGTGCGGTGGCCTTGAGGTCGAAGTAGGTGCCGCGCGCCTCGGTGGCGTACTCGTCGTAGTCGTAGGCGTAGAAGACCATCGGCCGGTCGAGGAGGGCGTAGTCGAACATCACCGAGGAGTAGTCGGTGATGAGGCCGTCGGCCAGCTCCATCAGCGGGGTGATGTCGTGGTGGCCGGTGACGTCGATGACGGTGCCGCGGACGGACGGCGGCAGCACCACGTGGTTGAGGTAGTGCGAGCGGATCAGCAGGACGTAGCGGTCGCCGAAGCGGGAGGCGAACGCGTCGACGTCGAAGGGCAGCTCGAAGCCCTTGACCTTGCCGTTCTCGGCGGCGCGGAAGGTCGGCGCGTAGAGCAGGACCGTCTTGTCGGCGGGGATGCCGAGTTCGGCGGCGAGCGGGCCGCGGGTGCGGGCGCCGGACGTCTCCTCGGCGCGGCGGGCGGCGACCAGCGCGTCGTTGCGCGGGTAGCCGGTGCGCAGCAGCACCTCGGGGCGGAGGCGGAAGGCGCGGGCGAGGGTGCGCTCGTCGTGCTCGGAGCGGATCAGGAAGTGGTCGAAGCGGTCGAGGACTTCCTGGTAGGCGTCCTTCGCGGCGCGCGGCTGGAGCCGCAGCCGGGGCTCGTCGAAGCCCATCCGCTTGAGCGCGGAGCCGTGCCAGGTCTGGAGGTAGGTGGTCTCGGGGCGCTTGGTGAGCTTGAGCGGGAAGCCCTGGTTGTCGATCCAGAACTCCGCCTGGGCCAGCGCCCGCAGGTACTGCCAGCTCCAGCGCTTGACGAGGGTGGCGTCCTCGGGGAAGCCGTCGGGCTTCTTCCCGGCGTAGCTCCACACCGCCTCGAACGCGATGCCCTGGCGGCGCATCTCCTCGTAGATCGCGCGGGGGCTGTCGCTGTACTGCTTGCCGAGGTGGCTCTCGAAGACGACGAGTCCCTTACGGAGCGGGAGTTTGCGGAACACCTCGTGGTAGACGCGGAGCTTGGTCTCGCCGGAGTTCAGCTCGCGCTTGGCCTTCCGGGCCTTGCGGATGCCGGTCTTGGCGAGAGCGGCTGCGGGGCTGCGCAGCGCCTCGCCGAGCAGCTTCTGCGTCCCGCGGCTGGCGCGGCTCTCGGCGCGCAGCACGAAGGTGAGGTGGCCGCGCTTGGAGGGGGCGGGTTCGATGCGGTCGGAGACCAGGCGGGTCAGCCGGGGGCGGACGCGCAGCGCGTGCGCCGCGTCGAGGTCGACGCCGCCGACGGTCAGCCGGGTGCGGGTGAGCTCGCCGCCGGCGTCCAGGATCAGCCGGACGTCCCAGACCGCGTCGATCACCCCGAGCGGGCGCAGCTTGCGGGCGAGGTCCAGCTCCGCGTCCCACACGATCCGGTCGCCGTCGAGCCGCAGGGTGCGCAGCGGGAAGGAGAAGGTCTGCAGGCTGCGGCGGCGGGCCTTCAGCTCGATACGGCCGCGCAGCGGGGTGGCCGGGGTGACCGCGCCGAGCGGGTTGACGACCGCGCCGGACAGCTCGACGGTGCCGCGGCCGTCGTCGGTGTAGCCGGTGAGCTGGTTGCGGAGGAAGAGCTTGCCGAGCGGGCGGGTGTGGTACCCGGCGTCGGTGACGTCGAGGACGCGGCGGCCCTCGGGGTCGTCGAGATGGCGGTCGGTCCAGTAGACCCGGCCGTCACGTTCGGTGAGCGGGGCGGAGAGCTTGTCGCGGTTGATGAGGGTGTCGACCGCGGGCATCAGCGTCGGCCAGTCCTCCTTGCCGAGGAGGTAGGCGCAGATGGCCTGTATCGGCTGGACGCGCTCGTACGCCTCGGGGGCGATCCCGGCGAGGTAGCCGTTGGCCATCTCGGCGAATTCGCGGCGGTATCCCTCGTCGAGCAGCGGCAGGTCCCGCAGGTGCAGGACGAGGTCGTGCTTGAGGAATTTGACGTCCTTGTGGAACTTCAGGTCGTCCAGGCCCTCGGCGGCGAGGAGTTCGTCGACGCGCCGGTGGATTTCCATGCGGTGCGCGAAGTTGGCGATTTCATGGCGCCGGTTGCTGATCGATTTCGTGGCCGCCTTCTCGAAGACGTTCCAGAAGTAGACGTGGTTGGGGATCAGCGTGATCCGGCGGGCGGCGACATATGCCTGCGCGGAGAAGAGCAGGTCCTCGTAGTGGATGCCGACGGGGAATTCCAGTCCGGCCTCGCGGAGGAATTCCCGGCGGTAGCACTTGTTGGTCGACAGCGTGTCGAAGACCAGCAGATCGGGGAGCTCGGAGATCGATTCGAGGGTCCGGGTACGGTCGTAGAGCCACGGGTACCACTCGACGGTCTTCTTGGTGCGGGTGTCGACATGGACCCGCACACACATGCCGGAGACCAGGTCGGCGCCGGTGCGCTCGGCGGCGTCGAGCATGTTGCGGCAGGCGTTGGGCTCCAGGGCGTCGTCGCTGTCGAGGAACATCACGTAGTCGCCGCGGGCGTGCGCGACGCCGTGGTTGCGCGGGGCGCCGCAGCCGCCGCTGTTCTCCGGCAGCTGGAGCGCACGGACCTTGCCGGGGTGGGCGGCGGCCAGTTCCTGTGCGACGGCGAACGATCTGTCCGTGCTGCAGTCGTCGACGATGACCACTTCGACACCGTGCAGCGTCTGGTCCACGGCGGACCGGACGGCGGTCGGCAGTCGTTCTGCGTCGTTGTAGACGATCACGACTACGGAGACGTCAGGCACGGGCACCCCTATCCTCTGTTTCCTTGCCGTACGAGCCATCAAAACTACCCCGCCGGGCCGCTCGTGCCGTGGCTTACGGGACAGGCAACGGCGGTAATTCCTACGGTTATTCGTGCGCCGGACCACCCGTCCGTGGCACGCACCACGGGCGGGTCACCCCGCGGCGGCGACGCCCGGCGGGCGGACCGCCGCGCGCTCCGGACGCCCCGGCGCCTCCCCTGTGTAGAGGCGCGCCGCTCCGGTCCGGTTCCGCCGCCCGCCGTGAGGTGGCCCACGCGCGCGGACGCCCGTACGCGGGCAGTCAGGGAGTTCGGAGACTACGTACGGCGGTTGCGCGAAACTGGCGACATGCCCGCCCTTGCCCCGTTATGTAATGAGGGCCACAGAACTTTCCGGTAACGGGCAGCAACCCTTTCCGGTGAACTCCAGTCATACAACTGGCGCAGATATGCCTTCCGTAGGGATTTTCCCCACCGTCCGCGCCTGGTTCGTCACGAGGAGTAGCCGCCACATGTCCGAAGCAGTCACCGGTTCCACCCCCCGTTTCAGCGTCATCGTGCCCGTGTACAAGGTCCAGGGTTACCTGCGGGAGTGCCTGGACTCGGTGCTGTCACAGGACTTCCCCGACTTCGAGGTGATCGCGGTCGACGACCGCTCACCCGACGGCTGCGGCGCGATCCTGGACGAGTACGCGGCGCGCGACGCGCGGGTGATCGCCGTGCACCACACGGAGAACGGCGGGATCGGCCAGGCGCGCAACACCGGTGTGGAGCGGGCGCGCGGCGATTACCTGCTCTTCCTCGACAGCGACGACACCTTCGCACCCGGCTCGCTCCGGGCGATGGCCGACCGCATCGAGGAGACCTCGGACCCGGAGATCCTGCTCTTCGACCACGTCCGTACGTACTGGTGGGACAAGGTCCAGCCGAGCGCCAGCGGTGAGCTGCTGGCCCAGGTGGGCACCGAGACCTTCCGCCCGGCCGACCGGCTGGAGTTCCTCAACCTCTTCGCGGTCGTCTGGAACCGCGCCTTCCGCCGCGACTTCTTCACCGGCAACGGCTTCGCCTTCACCGACGGCGTCTACGAGGACGCGCTCATGGTCTACACGACCATGCTGACCGCCGAGACCGTCGGCTGCCTGGACCAGGTCTGTGTGGAGTACCGCCAGCGCCGCCAGGGCAACTCCATGAAGACGCCGGGCCGCACCCACTTCACGATCTTCGCGCAGTACCGCCGGCTCTTCGCCTTCCTCGACACCCGCCCGGACCTCGACCGCGTCCGCCCGCTGATGTTCGAGCGGATGGTGAGCCACTTCCTCTTCACCTTCGCCCGCGAGAACCGCGTCACCCCGGCCGACCGCCCGGAGTTCTTCCACCGCGCCGCCGCGATGTACCGGCAGCTGGAGCCCGCCGGTTTCGTGGTGCCGCCCGGCATCGACGGCGCGAAGTACCAGGCGCTGCGGCGCGGCTCGTACCAGGCGTTCCAGGCGCTGAAGCTGGTCAACGGCGCCCGCATCGCCGGGCGCGACCGGCTGCGCAAGACCCGCCGCACCCTGGGCAAGCAGGCGTTCCACCGCTTCTACCAGCTCCAGCTGCGCCGCCCGGTCGACGAGAACCTCGCGGTCTACTCCTCGTACTGGAACCGCACGCCCGCCTGCAACCCGCTCGCCGTCTACGAGAAGGCCAAGGAGCTGGCGCCGCACGTGCACGGCGTCTGGGTGATCCGCAAGGGCGCGGAGGACACCGTCCCCGCCGGGGTCGACTTCGTGGTCGCGAACTCCCCGCGCTACTGGGAGGTGATGGCCCGGGCCAAGTACCTGATCAACAACGTCAACTTCGCCGGGGAGATCGTCAAGCGCCCCGAGCAGGTGCACCTCCAGACCCACCACGGCACGCCGCTGAAGCGGATGGGCATCGACCAGCAGAAGTACCCGGCCGCCGCCAAGGGCATGAGCATGCGCAAGCTCCTGGAGCGCGCCGACCGCTGGGACCTCTCCCTCACCTCCAACCAGCACTCCGCCGAGCAGTGGGAGCGGGTCTACCCGTGCGCCTTCCGCTCGCTCGACGCCGGCTACCCGCGCAACGACGTCTTCTACCGCGCCACCGCCGAGGACGTCCTCGCGATCCGCGAGCGCCTGGGCATCGCCCCCGGCCGCACCGCGGTCCTCTACGCGCCGACGGTCCGCGACTACCAGGCCGGTTACGTCCCGCGGATGGACCTGGAGCGCGTCACCCGCGAGCTGGGCGAGGACGTCGTCCTGCTGGTGCGCACCCACTACTTCTACGGTGCGGACCCCCGTCTCGAAGAGCTCCAGGAGCGCGGCGCGCTGATCGACGTCTCCACGTACCCGGTCGTCGAGGACCTCTGCCTGGCCGCCGACGCGCTGATCACGGACTACTCGTCGATCATGTTCGACTACGCCAACCTCGACCGGCCGATCATCACCTACGCCGACGACTGGGACGTCTACGTCCGCTCCCGTGGCGTCACCTTCGACCTGCTGTCCGGCGAGCGGGGCGAGACGCCCGGCGTGATCGCCACCGGCGAGGACGAGCTGATCGAGGCGTTCCGCAGCGGCCGCTGGGACGGCGCGGAGGCCACCGCGCTGCGCGCCGCCTTCCGCGCCCGCTTCTGCCAGTGGGACGACGGCCACGCCGCGGAGCGCGTGGTGCGCGCGCTCTTCCTGGGACAGGAGCCCACGCCGGCGCCGCTGCCGCTCGACCGGCGCACCGTGGCTCCGTCGCCGCGGGAGGCGGCCGCGGCGATGCCGGGCGGCGCGGTCGAGGTGACGGGCGCCGAGGTCCGCGCCGACGACGTGGAACTGGCCGGCTGAGCCGCCGCCGGGCCCGTTCGGCGGGCCCGGCGCGTGCACCGCGGCGCCGCGGACCGGCCTCCGGTCCGCGGCGCCGCGGCGTTTTCCGGGCGGCCGCGGGAGGGCCACCGCCTCCTCGGCCGCCGCCTCCCGCCGCTACCGCCCGCCGCCCAGCGCCCCCGTCACCGCGTCCGCCAGCTCGTCCAGGTAGCCGTCGGGCAGCTCGTCGCGGGCGACCACCAGCCGCCAGTACAGCGGCCCCGTCATCAGGTCCAACGCCAGCCGGCCACCGGCGTCCGCGGGCAGTTCGCCGCGCTCGACCGCGCGGGCCACCATCGCCGCCGCCATGCCCTCCTGGCTGTCGTGGAGCGCGGCCTTCAGCGCCTCCGCCAGCTCCGGGCTGCGGGCCGCCTCGGCCAGCAGGTCCGGGATGATCTGCGAGGCCATCGGGTGACGCAGCGCCCGCGCCGCCACCTCCAGGAGCATCCGCACATCGCCGCGGAGCGTGCCCGTGTCGGGCGTCGGCAGCCCCTCGGCGGCCAGCGCCGAGACCACGTCCAGCACCAGATGGAGCTTGGAGCGCCAGCGCCGGTAGACGGCCGTCTTGCCGACCCCGGCCCGCCGCGCGATGCCCTCGATCGACATCCGGGCGAACCCCACCGCGGCCAGTTCCGCGAAGACCGCGGCCCGGATCGCCGCGGTCTTGTCCTCCCGCAGCACGGCCGCCCCGGCCGGGGCCCGGCGTGCCGTCGCGGACGCGTTGTCGCTCCCGTTCTTTGCCATGGCTTGAGCATAGCGTCACGACGCTACGGTTGCGTCTCGACGTCGCTTCGCCCTAGTCTCGCTCCGACGTCACGACGAAACGGTCCCGTTCCGACGTAGGCGCCGCGGTCCGCCGTACGCCGACCCCGTACGGCACCCGGCCCCTCCGGCCCCGGACCTCCCGCTCCACCCGACCCTCCCCGCCGTCCGCCCCGCGCACCCCGCGCGCCGGACCCCGTCGCCCCTCGGTGCGCACCGGACCCGCTCCGCGCCCGTCGGCCCGTACGAAAGCGGCCCCATGCCCCAGACCCTCGCTCCCCCCGCACCGGCCGGACCGGACACCGCCCGGCTCCCCGGCCCCGGCGCCGCGCCCGATCCGCAGCTGCGCGAACTGGCCGCGCGCCACGGGCTGACGCTCAGCGGCGCCCGCCCGGCCCTGCCGGAGTACACCCGCCGGCTCTGGGCCCGGCGCCACTTCATCGGCACCTTCGCCACCGCCCGGCTCACCGCGCTCTACACCACCGCGCGGCTGGGCCAGCTCTGGCAGGTGATGACGCCGCTGTTCAACGCCGGGGTCTACTACCTGATCTTCGGGATGCTGCTCCACACGGACCGCGGGATCCCGGACTTCATCCCGTTCCTGTGCACCGGCATCTTCGTCTTCACCTTCACCCAGTCCACCGTGCTCGCCGGTACCCGCGCGGTCTCCGGCAGCCTCGGGCTGGTCCGCGCGCTGCACTTCCCGCGCGCCTGTCTGCCGATCGCGTACACCCTGATCCAGCTCCAGCAGCTGATCTTCTCGATGGGCGTGCTCGCCGCCATCGTGCTGCTCTGCGGGGTGCCGCTGACCTGGCACTGGCTGCTGATGATCCCGGCGCTGCTGCTCCAGTCCGTCTTCAACACCGGACTCGCGATGATCATGGCCCGGATCGGCGCCCGCACCACCGACACCGCCCAGCTCATGCCGTTCATCCTGCGCACCTGGATGTACGTCTCGGGCGTCTTCTACAACCTCTCGGTCTTCACCCGGCACGCCCCGGAACTCGTCGCGGCGGCCCTGAACGCCAACCCCGCACTGATCTACATCGACCTGATGCGGTACGCCCTGATCGATTCCGTCCGCGCCTCCGCACTGCCCGCCCACGTCTGGCCGATGGCCCTGGGCTGGGCGCTGCTCTCCGGCGCCGTCGGCTATGTCTTCTTCTGGAAGGCGGAGGAGGAGTACGGCCGTGGCTGACACCACCACGCACCCGGAGCACACCGGAACCACCGCCGGCGCGGCCGACGACCTGGGCCGGCCGCCCGCCGCCGCACACGCCGCACCCGACGACCGCGTCCCCACCGTCATCGCCGACAACGTCCACATCGTCTACAAGGTCCACGGCGCCGGCAGCGGCCGCGGCAACGCCGTCTCCGCGCTGCGCCGGATCGTCCGCCGCACCACCACCGCCGGGACCCGCGAGGTGCACGCCGTCCGCGGCGTCACCTTCACCGCGCACAAGGGCGAGGCGATCGGCCTGATCGGGTCCAACGGGTCCGGGAAGTCCACACTGCTGCGGGCCGTCGCCGGGCTGCTGCCGCCCGCCGCCGGACGCGTCTACACCGACGGCCAGCCCTCGCTGCTCGGCGTCAACGCCGCGATGATGAACGACCTGACCGGCGAGAAGAACGTCATCCTCGGCGGCCTCGCCATGGGCATGAGCCGCGAGGAGGTCCGCGCGCGCTACCAGGGCATCGTCGACTTCTCCGGCATCAACGAGAAGGGCGACTTCATCTCCCTGCCGATGCGGACGTACTCCTCCGGCATGGCCGCCCGGCTGCGGTTCTCCATCGCCGCTGCCAAGAACCACGACGTGCTGATGATCGACGAGGCGCTGGCCACCGGCGACCGCGCCTTCCAGAAGCGCTCCGAGGCCCGCATCCGCGAACTGCGCGAAGAGGCCGGCACCGTCTTCCTCGTCAGCCACAACAACAAGTCGATCCGCGACACCTGCGACCGCGTCCTGTGGCTGGAGAAGGGCGAACTCGTCATGGACGGCCCGACCGAAGAGGTCGTCTCGGCGTACGAGGCGCACAGGTAGCCCTCCCGCCGACGGGCCGTTGCCCGTCCCCACGCCCCTGCGGCGACGGCCCCGGAGCGAGGTGCTCCGGGGCCGTCGCCGTGCGTGCGGGCCGGGGCCCGTCGCATCAGCCGGGGATCAGCTGTGCGTCCGCATCAGGGTGCGCATCGTCCGCATCGCGACCGAGAGGTTCGCCAGGTCGAACCCCTCCGACCCGTGGATCTCCTCCAGGGTCGCGCGGGCCCGGCCCAGGATCGCGGCGTTCTTCTCCTCCCACGCCGCGAACCGCTGCTCCGGCGTGGCGGAGGCATCGCCCTCGGACAGCACGTCCGAGGTGAGCGCGGCGTGCGCGGCGAACAGGTCCTCACGGATCGACGCACGCGCCATCGACTGCCAGCGGTCGTCACGCGGCAGCTCCAGGATGCGGTCCAGGAGCTGGTTGATCCGCAGCCGGTCGCCCAGGTCGTAGTAGACCTCGGCGACGGCCAGCGGCTCCTTGCCGGTGCGGTCGGCGACGGCCACGATGTCCAGCGCCGGGAAAACCGCCGAGAAGCCGGACACCTGGACGGCCAGCGCCTCCGGCACACCCGCCTCGGTCAGCTCCGCGAGGTTCGCCTCGTACCAGTCACGGGCGCCGCCCTGGAGCAGCTTCGGCAGCTGCTCCCAGACCGCGGCGACCCGGTCGCGGAAGAAGTCGATCGTCTCCGACAGCGCCAGCGGCTGCGGGCGGTTGTTGAGCAGCCAGCGGGTGCCGCGCTCGACGAGCCGCCGGCTGTGCAGCCGGATCCGGGTCTGGACGGCGGCCGCGACGCGGTTGTCCAGCGCCTCGACGTCGTCCCACACCTGGTTGAGGCGGAAGATCGCCCGGGCCGCGGTGTGCGCCCGCACGACCTCTTCCAGCGAGGCGCCGGTCTCCTCCCGCATCCGGTGCAGGAAGCTCGTCCCACCGGTGTTGACGGTGTCGTTGACCATCACCGTGGTGACGATCTCGCGGCGCAGCGCGTGGCCCTCGATCTGCTCGGCGAACTTCTCGTGCAGCGCGGACGGGAAGTACGCGTTGAGCAGGTGCTGGAGGTACGGGTCGTCCGGCAGCCCGGTTTGGATCAGCGCGTCGGCCACCGTGATCTTGGTGTACGCGAGCAGGACCGCGGTCTCCGGCTGGGTCAGACCCCGGCCGGCGCTCAGCCGCTCGCGGATCTGCCGGTCGGTGGGCAGGAACTCCAGCGCCCGGTCGAGGTGACCGTCGCGCACCAGGCGGCGCAGGAAGCGCTGCTGGGCGTGGATCATGGAGCCGGACTGCGCCTGGGCCAGCGCCAGCGCGGTGTTCTGCGCGTAGTTGTTGCGCAGCACCAGCGCGCCGACCTCGTCGGTCATCGCGGCGAGCAGCTTGTTGCGCTGCTTGACCGTCATGTCGCCGTCGGCGACCACGGCGTTGAGCAGGATCTTGATGTTCACCTCGTGGTCGGAGGTGTCCACACCGGCGCTGTTGTCGATCGCGTCGGTGTTGATCTTGCCGCCGTTGGTGGCGAACTCGATCCGGCCCAGCTGCGTCAGACCGAGGTTGCCGCCCTCGCCGACGACCTTGGCGCGCAGCTCGTCGCCGTTGACGCGGATCGCGTCGTTCGACTTGTCGCCGACGTCGGCGTGCGACTCGGCCGACGACTTGACGTAGGTGCCGATGCCGCCGTTCCAGACCAGGTCCACCGGCGCCTTGAGGATGGCCTTCATCAGCTCGGCGGGCGTCATCTTCTTGACGCCTGCCTCCAGCCCGAGCGCCGCGCGGATGTGCGCGTTGATCGGGATGGACTTCGCCGTCCGCGGGTGGACGCCACCGCCCTGGGACAGCAGCTCGGTGTTGTAGTCCGCCCACGACGACCGCGGCAGCTCGAACAGCCGGCGGCGCTCGGCGTACGAGGTGGCCGCGTCCGGCTTCGGGTCGAGGAAGATGTGCCGGTGGTCGAAGGCGGCGACCAGGCGGATGTGCTCGCTGAGCAGCATGCCGTTGCCGAACACGTCACCGGACATGTCGCCGACGCCGACGGTGGTGAAGTCCTGGGTCTGGGTGTCGTGGCCCAGCTCCCGGAAGTGGCGCTTGACCGACTCCCAGGCGCCGCGGGCGGTGATGCCCATGCCCTTGTGGTCGTAGCCCGCGCTGCCGCCGGAGGCGAAGGCGTCGCCCAGCCAGTAGCCGTACGACTCGGCGACCTCGTTGGCGATGTCGGAGAAGGTCGCGGTGCCCTTGTCGGCGGCGACGACCAGGTAGGTGTCGTCGCCGTCGTGGCGGACGACGTTCTGCGGGTGCACGACCTCGCCGCCGACGAGGTTGTCGGTGATGTCGAGCAGACCGGAGATGAAGGTGCGGTAGCAGGCGACGCCCTCGGCGAGCCAGGCGTCACGGCCCTGCGACGGGTCCGGCAGCTGCTTGCCGACGAAACCGCCCTTGGAGCCGACCGGCACGATGACGGTGTTCTTGACCATCTGCGCCTTGACCAGGCCGAGGATCTCCGTACGGAAGTCCTCCCGCCGGTCCGACCAGCGCAGACCACCGCGCGCCACCTTGCCGAAGCGCAGGTGCACACCCTCGACCTTCGGCGAGTACACCCAGATCTCGAACGCCGGGCGGGGCGCCGGGAGGTCCGGGATCGCCTGCGGGTCCAGCTTCATCGACAGGTACGCGTGCGGGCGGCCCGCGTCGTCGCGCTGGTAGTGGTTGGTGCGCAGCGTCGCCTTGATGACGGTGAGGAACGAGCGCAGGATGCGGTCCTCGTCCAGCGAGGCGACCTGGTCGAGCGCGCCGTCCAGCTCCTCCAGCAGACCGTCGATCAGCTCCGTGCCGGCGCTCTGCCGCTCCGGCGAGAGCCGCGCCTCGAAGAGCGAGACCAGCAGCCGGGTGGTGTGGACGTTGTTGGCGAGCGTGTCCTCCATGTACGTCTGGCTGAAGGTCGACCCGGCCTGCCGCAGGTACTTCGCGTAGGCCCGCAGCACCATCGCCTGACGCCAGTCGAGACCGGCGCGGAGCACCAGCTCGTTGAAGCCGTCGCTCTCGGCGGCGCCGGTCCACACGGCGGTGAAGGCATCCTGGAACCGCTCGCGGGCGTCGTCGCCGTTGACCTTCTCCGGCATCCGCAGGCCGAAGTCGTAGACCCAGGCCAGCGTGGAGTCGGAGCAGGGCAGCTCGTACGGGCGCTCGTCGACGACCTCGACGCCCAGGCGGTTCAGGCCCGGCAGCACCTTGGAGAGCGAGACCGGCTCACCGGTGCGGTAGATCTTGAAGCGGCGCTCGTTGGGTGCGGCGCCGACCGGCTGGTAGAGGCTGACCGCGAAGTCCTTGCCGGGGTCGGCGGCGAGCTTCTCCAGGTGCTGGATGTCGGCGACGGCGCTGCGCGGGGAGTTGTCGGCCTTGTAGCCCTCGGGGAAGGCGTGGCCGTACCGGCGCAGCAGTTCGGCGGCGCGCTCCTCACCGACCTCGGCGGTCAGCGCCTCGGCGAAGCCGTCGGCCCAGGAGCGGGCGGCCTCGACCAGGCGCGCCTCGATGCGGTCCACATCGGCGTCGGTCAGGTCCGGCAGCGTGGCGCCGGGCTCGACGCGGACGACGAAGTGCAGCCGGGAGAGGATCGACTCGGTGTTCCAGGCGGTGAAGTCGACGCTGGTGCCGCCCAGCTCCTCCTTGAGGATGTCGATCAGCCTCAGCCGGACGCCGGTGGTGTAGCGGTCGCGCGGGAGGTAGACCAGCGCGGAGTAGTAGCGGCCGTACTCGTCCTGGCGGAGGTAGAGCCGCAGGCGGCGGCGCTCCTGGAGGTAGAGGACGCTGGTGGCGATGGAGCGCAGCTGGTCGACGGGCGTCTGGAACAGCTCGTCGCGCGGGTAGGTCTCCAGGATCTGCATCAGGTCACGGCCGTCGTGGCTGTTCGGCGAGAACCCGGCGCCCTCCAGCACCTCGGCGACCTTGCGGCGGATCACCGGCACCCGGCGCACCGACTCGGTGTACGCCGCCGACGAGAAGAGGCCGAGGAAGCGGCGCTCGCCGATGACGTTGCCGTCCTTGTCGAACCGCTTGACGCCGACGTAGTCGAGGTAGGACGGGCGGTGGACGGTGGCGCGGCTGTTGGCCTTGGTGAGGATGAGCAGCTTGTGCTCACGGGCCTTGGCGCGGGCGTCGGCCGGCAGGCGGTTGAACGACGGGGAGACGGGGTGGCCGTCGTCCTCGGCGTGCACCGGGTCGGCGCGCAGGATGCCGAGGCCGGTGCCGGGCACCGCGGAGAGGACGTCTTCCTCTACGCCGCCCTCGCCGGGGGCGGCGATCAGCTCGTACTCGCGGTAGCCGAGGAAGGTGAAGTGGTCGGCGGCGAGCCAGCGCAGCAGCTCGCGGGCCTCCTCGATCTCCTGGTCGCGCAGATCGTCGGCGGTCGGCTCGGACGGCAGCTCATCGGCCATCCGCAGCGCGGCGCCGCGCATCTTCTCCCAGTCCTCGACGGCCTCGCGGACGTCGGAGAGCACCCGGAGGAGGTCCGCGGTGATCTGCTTGAGGTCCTCGCGGTCGGTCTCGCGGTCCATCTCGACGTGGATCCACGACTCGGTGACCGCGTCGTGCGGCAGCTCCGGCTCGGCGGCGGCCTTGGCCTTGGCGGTCCGGCCCTTGCCCTTGGCCGCGGGCTTCGCGGCGGACTTGGCGGCGGGCTTGGCTGCGCCGCCGGCCTCGCCGGGGTCCAGGACCTCCAGGAGCTTGCCGGTGACGTCGCGGCGGACGGTGACCTGCGGGTGGATCACCAGGTGGATGCCGCGGCCCTGCCGGGAGAGCTCGTTGGTCACCGAGTCGACGAGGAAGGGCATGTCGTCGGTGACCACCTCGACGACGGAGTGGCTGGAGGTCCAGCCGTTCTCCTCGACGGTCGGGGTGTGCACCCGGACGTTGGCGGTGCCCTGCGGGCGGTTCTCGGCGAGGCGGAAGTGCGAGATCGCGGCGCCGAACACGTCCACCGGGTCCCGGTCCGCGAGGTCCTCGGTGGCGGTGTGCAGGTAGTAGCGCTGGAGATAACCCGTGAGGGTCTCCTGGTCGAGACCTCTGACCGGCTTCTTGCTCCCGGCCGGGCTGCTTTCAACGACCCGGGCCGCCCGTTCGAGCAGCTCGGTCTTGGCTTCATCCAGCTTGTTCTGCATGTCCTCTGGCTCCTGTCGCGCGCCGTTGCGTGACGTCGTGGAAGAACTCCGTGGATGCTGCACAACGCCGCGGTGACGCGGGGTGTCCTGTCGCTGCCGACGCTATGCCGCGCTGAGCGCGGGCCTGGGCGCGGTCGAAGACTGTTGACGTAGTCGTCACGCGCTCGTGGCCGCAGAGACCAGCGGCCGCCCGGTCACATCCGTGTCCCGGGCGCAGGGCGGGGACCTCGATGCCCCCGCGAGTTATCGCGCTGATCACGCTGCAAGGCTATCGCTCTTCGCTTCGGTGCCGTCATCGGCCTTACACGTCCAAATCTCTCCCTCGAACTTAGACCTTCTGGACAACGAGCTACCGGAGAGTCTGTGCGTGGGGACGACCGGGCGGGGCCCGGCCCGGGGCCCCGGAGGGCACGGCCGGGGGCGCCGAAAGACCAGCTGGGGGCGCCCGACACCGGGCACCGCCTCGCCCGAGCCGAGCCGCGGCGCCGGGTCCCGGGCTCAGGAGGCCGGGCACGGACGGGCGCGGACGCCGGACGGGACGCCGGGCCCCGCCCCACCCGGGCCGGGAGCCGCGAGGTTGGGTCCCGAGTCACAGGACCGGGGCCCGGCGGGCCGGGATCCCCGTCACCGTGACTCGGCTCACGCCACCAGGTTGCCGGCCACCTCGACCGCCTCGGCGAGGGTGTCGACGATCGGGACGCCCGCCGCCCGGAGCCGGTCGCGGCTGTGCGAGCCGCCGGTGTAGAGCACCGCCTGCGCCCCCGCGTGGCGGGCCGCCACCGCGTCGTCCACCGCGTCCCCGATCACGACCGTACGGTCCGGGTCCACCGACTCCAGCGCGGCGAGATGGCGCACCATGTCCTCGCTCTTGCCGCCGCCGGAGGGCCCCTTGCGGCCGTCCACCCGCAGGAAGTGCGGCTCGATGCCGAAGCCCCGCACCAGGGGTATCAGCTCGTCGTGGCCGAACATGCTCAGGATCGACTGGCTGCCGCCGGCCTCCCGCCACCCCGCCAGCAGCGTGTCCGCGCCGTCGGTCAGCCCGCAGCGCCCCCGCCGGTCGCTGTAGTGGCGGTGGAACGCCTCGTCCATCACCAGCCACTCGGCGTCCGTCGGCATCCGGCCCATCAGGTGCTCGTAGAACAGCGGCACGGGTACGCGGTACAGCTCGCGGTAGCGCTCCAGTGTGATCGGCTCCATGCCGACCTCGGCGAATGCCGCGTTGGTCGCCCCGATCACGGCGTCGATGTCGTGGAACAGCGTGCCGTTCCAGTCCCACACGAGATGCGTCGCGCGCTCGCTCATTCCTGCCCCCTGTCCGCTCCACCGCCCTGCGCCGGGCACACGAAAAACCGTACCCGGCCCCACTGACAGCACCCCCGCGACGGCACCCGCTCCCGGGGCACACACCGGGCGCGACGCCTCACACCCGGGGCGCGGAACCGCGCGCCCGGCTCCGGACAGCCACCCCCGGCCGCTCACCTCACGCGCGCCCGCAGAGGGGTCCGCCCGTACGGCCGTGCCCGCGACCGTCGTCTCAGCCGAGCAGGCCCGGGATCTCCTGGACGCCGAACCACATCAGGTCGTGGTCCTCCGCGCCCTCGACCGTCCGCAGCGCGGCCTCGTCGCCCCCGTCGGCGGCGGCGAGCGCGGTCGCGGCGGCCGTGACGGCCTGCTCCGCGTCGGACGCGTCCACATGGACCGCGGCCGCCTTCTTCATCGGGACCGGGCCGGTCACCCGCACCGCGGCGGGGTCCTCCGCACCGCCGGGCGCGACCGCCACCGCCGCGTCCGGTACGTCCACCGCGACCACGACCCGCCGCCGGGCGGCGTCCGGCCGCGCCGCGAGCTGCCGCAGCGACGCCTGGGCCGCGTAGCCCAGGGTGGTGTACTCCAATTCCTCGATGTCGTCGGAGAGCCACTCCCGCAGCGCCGGGGTGACGGCGTACGCGTCCAGCGGGCCGGGGCCCAGCTCCCCCTTGCCGTGTACCTCGGCGAGCCCGGGAAGGGTCAGGGGGACGTAGACGCGCATGACAGCCGCTTTCACTCAATTCACGCAATTTCATCGAGCCCGGAGAGGTACCCGGCGCCCGGCAGGGCGCCAGCCAGCATACGGGCGCGCGTCCCCTTTCGAGGGGCGCCCCCACGGCCCGGACGACGCCGTTCCGGCACCCCGGGACCCGCTTCCCGGGGCCTGTTCACGCCTCCGCCACCCGGAACGGTGAACTTTCCGGCGGCCCCGCGGCGGCGAGCGGCGCATTGCCCGCGCCCCGGTCCGTAGGTAGAAGAGCCCCACCGAAGCTACTGCCCGGTAACGGACCGGGCCCGGCAGAACGGGGGCGACCGCATGACCGGCACCACGACCACCCTCCCGACCCGCACCACCCCCTCCTCGGAGCCCGCCCCGCCCGGCTCCCCCGCCGACGCCTTACCGACCGTCCCGCACCCCCGCCGCGCGACGCGGCCCCGCACGCCTTCCGGCGCCTCGGTGACGCCCGCACCACCCGGCACACCGGCCCCCGGCGGCGCCGGCACCCAGGCACGAGGCACCGCCGCAGCGCCCGCCCCCGGCGGCGCCCCGCCCCGTTCCCCGGCGGGCCGCAGGCCCACGGGGAACGCCGGAGGCTCCCGCCCGGGCCCCGGCCCCCGGGGGCGCGCGGGTGCCCGGCCGACCGGCCGCGCGGGCTCGGGCCCCGCCGGCCGCGCGGGCACGAGGCCCACCGGGCACCCGGGGGCGAGGCCCACCGCCGGACGCACTCTTCCCGGGCGCTCCGTGACCGCTGCGGCCGCGGTCAGCAGGCGGACGGCGGGCGGTGCCGCGCTGCCGTCGCCCGGTGCCCAGCGGCGCGCTCAGGAGCGTCGGCCGCATCAGTGGTTCGCCCGGCAGCTGCTGCTCACGCTCACCGGCGAGCTGCCCGTCCACGCCCTCCTCGGCCATGCGCTGCCCGCCGCCTACGACCGGCTGATCGAGCTGGCGCCGCTCGCCCCGCTGCGGGGCACGTGGCCGCACACCGTGCCGACCCTGCGGGAGTGCGGGCTGAGCAAACCGTGCGACGGCGTCATCGAGGCGTTCGCCCGGATCGCCCACGGTGAGCGGCTGCGCGCCCTCGCCTTCCGGCTGGAGCTGGGCGCCGACGCCCGCTGGCGCTGCGCCGCCCTGGACATCGGCCCGGCCCCGGACGGCCCGGGCACCGGCCTGGGCTGACCGTGCCGCACGCCACCGGCGGCCCCGCCACGCCCGTACGCGCACCGGCCGTCCCTGCCGCGGCCGTACGCAACCGGCCGTACGCAACCGGGCTCCCGCGGTCGGCCGACGCCTGGGCCCGGAAGGCGTCCGGGGCACAGACGACGGCGGGGCCCCGAGGACGCGTCCTCGGGGCCCCGCCGGCACGGCTCAGGTCACTTCTTGCGGCGCCGGCCGCCCTTCTGGGCCTTGCGGCGCTCGGCGCGGGTCAGACCGTCCGACTCCGAACGGGCCGGGGCCTCGTCGCTGGCGAAGTCGCCCTCGATCACGCCGCCCTCGCCGTCGACCGTCGGTGCCGAGAAGTGCAGCCGGTCCGGCCGCTGCGGCGCCTCCAGGCCCTTGGCGTGGATCTCGGGACGGCCCGCACCGGCGGGAACCGCCTCCGGGGCCTCCTTCTCCAGGGACGTCGCCGCGCCCTCCGCCACCGGGACCTCCTCGACCTGCTGCTCGACCTGGACCTCCAGGTTGAACAGGTAGCCGACGGACTCCTCCTTGATGCCCTCCATCATGGCGGTGAACATGTCGAAGCCCTCGCGCTGGTACTCGACCAGCGGGTCCTTCTGGGCCATCGCCCGCAGGCCGATGCCCTCCTGGAGGTAGTCCATCTCGTAGAGGTGCTCACGCCACTTGCGGTCCAGGACGGACAGCACCACGCGGCGCTCCAGCTCCCGCATGATGTCGGAGCCCAGCTGCTCCTCGCGGGCGGCGTACTGCTGGGCGATGTCGTCCTTGACCGCCTCGGCGATGAAGTCGGAGGTGATCCCGGCGCGGTCGCCGACCTCGTCCTCCAGCTCCTCGACGGTGACCTTCACCGGGTAGAGCTGCTTGAACGCGCCCCACAGGCGGTCCAGGTCCCACTCCTCGGCGAAGCCCTCGACCGTCTCCGCCTGGATGTAGGCGTCGATGGTGTCGTCCATGAAGTGCTTGATCTGCTCCTGGAGGTCCTCGCCCTCCAGGACGCGGCGGCGCTCGCCGTAGATGACCTCGCGCTGGCGGTTGAGCACCTCGTCGTACTTCAGGACGTTCTTCCGCGTCTCGAAGTTCTGCTGCTCGACCTGCGACTGGGCGGAGGCGATGGCCCGGGTGACCATCTTGTTCTCGATCGGGACGTCGTCGGGGACGTTGGCCATGGCCATGACGCGCTCGACCATCTGGGCCTTGAACAGCCGCATCAGGTCGTCACCCAGGGAGAGGTAGAACCGCGACTCGCCCGGGTCGCCCTGACGGCCGGAGCGGCCGCGCAGCTGGTTGTCGATCCGGCGCGACTCGTGGCGCTCGGTGCCCAGGACGTAGAGCCCGCCCAGCTCCTTGACCTCCTCGAACTCCGCCTTCACGGCCGCCTCGGCGCGCTCCAGCGCGTCCGGCAGGGCGGCCGCCCACTCCTCGACGTGCTCGACCGGGTCGAGGCCGCGGCGGCGCAGTTCGGACTCGGCGAGGTCGTCCGGGTTGCCGCCGAGCTTGATGTCCGTGCCTCGGCCGGCCATGTTCGTGGCCACCGTCACGGCGCCCTTGCGGCCGGCCTGGGCGACGATCGACGCCTCCCGCTCGTGGTGCTTGGCGTTGAGGACCTCGTGGTCGACGCCGCGCTTCTTGAGCTGCTGCGAGAGGTACTCGGACTTCTCGACGGAGGTGGTGCCGACCAGGATCGGCTGGCCCTTCGCGTGCTTCTCGACGATGTCGTCGACCACCGCGTCGAACTTCGCGGGCTCGGTGCGGTAGATCAGGTCGGCCTGGTCCATCCGCTGCATGGGGCGGTTGGTCGGGATCGGGACGACGCCGAGCTTGTAGATCTGGTGGAACTCGGCGGCCTCGGTCATCGCCGTACCGGTCATACCGGAGAGCTTGTTGTAGAGGCGGAAGAAGTTCTGGAGTGTGATCGTGGCGAGCGTCTGGTTCTCGTCCTTGATCTCCACCCCCTCCTTCGCCTCGATGGCCTGGTGCATGCCCTCGTTGTAGCGGCGACCGGCGAGGATACGGCCGGTGTGCTCGTCGACGATCATGACCTCGCCGTCGATGACGACGTAGTCCTTGTCGTTCTTGAACAGCTCCTTGGCCTTGATGGCGTTGTTGAGGTAGCCGACCAGCGGGGTGTTCACCGACTCGTAGAGGTTGTCGATCCCCAGCCAGTCCTCGACCTTGCTGACGCCGGACTCGTGGATACCGACGGTGCGCTTCTTCTCGTCGATGTCGTAGTCGCCGGTCTCCTCGATGCCGCGCTGCGGGTTGGCCGCCTCGCCCTTCTTCAGACGGCGCACCAACTTGGCGAAGTCGCCGTACCACTTGGTGGCGGAGTCGGCCGGACCGGAGATGATCAGCGGCGTACGGGCCTCGTCGACGAGGATGGAGTCGACCTCGTCGACGATCGCGAAGTTGTGGCCCCGCTGGACGAGTTCATCCTGCGACCAGGCCATGTTGTCGCGGAGGTAGTCGAAGCCGAACTCGTTGTTGGTGCCGTACGTGATGTCGCAGGCGTACTGCTCACGGCGCTGCGCCGGGGTCATGTCGGCGAGGATGCAACCGACCCTCAGCCCCAGGAACTTGTGGACCCGGCCCATCATCTCGGAGTCGCGCTCGGCGAGGTAGTCGTTGACCGTGATGAGGTGGACGCCTTCGCCGGAGAGGGCGTTCAGATACGCCGGAAGGGTGCCGACGAGGGTCTTGCCTTCACCGGTCTTCATCTCGGCGACGTATCCCAGGTGAAGGGCCGCGCCACCCATCAGCTGGACGTCGTAGTGGCGCTGGCCGAGCACCCGCTTGGCCGCCTCGCGGACCGTGGCGAACGCCTCGGGCAGCAGGTCGTCCAGGCTCTCGCCGTCCTTGTAGCGCTCCTTGTACTCATCGGTGAGCGCCCGCAGCTCGGCGTCGGAGAGGGCCGCGAAGTCCTCTTCGATGGAGTTGACCTGCCCCGCGATGCGGTGCAGTTTGCGCAGGATCTTTCCTTCGCCTGCACGCATGAGCTTGTTGAAGACGGACACTTGGGCTGGTCTCCTTGCCGGTCGGGCCTGCACGGTCGAGTGCGCGGGCGCGGCATTTTTCCAAGGGGCAGGCCCCGCCGCAACGGCCATCGTAAAGGAGGACGCCGTCCGGTCGGGAGGTCCGCCGCAGCGAACCCTGCCGACCCCCCTTCCCATGAACGCGCGAGCCCGCGAGAAGGTGCCGGGCCGGGCGGTGAAATCCCTTCGCACCCGTGCCCCGGGGGCCGCAGAATCCCTCCATGAGACCCGTCACCCTCACCACGGAGCGCCTGCTGCTGCGCCCGTTCCGGCCGTCGGACGCGTCCGCGGTGCACGCCGCCTGCCAGGATCCGGACATCCCGCGCTGGACCAGCGTCCCCTCCCCGTACACCGTCCGGGACGCCGAGCACTTCACGGGCGCGTTCTCCCCGCAGGGCTGGCGCGCGGACACCGATCTGTCGTTCGCGGTACTCACCCGGGACACGAATGTGCTGGTCGGAGCGGTGGGGCTGGTCCGTCTGGAGCGTCTGCGCACCCCGGAGCGCCAGGCCGAGCTGGGGTACTGGACCGTCCGGGAGCACCGCGGCAAGGGCTACACCTCCGAGGCCGCCGCCGCGGTGGTGCGCTGGGCCTTCCGTGATCTGGGCGTCGAGCGCCTGGAGTGGCGCGCCGAGGCCGGCAATCACGGCTCGTGGGCGGTCGCCCGCCGCACCGGCTTCCACCGGGAGGGCACGCTCCGCGGCGAGCTGGTCCGCGCCGGTACCCGCCGGGACGTCTGGATCGGCTCGCTCCTCCCCTCCGACCTGCCGGACCTCGACGCCCCTTCCGGGGAGCCCGCGACGCGGACGCCGTATCTGCCGTACGGGGAGTGAAGCGGCGGCCCGGACCGGAACGCGCGGCTCCGCCCGGTGCGGGCCACGGCGGCCGGGGCGTTGTCAGTGGGCACCCCTACTCTGTGCCGCATGACCGCCGTGACTCCGCAACCGCACTCCGTGACCGCGCTCTCCCGTGACGAGGCGCGGCGGCTGGCGCTGCGCGCCCAGGGCCTGCTGGGGGCGGACGGCCGCCGCGCCGGGGTCCGCGGGGTGCTGCGCCGCCTCGGCTCGGTGCAGCTCGACACGATCTCGGTGCTCGCCCGCTCGCACGAGCTGATCCCGTACAGCCGCCTCGGCGCCGTCGACCGTACGGAGATCGAGTCCGCCTACTGGAGCGGCGAGCGCAGCTTCGAGTACTGGTCGCACGCCGCCTGCATCCTGCCCGTCGAGGAGTGGCCGCTCTTCGCCTTCCGCCGCCGCGCCTACCGCTCCCGCCCGCACTGGCACCACGAGCTGTCCCCCGCCGCCTACGACGCCGTCCTCACGCAGCTGCGGGAGCGGGGCCCGCTCACCGCGAGCCAGCTGGGCGGCGCGAAGAACGGCGGCGAGTGGTGGGACTGGAGCGCGTCGAAGATCGCCGTGGAGCGCGCCCTGATGTACGGCGAGGTGGTCTGCACCCGGCGCAGCGGCTGGAAGCGGGTCTACGACCTCGCCGAGCGCGCCGTACCGGCCCCGCTGCTGGCGGACGAGCCGGCCGACGACGAGTGTGTGCGCCGGCTGGTGGCGCAGGCGGGCGCGGCGATGGGCGTCGCCACCCGCGCCGATCTCGCCGACTACCACCGCCTCAAGGCCGCGCAGGTCGACGCCGTGGTGGCCGACTCCGGGCTGGTGCCGGTCGAGGTCGAGGGCTGGTCCAAGCCCGCCTGGGCCGACCCCGCGGCGCTCGCCACGCCGCCGCGCGGCCGTCACCGCACGACGCTGCTCTCCCCGTTCGACTCCCTCATCTGGGACCGCCCGCGCACCGAGCGGATCTTCGGCTTCACCCACCGCCTGGAGGCGTACGTCCCGCGCGCCCGGCGGATACACGGCTACTTCGTGATGCCGCTGCTGTCCGGGGGACGGCTGATCGGCCGGGTCGACCCGGCCCGCGAGGGCACCACGCTCGTCGCCCGCCAGGTCTCGATGGACGACACCGAGGCCGCTCGCCCGATGGCGCAGGCGCTGTACGAGGCGGCGGGCTGGGTGGGGTGCGACACCGTCCGGGTGGAGCGCTGCGACGACCCGGCGCACGCCGCTGCGCTGCGCCGGGAGCTGATACGCCTGGGCGGCTGACCGCCGGGGCGGCTCGCGTCGGCCGGGCCGTGCGTGCGGGGACGCCGTCCCTGCGCCGGGACCGCCGCCCGCCCGGCCTCACCGGATTTCGAGGATCTTCTCCCGCATCGCGTAGACCACCGCTTCCATCCGGGAATGCAGCTGGAGCTTCTCCAGGATGTTGCGGACGTGGTTCTTCACGGTGTTCTCGGAGATGAAGAGTTCCTTGGCGATGTCGCGGTTGTTCATACCGGTGGCGACGAGCTTGAGGACCTCCAGCTCCCGGTCGGTGAGGCGGGGCGCGGGCACCAGCCGTCGCTCGTCAGTGCGCTGGATCATCGACTTGAACTCGGTGAGCAGCTTGGACGCCATCGAGGGGCTGATCTGCGACTGCCCGTCCGCGACGGCCCGGATGGCGGTGGCCACCTCGTCCGTGGAGATCTCCTTGAGCAGATAGCCGGTGGCCCCTGCCTTGATCGCCTCGTAGAGGTCGGCCTCCTCATCGCTGATCGTCAGCATGATGATCTTCGCACTGGGGGCCACCTCCTTGATGGCGGTGCACGCCTCGATGCCGCCGCGCCGGGGCATCCGTACGTCCATCAGCACGATGTCGGGCAACAGATCGGCGGCCTTCTCCACCGCCTCGGTGCCGTCCCCGGCCTCGCCGATGACCTGGATGTCCTCCTCCTGGGCCAGCACGATCTCCAGGCCCCGCCGGAAGAGGGCGTGGTCGTCGACGACCAGCACCCGGATCGGTTCCTTGCGTGACGGCTCCGCTCCCCTCCCGAACGCGTCACCGGCGCCGCTACCGCCGTCGTCCGCGTCGCCGCGCACGGGTCCGAAGCTGTCCCCCATCGTCCCTCCCCGTCAACTGCCCGGCCCGATGGCCAGAGCTTGGACACAAGGCTGGTTGACAACAGCCCCCGCGGCCAGCCCGATCAACGCCATACGGCCGCGTCCCCGGCACCCCAGGTGCCCCCGCGCCATGGCCCGGCACCAACTCTATACGGCATCAACTCCTCCCCCTTGCAGGCACGATGGTGCCCCCGGGCGCACGCCGGGGGCACCGTGGGGATGAGGTCAGCCGCCGAGTGCGCCCCCCGCGCCCCCGGCTCCTTCCTCCCCGAACGAATCGGGGTTCAGGTGGATGACGCCGTAGTCGTAACCGTGCCGCCGGTAGACGACACTGGGCTGCTTCGTCTCGGCGTCGACGAAGAGATAGAAGTCGTGACCGACCAACTCCATCTCGTAGAGCGCCTGGTCGAGTGCCATGGGCGCCGCGGAGTGGGTCTTCTCGCGGACGACCAGCGGGCCGTCCCCCCGGACCTCCAGCGACGCCACCTTCTTGGTGGGCACCTGCTCCTCGGACATCACGTCCGTCGCGAGTTCTCCGTTGGGCTTGAGGTTCGCGGCGTCGGGGACGCTCACCGCGACGTCGCTGGCCGGGATCCGGCCGCTGCCCCGACGGGAGAAGCGCTTGTCGTGCTGCTTGCGCAGCCGTGCCTCCAGCTTCGCGGTGGCCAGATCCAGCGCCGCGTACGGATCACCTGCCGCCGCCTCGGCCCGGACCACCGGGCCGCGGGAGCGAAGGGTGATCTCCACCCGGTCGGAACGGTCGGCCTGCCGCGGGTTCGGCTCCTTGGACACTTCGACGTCCAGGCTGATCACCTTGCCGTCGAGCTTCTGGACCTTATCCAGCTTCAGCTTCTCGGCCACGTGCTTGCGGAACCGCTCGGGCACCTCGGTCTTGCGGCCCTTGACGACGATGTCCACGCAGAACTCCGTTCCCGGATCGCTCCGCCCGGAAGGCGGTGCGATTCCTTCTTGCACCAGGCTCCGGTGAGTGCCGAAGCCTCGGACTTGGCGACTTTCACCTCCTCCTCCCCCGGGGACGGGCTCTCCACTCTCCTGATTTCAGGGTCGCGGCAAACGGCCTCATACGCACCCAGCACGACATTCGAGGCAAAGCGTCTGCCAAGTCCTCACAACCGAACATAGCTCGCTCCGGCGGGTGTCGGCACCCCCTCACGGCAACCAGCTACGTTCGAGTGGATTTCACCTCTCCGGAGTCGTCCTGTCACTGCCGTTCCCTGTCATACCGGGAACGTCCGGTTTCCCGCCCCGGTTCCGCTCCGCGGCGAACGCCGCCCCCGGCGCGGCCACCACGGCCGCCCCCGGCGCCCGACCGCCCGCCGCCGCCACCGCCCGCCCGGCCTCGGCGAGCGTCGCCCCCGTGGTCACCAGGTCGTCCACCAGCACCACCCGCTCCGCCGCCACCGGCCCGCCGGCCCCGCCCCGGACCTCCAGGGCCCCCGCGAGATTGGCGCGCCGCTCCCGGGCGCCCAGCCCCGCCTGGTCCGCCACCGGTCTGCACTGCCGCAGCCCGGCCCACACCCGCGCCGCCCGGCCCGTCCGCCGCAGCTCGCGGGCGGCGGCGTACGCCAGCCGCCGCACCGGGTCGTGCCCGCGCCCGGCCACCGCCCGCCGCGCCGACGGCACCGGGACCAGCACCACCGGACCCGCACGCGGACCCGCGGCGCCCTGCCGCCCGCACAGGCCCCGTACCGCGCCCGCCAGCGCCGCGCCCAACGGCTCGGCCAGCCGCAGCGCGCCCCGTTCCTTGTGCGCGAGCAGCACCGCCCGCACCTCGTCGGCGTAGACCGCTCCCGCCCACACCTCGGGCAGCCCGGCCGGCGGCGGGTCCGGGCGCACCCGGGCCGCCCCACGGCCGCCGCGCGCCAGCTGCCGACGGCACGGCCCGCACAGCTCCGTCCGCGCCGCCCCGCACCCGGCGCACTCCACCGGCAGCACCAGCCCGGCCAGCTCCCGCCACATCCCGCGCATGGCTCCACTGTCACGCCCGGGACGGCCCGCCGCCAGCCCTGTGGACAACCCCTCCGGGCGCACCGGCCCCCGGCCGCGTCACCGCGCACTCACCCCGGGTAGACCGGTGCCGTACCGTCCTTCGCCACGGTCTTCCAATTGGCGTCCGGCGGCAACCGGACGATGCCGTCGACGGCGTCGGCGATCAGCGGGCGGGTCTCGTCCTCGGACGCGGCCACCGCCTTGACGCCCGTGACGCCGGGCAGGCTCGGCACGTTCGACGCGGATCCGTCGGTCTCCATGAACTGCATCTGCTGCACGCCGCCCGACTCCCGGCCGACGACCACCAACCGGCTGCCGCCCGCCCAGGACGCCGCGACCACGTCCTCCAACTGCGGTGCGATCGGCCGCAGTTCCTCGACCGACAGCAGCGGGCGCGCCGACGAACCGCCCCGCTCGACCCGGCCGAGCTGCAGCGTCGTCCGCCCGCCGTCCTCCACGAGGATCGCTATCCGGATGCCGTCCGCGGCCATCCGGATCGCCTTGATCCGCCGGTCGCCCAGACCGGGCACCGCCACCTGCTCCGGATCGCCCTTGCCCTCACGCATCCGCAGCAGCCGCGAACCGTGGGCGGTGCGCTCGGCGATCCACAGATCACCCAGACCGTCCCAACTGGGCGCCGTCAGACCGTCCTTGACCGCGCTGGTCAGCATCGGCCCGCCCCGCTCCGTACCGTCCTCCAGCGCGGCGACGTACAGCGCCCTGCCGTCGGCCGACACGCCGGCGGCGGTGCGCTCGTCCCGCGCGACCGCGACCGAGCCCAGCGGGGTCTTGCCCGTACCGAACGGACCGCGCACCGGCGACGCCTCGGCCGCGGTGTCCGACAGCGCGACGAGCCGGTGCTGGGCGTCGAGGTAGTACTCGTCGGCCGGTCCGCCGGTGCGCGGCTGCGGCGCGAAGTCCCGCTCCGCCCGGCTCTGGCTCAGGACGCACAGCGAGTTGCCGTTGTCGTCCTGCAGCTCCACCTCGCTGATCTTCGACGCCCGGGTCATGTCCTGGACGGTGAAGAACAACTGAGCAGCCATCCGCCGGCACTGCCCGGTGTCGGTGCTCACCGCCTCCTTGGTGAGCTTCACCCGCAGCGCGTTGGAGTCGTCGAGCGACAGACTGCGGCTGGCCAGCCGGGTGCGGGAGGGGAACTGCGAGACGGTGACCTGGTTCAGCCAGTTGCTCGGCCCGTCCAGCAGCGCCTGCACGCTCGCGGTGATCGGATCTATCCGTCGCCGCAGGTAGACGGGGTCGGCGACCAGGACGTCACGGCGCGCCTTGGGCTCCTGGGACTCCGTCTTGTAGGACGCGAAGTAGTACTTGTTGACGGACTGGTAGATGCGCTGGAAATCGGACTGCCCGAGCACCAGCCCGTTGGGCAGCCGGTCGATCCGCCACTGCCCCTTCTCCTTGATGAGGTGGATCGTGCGGTGGTACGGCTTCTCCTCCGGCGTGTACGCGTGCGCGGCGTCCACCGTGGCGACCTGACTACCCGACAGCGTGACGGTGTATCCGTCGCGGTCCCCGCGGATCTGCGGCCCGTTCTCCGGTTTGGGGCGCTCCTGGAGCACGTTCGTCACCAGGAACGGCCGCCACGTCTTCTTCGCCGACTGCGCCAGATACTGCGTGGCCGTCCGGAAATCCGCCTCGTCGCTGGTGGTCGCGTCCAGGAAGCTGCGGACGATGTTGGTCGGCCGCGCACCTGCCTGCGGCGGCACGCCGTACACCCGCACCTGCGAATCGCCGTCCGCGCGCGGCGACTGATCGACCGCCTTGACGTCCCCGCTCTCCGGCATCGACGCACAACCGGCCAGCACCAGCGCCGCGGACCCCAGCAGCGCGACACCCCGGACCCGGCGCCGCCGCGCCCCCGGGGCGGCCCGGGGACGCGACACCTCGCCGCCCGCCCCCGCCGGCCCCGCGGCGCCCTCGCCCCGGCCCCTCCGGGAGACCGCGGCCTCCCGCTGTCGCTCCTGCTCAGCGCCCACGCAGCTCACCTTCCCGGTCCCCGCCCCGTACGCCGTCGGCCGGGTCACCGGACCGGGCCACCTCACCGGCGCGCACCTGCGCCCCGCGCGCCGCCTCGTCCTCCCGTACGCCCTCCGGGGACGCGCCGCCACCGGACGGACCGGCGGGCAGCGCCCGGCGGGACGCGGGCGGAAGGGCGGCCGGGGTGCGGCCGCCGGGACGGCTCGTGGCCGCCGCCGCGCGGTTGCGCCGCGAATCCTCCGGCTCCAACGGGATCGGCGAACCCCGCAGCGCCTCCCCCGCCATCCGCGGCAGCGTCAGCCGGAACTGCGAACCACCGCCGGGCTCGCCCCATGCCTGGAGCCAGCCGCCGTGCAGCCGCGCGTCCTCGACGGCGATCGACAGGCCCAGGCCCGTACCGCCGGTCGTCCGCGCCCGCGCCGGGTCCGCGCGCCAGAAACGGTTGAACACCCGGGCCGCCTCGCCCGGCTTCAGACCCACGCCGTAGTCGCGCACCGCCACCGCCACCGCACCGCCGCTGGGACCGCCGGCCGACGCCAGCCGCACCACCACGTCACGGCCCTCACCGTGCTCGACGGCGTTGACGACGAGGTTGCGCAGCACCCGCTCGACCCGCCGGGAATCCGCCTCGGCGATCACCGGCTGTTCGGCGCCGCGCACCACGATCCGGGTCCCGGTCCGCTCGGCCAGCGGCTCGGCGCCCTCGATCACCCGCTGGACCACGTCCCGCAGATCGACCGGCCCGGCCTCCAGCGCCGCCGCACCGGCGTCGAACCGGCTGATCTCCAGCAGCTCCGCCAGCAGCGACTCGAAGCGGTCCAACTGACCGCGGAGCAGCTCCGCGGAGCGCTTGGTGGCCGGGTCGAAGTCCTCGCGCGCCTCGTGGATGATGTCCGCCGCCATCCGGACCGTCGTCAGCGGCGTCCGCAGCTCGTGCGAGACGTCCGAGACGAAGCGGCGCTGCATCCGGGACAACTCCTCCAGCTGCTGAATCTTGAGCTGGAGGTTCTGCGCCATCTTGTTGAACGATTCACCCAGACGGGCGATGTCGTCCTCGCCGGAGACCTTCATCCGCTCCTGAAGCAGCCCGGCCGCCAGCCGCTCGGAGATCCCCGCGGCCATCCGCACCGGCGTGACGACCTGCCGGACGACGAGCCAGGCGATGGCGCCGAGCAGGATCACCACGAACACCCCGGCCGTCGCCAGCGTGCCCGTCACCAGCTTCAGCGTCTCCGCCTCCTGCGTGAACGGGAAGAGGTAGTAGAGCTGGAACTGGTTGCCGTTCACGTCGTTGAGACGCTTGCCGATGATCAGCGCCGGCCGGGCCTCGTCGGAGCCGATCCGCTTGATCTGCGTGTACTGCCGGAACGTGCCCGCCCTGGCGTCCAGCTTCCGCCGCAGCTCCGGCGGCACGCTCGCCTCCGGATCGACATCCCCGGAGGCACGCGGCCCCCGGGTGCCCCGGCTGGCGTCGCCGAACGGCTCGTCGGAGTCCGAGCTGAGCGCCACGACCGAGAACACGCCCTGGCCGCCGCTGGCCAGCTGCTCGACCAGACCGGTCAGCCAGGTCGCGGAGTCCTGGGCGCCGCGGCCTCCGGAGCGCCCGGTGTCGTCACCCGCGGTGGCGCCGGTGCCCGTCCCCGCGCCGTCGGCGAGCTTCTGCGCCACTCCGAACCCGCCCGCCGCCTGGCTCTGTGCGGCCTGCGCCTTCGCGGTGAGCAGACCGTTGCGGACCTGCCCGACGACGACCACGCCGAGCAGCAACACCACGACCAGCGACATCAGCAGCGTCGAGGCGACGACCCGGAGCTGGATGTTGCGCCGCCACAGCCGCAGCGCGGGCAGCAGCGGCCGCCGTACCCACCGGCTGAACAGCCGCAGCAACGGATGTACCGGACCGCTGACCGCGCCGTCGGGCAGCAGCTGCCCGCCACGGAGCAACCGCGCGAACACCCTCGCCGAGAGAGACGTCCCGCGTACCGAGTCGGTGGAGCGCCCCCGCTTCTCCTCCGGGGCCGCACCGGTCCGGCTCATATCAGCTGGGCCCGGCCTTGTAGCCGACGCCGCGCACGGTCACCACGATCTCGGGCCGCTCGGGGTCCTTCTCGACCTTGGAGCGCAGCCGCTGCACATGGACGTTGACGAGCCGGGTGTCGGCGGCGTGGCGGTAGCCCCACACCTGCTCGAGCAGCACCTCACGGGTGAACACCTGCCACGGTTTGCGGGCCAGCGCCACCAGCAGGTCGAACTCCAGCGGTGTCAGCGCGATCGACCGCCCGTCCCGCTTCACCGAGTGCCCGGCGACATCGATGACCAGGTCACCGATGGCCAGCTGCTCGGGCGCCGGCTCCTCCGACCGCCGCAGCCGGGCCCGTATCCGGGCGACCAGCTCCTTGGGCTTGAACGGTTTGACGATGTAGTCGTCCGCCCCCGATTCGAGGCCGACCACCACATCCACGGTGTCGCTCTTGGCCGTGAGCATCACGATCGGCACCCCGGACTCGGCCCGGATCAGGCGGCAGACCTCGATGCCGTCCCGTCCGGGGAGCATCAGGTCGAGCAGCACAAGATCGGGCTTGGACTCGCGGAAGGCGGCGAGCGCCTTGTCACCGTCCGCCACGAACGACGGTTCAAAGCCTTCGCCACGCAGCACGATGCCAAGCATCTCTGCCAGTGCGGTGTCGTCGTCGACGACAAGGACGCGTCCCTTCATTCGGCCATCATCCCATTACCTGATCGTGACGTACTCCAACGTGACGTGGAACACAACTCCGCGAGGCCGTCCCGGTCCACCGGCGAGACCACCCCCGCCTCCGTCACGATCGCCGTCACCAGCTCCGCGGGCGTCACATCGAACGCCGGGTTGTACGCCGGCGCCCCCGCCGGAGCGACAGGAAGTCTCCCCGCGAACTCCGTCACCTCGCTCCCCGGACGCTGCTCCACGACGATGTCCGCACCCCGCTCCGTCCCCGGATCCACGGTGCTCAACGGCGCCACCACCACGAACGGCACCCCGTGGTGCCGGGCCAGCACCGCCAGCGGATAGCTGCCCACCTTGTTGGCCACCGAGCCGTCCGCCGCGATCCGGTCCGCCCCGATCAGCACCGCGTCCACCTCCCCCGCCGCGAACAGCGACCCCGCCGCCCCGTCCGCCAGCACGGTGTACGGCATCCCGGCCCGCCCCGCCTCGTACGCGGTCAGCCGCGCCCCCTGGAGCAGCGGCCGGGTCTCGTCCACCCACAGTCTGCGCAGCGCGCCCCGCCGGTGTGCGGCGAGCACCACCGCCAGCGCGGTCCCCTCGCCGCCGGACACCAAGGCGCCCGTGTTGCAGTGGGTGAGGATCCGGTGCCCGCCCCCGGGCCGCAGCTCCTCCAGGAGCGCCAGGCCGTGGCGTGCCATCCGCTCACTGGCCTCGGCGTCCTCGACGTGCACCGCGCGCGCCTCGGCCAGCGCCGCCGCCGCGGCCGCCTCCGGACCCGCACCGGCATCCACCGCGGCGCGGTGGGCACCGGCTGCGCGCCGCACCCCGTAGCCGAGGTTGACCGCGGTGGGCCGGGCGTGCGCCAGCTCCTCGGCCGCCGCCGTCACGTCGTCACCGCGCGCCGCGGCCAGCGCCACGCCGTACGCACCCGCGATCCCCAGCAGCGGCGCCCCGCGCACCGCCAGCGTCCGTACCGCCCGTACCAGCTGCGGTACGTCAGCGCAGACCAGCTCGGTCTCCTCGGCGGGCAACCGGGTCTGGTCCAGCAGCACCACCGCGGGCCCTTCGGGCGGGTCCGCCCACTTCAGCGACGGGACGACGGGCGCCGCGGCGCCCGGCTCGGGTACCTCGTGACGTTCGGCCATCCGCCCAGTCTGCCGCCGGACGCCGCCCGGACAGAACCTCACCGCCCTCCCAGGCCACAGGCACCGGGCCACACCCGCCATGACACGATGACTGCCACCGCTGACGCCGGTCCCCGACCGTCACGGCGGCGGCCGGGAAGCATGAAGGAGCGACGATGAACAACTCTCCGGGCTGGGCCTCGCCCGGATCCGCCCCCTCCGACGAACCGGACCGCGGCGACCGGGACCGACCCGACCCCGCCTCCGCACCGGACGACCGCCCCGGCGAGGAGGCATCGGCACCGCCACAGTGGTCGAAGCAGCAGCCGCCCGCCGGTACGTGGTCCCCGCCCGCGGGCGTCCCCGGCCCTAGGGGACGCGCCACCGCAGGTCACGGCCCCGGGGGCCAGGTACCGGGTGGTCCGCCCTGGGGCGGCGGCTGGGCACCGCTGCCGCCCGCCGCGAAGCCGGGCGTCATCCCGCTGCGGCCCCTGCGCGTCGGGGAGATCCTGGACGGCGCGCTCTCGACGCTCCGCGCCCACTGGCGCACCGTCATCGGGATCTCGCTGGCCATCGCCGTCGTGGCACAGGCCGCCATCACCCTCGTGACGGGCCTGTGGTTCCCGGAGAGCGGCCGCACCCCCGTGCTGCGCGGCGAATCCACCGAGGCGGTCACCGAGGCCTTCCGCGACCTGGGGAAGACCCTCCTCGGCAGCGGCATCACCTCGCTGATCGGGCTGCTCGCCACGATCTTCGCGACCGGCCTGCTGACCATGATCGTCAGTCGTGCCGTCCTCGGCCGCCCGGTCACCGCAGGCGAGGCCTGGCGCGACGCCCGCCCCCGGCTGCCCCGCCTCTGCGGCCTCCTCTTCCTGCTGACGCTGCTGCTCACCGCCGTGATCCTGGTGTGCACGCTGCCGGGCGGCATCGTCCTCGCGCTCGGCTCCGCACCCGCCGGATTCGCCCTCGGCTCGCTGGGCCTGCTGGCCGGCGGCGCCGTGGCCATCTGGCTGTGGGTACGGTTCAGCCTCGCCCCGCCCGCCCTGATGCTGGAGAAGCAGGGCGTCCTCGCCTCGATGCGCCGCTCCGCCAAGCTGGTACGCGGCTCCTGGTGGCGCGTCCTGGGCATCCAGCTGCTGATGTACGTGATCGTCGGCGTCGTCGCGTTCCTCGTCCAGATCCCCGTCACGCTGATCGCCTTCATCATCGACGGCGACACCCTCCTGAGCTGGATGAGCGGCACCGCCGATGCCACGGGCTGGACGTTCCTGACCGTCCTGGGCGTCGGCTCAGTCATCGGATCCGCCCTCACCTTCCCGCTCAGCGCGGGCGTGACGGCCCTCCTCTACATGGACCAGCGCATCCGCCGCGAGTCCCTCGACATCGAACTCGCCCACGCCGCCGGCCTCACCGACTACGGCACCCCGGGCCCCACGCCCACCGTCCCCAGCCAGACCGCCGACGGAAACTGACACACCGGCGCCAAGGCCCGCAAAGCCCCAGGCGCTCCCCGGCCCGGCACACCGCGCCGCTTCCCGCCCCGTCTCCCTCCCAGGGAGGCGGGGCGGACGTGTTTCTGCTCCCCCATTCCCTCTTCCTCTTCCTGCCCACAGCCGGTCCCTGCCGCATCCGCCCGAACCTCCCCTCAGCAACCCGTACGACACTGCTGAGCCCCCGGCCTGTGGCCGCCACCGCGCTGCCGCACTGCCTACGACCCGCCCTACGAACAGGGGGACAGAAGAGGGGGAGAGGGCGGCAATGAAGACCGAAAGAGGAATGCCGATAGCTCAGAACGACGCGAAGAGCGCCCCCACGGGCTCTGTGCACTCTCGCTCCACGAACAGCGCCACCATCACCTGTGGCCGAACGCAAAAAAGCTCCGGTCTCCGGAAACCATTCACTGGTTCCCGGAGACCGGAGCTGAAAAATTGTTCGGCGGCGTCCTACT
>NZ_JBIBYO010000015.1:0-141540 GCF_043083385.1 Streptomyces sp. NPDC014733 | reverse complement strand
CTGCACTGGTACAACTACCACCGACCCCACACCGGAATCAGCGGCCACACACCCGCCAGCCGCGTCACCAACCTCACCGAACAACACACCTAGGGGATCTCGATCACCGGCGGTCGGTGCATGCCCACGGCCGCCCGCCGACCGGTCCACGCCCGGCGGGGCCGTACCGGAGCCGCGTGGGGTTCGTCCCTCGGCACTCGGCTCGGTGTTCGGGTGGCGGGGTACGCGCCGGGCCCGCACGCCGAAGCGCCGGCGCCCCGCAACACGAGCTCGGGCTCGCTCCGCAGGCCGCGTCCGTTCCGTCAGTTGGCCGCGATGCTGGCCACGACGGCGATGACGACGGTCACGGCGAGCATCACGCCGAGGACGGTGAGCAGCTTCTTCTGGCCACCCTGGGGATGGGGTTCGAGTACAGGCATGGGGTCAGTGTCGCACTCAGGCCTCGTCCTCGATGCGGCGGTCCCGTCCGGCGAGGACGCCGACCGCGATCTGCGGCACCATCAGGCCGGCCATCAGTGCGATCGGGAGTCCCCAGCCGCCGCTGTGCTGGTAGAGGGCGCCGACGAGGAGGGGGCCGGGGATGGAGATGAGGTAGCCGACGCACTGGGCGAAGGCGGAGAGCTTGACGACGCCGGCGGCGCTGGTGGCGCGCATACCGATCATGGTGAGGGCCAGCGGGAAGGCGCAGTTGGAGACGCCCATGAGGAAGGCCCAGAGCCAGGCGCCGGAGGCGGGGGCGAGCCAGAGGCCGGTGTATCCGGCGAGCCCGCAGAGGCCGAGGCCCGCGGCGAGCGGTCCTTGGTGGCGCATCCGGGTGGCGAGGCGCGGCAGGACGAAGGAGAGGGGCACGCCGAGGGCCATGGTGACGGCGAGCAGGAGGCCCGCGGTGCCGGCGGAGACCCCGGCGTCGCGGAAGATCTGCGGCATCCAGCCCATGGTGATGTAGGCGGCGGTGGCCTGGAGGCCGAAGAAGACGGCGAGGGACCAGGCGGTCGGGGAGGTGGCGATGCGGATCGGCCGGTCGTCGGTGCGGGTGGCGGCGCCGGGTGCGGGGGCGGCGCGGCGGCGCAGGACGAGGGCCCAGGGCAGTACCGCGGCGACGGCGAGTGCGGCCCAGACGGCGAGTCCGGGCTGCCAGCCGCCGACGGCGGCGGCCAGGGGGACGGCGGTGGCGGCGGCGAGGGAGGTGCCGAGGGCCATGGCCATGGAGTAGATGCCGGTCATCGGGCCAACGCGGTCGGGGAACCAGCTCTTGATGACGACGGGCAGGAGGACGTTGCTGACGGCGATGCCGGCGAGGGCGAGGGCGCTGGCGGTGAGGAAACCGGCGGTGTTGCCGGTGAAGGGGCGTACGGCGACGCCGACGGCGATGGCGGCCATACCGGCGCAGACGACGGCGCCCAGGCCGAGGCGTCGGGCCAGTCGGGGGGCGGCGATGCCGAAGGCGGCGAAGCAGAGTGCGGGGACGGAGGTGAGGAGTCCGGCGACGGTGCCGCTCATGCCGAGTCCGGCGCGGACCTCTTCCATGAGGGTGCCGAGGCTGGTGATGGCGGGGCGGAGGTTGAGGGCGGCGAGGACGAGTCCGGCGATGACGACGCCGTTGAGCCAGCGGGGTGCGGTGGCCGGTGCGGGGCGGTCGCCGTCGGCCGTGGGGGCGGTGGCCGGTATGGGGGTGCCGTCCGGGGTGGGGCGGTCGGCGGCGCGGAGCATCGCCAGGTCGTCGTCTGCCATGGCCACATCATAGAATCATAGGATGATTGCCTGTCCAGTTGCCGGCGGTCACCCCTCCCCGGGCACCTCGCCCGGCACCGTCCCGGTGGCGCCGCCCGCCGCCGTCCCTCCCCGCACCCCGGAGCACCGCCATGCCCCTGACCTCCCCCCGCCGCTCCGCGCTGGCGGATCAGGTGATCGCGCAGTTGCGTGCCCAGATCACCTCGGGCGAATGGCCCGTCGGCGCCCGCATCCCCACCGAACCGGAGCTGGTCGAGCAGCTCGGGGTGGCCCGTAACACCGTGCGGGAGGCCGTACGGGCGCTGGCGCACAACGGGCTGCTGGACATCCGGCAGGGTTCCGGCACATTCGTGGTGGCCACCAGCGAACTGGCCGGGGTGATGAACCGCCGGTTCGCCGACGCCGACCCGGGACACGTCGCCGAGGTGCGCAGTGCGCTGGAGGCGTCGGCGGCGCGGCTGGCCGCCCGCCACCGCACCGCGCACGACCTGCGGCAGCTCGACGCGCTGCTGCAACGCCGTGAGCGGGCCTGGGAGTCGGGGGAGGCGGACGCCTTCGTCGAGGCGGACGCGACGCTGCACATGGCGGTGGTGGCGGCCTCGCACAACGACGTGCTGGCGGAGATCTACGCCGATCTCGGCGGTGTGCTGCGCGACTTCCTGCGCGCCGATGTCGGCGCGGAGCTGCGCCCCGAGTCCCGGACGGACCATGCGCGGCTGGTCGAGGCGATCCGGGCGGGCGACGCCGAGCAGGCCGCCGCCGAGGCGAGCACCCTGCCGTTCGGCTGCCGGGCGGCGTGCGGGACACCGGCCGAGCGCTCCCCCGGTCCGTCCGCCCCGTGAACGCCTCCTGCCCGTCCCGGCGGACCGGAACGGGCAGGAGGCACAGCGGAGACGGACGGCTGACGCGCGGTCAGGGCGCGTCCGGGCGCCGGATGGTGCGGGCGCCTGCGATCAGGCACCCATCATGTGGACGCCACCGTCGACGTGCACGATCTCACCGGTGGTGCGGGGGAAGAAGTCGGACAGCAGGCCGACGACACCGCGGCCGGCGGGCTCCGGGTCGGTCAGCTCCCAGCCGATCGGGGCACGGTGGTTCCACACGTCCGCCAGCTCCTCGAAGCCGGGGATCGACTTGGCGGCCATCGACTTGATCGGACCGGCCGAGACCAGGTTGCAGCGGATGCCCTTGGGGCCGAGGTCGCGCGCCAGGTAGCGGTTGGTGCCCTCCAGCGCCGCCTTGGCCACGCCCATCCAGTCGTACTTCGGCCAGGCGATCTGCGCGTCGAAGGTGAGACCGACGAGCGCGCCGCCCTTCTCCATCAGCGGCAGGCAGGCCATGGCCAGCGCCTTGTAGGAGTACGCGGAGACGTGGACGGCGGTGCCGACGTCCTCCCAGTTCGCCTCCAGGAAGTTGAAGGCGCCCTGCGGGCCGAAGGCGATGGAGTGGACGATGCCGTCGAGGCGGGCGTCCTCGCCCTGGTGCTCGCGGATCTTGTCGGCGAGACCGTCCAGGTGCTCCTGGTTGGTGACGTCCAGCTCGATGACCGGCGCCTCCTTGGGGAGCCGCTTGGCGATCCGCTCGACGAGGGAGAGACGGCCGAAGCCGGTGAGGATGACCTCGGCGCCCTCGTTCTGGGCGACCTTGGCGGCCTGGAACGCGATCGACGACTCGGTCAGCACGCCGGTGACCAGAATGCGCTTGCCTGCGAGGATTCCACTCATGCTGATCAGTGACCCATGCCCAATCCGCCGTCCACGGGAATGACGGCTCCGGTGATGTACGCGGCCTCGTCGGAGGCCAGGAAGCGAACCGAGGCGGCGATCTCCTCGGGCTGCGCGTAACGCGCCAGCGGCACCTGCTTCACGATGCCCTCCCGCTGCTCGTCGGTGAGCGCACGGGTCATGTCGGTGTCGACGAACCCGGGGGCCACGACGTTGACGGTGATGTTACGGCTGCCCAGCTCCCGGGCGAGCGAGCGGGCGAAGCCCACCAGACCCGCCTTGGAGGCGGCGTAGTTCGCCTGGCCCGCGCCGCCGAGCAGGCCGACCACGGAGGAGATCAGCACGACGCGTCCCTTACGGGCCCGCAGCATGCCGCGGTTGGCGCGCTTGACCACCCGGAAGGCGCCGGTGAGGTTGGTGTCGAGGACGGAGGTGAAGTCCTCCTCGGACATCCGCATCAGCAGCTGGTCGCGGGTGACGCCGGCGTTGGCCACCAGCACCTCGACCGTGCCGTGCTTCTCCTCGATCTCCTTGTATGCCTGCTCCACCTGCTCGGTATCCGTGATGTCGCACTTCACGGCCAAGAACCCCTCCGGGGGCTCACCCGATCGGTAGGTGATGGCGACCTTGTCGCCGGCCTCGGCGAAGGCGCGGGCAATGGCGAGGCCGATGCCGCGGTTGCCTCCGGTGACCAGAACCGAGCGGCTCACGAGATCACCCTTTCGTTTCCTGATCCGTCCTGCGTTCGGTACGAAACTATCGGTCACCGGGCCCGTACGGAGAATCGAGGCCGCACAGGGGCGGTGCGCCGTCCCTGTCGGATCCCTACAGAA
Organism: Streptomyces sp. NPDC014733; assembly: GCF_043083385.1. Classification (NCBI taxonomy): domain Bacteria; kingdom Bacillati; phylum Actinomycetota; class Actinomycetes; order Kitasatosporales; family Streptomycetaceae; genus Streptomyces; species Streptomyces sp. NPDC014733. The sequence continues at coordinate 137,252 of NZ_JBIBYO010000015.1, read as the reverse complement.
GCGGCCGTCCATGACGCCTGCGGCGACCGCCGCTCCGCTCCTCCGGCGACCGGCGTGGACGGCCGTGTGGTGGATCCCTCCAATCGTCAACCGGCGGGCGGACGACCGCTGGGGCGCGCCGCCGGGCGGGCCCCACCGCGGGGCGAGCGGCGGTGCCCGCCCCGGGCCCGTACGGGAGGGCGGTCCGGGGAGGCGAGGGCGGGGGACGGGCAGCGAATAGACTGTCGCCTCGTCCTCCCATCCGGGAACCACAACCGATCAGGAACGCCATGACACGCCTCGGCGAATCCGTCGCCCGCGCCACGACCCTGCTCTCCGCCGACCTCTCCACGGACGCCACCGTCCAGGAGTTGCTCCGGGAGACGGGCGCGCGGCGCTATCTCGACCTGACGGACCTGCCGCCGAAGGAGCAGGCCGCGCTGATCGCCGGGCGCGCCGTCGAGGTGCTGCCGGGTGTGGAGAAGCTGGCGGAGCGGATCGAGGAGCGCCGGGCGGCCGGCGGCGGTCTCCACATCAAGCTGGGGATCGACCCGACAGCGACCGATGTGCACCTCGGGCACGCGGTGCCGCTGATCGTGCTGAGCCGGTTCCAGCGGCTGGGCCACTCCGTCACGCTGATCATCGGCGACTTCACCGCCAAGATCGGTGACCCGTCGGGCCGGACCGCCGAGCGGCCGCCGCTGACCGACGACGACATCGCGGCCAACCTCGCCACCTACCGCGAACAGGTCCGCCCGTTCTTCGACTTCGAGCAGGTCAGCTTCCGGCAGAACAGCGAGTGGCTGGCGCCCTACACCTTCCCCGAGCTGCTGTCGCTGCTCTCGCAGGTCCCGGCGTCGCAGCTGCTGCAGCGTGAGGACTTCCGCAACCGGCTGGCGGCCGGCTCCGGTCTGACGATGACGGAGCTGCTGTACCCGATCGCGCAGGGCCTGGACTCGGTGGCGCTGGCGTGCGACGTCGAGCTGGGCGGCTCGGACCAGCTGCTCAACCTCCAGATGGGCCGCAAGCTGATGGAGCTGCGCGGGCAGCAGCCGCAGCTGGTCGTGACGATGCCGCTGATCGAGGGCACGGACGGCACCGGCGCCAAGATGTCGAAGTCGAAGGGGAACTACGTCGGCCTCAGCGCCCCCGCCGACGATGTCTTCGGCAAGATCATGTCGGTGCCGGACCGGCTGATGGAGCCGTACCTCAAGGCATGGACGGAGTGGACCGACGACGAGATCACCCTCGCCCTCAGGCGGGTCGAGGAGCGGTCGCTCCACCCGATGGACCTGAAGAAGATCCTCGCGGGTGAGGTCGTGACCGCGCTGTACGGCCTGGAGGCGGCGATGGCCGCGCGGGCCGGTTTCACCGCGCAGTTCTCCAAGAAGTCGTTCACGGACGTCGGCTCGCTGCCGGCCGTCGATCTCGCGGCGCACGGCGCGGAGACCGTCGCGGCGGTGCTGACGAAGGTCCTGGAGTTCACGCCGAGCGCCTCGGCGGCCCGGCGGCTGGCGAAGCAGAACGCGCTGAAGCTGGTCGTCGAGGGCGCCGACGGGCAGCAGACCGTGGTGATCACCGAGGCGGACGCGGTGCGGCCGCTCGCCGAGGTGGTGGCCGAGGCACCGACCGGTGAGGGCGTGTACCTCAAGGCGGGCCGCAAGCTCGCCAAGGTCGACGGCGTCTGACGGACCTCGCCCCCGCCGCTCCGGACGGCCGGTACGCCTCCCGCGTACCGGCCGTCCGTGCGTTGCCCGGGCGATCACGGGGCCGCGCCGTCGGCGGGCCGGTCAGGTGCGGTGGCTGCGCTTGCCGCGTACGGCGACCCAGATGCGGTCACCGATGGCGACGATGATGATCGCGCCGATCAGCTGGAGGATGTGGCGGATCCAGTCGATGCCCCGGGTCTCGTTGACGCCGAGGCCGGTGGCGGCCCAGTTGCCCAGGACGCTGCCGATCAGGCCGCAGAGCACCGTCAGCCAGAGCGGGATCTGCTGCTTGCCGGGGAGAATGGCCTTGGCGATCAGGCCCAGGATCAGACCGACGATGAGGGCCCACAACCAATTCATGTCGCCTCCTGGTTCGGCGCGGGAGCGGACCGTGCCCCGCCAGTGTCACGCCTCCCCCGCCCGGCCGCACGCGGAGCCGGGGGAGGTACGGCGCGGCCGGACTCCGGTGGCGGCCCCGGTCTCGTCGGCGGCACGGGGGCGGCGTACCGTATCAGTGTCCGGAATCGGGGAGAATCCGGCGGGACTCCGGTCGCGTGCGCGCCGTCCCCGCCCGCCCCGCGGCGTGGAGCGGGACCCTCGGACACGACCAGAACAGATGGTGGAGCGGATGCGGAAGCAGAGCAGCGGTGAGACCTTCCGGATCACGGGCGCCCGCCGGGGACTGTCGGAGGATGTGCGCGGGCGGCAGCGGCGCTATGTGATCTCGATGTCCGTACGGACGCTGGCCGTGGTCCTCACCGTCGTGCTGTGGAACGTCGAGCGGCCGATCGCCGTCGCCACCCTGATCCTGGGTTTCGCGCTGCCGTACGTCGCGGTGGTCATCGCCAACGCGGGGCGGGAGAACGTGACCTCGCTGCCGTCGACGTTCGTCGCCGCGCCGACGCGTCCGGCGCTCGCAGCCGGTGGCGGCGGTGGTGCGGCGGCCGATCCGCGGGACGAAGCACCGTCGCCGGACACCGCCGGACGGCGCTCCTCCACCGACTGACCTGCGAAGATCCACAAGCGGGTTTCTCGCGGCGCGGGCAAGCTCAAGAAAACCTCAGATCAATCATTCGTTCCCCCCACCCCGGCGACCGGCGCGTGACATACTGCGTACGCGCTCCGCATCCCCCGTCGGAGCGATGGACCGACGCCGGGCGGCTCCCCCCGTGGCTGCCCGGCGTCGTCCTGTCTTCGCCGCCGTGGCACGGGAGTTGACGCCCGCCGCCCGCCCCGCCCGGTGCGCTTCTTCTGCCGCCGCCCTCGGAACGTAGGGTGAAGAACGTGAACTCCCCGAACGTGCCGGACTCCGGCGACAGCGCCGTCATCTGCTCCGCGAAGGGCTGCCGTGCGCCCGCCGTGTGGGTGCTGGCCTGGAACAACCCGAAGCTGCACACGCCCGAGCGCCGTAAGACCTGGCTCGCCTGCGAGGAGCACCGGGAGCATCTGTCGCAGTTCCTCGGCGTCCGCGGATTCCTCAAGGACGTGGTGACGCTGGAGGATTGGGAGTCCGCGCACCGCGACGGCTGAGGCCGCGCGTGGCCCGGCGGGCGGCCGCGGGGTCAGCCGCCGATCGCCGACATGGGGCGGTCCGGCTGGAGGAACGACGGATCGTCCAGCCCCGAACCGGCCTTCTTGCCCCGCATCGCGCGCTCCCAGATCCGGGCGAGCTCGTCGTCCGAGGCGCCCGAGCGCAGGGCGGCGCGCAGATCGGTCTCCTCGGTGGCGAACAGGCAGGTCCGTATCTGGCCGTCGGCGGTCAGCCGGGTGCGGTCGCAGGCGTGGCAGAACGGGCGGGTGACCGAGGCGATGACGCCGACGCGGTGCGGACCGCCGTCGACGATCCAGCGTTCGGCGGGGGCGGCGCCGCGCCGCTCCTCGCCCTCGGGGGTCAGGGTGAAGCGGGTGCGCAGCGAGGCGAGGATGGACTCGGCCGTGATCATGCCGTCGCGCTGCCAGCCGTGCTGGGCGTCGAGCGGCATCTGCTCGATGAAGCGCAGTTCGTAGTCGTGCTCGACGGCCCAGGCCAGGAGGTCGGGGGCCTCGTCGTCGTTGCGGCCGGGCATCAGCACGGCGTTGATCTTGACGGGGGTGAGCCCGGCGGCGTGGGCGGCGGCCAGACCGCGCAGCACGTCGGCGTGGCGCTTGCGGCGGGTCATCGCCTGGAAGACGTCCGGGCGGAGGGTGTCCAGGGAGACGTTGACGCGGTCGAGCCCGGCCTCGCGGAGGGCCTCGGCGGTGCGCTCCAGGCCGATGCCGTTGGTCGTCAGGGACATCCGGGGGCGGTTGCCGAGCCGGGCGACGCGGTCGATGATGCCGGTCAGCCCGGGGCGTAGCAGCGGCTCCCCGCCGGTGAAGCGGACCTCGTCGATGCCGAGCCGGTCGACGGCGAGGGTGATCAGGCGGACGATCTCGTCGTCGGTGAGCAGATCGGGCTTGGCGAGCCATTGCAGGCCCTCTTCGGGCATGCAGTACGTGCACCGCAGATTGCAGCGGTCCGTCACGGAAACGCGCAGGTCGGTGGCGACACGTCCGAAAGTGTCGATGAGCACGAAGCCCCCTCCCCGGGTGCAGTCCCTGTGGTGTGCATCGCTCCGTCGAGCCTACGCGATGGGGGTGACAGCGAGCAGCCGTGAGAGGCACGAGACGGGGGCGGCGGCGTCGTAGGGACCTACGACGCCGCCGCCCCGCGGGTGGTCAGTGCGCTCCGGTGCCGGTCAGGGAGCGGACCTCCAGTTCGGCGTACTTGTCGGCGTCCGGCTTCTCCGCGGAGAGCAGGGAGCCCAGCCAGCCGAGGAGGAAGCCCAGCGGGATGGAGATCAGGCCGGGGTTCTCCAGCGGGAAGAAGGCGAAGTCGGCGGCGGGGAACATCGAGGTCTCCTTGCCGGAGACGACGGGCGAGAAGAGGACCAGGAGCACGGAGGCGGCCAGTCCGCCGTAGATGGACCAGAGGGCGCCCTGGGTGGTGAACCGCTTCCAGAAGAGGCTGTAGAGGAGGGTGGGGAGGTTGGCGGAGGCGGCGACGGCGAAGGCGAGGGCGACGAGCCCGGCGACGTTGAGGCCGCGGGCGAAGACGCCGAGGACGATGGCGACGGCGCCGATACCGACGGTCGCCCAGCGGGCCGCGCGGACCTCCTCCTTCTCGGTGGCGCCGCCCTTGCGGATCACGTTGACGTAGATGTCGTGGGCGAACGACGAGGAGGAGGCGAGGGTCAGGCCCGCGACGACGGCGAGGATGGTGGCGAAGGCGACGGCGGAGATGACGGCGAGGAGGACCGCGCCGCCGGTGGAGCCGGCGCCGCCGCCGATGACCTCGGCGAGCTGCGGGGCGGCGGTGTTGCCCGCCTTGTTGGCGGCGGTGATCTCCTCGGGCTTGATGAGGGCGGCGGCGCCGAATCCGAGGGCGATGGTCATCAGGTAGAAGACGCCGATGATGCCGATCGCCCAGTTCACCGACTTCCGGGCGGCCTTGGCGGTGGGGACGGTGTAGAAGCGGATGAGGATGTGCGGCAGTCCGGCGGTGCCGAGGACCAGGGCGAGGCCGAGGGAGATGAAGTCGATCTTCGAGGTGGCGGTGGTGCCGTACTTCAGGCCCGGCTCCAGGAAGGCGGCGCCCTTGCCGCTGTTCTCGGCGGCGGCGCCGAGCAGCGCGGAGATGTTGAAGTGGAACTTGAGCATCACGAGGAACGTGATGAGCAGCGTCCCGGCGATCAGCAGGACCGCCTTGACCATCTGCACCCAGGTGGTGCCCTTCATCCCGCCGATGGTGACGTAGAGGATCATCACGATGCCGACGAGGACGACGACGAGGATCTTTCCCAGCTCGCTGGTGATGCCCAGGAGCAGGGTGACGAGGGCGCCGGCGCCGGCCATCTGGGCGAGCAGGTAGAAGATCGAGACGACGATGGTGGAGGTCCCGGCGGCGGTACGGACCGGGCGCTGGCGCATCCGGTAGGCGAGGACGTCGCCCATCGTGTAGCGGCCGGAGTTGCGCAGCGGTTCGGCGACCAGGAGCAGGGCGACGAGCCAGGCGACGAGGAAGCCGATGGAGTAGAGGAAACCGTCGTAGCCGGAGAGGGCGATGGCCCCGGCGATGCCGAGGAAGGATGCGGCGGACATGTAGTCGCCGGAGATGGCGAGGCCGTTCTGGAAGCCGCTGAACTGACGTCCCCCGGCGTAGAAGTCGTCGGCGCCGCGGGTCTGGCGCCCGGCCCGGAAGGTGATGGCCAAGGTGGCGACGACGAAGAGGGCGAAGAGGCTGATGATCAGGGTGCGGTGGTCGCCCGCGCCTCCGGCGGCGAGCGGCGGGGCGAGCGGATGCGCGGCGGTCATGCGTCGCCCTCCAGGCGGTTCTTGATGGCTTCGGCCTGCGGGTCGAGGCGCCTAGCGGCGTGGCGGGAGTACCACCAGGCGATGAGGAACGTCGTCAGGAACTGTGCGACGCCCAGGACGAGGGCGACGTTGACGTTCCCGGCGACCTTGACCGCCATGAAGCCGCCCGCGTAGCTCGACAGCAGGACGTAGCCGAGGTACCAGAGGACGAAGGCGATCGTGAGGGGGAAGGCGAACGCGCGGTGGCCGCGGCGCAGTTCGCCGAATTCCGCGCTCTGCTGGATCTCGGCGTACGGGTGCGGTCCGCGGGCCGGGTCCGCGGCCGCGACGGGTGGTGCGGTGGCGGCCGCGGGGCCGGGCGGTTCCTGTGGCCCGGGGCCGGTGGGCGGTGCGCTGCTCACGGATTCTCCTGACGCGTGGTCCGGCGACGGACGCGTGGGTAAAGGGAAGGTAAGTGAGGTGGATCACGCATCGTAGAGGGGGTGCGGGCACGGCGACAGGGGTTGCCCGTTGAATTTCGCACGGATAGGGGGCGCTCGGAGCGCGGCGGGCGCCACCTCGGGACGGGCACGAGCCCCGGTCGGCGGCGGGCTCGCGGCCCCGCTGCCGCCACCGGGCAACGGGGCGCCGCGCAGCGGGTGTTGGCGCCCCGGCAGGGCTGCGTACGGGGCGGGCTCTGCTGCCGCGGCCGCGCGCCGACCGCCGCAGCGGGCGGGCCGGTGCGCGGCCCGCCCGGTGCGGCGCGGACGGGCCGGTGGGGTCAGACCTGGACCGGCTGCGCCTCGGCGGAGGGCGCCGGTGCGGTGTTCCCGGCGGTCCGCAGCAGGCCCAGGGCCAGGGCGGACTGGGCGGCGATGTAGGTGAGCATGACCCAGAACTGCGGGGCGGGGGCCTGCGGCCAGTCGGCGATGCCGGTCGCGATGAGGGTGTCGGAGAGCAGGAAGAGCAGCCCGCCGGCGGCGGCGAGCGGCCCGATCCGCAGGGACCCGAAGGCCATACCGGTGAGCAGCAGGCTGTACCCGGCGACCGGGCCCCGCAGGTCCGCCGGGAGGCCGGGCCACAGCAGGGCGACGAGGGCGGCCCAGGCCAGGACGTACGCCCCGGCCGCGGCGGCGGTGCGGGCGCGGCCGGGTGCGGTGCCGTGGCGGGCGAAGACGACGAGGTAGCAGACGTGCCCGGCGGCGAACGCGGCCATGCCCAGCAGGAAGAGGAGGTCGCCGCCGATCTGCAGGAGGGTGTCCCCGCTGCAGCCGAGGAGCAGCGCCCCGGCCAGCAGCGGCGGACCGCCCCGGGTGAGCGCGTACCCGGCGAGGACCGGCATCAGGGCCGGCTTGGTGGCCAGCACCGCGGCGTCGGCGACGGCATGGGCACCGCCGCCGGATCCGGTGGCGGTACGGACGAGCAGCGCCACGAGATGGACGGCGGCCAGTACGGCGAAGACGGTGAGCAGCGCGCGGGCGACGCGGGGCCGGGGACGCATCGTGTTCACGCGGCACCTCTCTCGACGGTGGGCGCGACGGGGGACGCGACGGGGGTGGACGGGGCGGGGGCGGGGCCGCCGGTCGATGCGGCGCCCCCGGCGGGCGCGGCGTCTCCGGCGGGCGTGTCTCCGGTCGGCGCGGGGCCGCTCGCCGGAGCGCCCGCCTCGGGCACGGCTCCGGCGGGCTGCCACCCGGGGCCGCGGAAGATCCGGCCCGCCCGTTCGCGCCAACTGCCGGCGGCGCGGACGTCGCGGGCGATGGCGGCGTACTCGTGGGTGGCGACGCGCAGCGGGTTGTAGGTGGCGATGTTCTTGGTGAGGCCGTAGACGGGCCGCTCGGTCTCGCGGACGAAGGAGCCGAACATCCGGTCCCAGACGATCAGGATGCCGCCGAAGTTACGGTCCAGGTAGCCGCCCTGGGAGGCGTGGTGCACCCGGTGGTGGGAGGGCGTGTTCAGGACGGACTCCAGCGGCCCGGGCAGGGTCCCTATGCGCTCGGTGTGCACCCAGAACTGGTAGACGAGGCTGACGCCGGAGCAGAAGGCGACGGCCGCCGGGTGGACGCCGAGGACGATCATCGGGAGGTAGAACGGCCAGACGGTCCAGCTGGTCCAGGGCTGCCGCAGCGCGGTGGTGAAGTTGAACTTCCGGCTGGAGTGGTGGACGACGTGGCAGGCCCACAGGACGCGGATGACATGGTGCCCGCGGTGCGACCAGTAGTAGAGGAAGTCCTGCACCAGCAGCATCGGCAGCAGCGTCCACCACAGCACCGGCACCCGCAGCGGGGTCAGCGCGTAGACGGCGGAGTAGATCGCCACGATCGGGATCTTCCACAGGGCGTCGAAGACCAGGCTGCCCAGGCCCATGCCGACGCTGGTGGCCGCGTCCTTGGCCTCGTAGCCCGCGGCGTCCTCGTCGGGACGCAGGCGGTAGCTCACCACCTCGACGGCGGTGAGCAGGACGAAGGCGGGGACGGACCACAGCACGACATCGGGAAGGTGCGGCATGTCCGGCACGATATGCGCGGCGCCGCGGGTGCGGCTAGAGGTGGTTACCGAGAAGTATGTGAGACGGGGTGTCAGTTTCCGGACCGGGGATACCGCCGGTAACGAACCGTCGGGAAATCATCCATCTTGATGGCGATTCGCCCGTTTTCCGCCGTGAGGGCGGCCGTTGACGGGACGCCCGCACCGACCGGTGGGGTCCGGCCACCGGGACGACGGCGGTGCGGTGGCTGTCAGTGGTGGCCCGTATCCTCAGGGACCATGCTCGAAGACCACACAGCAGCCGACCCGATCGCGCCGAGGATCGGGCAGCAGCCGGGCCCGCAGACCCCGCCGGTCCCCTGGCCGGACGCCTACCCCGAGGGGTATGCCGTGGTCGACGTCGAGACCACCGGCCTCGCCCGTGACGACCGGATCATCTCCGCCGCCGTCTACCAGCTCGACGCCCGGGGCGAGTTCCAGGACCGCTGGTACACCCTCGTCAACCCGGAGCGCGACCCGGGCCCGGTGTGGATCCACGGCCTGACCAGCGAGGTGCTGGCCGACGCCCCGCTCTTCCCGGAGATCGTGCCCGAGCTGTCCCGGCGCCTCGAAGGCCGCGTCCTGGTCGCCCACAACGCCATGTTCGACTGGTCGATGATCGCCCGCGAGTACGCCCGCGCCACGGCGGTCGCCCCGGTGAGCCGGCGGCTGTGCACCATCGCCCTCTCCAAAGAGCTGGGCCTGCCGCTCGCCAACCACAAGCTGGAGACCCTCGCCGCCCACTACGGCGTGGTCCAGGAGCAGGCCCACCACGCGCTCGACGACGCCCGGGTGCTGGCCGAGACGTTCACGCCGAGCCTGCGCCGCGCCGCCCGGGAGAACCTCCGGCTCCCGCTGCTCGCCTGCCAGCCGCTCACCGAGTGGTCCGACACCCCGGCGCCCCGGCGGTATCCGGGCACCGCCTCCTCCTACCGCCCCACCTCCTGGCGCCCCGCCCGCAAACGCCCGGCCTGCCCGTACCCCAACCCGGGGCGGTACGAGCCCGGCGGCAAGCTGGTGCAGGGGATGCGGGTGGCGTTCTCCGGGGACACCTCCGTCGACCGGGAGCTGCTGGAGGACCGCGCGACCGAGGCCGGACTGCATGTGGCGACGAGCCTGTCGCGTCTGACGAGCCTGCTGGTGACCAACGACCCGGACGCGCAGACCTCCAAGACCGCCAAGGCCCGCACGTTCGGCACCACCGTCATCGACGAGGCGGCCTTCATGCAGCTCCTCCAGGACGTCCGCCCCGCCGCCGGGTGACCCGGCGGGCGGGCCGCCCGTGCGCCGGTCGGGTGCCGCTGCCCCGACCCGGCCCCGATGGCCTTGCCCCATCCCGCCGCGATCCGCACGATGCGGCGCATGACTCGTTGCGAGGTATGCGGAAACGACTACGACCTGGCCTTCTACGTGGAGACCAAGGACGGGGCGCGGCACGTCTTCGACTCCTTCTCCTGCGCCATCCACCGCATGGCACCGATCTGCGAGCACTGCCGGGTCCAGATCATCGGCCAGGGCGTCGAGGCCGCCGGGCAGTGGTTCTGCGGCGCGCACTGCGCCCGCGCCGCGGGGAAGCAGGGCATCGTCGACCGGGTCTGAGCCCCGTCGCCGCCCCGGGCGGCCCCGCCGCCCGGGGGCGTGCGCGCGCCAGGTACCGTCGAAGCCGTGTACCGCTTCCTGTTGTCCCGGCAGTGGGTGATCCTCACCCTCGTGGGCCTCGTCCTGATCCCGGTCATGGTCAAGCTGGGCTTCTGGCAGCTCCATCGCCATGAGCACCGGGTCGCGCAGAACCAGCTCATCGACCGCAGCATCCACGCCGAGCCGGTACCGGTCACCGAGCTGACCGCCCCCGGTCGCCCCCTGCCCCGCGCCGACATGTGGCGCACGGTCACCGCCACCGGTACGTACGACGCCGCGCACGAGGTCGTCGTCCGCCAGCGCACCGCCGCCGACGAATCGACCATCGGCTACTACGTCCTGACCCCGCTCGACCTCGACGGCGGCCGGACGGTGCTGGTCAACCGCGGCTGGATCCCGGCCGGCGGCGACCTCACCAAGTTCCCGGACGTCCCCGCGGCCCCCCGCGGCACGGTCACCGTGACCGGCCGGATGATGGCCGACGAGACCACCGAGGGCAGCGGGATCAAGGACCGGCAGGGGCTGCCCGACCGCCAGGTCATGCTGATCAACAGCGCCCAGCAGGCGAAGCTGCTGCACCGCCCGGTCCTCGCCGGGTACATCGAGCAGACCGCGCCGAAGTCCCCGCACCACACCCCCGAGCTGGTCCCGGAGCCGGACCACGACAGCATCGGCCCGCACATGGCGTACGCCGTGCAGTGGTGGCTGTTCGCCGCGGCGGTGCCGGTCGGCTGGGTCGTCCTCGCCCGCCGGGAGCGCCGGGACCGGGCGGCCGCGGCGGCGACCGGCACCGACGCGGCGGAGCCGGACACCCCCGGGACGGCACCGGAGCCGACGGGCACCGATCCGGCGGACGCCCCCGTAGCCCGGACGGCCGCGGCCCCCGAATAGCGCCGCCGCCCGGCGGGAAAGCCCGCTGGGTGCCCCCACGCATCGAGGACTACGCGCTCATCGGCGATCTGCAGACCGCCGCGCTCGTCGGCCGCGACGGGTCGATCGACTGGCTCTGTCTGCCGCGCTTCGACTCCGGCGCCTGCTTCGCCGCCCTCCTCGGCGACCGGGACAACGGCCACTGGCGGATGGCGCCCGCCCACCCCGACGCCCGCGCCACCCGCTCCTACCGCGGCGACTCCCTCGTCCTCGACACCATCTGGGACACCCCGGACGGCAGCGTCAAGGTCACCGACTTCATGCCGCAACGCGACCGCGCGCCCGACGTCGTCCGCATCGTCGAGGGACTGACCGGCCACGTCCCGATGCGCGGGGTGCTGCGGCTGCGGTTCGACTACGGCCGGGTGGTGCCGTGGATGCGCCGCGCCGAGGGCTGCCGGTCCGCGGTCGCCGGTCCGGACGCCGTCTGGCTGCGCACCGAGCCCCAGGTCACCACGTACGGCAAGGACTTCAGCACCCGCTCGGAGTTCACCGTCGCCCCCGGCGAGCGGTACGCCTCCGTCCTGACCTGGCACCCCTCGCACCATCCGCGCCCGCGGATCATCGACCCGTACGACGCCCTCGACTGCACCCTCGACGACTGGCACGCGTGGTCGGCGCGGTGCCGCTACACCGGTCCGCACCGCGACGCCGTCCTGCGGTCGCTGATCACCCTCAAGGCGCTGACGTACGCCCCCACCGGCGGCATCGTCGCCGCGCCCACCACCTCGCTGCCCGAGGCACTCGGCTCGGTCCGCAACTGGGACTACCGCTACTGCTGGCTGCGCGACGCCTCGCTGACCCTCACCTCCCTGATCGGCGCGGGCTACCTCGACGAGGCGGCCGCCTGGCGGGACTGGCTGCTGCGCGCGGTCGCCGGCGCCCCCGAGGATCTCCAGATCATGTACGGCGTCGCGGGCGAGCGGCGGCTGCCGGAGGCCGAACTGCCCTGGCTGTCCGGGTTCGCCGGTTCGGCACCCGTCCGGCTCGGCAACGCCGCCGTCGACCAGCGGCAGCTCGACGTCTACGGCGAGGTCCTGGACGCCTTCCACGGCGCCCGCGTCGCCGGACTGACCTCCCAGCCGCACGCCTGGAACATCCAGCGGAAGCTGGTGGAGTACCTCGCCACCACCTGGCGCGAACCGGACGAGGGTCTGTGGGAGATCCGCGGTCCGCGCCGTCACTTCGTCCACTCCAAGGTCATGGCCTGGGTGGCGGTCGACCGCGCGGTCCGCACCCTCGAAACCGTCCCCGGGGCCCGCGGCGACCTGCGGCGCTGGCGGGAGCTGCGGGACACCATCCACCACGAGGTCTGCACGCAGGGCTACGACGCGGCGCGCTCCACCTTCACCCAGTTCTACGGCTCCACCGCGCTGGACGCCGCGACGCTGCTCATCCCCCGCCTCGGCTTCCTGCCCGGCGACGACCCCCGCGTCATCGGCACCGTCGACGCGGTCCGCGCCTCGCTCACCCAGGACGGGCTGGTGCGCCGCTACGCCACCGGCGACGGCGCGGCCGACGGGCTCCCCGGCGACGAGGGCGCGTTCCTCGCCTGCTCGTTCTGGCTCGCCGAGGCGCTCCATCTGACGGGCCGCCGGCGCGAGGCCCACGACCTCTTCTCCCGTCTCCTCGCGCTCCGCAACGACGTCGGGCTGCTCGCCGAGGAGTACGACCCGGCGGCCTGCCGGCAGCTCGGCAACTTCCCGCAGGCGTTCAGCCACATCGGACTGGTCGGAACCGCCTTCACCCTCTTCGGCGCGGCCGGGGCAGACTAGGGCCATGGATCTTGGACTCACCGACCGGACGTACCTCGTCACCGGAGCCACCCGCGGGCTCGGCCTCGCCACCGCCCGGGCCCTGACCGCCGACGGCGCACGGGTCGTGCTGACCGGCCGCACCGCGGAGAGCGCCGCGGCGGCCGCCGCCGAACTGGGCGACCGGGCCGTGGGCGTCGCCGCCGACAACGCCGACCCGCGGACGCCCGAGCGGCTGATCGCCACCGCCCGCGAGCGTTTCGGGCGCCTCGACGGCATCCTCATCAGCGTCGGCGGCCCGCCGCCCGGCGTCTCCACCGATCTCACCGAAGACCAGTGGCGCGAGGGCTTCGAGACCGTCTTCCTCGGCGCGGTCCGGCTGGCCCGCGCGGTCGCCGCCGAGCTGGGCGAGGGCGGCGTCATCGGCTTCGTGCTCTCCGGTTCGGTGTACGAGCCGATCGGCGGGCTGGCGATCTCCAACGGGCTGCGTCCCGGGCTCGCCGGGTTCGCCAAGTCGCTCGCCGACGAGGCCGGGCCGCGCGGCATCCGCGTCGTCGGCGTGCTGCCGGGGCGGATCGCCACCGACCGGATGACCCAGCTCGACGCGGTCTCCGGCGACCCCGGGGCGAGCCGCGCCCGCAACTGCGCGACCATCCCGCTCGGCCGCTACGGCGAGCCCGACGAGTTCGGCCGCACCGCGGCGTTCCTCCTCTCCCCCGCCGCGTCGTACCTGACCGGCGTGATGGTGCCGGTGGACGGCGGGGCCAGGCGGGGATTCTGACGAGGCGGCGGTACGGGCGGCGGGCCACACGGCACCGGCCCGCCCCGTACGTCCGGGCCGCCCGCCCTCAGCTCACCCGCTCCGCCCGGTGCCGCACCGCCCGCAGCCGGATCTCGGCGGGCAGCCGGGTCAGCCCCGTGGAGGTGCGGGCGTCCGCCACCGCCCCGTCCGACAGCCGCAGCAGTACGGCGCCGGGGTCGGCGTGCGGGGCGAGCGCCACCACGGCGCGCAGCTGCGGCGCGGTCCGGCGGCCGGACAGCAGCGCGTCCGCCCGCTCCACCCCGTCCAGCGCGCCGGCCTCCACCGCCACCGCGTCCTCCAGCGCCCGGCCGCGCACCGCGGCGCCCTCCCCGTCACCGCTGTCGACCAGCAACTGCCCCAGCCTGCGGCGCCGGAGCTGCGCCAGCAGCCACCACAGGAGCAGCAGCACCACGACGGCGAGCACGGCGATCACGGCCGGCCACCACCAGCCGCGGTCGGTGAAGCGGGTACGGTCCGCCGCGGACAGCAGCACCCCGTCGCTGCGCGTCCAGGGCCAGCCGGCGGGCAGCCGGAAGTGCCACGCCGACGGCAGCCCGAGACCGGCCATGAGCACCGCGGCGCCGCCGCCCAGCAGCACCGCGCCGGTCAGCCCCAGCAGTACGCGGTTGACCCCGCGCCGGACCCTGCGCATCTTCGCTCACCTCTTCTTCGGGCGGCGCACGCGGACCGAGCGCCGCAACGGCCGGGCCAGCCCCAGCCCGTGCATTCCCTCGCCGACCACCGCGTCGAGATCCGCCCGCACCCGGTCCGGGTCCCGGAAGTGCGAGACGGCCGCCACCTTCACCTTGCGGCGCCCGGCCGACACCTTGACGGACTGGACGCCGGAGACCTCCATCGCCCGGTCCCGCAGCACCAGCGCGGCGGCCGCGCGGTCGAGTCCGGCCCGGACGTCCGGCGTGGCGCGGCGCATCGGCAGCACCGAGCGCAGCCCGGGGGTGAGCGCCAGCACCAGCAGCCACAGGCCGACCGCCATCGCCGCCGCGGCGCCGCCCAGCACCCAGGGGTCGTCGAGCGGACGGGTGGCCAGTTCGTCGGCGAGGCGGCGGCGCCAGGCCATCGCGGGCCGGTCGGCGCGCACCGCCGCCACGTCGTAGAGCAGCAGCCCCGCACCGGCCAGCGCGAGCAGCGCCACCACGGCGGACGGGAGACGGCGGGCGGACCAGAACCGGCGGGCCCTGCCGTGCACGGGGGGTGCGGGGGCGGGGTCTTCCACCGGGGTCACCGTGGCGCGTGCGTCGTCGCTCATCGCACGCGTTCCCGGTCCCGTTCGAGCGGCGAGTGCAGCCGCTCCACCTCGACCGCCACCTCGGCCACCGTCATCCCCGCCAGCTCCCGTACCCGTTCGGTGACCTGACGGCGTACCTCACCGCACCGCGCGCCGATCGCGGCGGGGTAGCCCAGTTCGACGGTGACCTGCACATGGGCCTCGCCGAACGGCGGCCGGCCGTCCCGCCGCCGGACGGTGACGGTCGCATGGGCGCCGGTGCGGGCGCCGCCGGCCGCGGCGCGCAGCGCCTCGCGGGCCGCCGCCGCGGCGATCTTCGCGACCGCCCGGTCCGCGACGCGGGTGGCGCCCCGCTCCCCCGGTGTCACCTCGGCGACGGCCGCCGCGCCGGGCGCCGTCGCTGCCGTCGCCACGCTCACCGCCGCCGGTCGTCGCGGGACCGGGGCCGGAAGAAGTCCCCGGCCTCCAGATCCCCGTCGAGGAACCGTCCGACGACGAACCCGATCGCGCCCAGCGCCGCCACCAGGACAAAGGCCCCGAAGCCACCGAAGTATCCGGCGAAGCCCAGCGCCATACCGGCCAGAAGACCGACCACGGCCATGCTCATCGTGCGCTCCTTCGCTGCCCGCTCCGGCCGAAGCCGCCGCCGGTCATGTCCGTCTACTGGAGCCGGGTCTCCGACTCCTCGTCCTCGTCCTCCTCGTCGGGCAGCTTGACGTCACTGACCGCGATGTTGACCTCGACGACTTCCAGGCTGGTCATCCGCTCCACGGCGGAGATCACGTTCTCCCGTACGTCGCGGGCCACATCGGCGATGGAGACGCCGTACTCGACCACGATCTCCAGGTCGAGCGCGGTCTGCACCTCGCCGACCTCGGCCTTCACGCCGCGGGCGACAGGCGCGGAGCGGGAGCCGCCGGGCACCCGCTCGCGGACCGCGCCGAGGGTGCGGGCCAGGCCGCTGCCCATGGCGTGGACGCCCACCACATCCCGGGCGGCGAGCCCGGCGATCTTCTCCACGACGCCGTCGGCGATGGTGGTCCGTCCGCGGGAGGCGGGATCACCCCCGCCGCGTCCACCACCCGAGAGCTTCGCCTCCGAGGCCCCGCTCGCGGAGGTGCCGGTCCGGTTCCACTGTTCGTCCGCCATAGCCGATCGTCCCTTCCGAGGGAGAGGTCACCGCTCTCCACCACGCTAGGGGCGACCGGCCGGTCCTGCCCGGTCTGCTGCGGCACCCGGGTTGCGGCACCGCGTCCCCGGCCGCACCGCCCTGCCGGACGGACCCGGCTGCGGCAGGCTGGGAGGACAGCGGGACGACGACCCTGGGGGCGATGCGGTGGCCGCTACGGAGTGGGCGCACCGGGTGCGCCTGGAGGTCGGGACCGGCCGGGTGCTGCCGCTGGGCGCCCCGGCGGACGACTGCTGGATCACCGAGGAGGCGGCGGCGCGGGTGCTGCGGGCCCGCGCCGCCGCCCTGCCCGGGCTGTGTCTGGGCGCACTGCGGATCGGCCTCGCGGACCACCGCGGCCCGCGCCCGCCGGCACCGGCGCCGCCCAGCGCACTGCCACCGGGCCCGCTGCTGATCACCGCGGACCTCACGGCGACCCCGGACCGCCCGTTGCCGCGGACCGCCGAGGGGTTGCGCACGGCGCTGCTGGAGACCGCCGACCGGGCGCTGGGCCTGCCGGTGACGACCGTGGACCTCCAGGTCACCGGCGTATTCGACCCCGGCGCGGCGCCACCCCGGGAACGCCCCGCGCCCCCGGGGCCGGGCATCGGGCTCAGCCCGCAGGAGACGGGGGTGCCGGACCCGGTGGCCGATGCGGTGCTGGCGGTGCCCGGCGTGGTGCGGCTCGCCGCCGTGCTCGGTGGCGCGTCCCGGCCGGTGCGGGAGACGCCGGGCGGGCTGCTGGTTCAGGTGGTGACCGGCCCGGGGCGCCGGGCGTCGGAGGTCGCCCGGGCGGTACGCGCGGCGGCGGGTGCGGCCCGGGCCCCGGCGGCGGCCGTGGCGGTGCTGGTCACGGCGGTGGACACAGGATGAAACGCGGCCGCCCGCGGCGCCGCCCGGGGTGGGGCACGGCGCCGCGGGCGGTCCGCGGGGTCATTCGCCGAGACCCGCCAGATCCTTTAGACGGCGGCCCTGGGCGGCGCGCTCGGCGGCTCGCTGCTCGTCCAGGTCACGGCCGACGGCACCGGCCAGCAGCGCCTTGGTCTCGACGAGGGCGTCGCGCGGCGGGGCCAGCAGTGCGGTGACCAGGTCGGAGACCGCGGCGTCCAGTTCCTCGCCGGGGACCACGAGGTTGGCGAGGCCGATCCGGCCCGCCTCGTCGCCGTGGACGAAGCGCCCGGTGGCGCAGATCTCCAGCGCCCGGGCGTAGCCGACGAGGTGGACCAGCGGATGGGTGCCGGTCAGATCGGGCACCAGCCCGAGGCTGGTCTCGCGCATCGCGAACTGCGCATCCTCGGCACAGACCCGCAGGTCACAGGCGAGCGCCAGCTGGAAGCCGGCGCCTATCGCATGGCCCTGGACGGCGGCGATCGACACCAGGTCGTTCCGCCGCCACCAGGTGAACGCCTCCTGGTACGAGGCGATGAGCGCATCCATCTCGTGCTCCGGACCGCGCGCCATGTCGAGGAACGACGGCTCGCCGTCGAACCCCTCGGGCGTGAACGCCTGCCGGTCGAGGCCCGCGGAGAAGGACTTGCCCTCGCCCCGCAGCACCACGACGCGGACGCTCCCCGGCAGCAGCGCGCCGGCCTCGGCCAGCGCCCGCCACATGGCGGGCGACTGGGCGTTGCGCTTGGCCGCGTTGGCGAGGGTCACCGTGGCGAGCGCGTCGTCCACGGTGAGCCGCACACCGTCCTTGTCGAGCAGAGTCATCAGAATGCCTCCGAGTCAGCCGTCGCACACCAGCGTGCGTAAGTGACTGAACGGTAACCTCCCGGTCGTCTGCCCGACCGACCGGGGGGACTACCCGTCGGAGTCGCGGTCGTCAGGCCGAGGTGGCCTTCTTGCCCCTCGTTGCTCCGCCTCGACCGCGCAGGGACACACCGGATTCGCTGAGCATCCGGTGGACGAATCCATAGGAGCGACCGGTCTCTTCGGCCAGCGCCCGGATGCTTGCTCCGGAGTCGTACTTCTTCTTCAGGTCTGCCGCGAGCTTTTCGCGCGCGGCGCCGGTCACCCGGCTGCCCTTCTTCAGAGTCTCGGCCACCCGTGCCTCCTCATGGGAAGTGCGCTCTGGACTCTCATGATCACCCCTCCTCGCGTTCCTGGCCACCCATTCGGCAAGGTCTGTGGCGAGGCGTCCGAGGCCGTCCGTGTCCGGACAATCTGGCCGAGGGCCTCCGACACCCACCGAAATCGCCGCGCCCTCCCCCACGCCCTCCGGGAAACCGCAGGTCAGCAGGGGCGTACCGGAAACGACGGAAGCCGGGCCACAAGGGCCCGGCTCCGTCTCGGAGGCTCGCCGGTGTACGAGCCGTTCTCACTCAGATGATGGATCACCCGTCGGCCGAATGATCGATGCGCGAACCTGGTGGCCGCCGCCGGTCACGCCAGTGCGACGAGGTCCGCGTACTCCTGACCCCACAGGTCCTCGACGCCGTCCGGCAGCAGGATGATCCGCTCCGGCTCCAGGGCGTCCACCGCGCCCTCGTCGTGCGAGACCAGGACGACGGCGCCGGTGAAGGTGTGCAGCGCGCCGAGGATCTCCTCGCGGCTGGCCGGGTCGAGGTTGTTCGTCGGCTCGTCGAGCAGCAGGACGTTGGCGGACGAGACGACCAGCGTGGCCAGCGCCAGACGGGTCTTCTCACCACCGGAGAGCACCCCGGCGGGCTTGTCGACGTCGTCACCGGAGAACAGGAAGGAACCCAGCGTCTTCCGGATGGCGACGAGGTCCATGTCCGGGGCGGCGGAGCGCATGTTCTCCAGGACCGTGCGGTCCGGGTCGAGCGTCTCGTGCTCCTGCGCGTAATAGCCGAGCTTGAGGCCGTGACCGGGGCGGACCTCGCCGGTGTCGGGGGTCTCCACGCCGGCCAGCAACCGCAGCAGCGTGGTCTTGCCGGCGCCGTTCAGGCCCAGGATGACGACCCGGGAGCCCTTGTCGATGGCGAGATCGACGTCGGTGAAGATCTCCAGCGAGCCGTACGACTTCGACAGGCCCTCGGCGGTGAGCGGCGTCTTGCCGCACGGCGCGGGGTCGGGGAAGCGCAGCTTGGCGACCTTGTCGGCGGCGCGGACCTCCTCCAGGCCGGACAGCAGACGCTCGGCGCGCTTGGCCATGTTCTGCGCGGCGACGGTCTTGGTGGCCTTGGCGCGCATCTTGTCGGCCTGCGAGTTGAGGGCCGCGGCCTTCTTCTCGGCGTTCTGCCGCTCCCGGCGGCGACGCTTCTCGTCGGCCTCGCGCTGCTGCTGGTAGAGCTTCCAGCCCATATTGTAGACGTCGATCGTGGAGCGGTTGGCGTCGAGGTAGAAGACCTTGTTGACGACGGTCTCGACGAGGTCGGCGTCGTGGGAGATCACGATGAAGCCGCCGCGGTACGTCTTGAGGTAGTCGCGCAGCCAGACGATCGAGTCGGCGTCGAGGTGGTTGGTCGGCTCGTCGAGCAGCAGGGTGTCGGCATCCGAGAAGAGGATCCGGGCCAGCTCGACACGGCGGCGCTGACCACCGGAGAGGGTGTGCAGCGGCTGGGCGAGGATCCGGTCGGGCAGGCCCAGGCTGGCGGCGATGGTGGCCGCCTCCGCCTCGGCGGCGTACCCGCCCTTGGTCAGGAACTCCGTCTCCAGGCGCTCGTACTTGCGCATCGCCTTCTCGCGGGTGGCGCCCTTGCCGTTCGCCATCCGGTCCTCGTTCTCGCGCATCTTGCGCAGGACGCTGTCCAGTTCGCGGGCGGAGAGGATGCGGTCGCGGGCGAGGACGTCCATGTCGCCGGTGCGCGGGTCCTGCGGGAGGTAGCCGACCTCGCCGGAGCGGGCGACGGAACCCGCGGCGGGGATGCCCTCGCCGGCCAGGACCTTGGTGAGGGTGGTCTTCCCGGCGCCGTTGCGGCCGACCAGGCCGACGCGGTCGCCCTTGGCGATGCGGAAGGAAGCGGAATCGATGAGAACGCGGGCGCCAACGCGCAGCTCAAGGCCGGAAGCGGTGATCACGGAAAAACTCCAGGGCAGGGTGACGGCGGAATGGACGGACGGTCCGAGAGCGGTCTACGCCGTCTAATGAACCCAGAGGAGAACTGCCATGAGGGCAGTCTAACGGTGCCGCGCAACTGATTTCCCCGGCCACCGAAGGGCCCCGGCGGGCCGGGGACGGCCGTGCGGCGGCTCCGGTGCGGGTGGCGGGCGCGGCTGCCGCGGGTGCGATGTCAGTGCCCCCCGGCAGACTGTGAGGCAGATCTCACGGACGCCCGCGCGAGCGGCGCGCGGGGCCGTGCGGAACGGGACGTGCGCTCCCGGGAGAGGCGGCCGTCATGCGGTCACCCCGCTGGCACCCCACGCTCCTCCACCGTGCCGCCCGAGCGGTGATCCGGCGGCTCACCGGTTCCTCCGGACGTACCCGCCGGGGGCGGGCGACCGGCCGCCTCCGGTGGACGGCCGCGGTCCGCCGGACCGTGGTGACCCGGTGGCTGCCGGGTCAGACACCGCCGGTGTGCACCTGGAACGCCGCCCGGCGGACGGCCTTGGCCAGCGCCGGGTCGGGGTGGGCCGCGGCGAGCGCCACCAGGACCTGGACGGTGCGCGGATGGCCCACCGCACGCACCTCTTCGAGGAGGCGCGGGACGGAGCCCTGGACCGCCGAGTCGAGGTGGCGGATGAGCAGCTGGCTCTCGCCGTGGTCGGCGACGGCCGCGGCGGTGTCCACCCACAGCCAGGTCGACTCCTCGCGGGTGAGCACGTCGGGGGCGTTCTCCGGGTCGCCGCCCTCGTGTTCGAAGAGCCACAGCAGGACGTACGGGCGCAGCGCCGCCTCTTCGGCCGCCGCGCGGACGGCGGCCTCGGCCGGGGCGCCGACGGCGCGCAGCGCCTCGAAGGCCAGCCCGCGCAGCAGCGCGTCCTCACCGCGCGCCACGGTCAGCAGCTCCTCGACGGCCGAGCCGACCGAGCGGGCCGCGAGCCAGGCGCGGTACTCCGCGCGGGCCGGGCCCGGGGTCAGCCGGGCGCAGCCGCGGAGCATGGCGGCGGCGGTCTGCTCGATGTTGCCCGCCGGGCTCTGCGCCGCGACGCAGATCTGCTCCAGCTTGACCCACACCGACCAGTGGCCGAGCGGCGTCAACTGCGCCTCACGGGCGTCGTCAGCGTCGTCCGGGGCGGGAGCCGGGGCGGCCGCGCCGTCGGCGGGCACCAGCGCGCCGACCGCGGTCAGTGCGGCCAGCGCCCAGTCCAGCAGGGCGGTGAGCGGGGCCTGCGCCTCCTCCGCGGCGCCGTCCGCGGACTCGGTGCGGGGCCCGTACGGCACCTCGCAGCGCTCGGTGCGCAGTTCGGCGACGCGCTGTTCGAGCATGTCCAGCAGCGCCTGGAGCCGCACCGGACCGGCGGAGAGGTGGAGCAGCGACAGCAGCTGCGGTACGGCCTCGACGACCTCGCCGACGATGGCGGGCCCGGCGCCTTCGGGGGACGGCAGCGCCAGCGACCAGGCGTCGAAGAGGGCGACCCAGCCGCGGAGGGCGGCGGTGTCGTCGCGGTCCCAGGCGCGCAGCCGCCAGCCGGCGCGGGCCAGCCCGCCGTGCAGCTCGATCAGTCCGGCGAGGCGGGCGCGGTCCCAGTCGGCGCGCACCTGTGCGGCGGGCAGGCCGAGGGCCTCGGCGGCGCGGTCCACGTCGGCCGCCGGGAGGGCGCCGTCGCGCCCGGCCCGTAGTCCGTCACCGGCGCCGTCGGCCCAGTGGGCCAGCCGGGCCGCGCCGGAGAGCGCGGCGCGGGCCTGGCGCGCCAGTTCCGCGGGCGGCGGGGTGCCCTCGGGCGGGCGTGGGGCCGGACGGGCGGCCCGGGTGCTCACCGCCCGGCGGGCGGCGGCAATCGGTTGCCTGGGGACGAGTCGGAGCCGGGAGTCGCGCGGAGTACGGGACGTCACAGGAGCAGTCTTGCCGCTGACGGCCCGAAAACCCAATCGGACGGCAGGAAAAGGCCCGCTCAGCGGGGTTCATCCAGGCGACCCATCACGGTTGTGGGGAGTTGTCCCCCCGTACGCCCGCGCGCCGCGCTTCCCCGTACGCGCGGAGAAGAGGGGTGCGGGCGGAGGCGGTCACATCAGCGGGGTCAGGAAGCGGCGCAGCGCCTCCTCGTAGACGGCGGGGGCGGCGTTCCACATGGCCGCGTGCGGGGCGTGCGGCACGGGGTGGAGGGTGACGAGATCCGGGCGGCGCGCGGCGAGGGCGCGGGAGGCGGCCCAGGGGGCGAGGGTGTCGTCCGGGCCGTGGAAGAGAAGGGTGGGGACGGTGAGGGTGTCCGGATCGACGGCGTCGCCGGGCCGGTCGACGGGGAGTCCGGTGTGGCCCTCGGCGGCGCGGACCGCGAGCGGCAGCAGGGCCCGCGGGACGTGCCGGGCGGCGGCCAGCGCGCGGACGGTGGCGTGCCGGTCGAGGACCGGCGAGTCCAGGACGAGCCCGCGGACGCGGTCGCGCATACCGGAGCGGGCGGCGGCGCGCAGCGCCATGGTGGCCCCGGCGGACCAGCCGTGCAGGACGACGTCCCGGGCGCCGTAGCGGACGGCGTAGCGGATCGCGGCGTCCAGGTCGCGCCATTCGGAGTCGCCGAGGTGGTGCAGCCGGTCCGGGGTCTGCGGGGCGCCCGCGTCGTTGCGGTAGGCGAGGCCGAGGACGGGCAGCCGGTGGCGGTGGAGGAACGGCATGACGACCATCGGGTGTTCACGGGTGGTGCCGATGCCGTGCACGGTGATCACCCAGGTGTCGCGGACGCCCGGCAGGAACCACGCGGGCAGCGGCCCGAGTTCGCCGGGGATGTCGACGTCGGCGCAGGTCAGGCCGAAGGCGTCGCGAGGGTTTCCGGCGTACACCTGCGGGGTGATGCGCACCCGGGTGCCGGGCGGGAGGGTGCCGTGGGTGATCCGCTCCAGGCGGCGGACGACGGTGTCGGCGGGGTGCGGGGCGTGCTCAACCACCGGGCCGACGATCGCATGGCAGCCGGGGCCGGAGAGTCCGTAGGTGCCGGGGCGCAGCGACGCCAGGCTGCGGGTGAGGGTGACCGTGTCGTCGCCGGTGGCGTGGACGGTCAGGCGTGCGTCCCCGGGGAACGGCACCTGGGGGGAGGGCCGGAGGGCGACGCCCCCGGCGTACCGGCCGGCGGCCACCGCGGCCGCCCCGGCACCGATCACGGTGGTGACGGCCGCAGCCGCCGCAGTAGCCAGGCGCACCTCTTCAGTGTGGGGCGGGGTGCCGGGGGCGGCCAGCGGGCGGGGCGAGCGGGTGACGCGACCGCTGTCCGGGCGGCCGTCCGGGGCCCGGTCCGCGGCGGCGGGGCCCGGTCCGGTCCGGTCCGGTCTACGGGGTGTCCTCCGGGTGGCGGCCGTAACCGCGGAGGCGGGTGGCGGTCTCGGCGAGGTCGGTGGCGGTCAGGAGGGAGGGAGTACGGCCGGGGACGGAGGAGGCGAGGAGCCAGACCCGGCACATCCACTCCAGTTGGGCGGTGCGGTCCAGCGCCTGGCCGAGGGTGGCGCCGTGGGCGAGCGTGCCGTGGTGGGCGAGGAGGCAGGCGGTGCGGTCACGCAGCGCCGTGAGGGCGTGGGCGGCCAGTTCGTCGCTGCCGTAGGGGGCGTAGGGGGCGACGCGGACGGGCCCGCCGAGGGCGGCGGTCATGTAGTGGACCGGCGGGAGTTCGTCGACGAGGACGGAGACGGCGGTGGCGTGCGGGGCGTGGGTGTGGACGAGCGCGGTGGCGTCGGTGGCGCGGTAGACGGCGAGGTGCAGGGGGAGTTCGCTGGTGGGCGGGAGGGTGCCCGCGCACTGCCGGCCGTCGAGGTCGACGGCGGTGAGGTCGCCGGGGCCGAGGCGGTCGTAGGGGACGCCGCTGGGGGTGACGAGAACGGTGTCGCCGACGCGGGCCGAGACGTTGCCGGAGGTGCCGACGACGAGGCCGTCGGCGACGGTGCGGCGGGCGGTGGCGACGATGTCCGCCCAGGCGGCGGCGAGCGCGTCGGCGCCGGGCCGGTCCGGGTGCGGGGCGGGAGCGCCGGTACGGGGCACGGTTTCTTCCTCCGGGTGCGTGGACGGGCGAGCGGGCGGGATGCCGTCACCGTACGGGCCGGGCCGGGGGCGGGCGGCCGTCCCGGAGGCCGGTCGGTCCGGGCGCGGGTCCGTCACCGTACGGGCCGGGCCGGGGAGGTGCGGGCGCTCCGGGGGTTCGTCAGCGGGGGGGCGCCACCGTACGGGCCGGTCGGCGCGACCGTTCCGGGGAGCCGGTTCCCGCGGTGGGCCGGCGTGGTGCGGGTCGGGCGTACGGAAGCTCGGGGAGCGCCGCGGCGTGCGCCGCGCTCGAACAACGGGGTGCCCACGGAGGCAGGCGCGGGGCCGGGTGTTCCGGCCAGGTGCGCGGGTCGGGCGGGAGCCGGGGGATCGCACCGGGTCCGGGCGGGCGCGGGGTGCGGGCACGCCGTTCACCAGCGGGGTGACGCACTGCGACGGGGTCGTTCGGATGCCGTGCACGCGCCGGGGATCAAGCCGGATTCGGGCCGTGCGGCAGCACATTCGCGCCACATACGGATGGTGTGGAAGTGACGTGTGAGATACCTCCTCCCGAACACTGCGGTGGTGTCATTGCCGGGCCCGGCCACGTTCACCTCCCGTTCACCCACCCTTCGTACGTTTCCGGCGTCACTGACCATCGAACTGATTGCCTGGGTGAATGGAACACATCACGCTTCTCATCGGGATCGTGATCGTCACGGCCTTGGTGTTCGACTTTACGAACGGCTTCCACGACACGGCCAACGCCATGGCCACCACCATCTCCACCGGCGCGCTGCAGCCCAAGATCGCGGTGGCGATGTCGGCGGTCCTCAACCTCGTCGGCGCGTTCCTGTCCGTGGAGGTCGCCAAGACCATCTCCGGCGGGATCATCGACGAAAGCGCCGGCATCAGACCTGAAGTGATCTTCGCCGGTCTGGTCGGCGCGATCGTCTGGAACCTCCTCACCTGGCTCGCCGGCCTCCCCTCCAGCTCCTCCCACGCCCTGTTCGGTGGTCTGATCGGCGCCACGCTGGTGTCCGTGGGCACCAACGGTGTGCACGGCGGCGCCGTCGTGATGAAGGTCCTCATCCCGGCCGTGGCCGCCCCGGTGGTCGCCGGTATCGCGTCGATGGCCGCGACCCGGCTGACGTACCGGCTGGCCCGGGGCCGCGACGAGCAGGAGACCGCCAAGGGCTACCGCGCCGGGCAGATCGCCTCGGCGGCGCTGGTCTCGCTGGCGCACGGCACGAACGACGCCCAGAAGACGATGGGTGTGATCACGCTCGCGCTGATCACCGGCGGTGTGGTCGCCCCGCACGCCGACCCGCCGCTGTGGGTCATCGCGTCGGCCGGTATGGCCATCGCCCTCGGCACCTACCTGGGCGGCTGGCGGATCATCCGCACGATGGGCAAGGGCATCACCGACATCCAGCCGCCGCAGGGCTTCGCCGCCCAGACCGGCGCCGCGGCCACCATCCTGGCCTCCTCCCACCTCGGCTTCGCGCTCTCCACCACCCAGGTCTGCTCGGGCTCGGTGATGGGTTCGGGTCTGGGCCGCAAGGGCGGTGTGGTGCGCTGGTCGACGGCGGTGCGGATGGTCGTGGCCTGGTGCCTGACGCTGCCGGCCGCGGGCCTGGTCTCCGCCGGTGCCGCGCTCCTGGCCGACCAGGGCGACTGGGGCGTGACCGCCGTCGCGATCCTCGCGCTCGGCATCTGCGGCGCCATCTGGGCCGCGTCCCGCCGCAAGCCCATCGACCACACCAACGTCAACGCGTCCGAGGTCACGGAGCCGCCCGGTGTGGTCACCGCGGCCCTCCAGACGGTCACCCCTCCCCCGGCCGGGTCGCTCACGCCCATCGAGGGCGAGGAGGCCGCCCCCGCCGCGAGCGCCCCGCGCGCCACGACCGCGACAGCCGCCGGCTGACCGCCCGAACCTGAGGAACCACAGCATGAGCATCGACTGGGCAGCTCTCGGCCAGGTCTTCGGCGTCACCCTGGTGGTGACGGTCGGGATCGTGGGCCTGTTCACGGTCGGCATCGTCGGCACGGCCCGCACCCGGACCGAGGGCGCGGCCGCCACGGCGGGTGCCGCGGGCACCGACGCCCCGGGCACCGGCGCGCGGATCGGTGGCCTCGCCGCCTACGCGGTCTGCGCGGCCGCGGTGGCGTACGGCATCTATCTGATCGTCGCCGCCTGATCCGTCCGGCGGCCCGCACGGCGCCCGGTCACCGCAACCCGCGGTGGCCGGGCGCCGTGCGTCGTACGGGGTCTGTGGCCTCCGCCACAAGCCCCGCGGTACCACGGCGTCGCAGGTCACGGGCGAGTTGACGGGGTTGGCGGGGCATGGTGGACTTCCCACGCCAATCGGCGACAGCAGAGGAAGTCCGGTGTGAATCCGGCGCGGTCCCGCCACTGTCACCGGGGAGCGTTCCTCCGACGAAGGTCACGGTCCGCCTCGTGCACGCCCGACGGGCGCGCGCCAGGGCCGGAAGGCCGGGGGAAGCGCCGATCCGGGGAGCCAGGAGACTCCTGTCGCCGTCACGTCGAACCAGGGCGCGGACCCTGAGTGAGGACATACCGCCATGCCTGGCCGCCCGTGCAGATCCTTCCGTGTGCCGTCGGAGTTCCGTCGAGGCGTGACGGCGGTCTGATCCGATGCGTGCCGAACACGCCACCTACGCGTGCGGTGCGGCCCTGGGCTTTCTCGGCGATCTGCTCGCCGCCGACCCGCGGCGCGGCCACCCGGTGGCCGCCTTCGGGCGCGGTGCGGCAGCCGTCGAGGCCCGGCTCTGGCGCGACCACCGCGGCCGTGGCGCCCTCCACACCCTGCTCTGCGCGGGCGGCGCGACCGCCGGCGCCGCGCTGCTGACGCGCGCGGTACGCGGCGCGGCGCCCGTCCCCTCCCCCGCCCGGACCGCCGCCACCACCGCGCTGACCGCCGCCACCGTCTGGTCGGTGCTGGGCGGCACCTCGCTGGGCCGGGAGGCGCGGGCCGTCGGCGACGCGCTGGCCGCCGGGGACCTCGACCGGGCACGGCGGCGGCTGCCGCATCTGTGCGGCCGCGATCCGCAGGCGCTGGACGGGCCGCAGATGGCGCGGGCGGTCGTCGAGTCCGTCGCGGAGAACACCTCGGACGCGGTGGTGGGCGCGCTGGTGTGGGGCGCCGTCGGCGGCGTCCCGGGCCTGGTGGCGTTCCGGGCGGTGAACACCCTGGACGCGATGGTGGGTCACAAGTCGCCCCGCCACCGCCGGTTCGGCTGGGCCTCGGCGCGGCTGGACGACGTCGCCGGGTGGCCCGGCTCACGGCTGACCGCCGCGCTCACCGTGCTCGCCGCCCCCGACCGGCGCGGCGCCGCACGGGCCTGGCGCCGCGACGGCGGGGCCCATCCGAGCCCCAACGCGGGCCCGGTGGAGGCGTCGTTCGCGGGTGCGCTCGGCGTACGGCTCGGCGGGACGCTGGCGTACGGCGGACGGGTCGAGCACCGGCCGCGGCTGAACGGCGGGGGCCGTCCCGTCGCGACCGAGGACATCGCGCGGGCGGTGCGGCTCTCGCGCCGGGTGAGCGCGCTGGCGTTGACGGTGACGGTGGCCGGGCGGCTGCTGGCGGGCGCGGCGCGTCCGGCCCTCGCCCGGCGGAAGGGCAGGAGCGGATGACCGGCGGCGGGTTGCTGATCGCGGGGACCACCTCCGACGCGGGCAAGAGCGTGGTGACCGCGGGGATCTGCCGCTGGCTGGTGCGGCAGGGCGTGGACGTCGCCCCGTTCAAGGCGCAGAACATGTCGCTGAACTCGTTCGTGACGCGGGACGGCGCGGAGATCGGCCGGGCGCAGGCGATGCAGGCGGCGGCCGCCCGGGTGGAGCCGTCGGCGCTGATGAACCCGGTGCTGCTCAAGCCGGGCGGGGACCGCAGCAGCCAGGTGGTGCTGCTCGGCAAACCGGTCGGCGAGATGAGCGCGCAGGGGTACTTCGGGCGCCCCGGCAGCGGCGCGCGGCCCGGTGGACGCGCGGAGCTGCTGGCGACCGTCACCGACTGCCTGGCCGAGTTGCGGCGCACCCACGACGTGGTGATCTGCGAGGGCGCGGGCTCCCCGGCGGAGATCAATCTGCGGCGCACCGACATCGTCAACATGGGCATCGCACGCGCCGGGCGGCTGCCGGTGGTGGTGGTCGGCGACATCGACCGCGGCGGGGTGTTCGCCTCGTTCTTCGGGACGACGGCGCTGCTGTCCGAGGAGGACCAGGCGCTGGTCGCCGGGTATCTCGTCAACAAGTTCCGCGGCGATGTGACGCTGCTGGAGCCGGGCCTCGACATGCTGCGGGACCTGACGGGGCGTCCGTCGCTGGGCGTGCTGCCGTTCGCGCACGGGCTGGGCATCGACGAGGAGGACGGGCTGCGGGTGTCGCTGCGCGGCGCGGTCCGCGAGAGCGTGGTGGCGCCGCCGCACGGCGCCGATGTGCTGCGGGTGGCGGTCGCGGCGGTGCCGCTGATGTCGAACTTCACGGACGTGGACGCGCTGGCCGCCGAACCGGGCGTGGTGGTGCGGTTCGTGGACCGCGCCGAGGAGCTGGCCGACGCGGACCTGGTGGTGCTGCCGGGCACCCGCGGCACGGTGCGGGCGCTGGCCTGGCTGCGCGAGCGGGGGCTGGCGGACGCGATCGCCCGGCGCGCCGCCGAGGGCCGTCCGGTGCTGGGCATCTGCGGCGGCTACCAGATGCTCGGCGAGGTGATCGACGACGAGGTGGAGTCCCGGGCGGGCACCGTGCCTGGCCTGGGGCTGCTGCCCGTACGGGTGCGGTTCGCGCAGGAGAAGACGCTGGCCCGGCCGGTCGGTACGGCGCTGGGCGCGGCCGCCGAGGGGTACGAGATCCACCACGGCGTGGCCGAGACCCTCGGCGGGGAGCCGTTCTTCACCGACGACGGCGGGCGGCCGCTGGACGGCTGCCGGTCGGGCGCGGTGTGGGGGACGCACTGGCACGGTTCGCTGGAGAGCGATGCGTTCCGGCGGGCGTTCCTCACGCGGGTGGCGGCCGAGGCGGGGCGCGCGTTCGTCCCCGCGCCGGACACCAGCTTCGGCGCGCTGCGCGAGGAGCAGTTGGACCGGCTCGGCGATCTGATCGAGGAGCACGCCGACACCGGGGCGCTGCTGCGGCTGATCGAGAAGGGCGTCCCGCCGGGGCTGCCGTTCGTCCCGCCGGGGGCGCCGTGAGCACGCGCGGGCCCGCGGCCCGCCCCGCACGGGTGCCCGGCGGCGCCCACCGGCCGGCCGGCGCCGGCCGCAACCTTGATGACCTGGGTCGTTACGAAGGAGTGATCGCGACATGAGCGCCCGCTACCCGTTCACCGCCGTCGTCGGAATGGACGACCTGCGGCTGGCGCTGCTGCTGAACGCCGTCAGCCCGGCGGTGGGCGGCGTCCTCGTCCGCGGCGAGAAGGGCACCGCCAAGAGCACCGCGGTCCGGGCGCTGGCCGATCTGCTGCCCGAGGTGGCGGTCGTCGGCGGCTGCCGGTTCAGCTGCGACCCGGCCGCGCCGGACCCCGGGTGCCCGGACGGCCCGCACGGTGCGGACGGGGGCGCGCGGCGGCCCGCCCGCATGGTGGAGCTGCCGGTGGGCGCCTCCGAGGACCGGCTGGTCGGCGCGTTGGACATCGAACGGGCGCTGGCCGAGGGTGTGAAGTCCTTCGAACCGGGCCTGCTCGCCCGGGCGCACCGCGGTCTGCTCTACGTCGACGAGGTCAACCTCCTCCACGACCACCTGATCGACCTGCTGCTGGACGCCGCCGCGATGGGCGCGTCCTACGTGGAGCGGGAGGGCGTCTCGGTCCGGCATGCGGCGCGGTTCCTGCTGGTCGGCACGATGAACCCGGAGGAGGGCGAGCTGCGGCCGCAGTTGCTCGACCGGTTCGGGCTGACCGTGGAGGTCGCCGCGGACCGGGATCCGGAGCGCCGGGTGGAGGTGGTCCGGCGGCGGCTGGCGTTCGACGACGACCCGGCGGCGTTCGCGGCGCGCTGGGCGGCGGAGGAGACGGCGCTGCGGGAGCGGATCACCGCCGCGCGGGCGCTGCTGCCGTCGGTGCGGCTCGGCGACGGGGCGCTGCGGCAGATCGCGTCGGTCTGTGCGGGGTTCGAGGTCGACGGGATGCGCGCGGACCTCGTCATGGCGCGGACCGCGACGGCGCTGGCCGCCTGGGCCGGGCGCACGGACGTGGTCACCGAGGACGTACGGCAGGCGGCGCTGCTGGCGCTGCCGCACCGCAGGCGCCGGGCGCCGTTCGACGCGCCGGGCCTGGACGAGGAGAAGCTCGACCGGATCCTGGAGGAGTCGGCCCCCGAGGACGATCCGGAGCCGGACGGTCCGCAGGACGACGGCCCCGAGGGCGGGCCTGAGGGGCCGGAGGGCGGTCCCGAGGGCGGCCCGGACGGCGGTGGCCCGGACGGCGGCGGTCCCGACGGGGGCGGCGCACCGCCGCCCCGGGAGGAGACCGTGCCGGGGCCGCGGGAGCAGGAGCACGAGCCCGCGCCGGGCCGGGACGGCGACGGCGCGGAGCCGGGCGGTGAGCCCGCGGAGCGTCCGGCCGGGGCGCCGGCGGCGCAGCAGGCGGCGGTCGCCGCGGGCGAACCGTTCGCCACCCGGCGCCTGGACGTCCCCGGTCTGGGCGAGGGCGCGGACGGCCGCCGCTCGCGGGCGCGGACCGCGCACGGCCGGACCACCGGGTCCCGGCGCCCGCGCGGCGCGCTCGGCAAGCTGCATCTGGCGGCGACGCTGCAGGCGGCCGCGCCGCACCAGCGGGCACGCGGCCGGCGCGGTCCGGGTCTGGTGGTGCGCCGGGACGATCTGCGGGAGGCGGTCCGCGAGGGGCGGGAGGGCAACCTCGTGCTGTTCGTGGTGGACGCCTCCGGGTCGATGGCGGCGCGCAAGCGGATGAGCGCGGTCAAGGGCGCGGTGCTGTCGCTGCTGCTCGACGCGTACCAGCGGCGCGACAAGATCGGCATGATCACGTTCCGGGGGCGGGAGGCGGAGCTGGCGCTGCCGCCGACGTCGTCGGTGGAGGCCGGGGCGGCGCGGCTGGCGTCGCTGCCGACCGGTGGCCGCACCCCGCTCGCCGAGGGGCTGCTCAAGGCGCACGAAGTGCTGCGGGTGGAGCGGATGCGGGACGCCTCGCGGCGGCCGCTGCTGGTGGTCGTCACGGACGGCCGGGCGACCGGGTCCGGGGCGCCGTCGCCGCTGGAGCGGGCGGCGCGCGCCGGGCGGTTGCTGGGCGCCGGGGGCGTCGCCTCCGTCGTCGTCGACTGCGAGAGCGGTCCGGTGCGGCTGGGGCTCGCCGGGGCGCTCGCCCGGGAGTTGGGCGGCGCCGCCGTCACCCTCGACGAGCTGCGCGCGGACAGCGTCTCGGGGCTCGTACGGAATCTCCGCGGCGGGCGCGGCGCGTCCGCCGCACACCACATCCAGTACTCCGGGAAGGTCGCGTAATGCCGCAGGGACAGCCATCCGTCGTACCGAACGACGGGCTCACCACCCGCCAGCGCCGCAACCGGCCGCTGGTCTTCGTCCACACCGGCGTCGGCAAGGGGAAGTCGACGGCGGCGTTCGGGCTCGCGCTGCGGGCCTGGAACCAGGGCTGGCCGGTCGGGGTGTTCCAGTTCGTGAAGTCGGCGAAGTGGAAGGTCGGCGAGGAGCGGGCACTGAAGGTGCTCGGTGAGACCGGCGAGGGCGGCACCGTCGCCTGGCACAAGATGGGCGAGGGCTGGTCCTGGGTCCAGCGCGACCCGGCCTCCAGCGAGGAGGCGGCGCGCGAGGGCTGGGAGCAGGTCAAGCGGGATCTGGCCACCGAGACGTACAAGCTGCTGGTGCTGGACGAGTTCGCGTACCCGCTGCACTGGGGGTGGATCGACACCGAGGACGTGATCACGGCGCTGCGGGAGCGGCCCGGCACCCAGCACGTGGTGATCACCGGGCGGAACGCGCCGCAGGCGCTGGTGGACTTCGCGGATCTGGTCACCGACATGTCGAAGGTGAAGCACCCGATGGACACCGGCCAGAAGGGCCAGCGGGGCATCGAATGGTGAGCGCGGCATGAGCGGGACGATCCCCCGGCTGGTGATCGCCGCGCCCTCCTCCGGGGCGGGCAAGACGACGGTGGCGACGGGCCTGATGGCCGCGTTCGCCGAGGCGGGCCTCGCGGTCTCGCCGCACAAGGTCGGCCCGGACTACATCGACCCCGGCTACCACGCGCTGGCCACCGGCCGCCCGGGCCGCAACCTCGACGCCTATCTGTGCGGGACGGGGCGGATCGCGCCGCTGTTCCGGCACGGGGCGCGGGGCTGCGATCTCGCCGTCGTCGAGGGGGTGATGGGGCTGTTCGACGGCGCGTCCGGGCAGGGTGAGCTGGCGTCGACGGCACAGATCGCCAAGGTGCTGCGGGCGCCGGTGGTGCTGGTCGTCGACGCGTCCTCGCAGTCCCGGTCGGTGGCCGCGCTGGTGCACGGCTTCGCGTCCTGGGATCCCGGGGTGCGGCTGGCCGGGGTGATCCTCAACAAGGTCGGCTCGGACCGGCACGAGGCGCTGCTGCGGGAGGCGATGGAGTCGTCCGGCGTCCCGGTGCTGGGCGCGCTGCGCCGCACCGGCGCGGTGCACGCACCCTCCCGCCACCTGGGCCTGATACCGGTCGCCGAACGCCGCGCGGAGGCGGTGGATTCGGTACGGGAGCTGGCGGCGCGGGTGCGCGAGGGCTGCGACCTGGAGGCGCTGCTGGCGCTGGCCCGGAGCGCGGGCGAGCTGCCGGACGAGGTCTGGGACCCGGCCGGGGAGGTCGCCGCGGCCGGCGGGCCGGCCGGCGGCCGCCCGGTGATCGCGGTGGCCGGCGGCGCCGCGTTCACCTTCTCGTACGCGGAACACACCGAACTGCTGCGGGCGGCGGGCGCGGAGGTCGTGCCGTTCGACCCGCTGCACGACGAGCGGCTGCCGGAGGGCACCCGGGGCCTGGTGATCGGCGGCGGCTTCCCGGAGGTGCACGCCCCGGACCTGTCGGCCAACGCGCCTCTGCGGGCGGCGGTGGCCACGTTGGCGGCGTCGGGCGCGCCGGTCTCGGCGGAGTGCGCCGGGCTGCTGTATCTGTCCCGGTCGCTGGACGGGCGGCCGATGTGCGGGGTGCTGCCCGCCGACGCCCGGATGACGGACCGGCTGACGCTCGGCTACCGGGAGGCGGTGGCGCTGACGGACAACGCGCTGGCCGCGGCCGGCACCCGGGTGCGCGGCCACGAGTTCCACCGCACCACCGTGGAGCCGGGCGCGGGCACCGCCCCGGCGTGGGGCGTCACCCACCCCGCGCGCCGGGTCGAGGGCTTCACCGCGGACGGGGTGCACGCCTCGTATCTGCACGTCCACTGGGCGGCGACGCCGTCGGTGGCCACGCGCCTCGTGAGCGCCGCGGCGGGCGTGGCGGGCGCGCGATGAGCGCCGCCACGGCACCGGCCGTCCTCGACCACCTGGTGTACGCCGCGCCCGATCCGGCGGCTGCCGCCGAGGAGTTGGCGGAGCTGACCGGGGTGCGGCCGGTGGCCGGCGGCAGCCACCCGGGCCGCGGTACCCGCAACTGCCTGCTGGGGCTGGCCGGTCCGCTCGGCGCCGGGGCGTATCTGGAGCTGATCGGCCCGGACCCGGAGCAGCCGGAGCCGGACGGCCCCCGCTGGTTCGGCATCGATGCGCTGACCGGCCCGCGGCTGGTCACCTGGGCGGTACGGGCGACGGGTCTGGCGGAGCGGGTCGCGCGGGCGCGGGCGGCCGGGTACGACCCGGGCGACGCGGCGGCGATGGGCCGGAGCACGCCGGACGGCCGCCGGATCTCCTGGGAGCTGACGCCGCCGTGCGCGGGCGGCGGCGGCACCCCGTTCCTCCTGGACTGGGGCGCGACCCCGCACCCGACGGCCGCCGGGCTGCCCGCGCTGGTGCTGGAGGCGTTCGCGGTGACCGGCCCCGATCCGGCGGCGGCCACCGCGCGGCTGACGGCGCTCGGCGGGCGGTGGCCGGACGCCCCGGCGACCGCCGGACCGGCCGGGCTCACCGCCGTGGTGCGGGGCCCGCGCGGTGCGGTGCGGCTGGGGCGCGGGGCCGTCGCGGTATGAGCGCGGTGGCGGCGGGCCGCTCAGCCCGCGAGGCCGACGACCAGCCAGATGGCGCCCGCCCCGGCGACCGTGCAGGCCAGGGTGGGCAGCGCCGGGTGGGCGTGGTGCGCCTCGGGCAGGATGCCGGAGGTCGCCAGGTAGAGCAGGACGCCGCCGAAGAACCCGAGATAGCCGCCGAGCCACTGCTCCGGAAGGGTGACCACCAGCGTCGCGGCGGCCCCCACCAGCGGCGCCACCGCGTCCGCCCCGAGCATCAGCAGCGCCCGGCGCCGGGCGTTCCCGTACAGGCTGGTGATCGTGTACGTGTTGAAGCCGTCGGCGAAGTCATGGGCGATGACGGCGATCGCCACCGCCGTGGCCATGCCCTGCCCCGCCTGGAAGGCGAGGCCGATGGCGAAGCCGTCCATGACGCTGTGGAGCACCATCGCGGTGGCGGCGGTCAGCCCCACCTGCGGGACGCGGCCGCCGTTGGGCGCGACGGCTCCGGCGGCGCCCGGCGGTCCGCTGCCGCGGGCGGCGCGGCGCACCGCGAGGAGCCGTTCGAGGGCGTGCGCGGCGAGGAAGCCGAGGACGAAGCAGAGCAGCGCGAGCGGGGCGCCGAAGACCGGGTGTCCGGCGGCGTCCAGCGCCTCGGGCAGCAGATCGAGCCCGACGACGCCGAGCATCAGCCCGCCGGCCAGCCCCAGCACGAGGTGGCGGCGGTCGGTGACGCGCTGGGCGACCCAGCCGCCCAGCAGCGTCATCAGGACCGCGCCGCACGCGATGAGGACCGGCACCGCCGCACCCCTTCCCGCCGGTCCACCGCCGGCCCTGCCCCCTTCCTACTGACGCGCCGCCGCGCCCGCACCTTCGCGCGGCGCCCGGCGGGTGCCCGGTGACGGCCCCGGGGCCCGCCGTGCACGTGGGCGTCGGCGCGCGCCGGGGCGTCGCGGCGGACGAGGTGCTGGCGCTGGTCCGGGCCGCGGTGGCGGAGTCGGGCGGGACGGTGGCGGCGCTGGCGACCGTCGAGGCGAAGGCGGCCGAGCCGGGGCTGGTCGGCGCGGCCCGGCGGCTGGGCGTGGCGCTGCATACGTTTTCGGCCAGGGAGCTGTCCGCGGTACGGGTGCCGGGCGGTGGTTCGGCGGTGGTGCGGGAGGCCGTCGGGACGCCGAGCGTGGCGGAGGCGGCGGCGCTGCTGGCGGCCGGGCCGGGCGCCCAACTGCTCGTCGGGAAACGGAAGTCGGCGCCGCCCGGCGGACCCTCCCGGGCCACCTGCGCGGTGGCGTCGGCGACCGGCCACCACGGCACTGCGCGGGCCCGCCCCTCGGTTATCGTCGTCCCTTCCGCATCCGGCCCGGTCCCGGCCCGGCCCCGCCGCTGCACGGCCCCTCAAGGAGATCTTGTGACCACCCCTCCCGCCCTGCTCATCGCCGGTCACGGCGACCGCGACGACGGCGGGGCGCAGGCCCTGCGCGCGCTCCTCGACGCGGTCGCCGAGCGCTGCCCCGAGGTGCCGGTGGCGGCCGGTTCCACCGGGCGGGCCCCGTCGGCGCCGCCGCTCGCCGAGGCGGTCGACGACCTCGCCGCCCGGGGCGCCACGGAGATCGTCACGGTGCCGCTGATGCCCGAGGGCGCGGCGCGGCGCGGACTGGCCGCCGAGCTGACCGCGGCCGCCGGGCGCCACGCGGGGCTGTCGTTCGTCCGCGGGCAGGCCC
Organism: Streptomyces sp. NPDC014733; assembly: GCF_043083385.1. Taxonomy (NCBI): domain Bacteria; kingdom Bacillati; phylum Actinomycetota; class Actinomycetes; order Kitasatosporales; family Streptomycetaceae; genus Streptomyces; species Streptomyces sp. NPDC014733. Next base: position 101,364 of record NZ_JBIBYO010000015.1, on the reverse strand, counting down.
CGGACGGCCATCCGCTGCTGCTGGGCGCGTGGGAGCGGCAGTTGGACGCGGCGCTGGGCGGCGGCGGGGCGCGGCGCCCCCGCGACCGGGCCCGGACGACGGTGTTGCTGGTGGGCGGCGGCTCCGGCGATCCGTACGCCAACGCCGAGGTGGCGCGGGCCGCCCGGCTGCTGTGGGAGGGCCGGGGCCTGGCCGGGGTGGAGACCGCGTTCCTGTCGTACGCGGCGCCGGACGTGCCGGCGGGTCTTGAGCGCTGCCGGGTACTGGGCGCGGCGGTGCCCGAGCCGGACGCGCCGGGCCGGATCGTGGTACTCCCCTGCTTCCCGCTGCCCGGCGACGAGCAGGAGCGGCTGCAACTGCAGACCGAGGGCTGGGGCGCGGCGCACCCGGAGTCCGAGGTGGCGTGCGCCGAACCGGTCGGCGCGGCACCGGAGGTGGCCGACGCGGTGGTGGCGCGCTACCGGGAGGCGGCCCGGGCGGAGGAGGAACACCGTGTCGCCGTCCGCTGAGCCCGATCTGCGCCACCACGGCGACGCCGAAGTGCGGGGCGGTGCCGCCGCGTTGACGGACCTGGCGGTCAACGTCCGTACGGGGACGCCCCCGGCGTGGCTGAAGGCGGAGCTCGTCGCCTCGCTGGACGGGCTCGCCGCGTACCCGGACGGGACGGCGGCGCGGTGTGCGGTCGCGGCGCGCCACGGGCTGCCGGTGGCGCGGACGTTGCTGACGTCGGGTGCGGCGGAGGCGTTCGTGCTGCTGGCGCGGGCGGTCCGGGCGCGCCGTCCGGTGGTGGTGCATCCGCAGTTCACCGAGCCGGAGGCGGCGCTGCGGGACGCCGGGCACACGGTGGAGCGGGTGGTCCTCACCGAGCGGGACGGCTTCCGGCTGGATCCCGCGGCGGTGCCGGACGACGCGGATCTGGTCGTCGTCGGCAATCCGACCAACCCGACGTCGGTGCTGCACCCGGCGGGCGTCCTGGCGCGGTTGGCGCGGCCGGGGCGGACGCTGGTGGTGGACGAGGCGTTCATGGACGCGGTGCCCGGGGAGCGGGAGTCGCTGGCCGGGCGGACGGATCTGCCCGGTCTGGTGGTGCTGCGCAGCCTGACGAAGACATGGGGGCTGGCCGGGCTGCGGATCGGCTATCTGCTGGCGGAGCCGGGGACGGTGGCGGAGCTGGAGCGGGCGCAGCCGCTGTGGCCGGTGTCGTCGCCGGCGCTGGCGGCGGCCATAGCGTGCTCGGGACCCGCGGCTCTGGCGGAGGCGGCGGCCGCCGCCGAGCGGACGGCGGTGGACCGGGCCCATCTGGTGGCGCGGCTGTCCGCCCTCCCGGGTGTGACCGTCGTCGGACCGGCCGAGGCCCCGTTCGTGCTGCTCCGTCTGGCGGACGCGGCGGCGGTACGGGAGGCGCTGCGGGCGAGCGGTTTCGCGGTGCGCCGCGGTGACACGTTCCCGGGCCTGGGCCCCGACTGGCTCCGGCTGGCGGTCCGCGACCGGGAGACCACGGACCGCTTCACGGCCGCGCTCACGGAGGCCATGGGGAAGGTGGCGGCGGGGCGCGCCCTGTACTGAAGGGCGGGTGCCGGGCGCCGAGGAGGGTGGTGTGGCGCGCTCCTCCGCGGGATGCGGACATCGCCCCTCAGTACAGGGCGCGCCGCCGGGAGAGGGTGCGGGGCCGGCCGCCACCTGGCCGGCCCCGCACAGGGCGCCGTCCGTCCCGTCCGGGCGCCGCCCCCGGTCTCCCGCCCGGGCTGCGGGCGGGAGACCGGGAGACGGGCCAGGACGGACACGGGGTTGCGGACCGCGCCCGGACCGCACACCGGGACGGCGCCCCCACGGCACCGGCCCGGCACACGGGGTCGTGTCAGCCGCTCACCGCGGCCTTGCGCCTGCGGGAGTAGACCACCGAACCGGCGCCCGCGGCGACCAGCACCGCGGCGCCGCCCGCGAGGTAGGGGGTGGTGGAACTGCTGCCCGTCTCGGCGAGGTTGCCGTCGCTGCCGCCCTGCGGCCGCGGGTCGGAACCGCCGGAGCCGGAGCCGCCGGAACCCGAGGCGCCGCCGTCGTGGCCGCCCGAGCCGGAGGCGCCGCCGCCGTGGCCACCGGAGCCGCCGGTGGCCCCGCCGCTGCCGCCCGTGGTGGAACCGCCGGTCGTCGCGCCGCCGTTCTGGCCGCCGGAGTCCGAACCGCCGGTCGTCGCCCCGCCGTCCGAGGCGCCGCCGTCCGTCGAGCCGCCCGAGCCGCCGGTCGTCGAACCGCCCGCGGTGCCCTGGCCCGGGTCCGGGGCGCCGGGGGCGGTGCAGCTTGCCTCGGCGAGCCGCACGCGGCCGTTGACCTCGGCGACGTTCAGCTTCAGGGGGTTGACGGAGACCTGGAGGTCGAGCGCGGTGGCCGCGGCGCTCTTGGAGGTGGTCTGCTTCTTGGAGAGGTCGAGACGGACCTCACCCACGCCCGGGACCTTGACCTCGGTGGTGCCGCCCGCGGTGAGCGTGACGGTCTTGCCGAGGACCTTGACGGTGCCGAGGACGTTGGAGCTTGCCGTGGGCCGCTCACCCGCGGTGCAGACGGCGCGGGAGGTGACCTTCTCGACCTCGATGAGGGAGAGCAGCGGCAGACCGGGGACGTTGACCTTGGCGTGCGCGAGGTTGCTGTACCCCTCGGCCTTCGCCGCGTCGGCGGTGGCCCGCGCGGTGGCGACGTCGGCGCGCAGCACCGAGAAGGGCTTGCCGCCGTCGACGCCGTCCAGGTCGGCGCTGAGCGCCGTCTTCTTCGCGTCGGCCGGGGCGTGCACGTCGTTGAGGGTGACGTGCAGCGGGAGCGTGACGGCCTTGTTGAGCAGGCTGACGTCCAGGCCGGTGCGGAGCACGGCGGCGCCGGCGGTGCCGTGGTCGGCGGCGTGGGCCGGGGCGGCGCCGAGGAGGAGCGTGGGACCGGCGGCGAGCGCGGTGGCGGCCGCGACGGCGGCGAGGTGGCGCGCGGGACGGCGCGCCGGGGACTCGGGACCGGTCCGCGGGGAGGCGGACAGGCCGGACGGGCTGATGGAGCTGGTGGACACGTGTGTGGAACCCCCACGGAGGAATGGAGCCACCGCCCGCGCCAATGGGGGACATCGCGACGGCCGGTGACCTCGACCCGTCCATACTGTACGCACGGAGGGTGAACAGTCAGCCACGAATGGTGAGTTCATTCTTATGAGTGGTTTTAGAACCTTCATTCGAATTCTTTGGCACCAGGGGTTCGGCGCCGCGACCACCCCCACAGGACATCCGCAGCCGCACCACACCACCGCCACGCCCCGCACACACCGGCGACACGGACGCGACGGCGCCCCGGCGTCCACCATCCGGATTCGTTGTCCGATACATGCAGGTGACGGCTACAGTGCCGCCGTGTCGAACGAGCAGACGAACCCCCCGAGAGAACCCTCCGGCGAACCGGACGAGCGGCCCACCGCGGACACCGTCGCCCCGTCACCGGACGGCGGCTCCGCTCCGGCCCACGGCGATCTGCCCGCGTCCGACCGGGCGGCCCGGCGCGCCGTCACGGTCTTCCCGCTGCTGGTGATCGCCGCCGGTGCGATCGGGCTGCTGTGGCCGTCGCACTTCACCGGCTGGGCGCCCGCGGTGCCGTGGCTGCTCGGCGTGGTGATGTTCTCGATGGGGCTGACGCTGACGCCACCGGACTTCACGGCCGTCGCCAAGCGGCCCTGGGCGGTCGGCCTCGGGCTGGTGGCGCACTACGTGATCATGCCGGGGCTCGGTTGGCTGATCGCCACCGCGCTGGACCTGCCGCCGCAGCTGGCGGCCGGGGTGATCCTGGTCGGCTGCGCGCCCAGCGGCACCGCCTCCAACGTCGTGACGTTCCTGGCCCGCGGCGACGTCGCGCTGTCGGTCTCCGTCGCCACCGTCTCCACCGTCCTGGCGCCGCTGATCACCCCGCCGCTGACGCTGCTGCTGGCCGGGCAGTTCCTGAACGTCGACGCCGGGGTGATGGTCACCGACATCCTGAAGACGGTGCTGCTGCCGGTGGTGGCCGGGCTCGTGGTGCGGCTGATCGCCGGGCGCCACGTCGGCAAGGTGCTGCGGGCGCTGCCCTGGGTCTCCGCGGTGACCATCGCCGCCATCGTGCTCACCGTGGTCTCCGGCAGCGCCGCCGCGATCAAGGACGCGGCGCTCCTGGTGATCGTCGCCGTGCTGCTCCACAACGGCCTCGGCCTGGCGCTCGGTTACGGCGCGGGCAAGCTGGCCCGGCTGGGCCGTCCGGCGAGCCGGGCGATGGCCTTCGAGGTCGGCATGCAGAACTCCGGTCTGGCCGCGTCGCTCGCCACCGCGCACTTCAGCCCGGCGGCCGCGCTGCCCGCCGCGGTGTTCTCCGTGTGGCACAACGTCTCGGGCGCGCTGGTCGCCGCGTGGATGGCGCGTACGGGGCGCCGCGACGCACAGCGCGCGTAGGGACGCGGGACGACCACGACCGCGGGGCCGGGCGGCGCGGAGCGCGCCCGGCCCCGCGCCGTCCTCCGCCGGCCGCGCCCGGCGCCCGGACGCGGCACCCGGTGCCACCCCTCAGCCGATGACCTGCCCGCGCAGCACCACCCGGCGCGGCGCCGCCAGCACCCGGACGTCCGCGCGCGGATCCTCGGGGTAGACGACCAGGTCGGCCGGGGCTCCCTCGGTGAGTCCGGGGCGGCCCAGCCAGTCGCGTGCGCCCCAGGTGGTGGCGGAGAGCGCGGCCACCGCCGGCAGTCCGGCCCTGCGCAGCTCGGCGACCTCCTGCGCGACCAGGCCGTGCGCCAGTGAGCCGCCCGCATCCGTCCCGGCGAAGACCGGGACCCCGGCGTCGTAGGCGGCGCGGACGGTGTCGTAGCGGCGGGCGTGCAGACGGCGCATGTGGTCGGCCCAGCGCGGGAACTTCTTCTCGCCGCCCGCCGCCAGGTCCGGGAAGGTGGCGATGTTGACGAGGGTCGGGACGATCGCGACGCCCCGTTCGGCGAAGAGCGGGATGGTCTCCTCGGTCAGCCCGGTGGCGTGCTCGATGCAGTCGATACCCGCCTCGACCAGCGGCGCGAGGGTGTCCTCGGCGAAGCAGTGCGCGGTGACCCGGGCGCCCAGCCGGTGCGCCTCGGCGATGGCGGCGGCGACCTCGCCCGGCGGCCAGCAGGACTCCAGGTCACCGGTGGAGCGGTCGATCCAGTCGCCGACGAGCTTGACCCAGCCGTCGCCGCGCCGCGCCTCCTGCGCCACATAGGCCACGAGATCCGCCGGTTCGATCTCGTGGGCGTAGTTGCGGATGTAGCGGCGGGTGCGGGCGATGTGGCGGCCGGCGCGGATGATCCGGGGCAGGTCGGCGCGGTCGTCGATCCAGCGGGTGTCGGACGGCGAGCCCGCGTCGCGCAGCAGCAGCGCGCCGCCGTCGCGGTCGGTGAGCGCCTGCTTCTCGGCGGTGGCCGCGTCGACGGGGCCGTGGGCGTCGAGCCCGACGTGGCAGTGGGCGTCGACGAGACCGGGCAGCACCCAGCCCTCGACGGTGGTGAACTCACCGGTGAAACGCGGGCGTTCATGGGTGACGCGGCCGCCGACGACCCACATCTCGTCGCGCACGTCGTCCGGCCCGACCAGGATCCGCCCCTTGAGGTGCAGCGCCGCACCTTCACTCTTCGACGTCATGACGGCACTTTATGCGCAGGCGTACGATCCCTCCGCCGCGCGCCCGCGCGAAACGGCGCACGCCGGCGGATTTCCGTAAACGGAAGTGCCTCGCGTGTTTTCCCGGCAGCCTCTCGCGTGATGCCTGAGGCAACTTTGCGGAGAACCTTCCGCAGGCACATTTCCAATTCTTTGGATGTCAGCTTCCCGTATTCTCCTTCCCGCTTTTCCCGACCTCAAACGCCAAGATTCCGCTAGCGCCGGAAGCGAGAATTCGAAGCGATCTCAGGGACGTTACGGACCTGTGACCGACTCCACACCTTGCCCGCTTCGTCCGAGATTTCCGGTACAAAAGCATACATCTCTTCGGGGTTCCGCGCGCTCGGGCGCCCCCGCGCGATAACACAAAAGCCCTCGACTGCGTAACCCCTGCCCGCGATGCAATTTGCTTTTTCCCTCGGTAAATTTAATTTCCATGACCGCCGCACAAGCAGACCATGCACGTGCCCGAAGCGAAATCAGGGAATTGCCGGAGGGTTTCAAGCTCGACACCCCGCGTGTGGAGGACGGAGCCGCGATCTGGCGAATCGCCCGCGACTCCCGGACACTGGACCTGAACTCCTCCTACAGCTACCTGCTGTGGTGCCGTGACTTCGCCGCCACCTCCGTTGTCGCCCGCGACACCGAGGGTGAGCCGGCCGCCTTCGTCACCGGCTACATCCGCCCCGACCGTCCGGACACCCTGCTCGTGTGGCAGGTGGCCGTCGACGACGCGCATCGCGGGCGCGGCCTCGCCGCCGCCCTGCTGGACGGGCTGACCACCCGTACCGCGCGGGAGTTGGGCGTGAACCGCCTGGAGACGACGATCACCACGGACAACACCGCGTCCAACCGGCTCTTCTCCTCGTTCGCCGAGCGCCACGGCGCCCCCCACCGCCGCGAGGCGCTCTTCGACGCGGCGCTCTTCCCGGAGCAGGGACACGAGCCGGAGGTCCTGCACCTCATAGGCCCGTTCGCCGCACCCGCCCCCTGTCTCTGACCGCACCACCGACCCGCGGGCCCCGCGGCGGCACCCGGTGCCACCGCCCGGAGGCGCCCGCACCCCGGACTTCGCAAGACCCCACGCCACTCATCTCCCAGGAGCATGCTGTGACCATCACCCAGCCCGACCTCAGCGTCTTCGAGACCGTCGAGTCGGAGGTGCGAAGCTACTGCCGCAGCTGGCCGACCGTGTTCGACCGGGCGCAGGGCAGCCGTATGACCGACGAGGACGGCCACACCTACCTGGACTTCTTCGCCGGGGCCGGTTCGCTCAACTACGGCCACAACAACCCCGTCCTCAAACGCGCCCTGATCGACTACATCGAGCGGGACGGCGTCACCCACGGCCTGGACATGTCGACGACCGCGAAGCGGGCGTTCCTGGAATCGTTCCAGAACATCATCCTGCGCCCGCGTGACCTGCCCTACAAGGTCATGTTCCCGGGCCCGACGGGCACCAACGCCGTCGAGGCGGCGCTGAAGCTCGCCCGTAAGGTCAAGGGCCGCGAGTCGATCGTCTCCTTCACCAACGCCTTCCACGGCATGTCGCTCGGCTCGCTCGCGGTGACCGGCAACGCCTTCAAGCGGGCGGGCGCCGGCATCCCGCTGGTGCACGGCACCCCGATGCCGTTCGACCACTACCTCGACGGCGCCACCCCGGACTTCCTCTGGTTCGAGCGGCTGCTGGAGGACTCGGGCTCCGGCCTGAACAAGCCCGCCGCGGTCATCGTCGAGACGGTCCAGGGCGAGGGCGGCATCAACGTCGCCCGCCCGGAGTGGCTGCGCGAGCTGCGCGCCCTGTGCGACCGGCAGGACATGCTGCTGATCGTCGACGACATCCAGATGGGCTGCGGCCGCACCGGCGCGTTCTTCTCCTTCGAGGAGTCGGGCATCGTGCCGGACATCGTCACCGTCTCGAAGTCCATCAGCGGCTACGGGCTGCCGCTCGCGCTCACGCTCTTCAAGCCGGAACTGGACGTGTGGGAGCCGGGTGAGCACAACGGCACCTTCCGCGGCAACAACCCGGCGTTCGTCACCGCCGCCGCGACGCTCGACACGTACTGGGCCGACGGGCAGATGGAGAAGCAGACGCTGGCCCGCGGTGAGATCGTCGAGTCGCACCTGAAGGCCATCGCCGAGGAGCACCCGGACGCCGTCGCCGAGTACCGCGGGCGCGGACTGGTGTGGGGTCTGGAGTTCCACGACAAGAGCCTCGCCAACAAGATCGCCAAGCGCGCCTTCGACCTGGGTCTGCTGATCGAGACCTCCGGGCCGGAGAGCGAGGTCGTCAAGCTGCTCCCGGCGCTGACGACCACCCCCGAAGAGCTGGACGAGGGTCTGCGGATCCTCGCCCGCGCCGTCCGCGACCGCGTCTGAACGCGCCGCGCGTCCGGCACCCCTTCGTCACCGTTCCACAGAAAGGCACCGACTCACCGTGATCGTTCGCTCGTTCAAGGACATCGAGGGCACCGACCGCCACGTCAAGGCGGCTTCCGGTACCTGGGAGAGCAAGCGCATCGTGCTCGCCAAGGAGCGCGTCGGCTTCTCCCTCCACGAGACCACGCTCTACGCGGGTACCGAGACGTCGATGTGGTACGCCAACCACATCGAGGCGGTCCTGTGCGTGGAGGGCGAGGCCGAGCTGACCAACGACGAGACCGGGGAGAAGCACTGGATCTCGCCGGGCACGATGTACCTGCTCAACGGCCACGAGAAGCACACCATGCGGCCCAAGACGGACTTCCGCTGCGTCTGTGTCTTCAACCCGCCGGTCACCGGCCGCGAGGACCACGACGAGAACGGCGTCTACCCCCTGCTCACCGAGGACGGCACCGACGCGCCCCAGGCGTGAACGCCTCCTCCGCGTCCGGTAGTTGACGGACGGCAACCCGGCATCCACGGAGCACGTACGAGAGGAGAGGAAGGCAACACCATGACCATCGCACCCGAGCGCACCGCCGACCTGTACCCGACCCGCGGCACCTCCGAGGTGATCACTCCGCGGAAGGACCCGGTGGTGTGGTCGCAGCCCGGCACGGCAGGCCCGTTCCAGCCGTCCGAGCTGAGCGACTTCGACCGCGACGGTTTCTTCGCCATCGGGGAGCTGCTGACGGCGGAAGAAGTCGCGGTGTACCGCGCCGAACTGGACCGGCTGGTGGGCGACCCGGAGATGCGCGCGAACCCGCGCTCCATCGTCGAACCGAAGTCGCAGAGCATCCGGTCCGTGTTCGAGGTGCACAAGATCAGCGAGGTGTTCGCCCGGCTGGTCTCCGATCCGCGGGTGGTGGGCCGGGCCCGTCAGATCCTCGGCTCCGACGTCTACGTCCACCAGTCGCGGATCAACGTCAAGCCCGGTTTCGGCGCGTCCGGTTTCTACTGGCACTCCGACTTCGAGACCTGGCACGCCGAGGACGGGCTGCCGCACATGCGGACCGTTTCGGTGTCGATCGCGCTCACCGAGAACTTCGACACCAACGGCGGTCTCATGATCATGCCCGGTTCGCACCGGCACTTCGTGGGGTGCGAGGGAGAGACGCCGAAGGACAACTACAAGCGGTCGCTCCAGATGCAGGACGCCGGCATCCCGTCGGACGAGGCGCTGACGAAGATGGCGGACGAGCACGGCATCCGGCTCTTCACCGGCAAGGCGGGCTCCGCGACGTGGTTCGACTGCAACGCGATGCACGGCAGCGGTGACAACATCACGCCGTACCCCCGCAGCAACGTCTTCATCGTCTTCAACAGCGTGGAGAACGCCGCGGTGGAGCCGTTCGCGGCACCCGTGCCGCGCCCGGACTACATCGGGGCGCGGGAGTTCACACCGGTGCGGTGACCCGGCACCGCAGTACGCGCGCGGCCGCCGCACAGCCTGGTCTGTGCGGCGGCCGCGCCGTCGCGTTCCCGGGACGCCCACCCGCTGCCGGGCCGTCGCCCCACCCCCTAGCCTGACCGGGGTGTTCGGGCTCGTCGGGCAGTGACGGGCGCACCGCCGTGAGGGAAGTGAGGACGGGTTCATGACCATCGACCGGCTGCCCGGGGTGACCCTGACCGACCATGTGCTGGACGTACCGCTGGACCACGACGACCCGGGCGGCGAACGGATCGCGGTGTACGGCCGGGAGGTGGTGGCCGCGGGCCGCGAGAGCGCCGCGCTGCCGTGGCTGGTGTTCCTCCAGGGCGGCCCCGGCAACGCCGCGCCGCGCCCGCTGGGCCGGGAGTCGTGGCTGGGCCGGGCGCTGGAGGACTACCGGGTGCTCCTCCTCGACCAGCGCGGCACCGGACGCTCCACCCCCGCCAACCGGCAGACGCTGCCGCTGCGCGGCGGTCCCCGGGAACAGGCCGGGTACCTGGCACACTTCCGCGCCGACGCGATCGTGCGGGACGCCGAACTGTTCCGGCGGCGGCTGGCGGGGGCGGACACCCCGTGGAGTGTGCTGGGGCAGAGCTTCGGCGGCTTCTGCACCGTCGCCTATCTCTCGCAGGCGCCCGAGGGGCTGCGCGAGGCGCTGGTGACCGGCGGGCTGCCCGGTCTCGACGCGAGCGCCGAGGACGTCTACCGGGCGGCGTATCCCCGGGTGGCCCGGAAGAACGCCGCACACTACGCCCGGTATCCGCAGGACGTGGCGGCGGTACGGGAGATCGCGGCGCATCTGTGCGAGAAGGAGGTGCGGCTGCCGGGCGGCGGGACGCTGACGCCGCGGGCGTTCCAGGCGCTGGGCATGCTGCTGGGCACCGGCAACGGCTCGCACGTCCTGCACCATCTGCTCGCCGACGCCTGGGTCACCGGCCCGGCCGGACGGGAGTTGGGCGATGCGTTCCTGGAGGGTGTCCGGGCGCAGGTGTCGCATGCGGCGGCGCCGCTCTTCGCGGTGGTGCACGAGGCGATCTACGGGCAGCGGTCGGTGGATCCGGGCCCGACGGCGTGGGCGGCGCAGCGGGTGCGGGACGGGCTGACGGCGTATCCGCAGTTCGACGTCGACGCCGTGCTGGACGGCGCCGGGCCGCTCTACTTCACCGGCGAGATGATGTACCCGTGGCTCTTCGACACCGACCCGGCGCTGCGCCCGCTCAAGGAGACCGCGCAGGAGCTGGCCGAACGGGGGGACTGGCCGGATCTGTACGACGCCGGGGCGCTGGCGGCCAACGCCGTACCGGCCGCCGCGGCGGTCTACTTCGACGACATGTACGTCGACACCGCGCACTCCCTGGCTACCGCCGGGCGCATCCGCGGGATGCGGGTGTGGGTGACCAACGAGTGGGAGCACGACGGGCTGCGGGTGAGCGACGGGGCGGTGCTGGACCGGCTGTTGCGGATGGTGCGCGGGGAGGTGTGAGGCGGGGCGGACGGGCCGGGCCCGCCCCGTCCGCTCAGGGAGCGATGGCCGCCAAGGCGCGGTCGACGTCGTCGGCGTCGTTGTAGAGGTGGAAGGCGGCGCGCAGCAGACCGCCGCGGACCGCGACCCGGATGCCCGCGGCGGCCAGCCGCTCCGCGGCGCCGGGCGGGCCCGCCACGGAGACGATCGCGGAGCCGGGCGCCGGGCGGGGGGCGAGCCCGCGGGCGGTCAGCCCGGCGCGGAAGCGGTCGGCCAGCGCGGTGTTGTGGGCGTGCACCGCGGGCACGCCGATCTCGCCGAGCAGCGCGAGGGAGGCGGCGGCGCCCACGTAGGGGAGCAGGGCGTGCGGTTCGTCGTAGCGGCGGGCGGTGGTGGCGGGCCGGTCGACCGGGCCGTAGCAGGAGGCGCCCGGGTCCTCGCCGGTGACCCATCCGGCGTGCCGGGGCCGCGGACCGTCGTCGGCGAGGGCGGCCTCACCGAACGCCAGGAAGGTGGTGCCGCGCGGGCAGAGCAGCCATTTGAAGGCGCCGCAGGCGAGGTAGTCGAAGCCGGTGGGGCGCAGCGGCAGCCAGCCGGCGGCCTGGGTGACGTCGACGAAGGTGCGGGCGCCGTGCACCCGGGCGGCCTCGCAGACCTCGTCGAGGTCGGCGATCCGCCCGTCGAGCGACTGCACCGCGCTGCAGGCGACCAGTGAGGTGGTGGGCCGTACGGCGTCGGCGAGCGCGTCGAGCGGGGCGGTGCGGAAGGTGATGCCGGGGGTGGCGGCGAGGGGGTTGACCAGCGAGCTGAAGTCGCCCTCCGGGACCAGGACCTCCGCGCCCGGCTCCAGCGTGGTGGCGACGAACGCGGAGAGCACCGCCACCGAGCTGCCGACGGCGACCCGCTCGGCCGGCACCCCCAGCAACCGGGCGAAGCCCCGCCGGGCCTCCTCCGCGGGGCCGAAGTAGTCGCGCCCCATCGTGCCGTACGTGGCGGCGTCCGCGACGGCCTCGCAGACGGCGGCGCGTGAGCGGGCCGGGAGCAGCCCGCCGGAGGCGGTGTTGAGATACGGGGCACCGGGCGCGAACTCGGCTCCGCCGAGTGACGTGAGTCGCTGCATGACACCACTGTGCGCCGCCCGGATCGCCACGTCCATGGCGGTTCCGGGCGGCGCGGCCCGTCCGGCGGGGCGTTCCGTGTGGCTCCCCCCGGGCGGCGCCACGAGCCCGCCGGCGGGCGCTATGCCGTCGGCGGCACCGCGCAGCCGTCGTCGCCGCAGATCCCGGCGTCGCCGGCCGTCGGCAGCGGCTGGAGCGCGCTCTCCTGGTGGGCGCGCTCCAGGGCCTGCCGGAAGACCTCGGCGGGCTGGCCGCCGGAGATGCCGTAGCGGCGGTCGATGACGAAGAACGGGACGCCGGTGGCGCCCAGTTCGGCCGCCTCGCGCTCATCGGCGCGCACCGCGTCGGCGTAGGCGTCCGGGTCGGCCAGCACCCGGGCGGCCTCCTCGGCGGGCACCCCGGCCTCGGTGGCGAGGGCCACCAGGGTGTCCCGGTCGCCGAGCGGGCGCGCCTCGGCGAAGTTGGCGCGGTAGAACACGCCGAGCAGCGCGTCCTGCGCCCCGTGCGCCTTGGCGAGGTGGAGCAGCCGGTGGAGGTCGAAGGTGTTGCCGTGGACCCGGTCCGAGCGGTACCCGAGACCTTCGCCGCGCGCCGCCTCGGCGACCCGCGCCTCCATCGCCTCGGCCTGCTCCCGGCTGACGCCGTACTTGGTGGCGAGCATCTCCAGCACCGGGACGTCGGTGGGCGCGGGCGCGGCCGGGTCCAGCTCGAAGGAGCGGTGCACCACTTCGACCCCGTCCCGGTGCGCGAAGCCGGCGAGCCCCGCTTCGAAGCGGGCCTTGCCGATGTAGCACCAGGGGCAGGCGATGTCGGACCAGATTTCGACGCGCATGGGGTGACTTTCCTCGTACGGGGACCGGACTCGGGACAACCGGGAGGAACGGTGGGTTATTCCGCGGTCGGGCGGGGGCCGTACGGCGGAGCGCCGGGCAGCGGGGCCCGGCGCCGGGTCGCCGGGCGCCTTCTCCATGAGCCGGTTCACCGGTGCGGGGGGGGCGTGTCCGCCCGGTTTTCCGGACGGTTCTCCCCAGCGTGCCCAGCAGTCCCGGCGCTTACGTGCGGAGCCACCGGCGCGACCGCCCGCGCCGACGGCGGACGGAACGCGTACGGCCCCTCCCGCGGGAAGGGCCGTACGGACGGAGCGGTGCGGTCGGGGCGCAGGCCCGCGCTACGCGGCCGGCTCCCGCCACATCGTCCAGAGCGTCGGGCCGCCGCCCGGGAGGCTCAGCTCGTCGCGGACGGTGAAGCCGAAGTGCTCGTAGACGGGGAGGTTGGCCGGCTTGGAGGACTCCAGGTAGGCGGGCTGACCTGCCGCGTCGGCCTTGGCCAGGCCGGAGCGGAGCAGGGCGGCGCCGTGGCCCTGGCCCTGGACGGCCGGGTCGGCGCCGAGGAGCGCCAGGGACCAGTGCGGCTCGGCGGGGGTGTGCGCGGCGGCGGCCTCGACCGCCTCGCCGAAGAGGCCCGCCCGGTCGCCGAGGATCTCCGTCAGCTCCTGGATGGTCTCCGCGTCGGGCACCGCCCGGTCCTGCGCCTCCGGCGGGACCCAGAACGACACCGCCGCGCCGGTCCGCTCGCACATCCCGGCGTGGGCGTACTGCCGGGTGAAGAGCGTGGTGAAGTACCGGCCCAGCGACGCCTCCCGGGTGGCGTCGTCGGGGAAGAACCAGCACATCATCGGGTCGTCGTCGAAGGCGCGGACCAGGGTCCGGCTGACCAGCGCGGCATCGTCGAGGGTGGCCGCCAACGGCACGTGAGATATCGCCATACGGGCCATTCTGCACGGGGTGGTCCCGGACGGAACGGCGGGGTCCGGTACCGCCGCGGAGCGTGAACTCCCGCCCCGTGCAGGCGCGTCCGGGCGGGCGGCGCCGGACCGGTCCGGCGCCGTTCAGCCGTCGCCGCCGAGCCGCAGCGTGAGCGTGAGGTGGGTGGCGTCCGGCGCGGGCCCCCGGGACGGGTCGGTATGCCAGCCGCGGGCGGTGTAGAAGGTGCGGGCGCGGCGGTTGTGCCACAGGACGTCGAGGGTGGCCGCGGTGTGCCCGGCCGCCCGCCAGGCCCGCAGGCAGGCGGCGTGCAGGGCGTGGCCGACGCCGGTGCCCCAGTGGGCGGGGTCGACCTGGAGCTGGTGGAGGGTGACGGTGCCGGGCGCGGCGGCCGGGCCGTGGCAGGCGGCGCCGACGACCGTGCCGTCCCGCTCGGCGCAGAGCATCCGGACGTCCGGCCCGGCCAGAGCGCGGTCCCAGGCGTTCCGGGCCGCGGACCGGTGGGCGTCCGGGTCGGGGGCGGCGCCGGGGTGGCGGGCCCGGTCGTAGGCGGCGCGGGCCCGGGCGTGCAGCGCGGTGGCGGGCGCCAGGTCCGCGGCGCCGCCCGGGCGGATGGTCAGGGCGCGGGGCCCGGCGGGGGTCACCGGCCGGGCCCTCCCGGGGTGCGCTCCTCCGTCAACGCTCACGAGGACGTCCCCTCACGCCGGTTCGGGCCGCCCGTCCACCCGGCGGGGCAGGCCGAGCGGGTTCTCCTCGCGCAGTTCCGGCGGGAGGAGCGCGGGCGGGGTGTCCTGGTACGCCACCGGGCGCAGCCAGCGTTCGACCGCGGTGGCGCCGACCGAGGTGGCGGTGGAGGTGGTGGCCGGGTAGGGGCCGCCGTGGTGCTGGGCGGGGGCGACCGCGACGCCGGTGGGCCAGCCGTTGACGACGACGCGTCCGGCGAGCGCGGTGGCCTCGGTGAGCAGATGGGCGCCGCGGCCCGCCGGGTCCGCCCCCGCGCCCTCCTCGGCGGAGAGGTGGAGGGTGGCGGTGAGGTTGCCGGGCAGGTGGGCGAGGACCGCGCCGACCGCGTCGTCCCCGGCGTGGCGCAGGACGACGGTCACCGGGCCGAAGCACTCCTCCAGCAGCAGGGCGTAGCCGTCCGGGTCGTCGAGGAGGCGGGCCGCGGGCAAGGTCAGGAAGCCGGCGGCGACGGTGTGGTCACCGCCCGCGCCGGGGGTCACCGGCGCCTCGACGCCGGGGAGTTGGGCGCGGGCGCGGACGCCGTCGACGAACGCGTCGCGCATCCGGTGGTCGAGGAGGACGCCCGCCTCGGTGTCGCTGACGGCCGCGGTGAGCGCGGTCAGCAGCCGGTCCCCGTCCGGCCCCTCGGGGACGAGGACGAGGCCGGGCTTGACGCAGAACTGCCCGACGCCGAGCGTCATCGAGGCGGCGAGCCCGGCGCCGATCTCCGCGGCGCGTTCGGCGGCCGCGGCCTCGGTGACGACGACGGGGTTGAGGCTGCCCAGCTCGCCGTGGAAGGGGATGGGGTGCGGGCGGGCGGCCGCCGCGTCGAAGAGGGCGCGCCCGCCGCGGACCGAGCCGGTGAACCCGGCGGCGGCGATCAGCGGATGACGGACCAGCTCCACCCCGGCGTCGAAGCCGTGGACCAGACCGACGACGCCCTCCGGCAGACCGGTGTCGGCGGCGGCGCGGCGCAGCAGCGCGGCGGCCAGTTCGGAGGTGGCCGGGTGGTCGGGGTGGGCCTTGACGACGACGGGGCAGCCGGCGGCCAGGGCGCTGGCGGTGTCGCCGCCGGGCACCGAGAAGGCGAGCGGGAAGTTGCTGGCCGCGTAGACGGCGACCGGGCCCAGCGGGATCTTGTGGCGGCGCAGATCGGGGCGGGGCGGGGTGAGCGAGGGGTCGGCGTGGTCGATCCGTACGTCGAGGAAGGCGCCCTCGTCGACGGCGTCGGCGCAGGCCCGCAGCTGGTGGGTGGTGCGGGCGAGTTCGCCGGTGAGGCGGCCGGGGCCGAGCGCGGTCTCGGCGTCGGCGGCCTCGATGACGCGGGCCCCGGCGGCGTCCAGCAGTTCGGCGGCGCGGCGCAGCAGCGCGGCGCGGGCGGTGCGGTCGGCGAGGGCCGGGCGGGCGGCGTGGGCGGCGCGGACCGCCGCGTCCACCTCGGCGGCGGTGGCCTCCACCGCGACCTGTTCGCGCCGCTTCCCGGTTCGTGGGTCGACACTCCAGACTGGTGCTGCCGCCGCTGTGACCACCGTGCATTCCTCCCGAGCGCGCTCTTGCCGCAGGCCGGACGCTGTTCGATATGGTGAACGGCGTCCCGGATGCTGAATCCCTGGGACTCTAGGGCGGGCCGATCAGAGGGGTCAAGGGCGATGTCAGCTGCGGAGACGGGTGGAGCGCAGGTCAAGTCCGCGGTGCGGACGGTGGAGCTGCTGGAGTACTTCGCGGGCCGCCCCGGTATGCACAGCCTCGCCTCCGTCCAGGAAGCCGTCGGCTACCCCAAGTCCAGCCTCTACATGCTGCTGCGCACCCTCGTCGAGCTGGGCTGGGTGGAGACCGACGCGACCGGCACGCGGTACGGCATCGGGGTGCGCGCGCTGCTCGTCGGCACGTCGTACATCGACGGTGACGACGTGGTCGCGGCGGCCCGGCCGACGCTGGACCGCCTCTCGGACGACACCACCGAGACCATCCACCTCGCGCGGCTGGACGGCGTCAACGTCGTCTATCTCGCGACCCGTCAGTCCCAGCACTATCTGCGCCCCTTCACCCGGGTGGGGCGGCGGTTGCCCGCGCACTCCACCTCGCTGGGCAAGGCGCTGCTGGCCACCTACTCCGACGAGCAGGTCCGCGAGCTGCTCCCGGCGAAGCTGACGGCGCTGACCGAGCACACGCTCACCGACCGCGAGCAGCTGATCGAGGAGCTGCACACGGTCCGCGAGCAGGGGTACGCGGTCGACCGCGAGGAGAACACGCTGGGGCTGCGGTGCTTCGGCGTCGCGATCCCCTACCGCACCCCGGCACGCGACGCGATCAGCTGCTCGGTGCCGGTGGCGCGGCTGACGCCCGATCACGAGCAGCTGCTCAAGGACACCCTCTTCGACGCCCGCGACCGGCTGCTGCTGGCGACCCGCAGGCTCTGACCCCGGCCACGGGCCGCGCCACGCCGTGCCACCTGCGGGTGGAGCGGTGGGCGGGCCGCGGCGGCTCACCCGTTCACCCCAGCGCGGCCCCGGCGACCCCGACACGCCGTTGACACACCGTCCGACCTGCGAAGATCGTGGATGTGACGGGCGGCGGCCGGGTCGGCCGGGGGCGTTCTGACATGATGTCAGCAGGCTCGCGGCGCGCCGGGCGGTTTATCTCGGAGTGAGCAGGTACGGGACCCGACTTTCCGACGGCGCACGGGCGCCGCGTCCGTACCTCACGGAGGTTCGTCGTGTGCGCCACCCGCCCGTACCCAGGCGTCGCCCCGCGGCGCCCCGCCGGCACCCGCGGGCCGCTCCGCCGCGCCGCCGGGCGGGCCTGAGATGTCCGGCGTGCCCGGGACCGTACCCGGCAGGCGACGACGCGGGGCGGGTAACGGCGCGGTGGTGCTGGCGCTGGCCGCGGTGGGGACCGGGGGGTGGCTGATAGCCGTCGGCGCCCGGGCCACCGCACCGCAGCGTCCGCCCGCCGCCCCGGGACCCGCGGCGGCGCGCACCGCGGCCCGGGACGCCGTCCCGCCGCCCTCCCCGCCGGTCCGCCTCCGGATACCGGCGGCCGGGACCGGCGCCCCGCCGCCCGGCCCCGGCCCCGCCGCCCGGGGCGCGCTCCGGACGCCGCCCGCCGAGCTGCCGGAACCGGTGGGCCGGTTCCGCGACGGCGTCCCGCCCGGCTGTCCGGGCGCCGCCGTCTCCGGGCCCGCCGCCTCCCCCGGACCGGCCGCGCTGCCGCCGCGCAGCACCGTCGCGGTACGCCGCGCGGACGGCCGCACCACGCTCCTCACCGTCGACGCGACCGGGCCCCGGAACCGGGACACCGTCCTCGGCGACCTCCCCCACGACGCGGCCATCCGGCCGGAGTTCCCCCTGCTGACCTGCGGGAACGCGGGACTCGGCGTCGTGCCCGACCGTCTCACCGGCGCCGGATAGCCACCCCCAGGGGGGCCACAGACGGCCGGGGCGGCCCGCGGGAGCCGCCCCGGTCCAGCCGTTCGTCAGCGCGCGGCCAGGGACTCCAGGGCGGCGCCGACGGCCGTCAGATCCCGGTCGCTCGCCAGCCCCGCGTGGTAGAGCCGCAGCTCCCCGGCGCCCAGCGCGGCGGCGTGTGCGGCGTCCGCGGCGAGGGTGGCGGGGCTGCCGCCCATACCGGAGACGACGGTGAAGTTGGCGGCGAGGACGGCACCGGCCGCGCCCGGGGCCGCGGCGAACGGCGTCAGCGCGTCGGCCCGCCGCGCCGGGTCCGGGCCGCACGGCACCACCACACCGTCGGCGTACCCGAACACCCCGGCCGGGTCGGTGCCCGCGTCGGCGCCGCAGCGGTGGGCGGCCGGGTCGGCGTGGAGCAGCACCCGGAAGCCGGGGGCGGCGGCCTCGCGGACGGCGGTGACGGCGGCGCGCCGCAGCGCCCCGGCCGCCCGCGCACGCCAGGCCCGCACCACGGCGGCCCGGCCGGCGCCGAGCAGCGCCTCGACGGCCGCCCACTCCCCCGCCCGGTCCGCCGCGACGGGCGCCGCCGCCCCGGCCCACACCGGCTCCAGCGCCCGGCGCACCGCGCCGCCCAACTCGTCCGCCTCCAGGCCGAGTCCGGCGTACCCGCGGCGGCACTCCGTACAGAAGCAGAGCGACATCAGGTACTGCGCGGCGCCGGACAGCTCCACGCCGCCGACCTTGTCGTGGGCGTGCAGATGCGCCATGCCGTACCAGCCGCAGGACTCCAGCTCGGTGCCGTGCGCCCCGGGCCGTACGGCGGCCTCGCCGGCGAGGGTGACGAGATGGTCGCGGACCTCCGGGCGGGCGATGCACGGCGCCCAGGGGTAGCGGTCGCCGTAGGCGTTGCGGACGGAGGTGTCCGGATGCTCCTCGCCCAGGCGGGAGTTGTGGGCGAGGACGACCCAGCTGTGCACCTCGATCCCGGCGTCCGCCAGCGCCGCCGCGGCCTCCCCGTACGGGTCGGGGCCCGGCATCCAGTCCTGGACGGCGGGGCGCAGCGCCCGGCCCGCCCAGCGCCGCGGGTCGGGCGGGTAGAGCACGGCGGAGTGGCGGGCGGTGACCACGCGGTGGTGCGGGTGGCGCGGGGTCAGGGCGCGGGTGGAGTGGTAGGCGGCGGCCAGGGTGACCTGGCGGATGCCCAGGTCGGCGAGGCGGGGCGCGGCCCCGGGGTCGCCGGCCACGTCCCAGGGGTAGAGGAAGGCGGCGGCCCGCATCAGGCGCGGTCCCCGTGCGCCGCGCCGTGCGGGCCGTCGCCGTCGCCGTCGCCGTCGCCGTCGCCGTCGGGGAGCAGGGTGAGTCCGTGGGCGAGCAGGGTGCGCAGCTCCTCGACGTGCCGGGGGTCCGGCGGGGCGAGCGGCGGCCGGACCTCACCCGCGTCCAGTCCGCGCAGCCGGACGCCCGCCTTGATGAGCGAGACCGCGTAGCCGTGGCCCTGGTTGCGCAGTTCGACGAGGGGGCGGTAGAAGCCGTCCGTCAGCCGGTCGACGGTCGCCCGGTCGCCGGTGGTGAGCGCGCGGTGGAAGGCGAGGGCGATCTCGGGGGCGAAGGCGAAGACGGCGGAGGAGTACAGGCGCACGCCCAGGCCCAGATAGGCGGGGCCGGTGAGTTCGGCGGTGGGCAGACCGTTGAAGTAGAGGAAGCCGGAGCCGGGAGCCTCGGTGCGGACGGCGCTCATGATGCGCTGGAGCAGGTCGAGATCGCCCAGCCCGTCCTTGAGGCCGATGACGCCCGGGGTGCGGGCGAGCGCGACGACGGTCTCCGGGGTGAAGACGGCGTTGTCCCGCTGGTAGACGACGACCGGCAGCTCGGTGGCGGCGGCCAGCGCCCGGTAGTGGCGCAGCAGCCCCTGCTGACCCGCGTGGACGAGATAGGGCGGCATGGCGAGCAGACCGTCGGCGCCGCGTTCGCGGGCGAGGCGGGCGAAGTGGACGGCGAGCGCCGTGCCGTAGCCCGCCCCGGCGACCACCGGCACCCGCCCCGCGGTCTCCTCGACGGCCACGCCGACGCACGCCGCGAACTCCTCGGGCGTCAGGGCGTGGAACTCCCCGGTGCCGCAGCAGGCGAAGACGGCGCCCGCCCCGGCCTCGACGCCGCGCCGCACATGGGCGCGGTAGGCGTCCAGATCCACCTCGCCGTCGGGCGCGTAGGTGGTCACGGGGAAGAACAGCACTCCGTCGAGGCGGTCGGCGAGCGGTGAGGCTGGGGTCACGGGCTCTCCCTGGCGTGCGGTGCGTACCGCGGCGCGAAGGCTCCCGCGGCACCGGCGGACTGCGGGGCCGGTCGCGGGCGCGCGGCGGTCACCATCCGTCGTGCATGTGCCTGACCAGCGTCCACATCTCTGAACGGCGCCACGCTAGAGCAGCACGCCGCCACCGGTCAAGGGTCCCGCGCACCCGCCGAACACGCCGCCCTCATCGGCGTATTGACCGCCGCTGAGCACGCTCCCTACGGTGCTGACGACCCTGTCCACACCTCTGAACTCCGTCCGCGTGGGTCGGCGTTCGGAGGCCGCGCCGTTCCGCCGGAGGATCGCCCATGCCCGCACCCCGCACCGTCCTGCTCACCGGCGCCGCAGGCGGCCTCGGCACCCTGATGCGCGAACTGCTGCCCCCGTACGGCTACCGGCTGCGCCTCTTCGACGAGCGGCCGGTGCCGGACGCGCCCGACGCGATCACCGCACCGCTCGCCGACCGCGAGGCGCTGCGCGCGGCGGTCCGCGGAACCGACGCGGTCATCCACCTCGCCGGGATCTCCCTGGAGTCCTCGTTCGACCAGATCCTGCGGGCCAACATCGAGGGCGTCCACCAGCTCTACGAGGCGGCCCGCGAGGAGGGGGTGAGCCGCGTCGTCTTCGCCTCCTCCAACCACGCCGTCGGCTTCACCCCGCGCCCGGCCGACGGTTCGGCCGCCATCGGGATCGACACCCCGCGCCGCCCCGACACCTTCTACGGCCTGTCCAAGGGGTTCGGCGAGGACCTCGCCTCCCTCTACCACGACCGGCACGGCATCGAGACGGTCTCGCTGCGCATCGGCTCCTGCTTCCCCGAGCCGACCAGCGTGCGGATGCTGTCGATCTGGCTGAGCCCGGCGGACTGCGCCCGGCTGCTGCACGCCGCCCTCACCGCCGAGGGCGTCGGCCACACCGTCGCCTACGCCTCGTCCGCCAACACCCGTCTGTGGTGGGACCTGTCGACCGCCCGCGCCCTGGGGTACGCACCGCAGGACGACTCCGAGCCGTACGCGGCGGCGCTGATCGCGGCGCAGGGAGAGCTGGATCCGGACGAACCGGCCCACGCCCACCTGGGCGGCGCGTTCTGCACCGACCCGCCCCGCTGGCCGCACTGAGCCCGGCCCGCGTACGGTCGGGCGGTCCGTCGCCGATCCGCCGGCGGAGGGAACTCGCACCCCCTCCACGGCGTCCTTGAGGGCGACACGCCAGATACGGAAACCGCACGTCACACCGGCGCCACGGCGCGCAGGAACGAGGAAACACACCATGGGTATCGTCAGCTGGATCGTCCTGGGGCTGATCGCGGGCGTCATCGCCAAGATCCTGCTGCCGGGCCGGGACCCGGGCGGCCTGGTGGGCACCACGCTCACCGGCATCGTCGGGTCGTTCGTCGGCGGCTGGCTGTCCGTCAAGGTCCTGGACCGGCCCATACCGAAGGACATCTTCGACCTCTCCACCTGGGTCGCCGCCATCGCCGGCTCCCTCGTGCTGCTGATCCTCTACCGGCTGCTCTTCGGCAACTCCACCGAGCGCCGCTGACCGGCCCGGCCGCCCGCCGGAGCCGGTCCGGCGGGCCCGCGGAGCCGGACCACCCGGACGGGCCCGGGTAATGGAACCGCAAAGGCGAGCCGTTCGTTACTGCTGGCATGACCGCAATGACTCCTGGCTCGAATCTCCCGCTCGGCGCCGCACGGGTGGCGGTGGACGTCACCGCCCCCGTGCGGCTGGACGTCTCGGGCCTGTTGCTCACCGCCGCAGGCAAGGTGCGTTCCGATGACGACTTCGTCTTCTACAACCAGCCCAGCGGCGGCCCCGGGGTGACCCACGGCGCCGGGGCGGCCGGAGGCGGTGACACCATCACCGTCGACACCGCGGCGATCCCCGCGGAGATCGAGAAGATCGTCGTCACCGCGAGCCCGGACGCCCCCGGCGCCACCTTCGCCGGTACGGAGCCGACCGGCACCGTGCGCGACGCCGACACCGGCGCCGTTCTCGCCTCCTTCACCCCGCCCGGGCTCGGCCCGGAGACCGCGCTGGTCGTCGTCGAGATCTACCGCAGGGGCGGCGCCTGGAAGGTCCGCGCCGTCGGCCAGGGATACGCGAACGGGCTCGCCGGTATCGCCACCGACTTCGGCGTCACCGTCGAGGAACCGGCGGCGCCCGCGGCTCCGGCCGCCGCTCCGGCACCCCCGGCGGCGCCGCCCGCTCCGGCCCCCGCGCCGCAGGCCGCTCCCGCCCCTCCTGCCCCGCCCGCCACGCCGCCCGCCGGGCAGTGGGCGCCGCCGACCGGTGCCCCCGCCCCGCTGGCCCCGCCGCCGGGCGCCACGCCCCCGGCCCCTCCGGCGCCGCCCGCCGCCGGGAAGGTCAATCTGGACAAGGGCCGGGTCAGCCTGCGGAAGAACGA
Source organism: Streptomyces sp. NPDC014733 (assembly GCF_043083385.1). NCBI lineage: Bacteria > Bacillati > Actinomycetota > Actinomycetes > Kitasatosporales > Streptomycetaceae > Streptomyces > Streptomyces sp. NPDC014733. Next base: position 78,666 of record NZ_JBIBYO010000015.1, on the reverse strand, counting down.
GACGGTCTCGCTGGTCAAGGGCGGCCGCCCGCTGCTCGGTTCGGTCCGGATGGGCCTGGGCTGGGAGCCCGCTTTCCGTGGCAAGTCCATCGACCTGGACGCCTCGGTCATCGCCTACGGCCCCGACCGCAAGAAGATCGACAACTGCTTCTTCGGCAAGCTGACCGTCCTCGACGGCGCCATCCAGCACTCCGGCGACAACCTCACCGGCGACGGCTCCGGCGACGACGAGACCATCACCGTCCATCTCGGCGGCATCCCGCCGCAGGTCACGGGCCTGGTCTTCACGGTGAACTCCTTCTCCGGCCAGAAGTTCACCGATGTCGCCAAGGCGTACTGCCGCCTCACCGACGCACAGACCGGCGCGGAGCTGGTCCGCTTCGACCTCACCTCGGCCGAGCCCCGCACCGGCGTCCTGATGGCCAAGCTCATCCGGCAGTACTCCGGCGAGTGGGAGATGACGGCGCTGGGTGAGTTCGTCGACGCGCGGACGGTCCGCGGGATGACCAAGCCGGGCGGCGCGGCGCTCTGAGCCGGCACCCCGGCGGCGGGCGGCGGCGCTCCGCCCGCCGCCGGGCCGGTCAGCGCGCCGCCGCCCGCTCCGGCAGCCCCACCAGCCGGGCCAGCCGGGCGTACGACTCCAGCACCGCCCCGCGCTCGTACGTACTGGTGCTCACCAGCACCTCGTCCGCCCCGGTCTCCCCGATCAGCGTCCCCAGCGCGTCGGCGACCTCCTCCTCCGTGCCGTGGATCCGGCCGTGCAACTCCTCCTCGGCGTAACCGCGTTCGCGCGCGCCCATCGCCGCTTCCGCCGGTGGTCCGGCCGCCGGCCGCAACGGCGGGAAGACCCCGTGGGTCCGCGCATGGGCCATGGCGTACGCCTCCGGCAGCAGCATCCGGTAAGCCGCCGCGGTCGTGGCGGCCACCGCGACCGTCGCGGCCACCACGACATACGGCCGCGGCCACGTCGCCGAGGGCCGGAACGCCGCGCGGTAGCCGTCGATCGCCTCCCGCATCCGGCGCCGGCCGCGCACCTCGCCGATGACCAGCGCCAGCCCCGCCTCCGCCGCCACCTGCGCCCCGGCGCCCGTCGCCAGGACGAACGCGGGGACGCGGAGCCCCTCGGCGGGCCGGGCGTGGACCTGGGGATGGGCGCGCTGGGTGCCGTCGAAGTAACCGGTCAGCTCGGCCAGTTGCGCCGCGAACCCCGCCCCGTCCGCCTTGTCCGCGCCCAGGGCGCGGCGGATGCCGTCGGTGAACCCGGGCGAGCGGCCGAGCCCCATGTCGATCCGCCCGGGGAACAGCGCCTCCAACACCCCGAACTGCTCGGCCACCACCAGCGGCCGGTGGTTGGGGAGCATCACCCCGCCCGTGCCGACCCGGATCGTGTCCGTCGCCCCGGCGACCGCGGCGGCCAACACCGTCGGCGCGGAACCGGCGACGCCCGGCACGCCGTGGTGCTCGGACACCCAGAAGCGGTGGTAGCCGAGGCGTTCGGCGTGGCGCGCCAGCTCCACCGTGTCGCGCAGCGCCGCCGCGTCGGGGTGTCCCTGCCGGGTGCGGGAGCGGTCCAGGACCGAGAAGCGGGTCGTCCGTGTCGTCGGGCTCATCTCTCCTTCAACGCCCGCGGGCGCCCAGGATTCCGCCGTGCCCGGGGGTCACCCGGACGTCACCGCCGGTGGCCGGGGCGGTCCTGACGGCGCCAGGGACCGGTGACGGCAACCATCAGGCCGGGTTCCTGAAGACTGACGACGAGGGTGCGCCCGTCGGGCGGAAGGACCGGGCCGGTGAACGCGCCGTGCTCCGGCCCCCCGGCGGTGCCGCTGTCCATGCCGCCGCGGGCGACCGGGCGGGTCCGGCCGTCGCCGGTGGCACCGAAGGGGTGCCGGACGCCCTCGCCGTCCTCGTCGCCGATCGGCCCGGTGTGCGGCGAGACGCTGATGGTGCCGGGGCCGTCGTACGCACCGTCCCGCTCCGGGGCGGGGTTGACGCCGAACCGCAGCGTGAGCGTGAGCGTCCGGCGGCCCGGATCGAGGAACCACACCTGCCCGGCGTGCCGGCCCGGGCTCTGCGCGCAGGGGGACGAGAAGACGAGGTACGCGCCGCCGTCGGCCCACCACATGCCCGCCGGCCTCCGGGCGCGGGTGATCTCACCGTCGTCGAACTGCCGGCGCACCGGGACCGTACGGGCGGCGCGGTCGGGGACCTCGATCCAGTCGACGCCGTGGACCGTGCCGGGCCGGGTCGCCCGGGAGAGGTCGTCGACGAACCGGCCGCCGGAGTCGTAGCAGCGGGCCGCGGCGAGCACCCCCGCGTCGTCGGCGAGGTCCCGCAGCCGGCCGCGACCGTGCCGGAAGCCGGGCGGCGGGGTCCAGCGGTAGAGCAGCCCGTCGGGGGTGCCGGCGTTCTCGGTGCCGGCGTTCTCGGTGCCGGCGTTCTCGGTGCCGGCGTTCTCGGTGAGGTAGAGGTGGCCGCGGCGCGGGTCGGCGACGACGGCCGCGCAGGCGAAGCGGCCCAGCGCCGTGAGCGGCCGGGCGGCACGGCCCGCGGCGAGATCGTCCGGGACGCTCTCGAAGGCATGATCGTCGTGGGCCGGCCCCTCGGCGGGCGGCACCGGGTGCGGCCGGTCGGACCGGGGGCCGGCCGGCTCGCGGCCGTCGACCGGCGGGGTGGCGGCGCGCGGCCCCGCGGAGGCGCCGGTGCCGTCGTGGTGCGGGGGCGTGGACGCACCGCTGTCGGGCGTGGTGACGCCGGTGCGGGGGACGATGCGGTACGAGAACCCGGCAGGCAGCGCGAGAATGCCGTCCGGGCCGGGGACGAGCGGACCGTGGCCCGGGCCGTGCGCGCCGACTCCGTTGGCGGGCCCGGCACTCGTGGCGCCCGCTTCGGGCCCGGCGACCGGCACCCCCGCACTCCCGGCCGGGGCGCCCCCGGCACCGGTGGCGGCGCCCGCGGCGAGGTCTCTCCGGGTCAGCGGCATGGTCATCTCCTGAACGGCCGGATTCGGTCCCGTACGGCTACCGGCACACGCTCCCGCCCGCCCGCGAACGGCAGTTGAACGGGGCACGACGGGCCGGGATCCGGGCGTCGGCGCGTGCGCCCCGGCAGCCGGGACCGCGGCGCTCACCCGGGAACCGGCCGCGCCCCCGGCTTCCGCCGCCCGCCCCGTCCGGGGCCCGACCTGGCGCGGGCCCGACCTGCCGCGGAAGCCGGGCGACCGGGCATGACGTCGTCCGGGACGGTCCCGGGACGCGCCCGCCGCCGGGCCACACCTGCCCCGACACGCCGGCGGGCGGCGCCGACACCCTCGTGTCCGCGCCGCCCGCCGTGCCGGGCCCTGTGCCGGGCGTCCGCGTCAGTTCCCCGCGCGCGAGCGCGCCTTGTAGGCGGCCTTACGTGCCTCCTTGGCGGCCTTCCGGTCGGGGTGCAGCCGGCCCATCGCCTCCAGGACGTCGGCGGTCGCCGGGTGGTCCACCCGCCAGACCGCGTCGAAGAAGCCGCTGTGCTGCCCCGTCAGCCCCACGACCAGGTCGCGCAGCTCCTCGGTGTCCTCGTCCGCGGTGCCCAGCTGGGCGGCGATGGTGTCGACGGTGAGCCAGAAGATCATGTCCTGGGACGGCTCGGGGATGTCGGCGAGGCCCCGCTCGGCCAGCCAGACCCGGGCCAGCCCGCCCAGCTGCCGGTCGTCCAGCACCTCCCGGAGCGCGGGCTCCGCCGCCGCGTCGACCAGCGCCAGCGTCTGCTGCGCGGCGAGCCGCCGCAGCGGCGCCCGCTCGTCGTCACCGCGGGCCGCCACCAGCAGCTCCCGTGCGGCATCCAGCGGCGTACGGGGCGCGAGCCACTGCTCGGACTCCTCCCGCGCCAGGTCCTCGGGGTAGTCGGGCAGCTCCTCCAGCAGCGTCCCGGCGGCGGCGTCCCGCAGATCGCCGACGGCCGGGGCGTACACGCCCGCCTCCTGCATCCGGGCGCGGACCGCGTAGACGCCGAGCGGGGTCAGCCGCACCATGCCGTAGCGGGTGACGTCCTCGTCGGTCAGCGGCTCGGCGGCGCGGACCGTGTCGCCCGCGTCGTCCAGCTCCTCGATGAGCGCCTCGTCGACCGGCTGGTACGCCACCAGACCGATGGGCTCCAGCACCCGGAACTGGTCGTCCAGGCGCATCATCGCCTCGGAGACCTCTTCGAGGATGTCGTCGGTCGGCTCGTCCATGTCGTCGGGCACGATCATGGAGGCGGCGAGCGCGGGCAGCGGCACGCTCTGGCCGGGCTCGTCGCCGAGCGCGGTCAGCAGGTAGAGGTTGCCGAGGATGCCGTCGAGGAGTTCGGCCTCCTCCTCCGGGTTCCAGTCGAGGGCGTCGAGGTCGAGCTCACCGCCGTCGGCGAGCTGATCGGCGAGGTCGGCGAGGTCCGGGGCGACCGCGTCGGCGAGGACCGTCTCCATGCCGCCGAGCCAGATGTCGAGGACGTCCTGCGGGCTGCCGCCGGTGAGCTGCGCCAGCTCCTCACCGGGCGTGGCCAGGCCGACGGCGGCGCCGTCCTCCGTGTCGTCCCCCTCGCCGGTCTCCTCGGTCTCCTCGATCTCGACGAGGCCGGTGTCGACGGCGAGCTGCCACGCCTCCGCGGTGAGCCCGGGGCCGTCCTCGTCGGCGGTGAGGCCCAGGTGTTCGGTGGCGGCGCCCAGCGACTCCTCCAGGATCTCGCCGCCGACGCCGACGGGGACACCCCGCTCGGCCCAGCGGGCGAGCTGCGCCGCCCGCGCCATCAAGGGGGCGCTCAGCGCGTCCCGGGCCAGTTCCGCGTCGGAGTGCAGCCGCACCGGCGGCAGGGTCGGGCGGTCTGCGGACATCTGGGGCTCAGCTCCTCGGAGGACTTCGGCTCGTGCGCGCCCCAGCGTAGACGGAATTCGCCGCATGCCGGACGGTTCACCCCGCGGCCCCCTGCCGGTCACCCGGAACACCTTGACAACTCCCCTGGGCACACAAGAGATTGACGCGCGTAGAAGGCGCGGATCACGCGCCCACCCCCCACTCCGCACCCGCTTCTTCCCCCCTCCGGAGGCACCACCATGCCGTCCTCGCCGTCCCGCCGTCCGCTCCGCAGACCGGTCACCGTCGCCGCCGCGGTGGCCGCCGCCCTCACCGCCGGACTGGTGGTGCTCCCGCAGACCGCCCACGCCGCCGGTACCCGCATCCACGACATCCAGGGCACCACCCGCGTCTCCCCGCTCGCCGGGAAGCAGGTCTCCGGTGTGCCGGGCGTCGTCACCGCGCTGCGCACCTTCGGCTCCGCCCGCGGCTTCTGGGTGCAGGACCCGCAGCCGGACGACGACCCGGCGACCAGCGAGGCGATCTTCGTCTTCACCGGGAAGACGACACCGCAGGTCGCCGTCGGTGATGCGGTCACCGTCGCCGGTACGGTCGAGGAGTACTACCCCGGCGGCAAGGACGCCGGGCTCCAGTCCGTCACCGAGCTGACCGGCGCCACCTGGCAGGTCACCGCGTCCGGCCGGCCGCTGCCCGCCGCCGTCCGCCTGGACGCCGCCGCGATACCCGGCGCCTACGCCCCCGACGCGGACGGCGGCAACATCGAGTCGCTGCCGCTGCGCCCCCGCTCCTATGCCCTGGACCTGTACGAGTCCCTGGAGGGCATGCGGGTCTCGGTCGCCGACGCACCCGTCGTCGGCCCGACCAACGCCCACCACGAGCTGTGGGTGACCGCCGACCCGAAGCACTCCCGCACCGCCCGCGGCGGCGTCCTCTACGGCTCGTACGCCGACCCCAACCCGGCCCGCATCAAGATCGGTTCGCTGCTGCCGCTCGACACGGACCCCTTCCCGGTGGCGGACGTCGGCACCACCCTCGGCGGCACCACCGAAGGCCCGCTGGACTACGACAACTTCGGCGGCTACACCCTCCAGGCCACCACACTGGGGAAGGTCACCGGCAAGGCCCCGGCGCCCGAGGCGACCCGCGCCTCCCGGCCCGGTGAGGTGGCCGTCGCGACGTACAACGTCGAGAACCTCTCCCCCGCCACCGGGCAGGCGAAGTTCGACCGGCTGGCCAAGGGCCTGGTCAAGAACCTCGCCGCGCCGGACGTGGTGGCCCTGGAGGAGGTCCAGGACAACAGCGGGCCCACCGACGACGGCACCGTCGCCGCGGACGGCACCCTGAAGAAGCTGACCGACGCCGTCAAAGCGGCCGGCGGCCCCGCCTACGCGTGGCGGCAGATCGACCCGGAGAACGACAAGGACGGCGGCCAGCCCGGCGGCAACATCCGCGTCGCGTTCCTCTACAACCCCGCGACGGTGAGCTTCACCGATATCCCGGGCGGCAACGCCACCACCCCCGTCGAACCCCGCGCCGACCACGGCAGGGCGACGCTCTCCGCCTCGCCCGGGCGGATCGCGCCGACCGACCCGGCGTGGCAGGACAGCCGCAAGCCGCTGGTGGGCCAGTTCGCCGTCAAGGGCCGCCCGGAGCGCCGGTTCTTCGTCGTCGCCAACCACTTCAACTCCAAGGGCGGCGACCAGGGCCTCGACAGCCGTTTCCAGCAGCCCGCCCGCAGCTCCGAGAAGCAGCGCACCGCCCAGGCCGGTCTGGTGAACCGCTTCGTCAAGGACCTGCTGGCAAAGGACGCCAAGGCCGAGGTGGTGGTCGCCGGTGACCTCAACGACTACCAGTTCTCCCCCGCCCTGAAGACCCTCACCGCGGGCGGCGTCCTCACCGACCAGGTCAACGGCCTGCCCCGCGCCGAGCGCTACGGCTATGTCTACTCCGGCAACTCCCAGGTCCTCGATCACATGCTCACCAGCCCGCAGCTGCGCGGCACCGACTACGACGTGGTGCACCTCAACGCGGAGTACGCCGACCAGGCCAGCGACCACGATCCGCAGGTGCTGCGGATCCGCCCCTGAGCCACCCCACCCGGGGCGCCGGTGACCGGCCGGCGGGCCGCCGCGAGGCGTCCGCCGCCGCCCGCGCCCCGGGCCCCGTCAGGCCCCCGGGCCGGGGGTGAACGGCGCGGGCGGCGGCCCGAAGCCACCTCCCGCGGCGGGTGCCCCGGCCGCCGGCGGCGCGCCCGCGCCCGCCGGCCCGGCGCCCACCGGCACCTCCGCGCCCGGTCCGTCACCCGCCTCCGGCTCCCGCTCCCCCGGCACCAGATCGCGTACCAGCAGCGTCGCCCCGGCCACCGCGCCCGGCATCAGGAACACCGCGGCGAAGGGTATGAGGAACAGCAGGACGACGGGGGTGCCGAAGCCGACGGCGAGCGCCTTGCGGCCGCCGAGCAGCCGCAGCCGCTCCCGCACGGGTATGTCGCGGCGCTGCATCGCCACCGACGTCAGCTCCACGGCGAGGAAGAAGCCGGAGACGCAGAAGCCGACGGCCGGGACGACGGTCTGCCCGACGAACGGCAGGAAGCCCAGCACGAACACCGCGATGCCGAACGGCGCCGCGCGCAGCAGCACATGGACGCTGTCGCGGAGCGCGATCCAGATCTCCCGCCACAGCGACCGGTCCGGCGCGCTCGGGCAGTGCCCCTCGGACTCCTCGACCCGCTCCGACAGGGACTCGTAGAACGGGTCGCCGATCAGCAGCGTCACGGCCGTGAACGTCAGCACGGAGAGCATCAGTCCCCCGGCGACGAGCAGCGCCACGAACAGACCGCGCAGCAGCCCCTGCCACGGCGCGCCCCAGCCGTCCGCGAACGGCGTGGCCCACGCGGCGAGATCCCCCGCGAAGAGGGCGAGCACGGTCAGCGCCGCGCCGTAGAGCACCAGCGCGATGAGCGCCGGGATCATCCCGAACCCCCACCACCGCCCGTGCCCGGCGACCCACCGCTGTCCCCTGGCCAGATACCGCATCCCCGCTGCAAGATCACGCATGTCGCAAACCCTACGTTCGGCCCGCGCCCGGCCGGTAGGGCTGTGGACAACCGCGCGGCGGACACGCGAACGCCCCCGTACACGGCGGTACGGGGGCGTTCGCGGCACGCGGCGGCGGCTCAGTTGTGGCTGTGCAGCACCTCGTTGAGGCCGCCCCACGTCGCCTTGTTCGGGCGGGCCTCGACGGCTCCGGTGGTGGAGTTGCGGCGGAAGAGGATGTTGTCGGCGCCGGACAGCTCCAGGGCCTTGACGACCTGACCGTCGGGGAGCGTGACGCGGGTCCCGGCGGTGACGTAGAGGCCGGCCTCGACGACGCACTCGTCGCCGAGGGCGATGCCGATGCCGGACTCGGCGCCGAGCAGGCAGCGCTCGCCGATGGCGATGATCTGCTTGCCGCCGCCGGAGAGGGTGCCCATCGTGGAGGCGCCGCCGCCGATGTCGGAGCCGTCACCGATGACGACGCCCGCGCTGATGCGGCCCTCGACCATGGAGGTGCCGAGCGTACCGGCGTTGAAGTTGACGAAGCCCTCGTGCATGACGGTGGTGCCGGCCGCGAGGTGGGCGCCCAGGCGCACCCGGTCGGCGTCGGCGATCCGCACCCCGGCGGGCGCGACGTAGTCGGTCATCCGCGGGAACTTGTCGACGCTGGTGACCTGGAGGTGCTTGCCCGCGGCGCGGGCGTTGAGGCGGACCGTCTCCACCTGGTCGACGGCGACCGGGCCGAGCGAGGTCCAGGCGACGTTCGCCAGCAGCCCGAACTGGCCCTCCAGGCTCAGGCCGTGCGGTGCGACGAGCCGGTGGCTGAGCAGGTGCAGGCGCAGGTAGACGTCGTGTGCGTCGAGCGGCTTGTCGTCGAGCGAGGCGATGACCGTGCGGACGGCCACGACCTCGACACCGCGGACCGGGTCCGGCCCGACGGCCTGCGGCGCGGCCTCGCCCAGCAGTTCGGCCGCCTGCTCGGCGGTCAGCCGCTCGGTACCGGCCGGGCCGGGCGCGGCGTCCAGGGTGGGCGCGGGGAACCAGGTGTCGAGGACGGTGCCGTCGGGCGTGACGGTGGCGAGCCCGGCGGCGACGGCGCCGGTCGTACGGGAGGTAGCAGCATCGGTCATGCCGAAAACCTAACCGGAGGGCCCCCGCCGAGGCGAACCGGTCTCACCGCCCGGGCCCGGCGACCGGGACCCGCCCGGTCCGCTGCCCGGAAAGCGGCCCACCGCAGGTCCCGCGCCCGCCCGGTCCGGACCCGCGCCCGGCGCCGCCGCCCGGCCGCCGGCCGCGGACGGCCGGACGCCCGCCGCTCAGACCAGCGCCGCCGTCAACCCGGCCCGCAGCGCCTCCGGTTCGAACGGGCGGCCGGTCAGCAGGTGCTGGAGCATCAGCCCGTCGGCGAAGGCCACCAGCGCGCGGGCGGTGGGCAGATCGCCGGTGCGGCGGGCGAGCACCCGGGCCATCTCGTCGAGGCAGTCGGCGGCCAGCGGCCGCAGCCGGGGGTGGCGCAGCGCCGCCAGATACAGCTCGTACTCCAGCGTCACCCGGGCACGGTCCCCGGCGAGCGTGTCGGCGACCAGCCGCAGCACGTCGTCGGCGGCCGGCGCGTCACCGTCCAGCCCGTCCACCCAGCGGCCGAAGTCCGCCAGCCACCCGGCGTTGACCTGCTCCAACGCGGCGACGAGGAGATCGTCGAGGGTGGCGAAGTGGTATGTCGTCGAGCCGAGCGGCACATCGGCGGCCGCGGCGACCGCGCGGTGGCTGAGCCCGGCGATGCCGCGGGCCGCGACCACGCCGATCGCCGCGTCGATGATCCGCTGCCGCCGCTCGGGGTCGTGCCGCCGGGCCATCAGTGCGCACCGCCCATGTGGAGCACCACGACGCCCGCGATCACCAGCAGCACCCCGAGGATCTTCAGCGGGCCGGCGCTCTCGCCGAGGAAGACCATGCCGATCGCCGCGATCACCGCCGTACCGGCGCCGGCCCAGATCGCGTACGCGGTGCCGACGCTCATCGTCCGGAGGGTCCGGGCGAGCAGGGTGAAGGCCACGAGATAGCCGGCCAGCGTGGCGAGCGAGGGCCACAGCCTGCTGAAGCCGTCGCTGTACTTCATCGCGGTGGTCGCCAGGATCTCCGAGAGGATCGCCCCGGCCAGCGTCAGATAGCCCATGGCGGGAGCCTAACCGGCGATGCGTACAGATGTACACATCCCGGCGCCGCACACGCCGACGGCCGTGCCCTCCGAGGTGTCGGAGGGCACGGCCGTACGGGGTGACGGGGCGTCGGTCAGACGTTGAAGCCCAGGGCGCGCAGCTGCTCGCGGCCGTCGTCGGTGATCTTGTCGGGACCCCACGGGGGCATCCAGACCCAGTTGATCTTCAGCTCGTTGACGATTCCGTCCGTGGCGGACTTCGCCTGGTCCTCGATGACGTCGGTCAGCGGGCAGGCCGCGGACGTCAGCGTCATGTCGATGGTGGCGATGTTGGCGTCGTCGATGTGGATGCCGTAGATCAGGCCGAGGTTGACGACATCGATCCCCAGCTCGGGGTCGACGACGTCGTACAGGGCCTCGCGGACCTCTTCCTCAGAGGCCGGCTTGGTCAGGGTGTTCTCGGGCGTGTCGGTCATGCGGTCTTCGCCTCCTCGGAAAGGGCCTTGGCCGTGGCGTCCTTCCACGCCATCCAGCTGAGCAGGGCGCACTTCACCCGTGCCGGGTACTTCGAGACGCCGGCGAACGCCACGGCGTCCTCCAGCACCTCCTCCATCGCGTCGTCGGGCTCCAGCTTGCCCTTGGACTGCATCAGCTCCAGGAAGGTCTCCTGGATCTGCTGCGCCTGTCCGAGCTCCTTGCCGACCAGCAGGTCGTTGAGCACCGACGCGCTGGCCTGGCTGATGGAGCAGCCCTGGCCGTCGTAGGACACGTCCGCGACGGTCGTGCCGTCCAGCCGCACCCGCAGGGTGATCTCGTCCCCGCAGGTGGGGTTGGTGTGGTGCACCTCGGCATCGCCGTCCCGAAGACCGCGCCCGTGCGGGTGCTTGTAGTGGTCCAGGATGACGTCCTGGTACATCGAATCCAGCTTCACGGCTCAGTCAGTCCTCGTCCTCATCCGCTGTGCGTGGTCTACCGCTCTGTCTGTCTAACCGAAGAAATTGCGGACGTACTCCAGGCCCTCGACCAGGGCGTCGACCTCGGCCGGGGTGGAGTACAGATAGAACGACGCACGGGTGGTCGCAGGAATTCCGTACCGCAGGCAGACCGGCCGCGCGCAGTGGTGGCCGACCCGGACCGCGATGCCCTGCTCGTCGAGCACCTGGCCGACGTCGTGCGGGTGGATGTCGCCGAGCGTGAAGGAGATCGTCGCGCCGCGGTCCTCGGTCGTGGACGGGCCGATGAACCGCAGGTCCGGGACCTCCAGCAGCCGCTTGACGGCGTACTCGGTGATCGCGTGCTCATGCGCGGCGATCTTGTCCATGCCGATCGCGGAGAGGTAGTCCACGGCCGCGCCGAGGCCGACGGCCTGCGCGATCGGGGGCGTACCCGCCTCGAACTTGTGCGGCGCGGGCGCGTACGTCGACGAGTGCATCGAGACGGTCTCGATCATCTCGCCGCCGCCGAGGAACGGCGGGAGGTCCTCCAGCAACTCCTGGCGGCCCCAGAGGACGCCGATGCCGGTCGGGCCGCACATCTTGTGGCCGGTGAAGGCCACGAAGTCGGCCTGGAGGGCCTGGACGTCGAGCACCATGTGGGGGGCGGCCTGCGAGGCGTCGATGACGACCAGCGCGCCGACCTCCTGGGCCCGCCGGATGATCGCTTCCGCCCGGTTGATGGTGCCCATGAGGTTGGAGACCAGGGTGAAGGAGACGACCTTGGTGCGGTCGGTGATGACCTCGTCGACGCGGGAGAGGTCGAGCCGGCCGTCGTCGGTGAGACCGAACCACTTCAGCTTCGCGCCGGTGCGCTGCGACAGCAGCTGCCACGGGACGATGTTGGAGTGGTGCTCCATCTCCGTGATGACGATCTCGGTCTCGTGGTCCACGCGGTACGGCTCATCGGCCCAACCGAGCATGTTGGCCACGAGGTTGAGCGACTCGGAGGCGTTCTTGGTGAAGATCACCTCGTCGCGGCTCGGCGCGTTGATGAAGGCGGCGACCTTGTCGCGGGCGCCTTCGTACAGCTCCGTGGCCTCCTCGGCGAGGACGTGGACACCGCGGTGAACATTGGCGTTGTGGCGCTCGTAGTAGGCGTTCAGCGCATCGAGCACCTGGCGCGGCTTCTGCGAGGTCGCCGCGTTGTCCAGATACACGATCTTCTTGCCCTCGTGGACCTGGCGGTCCAGGAGGGGGAAGTCCTTGCGGATCGCCTCGGTGTCGAGGAGGCCCGGAATCTGTGTCACAGGGTCGCGCCGCCCTTCGTGTACTCCTCGTAGCCCTCGGCCTCCAGCTTGTCGGCCAGCTCGGCGCCGCCGGATTCGACGATGCGGCCGGCCGCGAAGACGTGGACGTGGTCGGGCTTGATGTAGCGCAGGATGCGCGTGTAGTGGGTGATCAGCAGGGTGCCGACCTCGCCGGTCTCGCGGACGCGGTTGACGCCCTCGGAGACGGTGCGCAGCGCGTCGACGTCGAGGCCGGAGTCGGTCTCGTCGAGGATCGCGATCTTCGGCTTGAGCAGCTCCAGCTGGAGGATCTCGTGGCGCTTCTTCTCACCGCCGGAGAAGCCCTCGTTGACGTTGCGCTCGGCGAACGCGGGGTCCATCTGGAGACGCTCCATGGCCTCCTTGACCTCCTTGACCCACAGCCGCAGCTTGGGGGCCTCGCCGCGGACGGCGGTGGCGGAGGTGCGCAGGAAGTTGGAGACGGAGACGCCGGGGACCTCGACCGGGTACTGCATGGCGAGGAAGACGCCGGCGCGGGCGCGCTCGTCGACGGACATCTCCAGGACGTCCTCGCCGTCGAGGGTGACGGTGCCGCCGGTGATCGTGTACTTGGGGTGACCGGCGAGGGAGTACGCGAGGGTCGACTTGCCGGAGCCGTTGGGGCCCATGATGGCGTGCGTCTCGCCCTGCTTCACGGTCAGGTCGACGCCCTTCAGGATCTCGCGCGGGCCGTTCTCGGCTTCGACGGAGACGTGCAGGTCGTGGATCTCAAGCGTTGCCATGGGGAACTCAGGACTCCTGGGTGACGGAGACGAGCACGGAAGCTTCCGGGCCCTCTCCTTCGATCTTGACGGGGTAAACGGGGACGGGACGCGTCGCGGGGAGGCCGGACGGCTTGCCGGTGCGCAGGTCGAAGCTCGATCCGTGCAGCCAGCACTCGATCGAGCAGTCCTCGACCTCGCCCTCCGACAGGGAGACGTTCGCGTGCGAGCAGATGTCGTTGATCGCGAACACCTCGCCCTCGGTGCGGACGAGGGAGACCGGCGTGCCGTCGATTTCCACCCGCTTCGGGGTGTCCTCCGCCAGCTCGCCCAGCGTCGCCACACGTACGTAACTCATGCCGCGGCCGCTTCCAGCTCGGCCTCGATCTTGGCCATCAGACGCTCTTCGACGTCCGGCAGCCCGATCTGCTGGATCAGCTCGGCGAAGAAGCCGCGCACGACCAGGCGGCGGGCCTCCTCGGCCGGGATGCCACGGGCCATCAGGTAGAAGAGCTGCTCGTCGTCGAAGCGGCCGGTCGCCGAGGCGTGACCGGCGCCGACGATCTCGCCGGTCTCGATCTCCAGGTTGGGGACCGAGTCGACCCGCGCGCCGTCGGTGAGGACGAGGTTGCGGTTGAGCTCGTAGGTGTCCGTGCCGGTGGCGGCCGCCTGGATGAGGACGTCGCCGATCCACACCGCGTGCGCGTCGTCGCCCTGCAGGGCGCCCTTGTACGTGACGTGCGAGCGGCAGTTGGGCACCGAGTGGTCGACCATGAGGCGGTGCTCCTGGTGCTGGCCGGCCTCGGTGAAGTACAGGCCGTACAGCTCGGCCTCGCCGCCGGGCGCCGCGTAATTGACCCGCGGGTGCAGCCGGACGAGGTCGCCGCCGAAGGTCACGACGACGGACTTGAAGCTCGCGTCGCGGCCGATCAGCGCGTTGTGCTGGCCGACGTGGACGGCCGTGTCGTCCCAGTCCTGGACGGAGACGACGGTCAGCTTGGCGCCGTCACCGAGGAGGTAGTCGACGTTGGCCGCGAGGGTGGCGTCGCCGGTGTGGTCGATGACGACGACCGCCTCGGCGAACGCGCCCAGCTCGATGACCTGGTGGCCGAAGGCGGTGCCGCCCTGGCCCTGCACACCGATCCGGATCGGCTCGGTGAGCTGGGTGTCCTTGGGGACGGTGACGACGTGCGCCTTCTCGAAGGAGGTGTACGCCTGCGCGGCGACACGGTCCACGGGGGTGCCCGCCTTGCCAACCCGCGGGTCGTCGCGGTCCACGGTCTCCTGGGTGACACCCGCCGGGGTCTCGACGGTGACGAGGACGCCGCCTTCGGTGACCGCGGTGCCGTCGTGCAGGCCCTTCAGGCGGGCGAGGGGGGTGAACCGCCACTCCTCCTCCCGGCCGTGCGGCACCGGGAAGTCCGCCACGTCGTAGGAGGGCGGCGCACTCATGCGGGTGGCGACGGTGGACTCCGCGGCCACCGCGATGGAACCGGTGGTCGTGGAACCCGCCGGGATGTTCTGAGCCTCAGCCATGGCTGTCGTCGTGCTCGCTTTCTCGTTGCGATACTCGGCCTTCCCGGGGGAAGGCCGCCGCGTCGGTCAGGGGTGTTCCGTGGCCGTCAGCCGACCGCGCCTTCCATCTGCAGCTCGATCAGCCGGTTGAGCTCCAGCGCGTACTCCATCGGGAGCTCCTTGGCGATCGGCTCGACGAAGCCGCGCACGATCATCGCCATGGCCTCGAACTCCGTCAGGCCACGGGCCATCAGGTAGAAGAGCTGGTCCTCGCTCACCTTGGAGACGGTCGCCTCGTGGCCCATCGACACGTCGTCCTCGCGGACGTCGACGTAGGGGTAGGTGTCCGAGCGGGAGATGGTGTCGACGAGCAGGGCGTCGCACAGCACGTTGGACTTGGAGCCCGCCGCGCCCTCACCGATCTCGACCAGACCGCGGTACGAGGTGCGGCCGCCGCCCCGCGCCACCGACTTGGAGACGATGTTGGAGGAGGTGTTCGGCGCCATGTGGACCATCTTGGAACCGGCGTCCTGGTGCTGGCCCTCGCCCGCGAAGGCGATGGAGAGCGTCTCGCCCTTGGCGTGCTCGCCCATGAGGTAGACCGCGGGGTACTTCATGGTCACCTTGGAGCCGAGGTTGCCGTCGATCCACTCCATCGTCGCGCCCTCGTAGGCGACGGCGCGCTTGGTGACGAGGTTGTAGACGTTGTTCGACCAGTTCTGGATCGTCGTGTAGCGGCAGCGGCCGCCCTTCTTCACGATGATCTCGACGACCGCGGAGTGCAGGGAGTCGGACTTGTAGATCGGGGCGGTGCAGCCCTCGACGTAGTGCACGTAGGCACCCTCGTCGACGATGATCAGCGTCCGCTCGAACTGGCCCATGTTCTCGGTGTTGATCCGGAAGTAGGCCTGCAGCGGGATGTCGACGTGGACACCCTTGGGGACGTAGATGAAGGACCCGCCGGACCAGACCGCGGTGTTCAGCGACGCGAACTTGTTGTCGCCGACCGGGATGACCGTGCCGAAGTACTCCTGGAAGAGCTCCGGGTGCTCCTTGAGCGCGGTGTCGGTGTCCAGGAAGATGACGCCCTGCTCCTCCAGGTCCTCACGGATCTGGTGGTAGACGACCTCGGACTCGTACTGCGCGGCGACACCGGCGACCAGACGCTGCTTCTCCGCCTCGGGGATGCCCAGCTTGTCGTAGGTGTTCTTGATGTCCTCGGGCAGGTCCTCCCAGGAGGCGGCCTGCTCCTCGGTGGAGCGGACGAAGTACTTGATGTTGTCGAAGTCGATGCCCGAGAGGTCGGAGCCCCAGTTGGGCATGGGCTTCTTGCCGAACAGCTTCAGGCCCTTGAGACGGAGCTTGAGCATCCACTCCGGCTCGTTCTTCTTGGCCGAGATGTCGCGGACGACGGCCTCGGACAGACCGCGCTTGGCGGAGGCTCCGGCCACGTCGGAGTCGGCCCAGCCGTATTCGTACTTGCCCAGTCCGTCGAGCTCGGGGTGGGCAGTCTCCGTGGGGAGCGTCATGCGGGGTTCCTCCCGGCCGTGCTTGCAGATGCTGTGGTGGTCTTCGTGGTGTCGGGCGCGGTGGTGCCGTGCGCGCCCGCCTTCGGGATGAAGGTCGTGCACACCCCGTCGCCGTGGGCGATGGTGGCGAGCCGCTGTACATGGGTCCCCAGCAGACGGGAGAAGACCTCGGTCTCCGCCTCGCACAGCTGCGGGAACTGCTCGGCGACATGGGCGACCGGGCAGTGGTGCTGGCAGAGCTGTTCACCGAGCTGGGAATTGGGCGCGCTGCGCGCCGTAGCAGCGTACCCGTCCGCGGTCAATGCCTCGGCCAGGGCCTGGGTGCGCCCCTCGGGCCCGGCGGCCTCGACGGCCCGGCGGTACCCCTCGGCCTGTGCGGCCAGGCGGGCGCGGGCGAACGCGGCGACCGCCGCCTCGCCCTCCTCGCCGCCACCGGCGCACCGTGCGATCCAGCGGAGGGCGTCGGTCGCCAGCTCGTCGTAGGACTGGTCGAAGGCGTCCCGGCCGCAGTCGGTGAGGGCGAACGCCTTGGCCGGGCGGCCGCGGCCGCGGGTGCCGTAGACCCGCTTCTCGCGAGGCTCGACGACGCCGTCGGCGGCCAGCGCGTCCAGGTGCCGGCGGACGGCCGCCTGGGTCAGCTCCAGGCGCAGCGCCAGCTCGGCGGCGGTGGACGGACCGTGATCGAGGATGGAGCGGGCGACGCGGTTACGCGTGCCCTGCTGCTCGTCCTGCGGGGCGGCGCCCCGGGCGGGCTGCCCGGAGACGACCGGGCGCGCCCCGGCGGCCGTACCGGCCGGGGATCCCTTCCGCTCCTCGCTCGCGTTTTTCACAACGCCATTGTTGCGTAATTCCGCGAGCCGCGACAACCCTCGACAGGGCCACGCAACGGTGTCCTCGATCACTTAGGGTTACCTAAACGAGGGGGGTCCGGAGGCCCGGAAGCCCTCTGTTGAGCGGAACGGGCGCGGACCGCGATCACCGCGCGGACGCCCGGAAATCCGCGGAAAAAATCTTCACCGGACCGGAGCGCCCGGGGGAGGCCACCCCCGCCTCGGCCCCGCTCCGCAGAACCGGCCCGGCGGCGGCTCTCCGCCGGGCGCTCCGTAGACTGCCGGTCATGCCCAGCACCTCCCCGGGGAGCCCCCGGACCCCCGGCAGCGCGCCCGCCGTAGAGGTCGCCGGCCTGGTCAAGCGGTACGGCTCCCGGTCGCCCAAGACCGCGGTGGACGGCCTCGACCTGACCGTCGCGCGCGGCAGCGTCACCGCCCTCCTCGGCCCCAACGGCGCCGGCAAGACCACCACCGTCGAGATCTGCGAGGGCTACCGCCGCCCGGACGCCGGAACGGTCCGTGTGCTGGGCCTGGACCCGGTCGCCGACGCCGCGCGGCTGCGGCCCCGGATCGGTGTGATGCTCCAGTCCGGCGGCGTCTACAGCGGCGCCCGCGCCGAGGAGATGCTGCGGCACACCGCCTCCCTGCACGCCGACCCCGTCGACGTCGCCCTGCTGATCGAACGGCTGGGCCTGGGCAGCTGCGGGCGCACCACCTACCGGCGGCTCTCCGGCGGCCAGCAGCAGCGGCTCGCGCTGGCGATGGCCGTCGTCGGCCGCCCCGAGCTGGTCTTCCTGGACGAGCCGACCGCCGGCCTCGACCCGCAGGCCCGCCACGCCACCTGGGACCTCGTCCGCGAGCTGCGGGCCGACGGCGTCTCCGTGGTGCTGACCACGCACTTCATGGACGAGGCCGAGCAGCTGGCCGACGATGTCGCGATCATCGACGGCGGCCGGGTCATCGCCCAGGGCACCCCCGAGGAGCTGTGCCGGGGCGGCGCGGAGAACACCCTGCGCTTCACCGGGCGCCCCGGACTCGACCTGGCGTCGCTGCGCAAGGCGCTCCCCGAGGACAGCACCACCGCCGAACCGGCCCCCGGCAGCTACCGCGTCACCGGCACCGTCGACCCCCAGATGCTGGCCACCGTCGCCTCCTGGTGCGCCCAGAACGGCGTCCTGCCCGACGCCATCGCCGTCGAACGCCACACCCTTGAAGACGTCTTCCTGGACCTGACCGGCAAGGAGCTGCGGGGATGACCTGGTGCCACACGCCGTCCGGCCGGGGGTCCGGGGGTCGCCCCCCGGGAGAACACCGTCTGAACCTGACCGGCAAGGAGCTGCGGGGATGACCGCGACAGGGACCTTCACCCCGCGGCCCGGTGCCGCGCCGCTCGGGCGGATGATCCGGGCGCAGGCGGCGCTGGAGACCCGGATGCTGCTGCGCAACGGCGAGCAGCTGCTGCTGACGGTCGTCATCCCGACGCTGTTGCTGGTGCTGTTCTCCGCCGTCGACATCATCGACACCGGCGCGGGCCGCGCCGTCGACTTCCTGGCGCCCGGCGTCCTGGCGCTCGCCGTGATGTCGACGGCCTTCACCGGGCAGGCCATCGCCACCGGCTTCGAGCGGCGCTACGGCGTCCTCAAGCGGCTCGCCGCCTCGCCGCTGCCGCGGTGGGGCCTGATGACCGCGAAGACCTGCGCGGTGCTGGTCACCGAGGTGCTCCAGGTCGCGCTGCTGACCGTGGTGGCGCTGGCGCTGGGCTGGTCGCCGCAGGGCAACCCGCTCGCGGTCGCCGCGCTGCTCGTCCTGGGGACGGCGGCGTTCTCCGGGCTCGGGCTGCTGATGGCCGGCACGCTGCGGGCCGAGGCGACGCTGGCCGCCGCCAACCTCGTCTTCCTGCTGCTCCTGGTGGGCGGCGGCGTCATCGTGCCGCTGACGAAGTTCCCGGACGCGGCGCAGACGGTCCTCGGGCTGCTGCCGATCTCCGCGCTCTCCGACGGGCTGCGCGCCGTCCTCCAGCACGGCGCCGCGTTCCCCTGGGGCGACCTCGGCATCCTCGCCGGCTGGGCGGTGCTCGGGCTCGGCGCGGCCGCGCGGTTCTTCCGCTGGGAGTAGCGGGCGGCCCCGCGGCGCCAGGGGCCGCGCCCCGCGCCCGCCGGGGCACCGGCCCGTTCCGGAGCGCGGGCCGCTCCGGACCACTACGCACCGTCCTGGGCGCCGCGCACCCCTCGTGAAACTTTGCACAAGGCGGCGCCTACGATGTCCCCCGTGCCGAAAACGCTGAACCCCCTAGAGCTGATCGCCCGCAGCTGCCAGCCGTCCGCGCGCTTCGTGCGGCGGGCCGCGCTGGCCACCGTCGTGATGGCCGTCATCATCGTCGTCACGGGCGGCGCGGTGCGACTGTCGCAGTCCGGCCTCGGCTGCTCCACCTGGCCGCGCTGCACGCCGGACAGCCTGACGCCGACGGCGGCGATGGGCATCAACGGCCTGATCGAGTTCGGCAACCGCCTGCTGACGTATGTGCTGTGCGCGGTGATCGGCCTGTTCATCATCGCGGCCCGGGCCCGCTCCCCGCGCCGCCGGTCGCTGACCCGGCTCGGCTGGGCGCAGTTCTGGATCGTCATGGGGAACGCCGTCGTCGGTGGCGTCACCGTCCTGACCGGCCTCAACCCGTACATCGTCGCCGCGCACTTCCTGCTCTCCACCGGGCTGCTCACGGTGGCCGTGGTGACCTGGTGGCGCTCTCGCGAGGGCGACGACGCGCCCCGGGACGTGGTCGCCCGGCCGGTACGTCAGCTGGCGTGGGTGCTGCTGGGCGCGACCGCCGTTCTGACGCTGGTCGGCACCCTCGTCACCGGCACCGGCCCGCACGCGGGCGACGCCCGGAAGGTCAACCGCATCCCGCTGAACTGGCAGGAGGTGACCCAGCTGCACGTCGACTTCGTCTACATCGTCGTCGGCCTGACGGTCGCCCTGTGGTTCACGCTGCGCGCGGTCAAGGCGCCCGCCGCGCCCCGCCGGGCCGTCCGCGACCTCGTCGTCTGCGTGCTCCTCCAGGGCGTCATCGGCTACGTCCAGTACTTCTTCGGGCTGCCGGAGCTGGTCGTCGGGCTGCACATGCTCGGTTCGACGCTGGTGTGGATCGCCGCGCTGCGGGTGGTGCTGGCGATGCGCGACCGGGGGCCGCTGGTGGAGCTGCCGGAGCAGCAGAGCGGCCCCGCCGAGGCGGTCCGGCCCGCCGAACCGGCCGCCGCCGGCTGACCGGCGCCCCTCGGGGCACCCGTACGGGAAGAGCCCGCCGGGCGCGTGACCTGCACGCGCCCGGCGGGCTCCGTCGTTCCTGCGGCGGCGGGCTCAGCCGTTGGCCGGGCCGCCGACCTGGATACCGGCCATCCGGGTCCACTCGTAGCGGCCGGTGCGGACCTTGGCGGCGAGGTCGCCGTCGAAGTCGTCCTGGAGAGCGATCCCGGCCTGCTCGGCGCCCGTCTGCGCCTCCTCCCGGGAGTCGGCGACGAGGTTGCCCCACTCGCCGTCGGCGCCCACGAGGGCGACGCGGATCCGGCCGCGGCCGATGTGCGCCAGCTGCCCCTCGGCGCTGCCGCCGTGCGCGGCCGCGAAGGCCCGCATCTCCTTGGCGAGCCGCGCCGCGTGCCGCCCGGTCCGTTTCTCCGCCCGCGCGTCGGTCCGCTCTTCGGCCGCCGGCTGCTCGTCCGCCTGCTTGGTGTCTGCCATACCCCGATGCTACCCACCGGTAGGGCTCTTGGGGAGGGGCGCCCGCCCCTCGGCCCCGGGCAGCGCGACGGCCCGCCCGGAGCGTGCCGGGCGGGCCGTGGAGCGAGGAGGTACGAAAGAGCGGAGTCAGCGGAGGAAGGGGTCCACCGCGACGGCGACGAAGAGCAGCGAGACGTACGTGATCGACCAGTGGAAGAGCCGCATCTCCTTGAGCTTCGGCCCGGTGATCCCGGCCTTGGCCCGGGCCTGGAGGGCGTGCGCCTCCCGGAGCCAGAAGGCGCCGCAGGCCAGCGCGACCGCCGTGTAGAACCAGCCGGTGTACCCCAGCGGCTGGAGCAGCAGCGACACCGCGACCATGACCCAGCTGTAGGTGACGATCTGCCGGGCGACGACCTTGTTGCCGACGACCGCCGGGAGCATCGGCACACCGGCGCGCTCGTAGTCCTCCTTGACCTTCATCGACAGCGGCCAGTAGTGCGGCGGCGTCCAGAAGAAGATCACCAGGAAGAGGACGGCCGCGGCCCAGGAGACCGAGTTGGTCACCGATGACCAGCCGATGAACACCGGCATACAGCCCGCGATGCCGCCCCAGACGATGTTCTGGCTGGTGCGCCGCTTCAGGATCATCGTGTAGACGACGACGTAGAAGAGGATCGCGCCCAGCGAGAGCATCGCCGACAGCGGGTTGACGAGGTACCAGAACCACGCGGTGGAGCCGACGGCGAGCGCGGTCGCGAAGACCAGGCACTCCCGGGGCGAGACCATGCCCGTCACCAGCGGACGCTGGGCGGTGCGGTCCATCAGCGCGTCGATGTCGCGGTCGATGTACATGTTGTACGCCGCGGCACCGCCCGCCGAGAGGTAGCCGCCGATACAGGTGGCCAGCACCAGCCACAGGTCCGGGACGCCGCCGGCGGCCAGGAACATCACCGGCACCGTCGTCATCAGCAGCAGCTCGATGACGCGCGGCTTGGTGAGCGCGATGAACGCCTTGACGCGGGCACCGAACGGCCGGTGGCCGGGGTTCGGACTCCCGGGGCTCTGAGAGAGCGTCCCCGCAGGACGGGATTGGACGGCCGTCACGCACACCCCTGGAAGTAACATCAGCGGCTTTCACCGCGGAGATAAGGCCAGCAAGCGCATCCGGCCCTGGCGGCCGCGAGGCTTGCGCGTACCACGCCACTTTAGACGTTGGCCATACCGCGATCTTCGCCGGGGTCCGCTCGTGTTGGCTTCCCCGGTGGCGCCGCCGGACACCCCGGCCCGCGGCCCCGTCCCCTTTTACGGGAGGCGAAGGCGAACGCCTCCCGTCAGTCTGGGGAACAGGGGTCGCGTCCCCCGCGTCCGGATCGCCGGAGACATGGCGCCGGTCGCCTGCGGTGACGCGTACTCCGCCCGGCGGCGCGGCCGACTCCGCGTCGAAAAGACGCACGCACCGGCGGGGGTAGGCTCGACACCGCCTGGCGGACATACCGTCCGCGGCATTCGACATGTGGAGAGGAGCCCTGACTCAGGGTGAGCACCAAGCCGACCACCACAGACATCGAGTGGACCGATCTGGACAAGCGGGCCGTCGATACCGTCCGCGTCCTGGCCATGGATTCCGTGCAGAAGGTCGGAAACGGCCATCCTGGTACGGCCATGAGCCTGGCTCCGGCCGCCTACCTTCTCTTCCAGAAGCTGATGCGGCACGACCCGGCCGATGCGGACTGGACCGGCCGCGACCGGTTCGTCCTCTCCGCCGGCCACTCCAGCCTGACCCTCTACATCCAGCTCTTCCTGGCCGGGTACGGCCTGGAGCTGGACGACCTGAAGGCGTTCCGCACCTGGGGCTCGAAGACCCCGGGCCACCCGGAGTACGGCCACACCACCGGCGTCGAGACCACCACCGGCCCGCTGGGCCAGGGTGTCGCCAACGCCGTCGGCATGGCGATGGCCGCCCGCTACGAGCGCGGTCTGTTCGACCCGGAGGCCCCCGCGGGTACCTCCCCGTTCGACCACACCATCTGGGTCGTCGCCGGTGACGGCTGCCTCCAGGAGGGCATCTCCGCCGAGGCGTCCTCCCTCGCGGGACACCAGAAGCTCGGCAACCTCGTCCTGCTCTGGGACGACAACCACATCTCGATCGAGGGCGACACCGAGACCGCGGTCTCCGAGGACACCCTCAAGCGGTACGAGGCGTACGGCTGGCACGTCCAGCGCGTCGAGCAGCTGCCCAACGGCGACCTGGACCCGGTCGGTCTGGCCCGCGCGCTGGCGGCGGCCAAGGCCGAGACCGGGCGCCCGTCGTTCATCGCGGCCCGCTCGATCATCGCCTGGCCGGCCCCGAACGCGCAGAACACCGAGGCCGCGCACGGCTCGGCGCTGGGCGCCGACGAGGTCGCCGCCACCAAGCGGGTGCTGGGCTTCGACCCCGAGCAGTCCTTCGAGGTCGACCCCGAGGTCCTGGCCCACACCCGTGAGGCGCTGGACCGCGGCCGGGACGCCCGCGCCGAGTGGGACAAGGCGTTCGCCGCCTGGCGGACCGCCAACCCCGAGCGTGCCACCGAGTTCGACCGCATCAGCGCGGGCGAGCTGCCGGCCGGCTGGGAGGACCACCTTCCGGCGTTCGAGACCGGCAAGGCCGTCGCCACCCGCGCCGCCTCCGGCAAGGTGCTGGCCGCGCTGGGCGGTGTGCTGCCCGAGCTGTGGGGCGGCTCCGCCGACCTCGCCGGGTCCAACAACACCACCATCGACAAGACCTCGTCGTTCCTGCCGGTGGGCAACCCGCTGCCGGGCGCCGACCCGTACGGCCGCACGATCCACTACGGCATCCGCGAGCACTCCATGGCCGCGGAGATGAACGGCATCGCGCTGCACGGCAACACCCGCATCTACGGCGGCACCTTCCTGGTGTTCTCCGACTACATGCGCAACGCCGTCCGGCTCTCCGCGCTGATGCACCTGCCGGTGACGTACGTGTGGACGCACGACTCCATCGGTCTGGGCGAGGACGGCCCGACCCACCAGCCGGTCGAGCACCTGGCCTCGCTGCGCGCCATCCCGGGCCTGAACGTCGTGCGCCCGGCCGACGCCAACGAGACCGTCATCGCGTGGCGCGAGATCCTCAAGCGCTACACGAAGGAGTTCGGCGTGGGCGCCCCGCACGGCCTCGCACTGACCCGGCAGGGCGTGCCGACGTACGAGGCGAACGACGAGGCGGCCAAGGGCGGCTACGTCCTGTTCGAGGCCGACGGCGGCGAACCGCAGGTCGTCCTCATCGGCACCGGTTCCGAGGTGCAGCTCGCCGTCGAGGCGCGCGAGCAGCTGCAGGCCGCGGGCGTGCCCACCCGCGTCGTGTCGATGCCCTGCGTCGAGTGGTTCGAGGAGCAGGACCAGGAGTACCGCGACAGCGTGCTGCCGCCGTCCGTCAAGGCGCGGGTCGCCGTCGAGGCGGGCGTGGGCCTGACCTGGCACCGCTACGTCGGGGACGCCGGCCGGATCGTGTCGCTGGAGCACTTCGGTGCCTCGGCCGACGCGAAGGTCCTCTTCCGCGAGTTCGGCTTCACCGCCGACGCGGTGACCGCCGCCGCCCGGGAATCGCTGGAAGCCACCGCGCGCTGACGCCGGTACACGAACCAGTAGTACTAGTAGGAGATGCAATCCCCCATGACAGACGCACTCAAGCGCCTCTCCGATGAAGGCGTCGCGATCTGGCTGGACGACCTGTCGCGCCAGCGCATCACGTCCGGCAACCTCGCCGAGCTGATCGACCAGCAGCACGTCGTCGGCGTCACCACCAACCCGTCGATCTTCCAGAAGGCGATCTCGGACGGCCACGGCTACGACCAGCAGGTCGCCGACCTCGCCGCGCGCAAGGTCACCGTCGAGGAAGCCATCCGCATGATCACGACGGCGGACGTCCGCGACGCCGCCGACATCCTGCGGCCGGTCTTCGACGCCACCGACGGCCAGGACGGCCGGGTCTCCATCGAGGTCGACCCGCGCCTGGCGCACCACACCACGCCGACCGTCGCCGAGGCGAAGCAGCTGGCGTGGCTGGTGGACCGCCCCAACACCCTCATCAAGATCCCGGCCACCAAGGCGGGTCTGCCGGCGATCACCGAGGTCATCGCCAAGGGCATCAGCGTCAACGTCACGCTGATCTTCTCGCTGGAGCGCTACCGCGAGGTGATGGACGCCTACCTGGCGGGCCTGGAGAAGGCGAAGGCCGCGGGCCTGGACCTCTCGCAGATCCACTCGGTGGCGTCGTTCTTCGTCTCCCGCGTCGACTCCGAGATCGACAAGCGTCTGGAGAACATCGGCACGGACGAGGCCAAGGCCCTCAAGGGCAAGGCCGCGCTGGCCAACGCCCGCCTGGCCTACGAGGCGTACGAGGAGGTCTTCTCCTCGGAGCGCTGGGCCGCCCTGGACAAGGCGCAGGCCAACAAGCAGCGTCCGCTGTGGGCCTCGACCGGCGTCAAGGACCCGGCGTACAAGGACACCCTCTACGTCGACGAGCTGGTCGCGCCCGGCACGGTCAACACCATGCCGGAGGCCACCCTCCAGGCGACCGGTGACCACGGTCAGATCACCGGCGACACCGTCCGCGGGACCTACGAGCAGGCCCGTGCGGACCTCGCCGCCGTCGCCAAGCTCGGGATCTCCTACGACGAGGTCGTGCAGCTGCTGGAGGACGAGGGCGTGGAGAAGTTCGAGGCTTCCTGGAACGACCTGCTCAAGTCCACCGAGGCGGAGCTCAAGCGCCTCGCTCCTTCGGAGGGCTGACACCTTGACCGCAGTTCATGGAGCGAATCCGCTTCGTGACGCCGCGGACCGACGGCTCCCGCGTATCGCGGGGCCGTCGGGCCTGGTCATTTTCGGCGTCACGGGCGATTTGTCGCGTAAAAAGCTGATGCCGGCGGTGTACGACCTCGCCAACCGCGGTCTGCTCCCGCCCGGCTTCTCCCTCATCGGCTTCGCCCGCCGCGAGTGGCAGGACGAGGACTTCGCGCAGGTGGTGCACGACGCCGTCAAGCAGCACTCGCGGACGCCGTTCCGCGAGGAGGTCTGGCAGCAGCTCATCCAGGGGATGCGCTTCGTCCAGGGCAACTTCGACGACGACGCGGCGTTCGAGACGCTGAAGGCGACGATAGAGGAGCTGGACAAGGCGCAGGGCACGGGTGGCAACTTCGCCTTCTACCTGTCGGTGCCGCCCAAGTTCTTCCCCACGGTCGTCAAGCAGCTCAAGAACCACGGGCTCGCCGACCAGAAGGACGGCTCGTGGCGCCGTGCGGTCATCGAGAAGCCCTTCGGCCACGACCTCAAGAGCGCCCAGGAACTCAACCAGGTCGTCCACGAGGTCTTCCCGCCCGAGGCGGTCTTCCGCATCGACCACTACCTCGGCAAGGAGACGGTCCAGAACATCCTGGCGCTCCGCTTCGCCAACACGATGTTCGAGCCGCTGTGGAACCGCTCGTACGTCGACCATGTGCAGATCACCATGGCCGAGGACATCGGCATCGGTGGCCGGGCCGGTTACTACGACGGCATCGGCGCGGCGCGTGACGTCATCCAGAACCACCTGCTCCAGCTGCTCGCGCTGACCGCCATGGAGGAGCCGTCCTCCTTCGACGCGGACGCGCTGGTCGCCGAGAAGACCAAGGTGCTGGGCGCCGTACGTCTCCCCGCCGACCTCGGCAAGGAGACGGTGCGCGCCCAGTACACCGCCGGGTGGCAGGGCGGCGAGCAGGCCGTCGGCTACCTCCAGGAAGACGGCATCGACCCCCAGTCGAAGACCGACACCTACGCCGCGATCAAGCTGGAGGTGGACAACCGCCGCTGGGCGGGCGTCCCCTTCTACCTGCGCACCGGCAAGCGTCTGGGCCGCCGGGTCACCGAGATCGCGCTGGTCTTCCAGCGGGCGCCGCACTCCCCCTTCGACCACACCGCCACGGAGGAGCTGGGCCAGAACGCCCTGGTCATCCGGGTGCAGCCGGACGAGGGCGTGACCGTGCGCTTCGGTTCGAAGGTTCCGGGCACCTCGATGGAGGTGCGGGACGTCTCCATGGACTTCGCGTACGGCGAGTCCTTCACGGAGTCGAGCCCCGAGGCGTACGAGCGGCTCATCCTCGATGTGCTGCTGGGTGACGCCAACCTCTTCCCGCGGTTGGAGGAGGTCGAGCAGTCCTGGCGGATCCTCGACCCGATCGAGGAGTTCTGGGACCGCAACGGCAAGCCGGCGCAGTACCCGGCAGGCACCTGGGGCCCGGCCGAGGCGGACGAAATGCTCGCACGAGACGGACGGAGCTGGCGTCGCCCATGAAGATCGACCTGACGGAAACCACGGCCAGCAAGATCAACAAGGCGCTGGTGCAGGGCCGCCGCGCCGTCGGCACGCCCGCCGTCGGCATGGTGCTCACCCTCGTCATCGTCACCGACGAGGAGAACGCCTACGACGCCCTGAAGGCGGCCAACGAGGCGTCCCGCGAGCACCCCTCGCGGACCCTGGTCGTCATCAAGCGGGTCAGCCGCACCCCGCGCGACCGCGCCAAGGCCCGGCTGGACGCCGAGGTCCGGGTCGGCGCGGACGCCGGTACGGGTGAGACGGTCGTGCTGCGGCTGTACGGCGAGGCGATCGACCACGCCCAGTCGGTGGTGCTGCCGCTGCTGCTGCCGGACGCGCCCGTCGTCGTGTGGTGGGCGGTCAACGGCCCGCTGGACCCGGCGAAGGACCCGCTCGGTGCGCTGGCCCAGCGCCGGGTCACCGACGCCTACGCCTCCGAGCAGCCCATCCAGGAGCTGACCGACCGCGCCGCCACGTACACCCCCGGCGACACGGACCTGTCCTGGAGCCGTATCACCCCGTGGCGTTCGATGCTCGCGGCGGCGCTGGACCAGATGCCGTGCGAGATCACCTCCGCGGTGGTGGAGGGCGAGGAGTTCAACCCCAGCTGCGAGCTGCTGGGCATGTGGCTCGCCAGCCGCCTGGACGTCCCCGTCGAGCGCACGGTCTCGGCCGGTCCCGGCCTGACCGCGGTACGGCTGGAGACCAACTGCGGGCCGATCGTGCTGGACCGGCCGGACGGTTCGCTGGCCACCCTGTCGATGCAGGGCCAGCCCGACCGTGCGGTGGCGCTCAAGCGGCGGGAGACCTCCGAGCTGCTCGCCGAGGAGCTGCGCCGCCTCGACCCGGACGACACCTTCGCCGCCGCGCTGAAGTACGGCGTGGAGCGGCTGGGCGAGACGGCGCGGACGACCGCGCCGGAGACGCCCGCGAAGGACGGCGGGGAGACGGCGAAGCCCGCGAAGGATGCCGAAGCGGCGGCGAAGCCCGCGCCGAAGAAGTCCGCGGCGAAGAAGGCGGCCGCCAAGTGAGCGCGCCACAGGTCGTCGTCCACCGCGACAAGGAGCTGATGGCGCAGGCCGCGGCGGCCCGGCTGATCACGAAGATCGTGGACGCCCAGGCCGCCCGGGGCTCCGCCTCCGTGGTGCTGACCGGCGGACGCAACGGCAACGGGCTGCTCGCGGCCCTCGCCGAGGCGCCCGCCCGGGACGCCGTGGACTGGTCCCGGCTCGACCTGTGGTGGGGCGACGAACGGTTCCTGCCGGACGGCGACCCGGAGCGCAACGAAACCCAGGCCCGTGCGGCGCTGCTCGACTCCGTGCCGCTCGATCCGGCGCGGGTCCACGCCATGGCCCCGGCCGGTGGCCCGTACGGCAACGACGCGGACGCCGCGGCCGAGGCGTACGCCGCCGAACTGGCCGCCGCGGCGGGCCCGGAGGACCACGGTCCGGTGCCGTCGTTCGACGTCCTGCTGCTGGGCGTCGGCCCGGACACCCATGTCGCCTCCCTCTTCCCGGAGCTGCCGGGGGTGCGGGAGGAGGAGCGGACGGTGGTCGGGGTGCACGGTGCGCCCAAGCCGCCGCCCACCCGTGTCTCGCTGACGCTGCCGGCGATCCGCGCGGCACGTGAGGTGTGGCTGCTGGCCGCCGGTGCGGACAAGGCGCAGGCCGCGGCCATCGCGCTCTCCGGAGCCGGGGAGATCCAGGCGCCGGCCGCCGGCGCCCGGGGCCGCAGCCGGACCCTGTGGCTGCTGGACGAGGCGGCCGCCTCCCAGCTGCCGCGCGACCTCTACCGTCCGGCCTCCGCCTGACGCACGGCACGCACAGCACGCGCAAGGGCTCCCGCACCTCGTCGGTGCGGGAGCCCTTCGCCGTACGGCGGCGGGCGGCGCGGAGGGCGCGCCGCCCGGTCGCTCAACGGCCGCGCAGCTCGCGGTACTTGGCGACCAGAGCAGCGGTCGAGGCGTCCAGGCCCGGCACCTCGGCGCCGTCCGTGAGCGCCGGCTCGACCCGCCGGGCGAGGACCTTGCCCAGCTCGACGCCCCACTGGTCGAAGGAGTCGATGTTCCACACCGCGCCCTGGACGAACACCTTGTGCTCGTAGAGGGCGATCAACTGGCCCAGCACGGACGGGGACAGCTCGGTGGCGAGGATGGTCGTGGTGGGGTGGTTGCCGCGGAACGTCCGGTGCGGCACCAGCTCCTCGGCGACGCCCTCGGCGCGCACCTCGTCCGGCGTCTTGCCGAAGGCCAGCGCCTGGCCCTGGGCGAAGAGGTTGGCCATCAGCAGATCGTGCTGGGCGACGAGCCGGGGCGCCAGATCCTCGACCGGCCGGGCGAAGCCGATGAGGTCCGCCGGGATCATCTTGGTGCCCTGGTGGAGCAGTTGGTAGTAGGCGTGCTGGCCGTTGGTGCCGGGCGTGCCCCAGACGACCGGGCCGGTCTGCCAGCGCACCGGGCGGCCCTCGCGGTCCACCGACTTGCCGTTCGACTCCATGTCGAGCTGCTGGAGATAGGCCGTGAACTTCGACAGATAGTGGCTGTACGGCAGGACGGCGTGCGACTGGGCGTCGAAGAAGTTGCCGTACCAGATGCCGAGCAGGCCCAGCAGCAGCGGGGCGTTCTCCTCGGCGGGGGCGGTGCGGAAGTGCTCGTCGACGAGGTGGAAGCCGGCCAGCATCTCCCGGAAGTGCTCCGGACCGATGGCGATCATCAGCGACAGCCCGATCGCCGAGTCGTAGGAGTAGCGGCCGCCGACCCAGTCCCAGAACTCGAACATGTTGGCCGTGTCGATGCCGAACTCGGCGACCTTCCCGGCGTTGGTGGAGAGCGCCACGAAGTGCTGGGCGACGGCTTCGTCACCGGCGCCCAGACCGTCGAGCAGCCAGGAACGCGCCGAGGTGGCGTTGGTGATCGTCTCGATGGTGGTGAAGGTCTTCGAGGCGATGACGAACAGCGTCTCGGCCGGGTCCAGATCGCGCAGCGCCTCGTGCAGATCCGCGCCGTCGACGTTGGAGACGAAGCGGAACTGCATGTCCCGGCGGGTGTAGGCGCGCAGCGCCTCGTACGCCATCGCGGGGCCCAGGTCGGAGCCGCCGATACCGATGTTGACGACGGTCTTGATGCGGCGGCCGGTGTGGCCCGTCCAGTCGCCGGAGCGGACCCGGTCGGCGAAGGTCGCCATCTTGGTGAGGACGGCGTGGACGGCGGGGACGACGTTCTGCCCGTCGGCCTCGATCACCGCGGAGCCGGGGGCGCGCAGCGCGGTGTGCAGCACCGAACGGCCCTCGGTGACGTTGATCTTCTCACCGCGGAACATCGCGTCCCGCAACTCGGCCACGCCCGTCGCGGCGGCCAGCTCGCGCAGGAGCAGCAGTGTCTCGTCGGTGATCAGATGCTTGGAGTAGTCGATGTGCAGGTCGCCCACCCGAAGGGTGTAGCGCCCGGCCCGCTCCGGCTCCTGGGCGAACAGATCGCGCAGCTGGGGATCGCCCAGCTGCGCGCGGTGTGCGCCCAGCGCCGTCCACTCAGGCATCTGATCGAGCCTGCTGCGGCCTTCTGCGTTCATCTCGGACATCAGCCTTCTTCGTCTCGTACCGGCCCCGCCGCCCTCCAATTTAGTTGATCGGCGCGCGATATGAGGGGTCTGTCCGCTCTCGGCACACGGGCGGCGGTACGGTGCCGGGCGCCGCGCCGTACGGTGCCGGGAACGCCAACGGCCCGGCCGGGAGGGGATGTTCCCTCCCGGCCGGGCCGGTCGCGCCGCCGGTGCGGCGTCAGATCTCGCCGCGGAGCTTGGCGAGCGCCTCGGCGAGGATCGCCTCGCCGTCGGCGTCGCTGCGGCGCTCGCGCACATACGCCAGGTGGGTCTTGTACGGCTCGGTGCGCGGCGGGTCGGGCGGGCTGTCGCGGTCCTTGCCCGCCGGGAAACCGCAGCGCTGGCAGTCCCATGTGTCGGGAACCTGTGCGTCGCCGGCGAAGCTGGGCTGCGTCTCGTGCCCGTTGGCGCACCAGAAGGAGATCCGGGTACGCGGCGCGGACTCGCCTCGCTCGGCCTCCCCCATCGGCCCCGCCCCGACCCGGCTTCCTCGGATCGCGTTGCCACTTGCCACGGTCGTAACTCCCTGCGTAATGGTGCTGCACAGCATCGCGCGGCAGCTGCGCTGCGGGCGCTCCGGTCTATGAAAGGCCCAACGCGCGCCCCGTGACGGGAGTTACCGCCCGCTGCAGGACGCCGCCCCATGATAGGCCGCGTCCCCGACGGTATGTCAGCTGCCGAGCTTCATCAGGACACCGAGCGCGACGATGCAGGCGAACCACAGGAGACCCACGACGATGGTGATGCGGTCGAGGTTCCGCTCGGCGACGGAGGAGCCGCCGACGGAGGACTGCATACCGCCACCGAACATGTCGGACAGGCCGCCACCCTTCCCCTTGTGCATGAGCACCAGCATCATCAGCAGCAGGCTGAAGATGATGAGGGCGATCGAGAACCCCATGACCACGGCTGGACCAACTCTCTAGGACTGACGGACGGTGTCGAGGGCGCCGGTACGGACCGCGGCACCACCACGACGGCGACATCGTGCGGGGCCGGACCGCGCTGAGCGCCGGACCGGCCCCGACAGGGTACGA
This sequence comes from Streptomyces sp. NPDC014733, assembly GCF_043083385.1. Classification (NCBI taxonomy): domain Bacteria; kingdom Bacillati; phylum Actinomycetota; class Actinomycetes; order Kitasatosporales; family Streptomycetaceae; genus Streptomyces; species Streptomyces sp. NPDC014733. The sequence continues at coordinate 47,104 of NZ_JBIBYO010000015.1, read as the reverse complement.
CGGGCCGGGCCCGTCGTCATAGCTGCTACTGGTCGCGGAAGCGGACGATCTTCACGAACTCCTCCGCGTCCAGCGCCGCGCCGCCGACCAGCGCACCGTCGACGTCGGGCTGCGCCATGATCGCGGCGACGTTGCCGGACTTGACGGAGCCGCCGTACTGGATGCGCACCTTGTCCGCCAGCTCCTGGCTGTACAGCTCGGCGAGGCGGCCGCGGATCGCCCCGCAGACCTCCTGCGCGTCCTCGGGCGTGGCGACCTCGCCGGTGCCGATGGCCCAGACGGGCTCGTAGGCGATCACGATGGACTCGGCCTGCTCGGCCGGGACGTCCTGGAGGGCGCCGTCGACCTGGGCGAGGGTGTGCGCGACCTGGTTTCCGGCCTTGCGGACGTCCAGGCCCTCACCGACGCAGAGGATCGGGGTGAGGCCGTGCTTGTACGCGGCCTTGACCTTGGCGTTGCAGATCTCCTCGTTCTCGCCGTGGTACTGGCGGCGCTCGCTGTGGCCGATCGCCACGTACGTGCACTTGAGCTTGGCGAGCATGGCGCCGGAGATCTCACCGGTGTAGGCGCCGGAGTCCTGCGCGGAGACGTCCTGGGCGCCGTACTTGATCTTCAGCTTGTCGCCGTCGACCAGGGTCTGGACCGAGCGCAGGTCGGTGAAGGGCGGCAGGACCGCGACCTCGACGGCGTCGTAGTCCTTGTCGGTGAGCGCGAAGGCGAGCTTCTGGACGTGGGCGATGGCCTCGAGGTGGTTGAGGTTCATCTTCCAGTTGCCCGCCATCAGCGGGGTACGAGCAGTCACGGTGGTTCAGTCCTCCAGAGCGGCGAGGCCGGGGAGCGTCTTGCCTTCGAGGTACTCGAGGCTGGCGCCGCCGCCGGTCGAAATGTGGCCAAAAGCATTCTCGTCGAAGCCGAGCTGACGGACCGCGGCGGCGCTGTCGCCACCGCCGACGACCGTGAAGGCGGACGAGTCCAGCAGCCCCTGCGCGACGGCCTTGGTGCCGCCCGCGTAATCGGGGTGTTCGAAGACGCCCATCGGGCCGTTCCAGAAGATGGTGGCCGCGTCGGCGAGCTTCGAGGCGTACAGCTCGCGGGTCTCGGGGCCGATGTCCAGGCCCTCCTTGTCCGCGGGGATGGCGTCGGCGGCGACCGTGTCCGGGTTGGCCGGGGCCTTGGTCTTCAGGTCCGGGAAGTCCGCGGAGACCAGCACGTCGACGGGGAGCACGAACTCCACGCCCTTGGCCGCGGCCCGTTCCAGGTATCCCTGGACGGCCGGGATCTGGTCCTTCTGCAGCAGCGAGATGCCGACCTCGTGCCCCTGGGCGGCGAGGAAGGTGTACGCCATGCCGCCGCCGATGAGGATGCGGTCGGCGCGCTCCAGCAGGTGGTCGATGACGCCGAGCTTGTCGGAGACCTTGGCGCCGCCGAGCACCACGGCGTAGGGGCGCGCGACGTCCTCGGTGAGGCGCTTGAGGACGGCGACCTCGGTGGCGATCAGGTCGCCCGCGGCGTGCGGGAGGCGGGCGGGCAGGTCGTAGACGGAGGCGTGCTTGCGGTGCACGGCGCCGAAGCCGTCGCCGACGTAGAGGTCGGCCAGCTGCGCCAGCTGGTCGGCGAAGGCGCCGCGCTCGGCGTCGTCCTTGCTGGTCTCGCCGGGGTTGAAGCGGAGGTTCTCCAGCACGGCGACCTCGCCGTCACCCAGCGCGGCGACGGTGTCGCGGGCGGAGTCGCCGACCGTGTCGGTGGCGAAGGCGACGTCGCGGCCCAGCAGCTCACCGAGGCGGGCGGCGGCGGGAGCGAGCGAGAAGGCCGGGTCCGGGGCGCCCTTGGGACGGCCCAGGTGGGAGGCGACGATGACCTTGGCGCCGTTCTGGGCGAGCTTGGCGATCGTCGGCTGGACGGCGCGGATACGGCCGTCGTCGGTGATGGTCGCGCCGTCGAGCGGCACGTTCAGGTCGGCGCGGACGAACACCCGCTTGCCCCCGACCCCGTCGGCGATGAGTTCGTCGATCGTCTTCATTGAGGAATGACTCCGTTGCATCAGATCAGCCATGGCTCGGGGCTCGTACGACGCGTCGTCGCGTCGTACGAGCCCCGACCGTACATCTCGGTGCGTGGGCGCCCGTGGCACGGGGCGCCCGCCGGCTCAGCCGGTGGAGATCAGAGCTGACCGCCGACGAAGGTGGTCAGGTCCACCAGGCGGTTGGAGTAGCCCCACTCGTTGTCGTACCAGCCGATGACCTTGACGCTCTTGCCCTGGACCATGGTCAGGGAGGAGTCGAAGGTGCAGGACGCCGGCCAGTTGACGATGTCCGAGGAGACGATCGCGTCCTCGGTGTACTCCAGGACGCCCTTGAGCTGCCCCTCGGCCGCCTTCTGGAAGGCGCCGTTGACCTCGTCCTTGGTGACCTCGCGCTCCAGCTCGACGACGAGGTCGGTGACGGAGCCGGTGGGGACCGGCACGCGCATGGCGATGCCGTCCAGCTTGCCGGCCAGCTCCGGGATCACCAGCGCGGTGGCCTTCGCGGCACCGGTGGTGGTGGGGATGATGTTCTCCGCGGCGGCGCGGGCGCGGCGCAGATCCTTGTGCGGGAAGTCGAGGATGCGCTGGTCGTTGGTGTAGGCGTGGACCGTCGTCATCATGCCCTTGACGATGCCGAAGTTCTCCAGGAGAACCTTGGCCATCGGCGCCACGCAGTTGGTGGTGCAGGAGGCGTTCGAGATGACGTCGTGCTTCGACGCGTCGTACTGGTCCTGGTTGACGCCCATGACGATGGTGATGTCCTCGTCCTTGGCGGGCGCGGAGATCAGGACCTTCTTGGCGCCGGCGGCGAGGTGCTTGGCGGCGTCGGCGCGCTTGGTGAAGATGCCGGTGGACTCGACGACGATGTCGGCGCCCAGCTCGGCCCACGGGAGGTTGGCGGGGTCGCGCTCCGCCATGGTCTTGAACGTCTGGTTGCCGACCGTGATCGTGTCGTCGGTGTGGCTGACGTCGTGCTTGAGACGGCCCAGGATGGTGTCGTACTTCAGCAGGTGGACCAGGGTGGCGTTGTCGGTCAGGTCGTTGACACCGACGATCTCGATGTCCGCGCCCTGCTCCAGGAGCGCGCGGAAGTAGTTGCGACCAATGCGGCCGAATCCGTTGATGCCTACGCGGATCGTCACGAAACCGATCTCCTCGTTGGTGCGCCGGCAGCGATACCGGCGAGCTGTATGGGATGTCCCCGACCGACTTCGACCCTACCCCCAATGCGAGACATACGTGACATTGACATCGGCCGCCACCCCGCACTCACGAGCAGCTGCAAAACGCCCCCGGCATCGTCTCGGATACCGGGGGCGCACCGCTTCTGACCTGCGGCGGGAAGGTTTTTGCGGGGTTTGTGACGAGGTCAGCCGACCATTCCGTCGGCCAGCTCCTCGGTGAGATTCGACTCGGTGCCGGGGATGCCGAGGTCCTGCGCGCGCTTGTCGGCCATCGCCAGCAGACGGCGGATCCGGCCGGCCACCGCGTCCTTGGTGAGCGGCGGATCGGCGAGCGCGCCCAGCTCCTCCAGGGACGCCTGCTTGTGCTCCATCCGCAGCCGCCCGGCCGCCGCGAGGTGCTCGGGGACCTCCTCGCCGAGGATCTCCAGGGCCCGCTGGACCCGGGCGCCGGCGGCGACCGCGGCGCGGGCCGAGCGGCGGAGGTTGGCGTCGTCGAAGTTGGCGAGGCGGTTGGCGGTGGCCCGCACCTCGCGGCGCATCCGGCGCTCCTCCCACGCCAGCACCGACTCATGGGCGCCGAGGCGGGTCAGCAGGGCACCGATCGCGTCGCCGTCCCGGACGACGACACGGTCCACCCCGCGGACCTCGCGTGCCTTGGCGCCGATGCCCAGCCGACGGGCCGCGCCGACCAGTGCGAGCGCCGCCTCGGGGCCGGGGCAGGTGACCTCCAGCGACGAGGAGCGGCCCGGCTCGGTCAGCGAGCCGTGGGCGAGGAAGGCGCCGCGCCAGGCCGCCTCGGCGTCGCAGGTCGCGCCGGACACCACCTGCGGGGGCAGCCCGCGGATCGGGCGGCCGCGGCCGTCGACCAGGCCGGTCTGGCGGGCCAGCTGGTCACCGCCCGCCACCACCCGTACGACGTACCTGCTGCCGCGCCGCAGCCCGCCGGGGGCCATCACCACCAGGTCGGAGGAGTGGCCGAAGATCTCCAGAATGTCCTTGCGGAGCCGCCGGGCCGCGATGCCGGTGTCCAGCTCCGCCTCGATCACGATGCGGCCGCTCACCAGGTGCAGACCGCCCGCGAACCGCAGGATCGACGAGACCTCCGACTTCCGGCAGCAGGTCCGGGTGACGGGGAGCCGGGAGATTTCATCCTTCACCGCTGCCGTCATCGCCATGGGCCGATCCTTCCATGCATCCGAAAAATACGGTCGTACGCGGCAGCCAGCAGCTCGGGGTCGTGCCTGTCGGGGGCGCCGCCCGCCGGGCGGGCGGCGTCGCCCCGGGCGGCGACCGCGGCCAGCTCGACCTCGCTGCCGACGAGCTGCTTGGCGGCAGCCGTCAGACCCTCGATGTCGGGCACGGCGTCCCGATCGGCCAGCACCACGTCGAAGGCGAGTTTAGGGGCGTGTCGGGCCAAAACCTCCAAATGACGCTGCGGGGAGAAGCCATCGGTTTCACCGGGTTGCGGTGCGAGGTTGAGCGAGAGGACCTTGCGCGCCTTGGTCTCCTCCAGCGCCTCGCGCAGCTCCGGCACCAGCAGATGCGGGATCACGGAGGAGAACCACGAGCCCGGACCGAGCACCACCCAGTCGGCGTCGCGGACCGCCGCGACCACCTCCGGGACGGCCGGCGGGGCCTCCGGGACGACGTGGACGGACTGCACCTCGCCGCGGGTGAGCGCGACGGTGGCCTGCCCGCGGACGGTCGTGATCTCCTCCGGACGCGCCTCGTCGTGGCCGCGGACCTGGGCCTGGAGCTCCAGGGGGACCGCCGACATGGGCAGCACCCGACCGTGCGCGCCGAGCAGCTTGCCGACCAGGTCGAGCGCCTGGACGTGATCGCCCAGCTGTTCCCACAGGGCGACGATGAGGAGATTGCCGACTGCGTGGTCGTGCAGTTCGCCGCCGCTCTGGAAGCGGTGCTGGATGACGCGTGCCCAGGTCTGGCCCCAGTCGTCGTCCCCGCACAGCGCGGCCAGCGCCTTGCGCAGATCACCGGGGGGCAGCACACCCAGCTCGTCGCGGAGGCGGCCGCTGGAGCCGCCGTCGTCGGCGACGGTGACGACGGCGGTCAGATCACCGGTGATCCGGCGCAGCGCGGCCAGCGACGCGGAGAGCCCCATCCCGCCGCCGAGCGCCACCACCTTGGGTGTGCCCTTGTGCGGGCGGGCGCCGGGGACCAGTTTGCGGACCCGGCGCAGCCGCAGGGCACGGCCGGTCACTCGCGCCCCATGTCGCGGTGGACGGTGACGGTTTCCACCCCTTCGCCCACGAGGCGCCGGGCGAGCTTCTCGGACATCGCGACGGAGCGGTGCTTGCCGCCCGTACAGCCGACGGCGATGGTGACGTAGCGCTTGCCCTCGCGGCGGTATCCCTCGGCGACGATGCGGAGCAGGTCGGCGTAGCCGTCCAGGAACTCCTTGGTGCCGGGCTGGTCGAAGACGTAGTCGGAGACCTCTTCGCTCAGACCGGTGAAGGGGCGCAGCTCGGGGACCCAGTGGGGGTTGGGGATGAAGCGGCAGTCGATGACCATGTCGGCGTCGACGGGCAGGCCGTACTTGAAGCCGAAGGACATGACCGTGGCGCGCAGCTCGGGCACCTCCTCGCCGGCGAACTGGGCGTCCATCTTGGCGCGCAGCTCGTGGACGTTGAGGCTGGAGGTGTCGATCACGAGGTCGGCGTCGCCGCGCAGTTCGCGCAGCAGGTCCCGCTCGGCGGCGATGCCGTCGACGATCCGGCCGTCGCCCTGGAGGGGGTGCGGGCGGCGTACCGATTCGAAGCGGCGGACCAGCGCCTCGTCGGAGGACTCCAGGAACACGATGCGGCGCTTGACCTTCTGGGCGTCGAGCGTGGCGAGGGATTCCTTGAGGTTGTCGAAGAAGCGGCGGCCGCGGACGTCGACGACGACGGCGATCTTGGCGACGTTCCCCTGGGAACGGGCGCCGAGGTCGACCATCGGGGGGATCAGCTCGGGAGGAATGTTGTCGACGACGAACCAGCCGAGGTCCTCCAGGCATTTGGCCGCGGTGGAGCGGCCGGCGCCGGACATGCCGGAGATGATCACCAGCTCGGGGATGGCGGCGCTCTCTCCCTGGTCGGACTCGCGCATCGTGCCCGTACTCACCTGTGCACCGTCTTTCTCGGATGTCTCGGTTTCGTGCGTGTTGTGCGGTGTGCTCATGCGTCCCGCCCCCGTTCCGGCGACAACGCGGCCGGAGCGGCCCCGTCATCCTCAATGATCTCTCCTGTGGCGGTGTTCACGGCGGGTCCGGCGGGTGTCGCACCGGCCAGGGAGGCGAGCACCGACTCGGCGGTCTTCCGGCCGACGCCGGGGACCTCGCACAGCTCCTCGACCGTGGCCGCCCGGAGCTTCTTGAGCGACCCGAAGTGCTTGAGCAGCGCCTGGCGGCGGCTCTCGCCCAGCCCGGCCACCGCGTCCAGCGGCGAGGACTTCAGCCGTTTGCCGCGCTTGGTGCGCTGGTAGCGGATGGCGAAGCGGTGCGCCTCGTCGCGGACGCGCTGGAGGAGGTAGAGGCCCTCGCTGGAGCGCGGCAGGACGACCGGGTCGTCCTCCTCGGGCAGCCAGACCTCCTCCAGGCGCTTGGCCAGACCGCAGACGGCGACGTCGTCGATGCCCAGCTCGTCCAGGGCGCGGCGGGCGGCGGCGACCTGCGGGGCGCCGCCGTCGACGACGACGAGCTGTGGAGGGTAGGCGAACCGCTTGGGGCGGCCTTCCTCGTCCGTGGGGCGCCCGGCCATCGGGTCCGGCTCCGCGGCGGCGGCCTCGGCGCGCTCGGCGGCACCGGCCTCGCCGTTGCCCTCCTCGGGGGCGGCGGGCTCCTCCGTCCACTCCCCCGACTTCTGCTTCTCCTGGAGGTAGCGCCTGAAGCGGCGGCCGACGACCTCGTGCATGGAGCGGACGTCGTCCTGGCCCTCGAAGCCCTTGATCTGGAAGCGGCGGTACTCGCTCTTCCGGGCGAGACCGTCCTCGAAGACCACCATGGACGCGACGACGTCCTCGCCCTGGAGGTGGGAGATGTCGAAGCACTCGATGCGCAGCGGCACCGCGTCCAGGCCGAGGGCCTCGGCGATCTCCTCCAGGGCGCGGGAGCGGGTGGTCAGGTCGGAGGCGCGCTTGGTCTTGTGGAGCGCCAGGGCCTGCTGGGCGTTGCGGGCGACGGTGGCCATCAGGTCCTTCTTGTCGCCGCGCTGCGGAATGCGCAGCGAGACCTGGGCGCCGCGCCGCTCGGAGAGCCACTGCTGGACCGGCTCGACCGGCTCGGGCAGCGCGGGGACCAGCACCTCCTTGGGGACCGCGTCGCCGCGCTCCTCGCCGTAGAGCTGCTGGAGGGCGAGTTCGACGAGACCGGCGGTGGTGACCGCCTCGACCTTGTCGGTGACCCAGCCGCGCTGGCCGCGGACCCGGCCGCCGCGGACGTGGAAGATCTGGACAGCGGCCTCCAGTTCGTCCTCGGAGACGGCGATGAGGTCGGCGTCGGTGGCGTCGGCGAGGACGACGGCGCTCTTCTCCATGGCCCGCTTGAGCGCCCCTATGTCATCCCGCAGGCGGGCGGCGCGCTCGTACTCCATCTCTTCGGCGGCCTCCTGCATGGCGCGCTCCAGGCGGCGCAGGTAGGCGCCGGTACGGCCGGCCATGAAGTCGCAGAAGTCCTCGGCGAGTTCGCGGTGCTCCTCGGGGGAGATGCGGCCGACGCACGGCGCCGAGCACTTGCCGATGTAGCCGAGCAGGCAGGGGCGGCCGATCTGCGCGGAGCGTTTGAAGACGCCCGCGGAGCAGGTGCGGACGGGGAAGACGCGGAGCATCAGGTCGACGGTCTCGCGGATGGCCCAGGCATGGCCGTAGGGGCCGAAGTAGCGCACGCCCTTCTTCTTGGCGCCGCGCATCACCTGGACGCGGGGGAACTCCTCGTTGAGGGTGACCGCGAGGTACGGATAGCTCTTGTCGTCGCGGTACTTGACGTTGAAACGCGGGTCGAATTCCTTGATCCAGCTGTATTCGAGCTGGAGCGCCTCGACCTCGGTGGAGACGACGGTCCACTCCACGGAGGCGGCGGTGGTGACCATCGTGCGGGTGCGGGGGTGGAGACCGGCCAGGTCCTGGAAGTAGTTGGCCAGGCGCTGGCGCAGGCTCTTGGCCTTGCCGACGTAGATGACACGGCCGTGGTCGTCGCGGAATTTATAGACCCCCGGCGAGTCGGGGATCTGTCCCGGCTTGGGTCGGTAGCTGCTGGGGTCTGCCATGACCACCACCCTACTGACCGCCACCGACAATCCGCGGGCTCGCGGCGGGGCGGGACGGCCCCCGGGAACCGGGGCCGGGAGCGGGGGCCGGGAGCGGGGGCCGGGAGCGGGGGCCGCGGAGCCGGTGCTTCCGGTCCGCGGCCCCCGCACGGGGCGGGGCGGCCCGCCCCGCCGCGGGGAGGCGGACGGCGGGCCGCCCGGTCAGCGGCGGCGCAGGCGGCGGACCGCGGTGGTGCCGGTCAGCCCGAGGGCGACCAGGGCCGCGGCACCGGCGACGGCCGACGCTGCGGCCACCGGGACGCCGCCGTCCGCCGTGGTGACGGGGCGGGCGCCGGGGGCGGCGGGACGCTCCGCGGCGGGCCCGCCGTAGCCGCCGGCCTCGCCGCGCCGGTCGTAGGCGGAGCCGGGGAGCTTGTCGCCGTACGCCTTCGCGACCCGTTCCCGGTAGGCGGCGACGGTGACGCCCCCGGGGCCGACGGCCTTGCGTGCCTCGGCGTCGAGCGGCCGGATGCGGTCGCCCTGCTGGACGTACCAGGCGTTGATCTGCGGTTCGTGGAAGACGGTGCCCCCGGCGGCCAGGCGGGATCCGGCGGCCGCGGCGCGGGTCTCGTCGTCCCCGGTGGCGATGTTGACGACCTTCCAGGAGCCGCCACGGCGCACCGTCCACACCGAGGCGGTGCGCCCGTCGGAGGCGACCGCCCTGGTGGCGAGGGCCTCCAGCCGGGCCACCGGGGCGCCGGGGACCTTGCGGACGAAGTCCGGGGACAGTCCGTACACGGGGACCGTGGTGGCGTCGACGTGCGGGGCGGCCTGCTCCGGGGTGAGCGTCCCGTCGTGGGCGAAGAAGCGGGCCAGGGTGGCGAGCGTGCCGGGCCCGGCGGCGGCGCGGTGGGCGGCGGCGACGCTCGCGCGGGGCGGCGCCTCGGGGGCCGCGGGGTGGGACGCGGCCGAGGCACTCTGGGCGGCGAGGCCGATGAGCGAGGTGGCGAGGGCGCCGGTGGCGGCGGCCCGGAAGGCGATGCGCCGTGTCATGGCCTCAGGCTCCTGTCCGGTAGAGGGAGTGGGTCCAGGAGAAGTCGTTTCCGTTGACGTAGTAGCTGTAATCGCCCCAGTTGTAGCGATTGTTGGACGGCCAGGGATCGCCCCAGCGCACCCAGCCGCGATCGGCGTCGTACCCGTAGAGGACGTGCATGTGGCCGCCGCCGGAGGCCCACTGGATGCGGGTCTCCACGGGGCGCCGGGCGTCGATCTCGCCGCGGACGGTGGCATAGGCGAGATAGCCGCTGACGTACGAGCCGGGGTTGAGGCCCATCCACCGGAAGGCGTTCTGGACGTTGCCCAAGGTGGCCTGGTCGTTGGGGCAGTCGGTGTTCTGGGGGCGCCCGAAGGCGGCGTTGCAGAACTGGTTCTGGCTGTAGTTGCGGCCGTACCAGGCGGCGATGGTGTTGCCGGAGCCGGCCCAGCACCAGTTGCTGTTCTCCTGGGCCTGCATGGCAATGTCCAGGCTGTTCGCGGTGGCGCGCGGGGCGGACGCGGCGGGCGTACGGGGTGTGGCGGGCGCCGCGCTCGCGGTGGCGGCGGGCAGGACGGTCAGTGCGGCGGCGGCGAGTGCGACGGCCACCGGGCGTCTGCGGCGTACGGTGCGGGGACGGGGCACGGCGTTCCTCCCGAACGGGGCGGTGGGGTGTGGAGGAGCGCATCCGGATGCTGCGAAGGAGCATCCGGTGTTGTCGCAGGCAGGTCAACACGCTTCAATGCGGGATGACATGGGGGTGTGGACGGACGGGCCCGGATGTGAACGACCGGTGCCCGGCGTACTGCAGTGAGTTCATGGGCAGGGCGCGCGCCGTGCGATCCGGTAGTGAACGTTCACCCGCGCGCCGGAGGTTGAGAGATGGCACGGAACACTCCCGAGGCGGCCGAGCTGGCGCAACTGCTGAAGACCGGCCCCTTCCACCTGGCGTTGCGCAGCGCGCTGAGCGTCCGCGGCCTGGCGCTCAACCGGGTGCAGCACAAGCTCGCGCAGCGCGGCATCAAGGTGGGGGTGACGAGCCTCAGCTACTGGCAGCAGGGCGCGCGGCGCCCGCAGCGCCCCGAGTCGCTCCGGGCGGTGCGGGCGCTGGAGGAGGTGCTGGAGCTGCCGGAGCGGTCGCTGCACCGGCTGCTGGTCCCGGAGGGCGGCGTCCGGCCGGACGGCGACCGCCCGTCGGCACGCTCGTACCGGACTCTGGTGGAGCCCGCCGACGCGCTCCACCAGCTCTTCGCCGAGCTGGAGACGCCCGCCGACGACGGGCTGCACACCGTGGGCCACCACGAGCGGGTGCGCATCGGCGCCGGGCGGGAGCTGAGCGCCCGCGAATCGGTCCAGGTGGTCCGGGCGCACCGGGACGGCGTGGACCGCTATGTGGCCATCCACCGCGGTGACGTGGGCTGCGATCCGTCCCGGGTGACGGTCCGGGCGGCGGAGAACTGCCGTCTGGGGCGGGTACGGGGCGACGCGGAGGCCGGGGTGGTGGTCGCGGAGCTGCTGTTCGACACCCGGCTGCGCGCCGGGGACACCTATGTCTTCGGCTACGCCTTCGAGGACGGCACCGGCGGTCCCAGTACGGAGTACTTCCGCGGCTTCCGCTTCACCGGCGGGCAGTACGTCCTCCAGGTGCGCTTCGACGAGTCGGCGCTCCCGGTGCGGTGCCGCCGCTTCACCCAGTCGTCGGCGGGCGCCCCGCGCGGCGGCCGCCAGGAGCTGACGCTGAGCGGCCGCCACCGCGCCGTGCACCTGGTGGAGCAGGGTGTACGGCCCGGGATCGTGGGGATCGTGTGGGACTGGGGATGACGGGGCGGGCCCGCAAAGGCGCCGCGTCCGGTGCCACGGGGCGCGTTGCGGACGGCGCGCACCGGGGCGTGGGCGGCCGGGCCGCGCGCCCCTGACGGCCGGGGAGCACGCCCTGTGCCCGGAGCCGTGCGCCCCGGCCCGCAGGCGCGCCGCAGCGGCCGGGCGCCCCGGTCTCAGCCGGCGATCAGCTTGCCGCCCTTGTTCTTGATCGGGACCTCCGGCAGCGGCTCGGTGGCCGGTCCCTGGAGCACCTGGCCGTTGGTGACGTCGAAGCGGCTGCCGTGGCAGGAGCAGTCGCCCTCCTCCTTCGTCACCTCGGTGAGCACGCATCCGGCGTGGGTGCACCTGGCGCTGAAGCACTTGAACGTGCCCTTGGCGGGCTGGGAGACGACCAGCCGGTCCTCGCGGTAGAGCTTCGCGCCGCCCACCGGGACCTCGGCGGCGGCCCCCAGCTCGACCGGCTCGGAGGGCACGCCGTCGTCCTTCCTGGCGCCGCCGGAGCACGCCGCCACCCCGAAGCCCGCGGCGCCCACCAGCGCGGCACCACGCAGGACGGTTCGGCGGGCGGGGGGCTGGCTCATGGCTGCTCCAGAGGGGTCACGGGGGGCGATGTCTACCGAAGCCCGACCTTACCGGCAGCCCCGCGCCGCCCCCCGCCCGGCCGCGTCAGACGGGCCCGGGCGCCAGTTGGATCTTTCGGCAGGTGCCCGCGCGGAAGCGGCGTACCGCCTCGGCCGCGTCGTCGAGCGGCAGGACGTCGCTGACCAGCGGGGTGAGGTCCAGCCCGGCAGCCAGCACGTCGATGGCGGGGCCGAAGCTGTGGTGCACCGCCATCGAGCCGAGGATGTCGATCTCGTGGTGGTAGACGCGGTACGGCGAGAACGACGCGGTGCGGGCCGGGTCGGCCACGCCGAACTGGAGGAACGTGCCGCCGCGCCGCACCCGGCCGAGGCCGTCCTCGATGGCCGCGACGACCCCGGTCGCGTCGATCACCACCTCGAAGCCGGGCGCGCGCCCCAGGGCACCCGCGTCGGCCACGGCCGCGTCGACACCGAACGACTCGGCGAAGGCCAGCCGGTCCGCGTTGAGGTCCACCACCGACACCGACGCGGCGCCGGCGGTCCGGACGAGCGCGGCCATCATCAGGCCCATCGTGCCGGCGCCGTAGATCAGGTAGTGCTCGCCGGGGCGGCGGGGCAGCCGGCTGAGGCCGTGGACCGCGCAGGACAGCGGTTCGACGAGCCCGGCGGCGGCCGCCGGGAGCCCGTCCGGCAGGGGGTACGCGCAGCTCGCGGGGACGGCTACCAGTTCGGCGAAGCCGCCGTCGCGGGTGACGCCGACCGCGCGGTAGTCGGCGCAGAGGTTGCCGCGGCCGATCCGGCAGTAATGGCAGGTGCCGCACGGCATGTTGGGGTCCACCGCGACCCGGGTGCCGACGGCCGGGGCGGTCACCCCCGCGCCCAGGGCGACGATCTCGCCGGTCAGTTCGTGCCCGGGGATCAACGGGTAGCGCGCGGCGGGCAGTTCCCCGTCGAGCAGATGCATGTCCGTACCGCACAGCCCGCAGGACGCGACGCGCACCAGCACCTCACCGGCCCCCGGGCGGGGATCGGGCACCTCGGTGACGACGAAGCCGTCGGGGGCGCCCGGTTCGGTGACCACAAGAGCGCGCATCGGCGCCTCCTCACGAGTCGTACGGGGTTCGGTGCCCCGGAAGGTAGCCCGCGCGTAAACGCTTGCGCAAGCGTTTACGCGCACGGTCGGGGACGGCTACGGTGGGCGGGCGCACGGCCCCTGTTCCCGGTGGCCGTCCGCCCCGGTTCCCCGGCGTGCGCCCGGGAGTTGCGCGGCGCCCGGGTCCGGGCCGGAGCCCGGACGCGGCGCCGGAGCCCGGACGCGGCGCCGGCGCCCGTACGGCCCCTCCGGTCCCGTAGGGGCCGGCCGCGCCAGGACGCCGCGGCACCCGGCCGCGGCGCCGCACGTTCGGAAGGAAGAGCCCGATGACGACGATGGTGGACGTGGCGCGGCACGCGGGGGTCTCCGTCGCCACGGTGTCGCACGTCCTCAACGGCACCCGCCCGGTGCGCGAGGCCACCCGCGCCGCGGTGCTCCGCGCCATCGACGCACTCGGCTACACCCACAACACCCTGGCCCGTTCGCTGGTGACCGCGCGGACCCGGTCGATCGGGCTGGCGGTCTCCGCGATCAGCAATCCGTACTTCACCGAGATCCTCCAAGGCGTCGAGGCGGGCGCGCTGGAGGCCGGGTACGGCCTGCTGCTCGCCGACCCGCACGACGACCCCGGCCATGAACGGAAGGTCGTCCAGCTGCTGCACGAGCGGCGGGTCGACGGCATGATCGTCGCGCCGTCCGCGGAGCCGTCGGAGATGGTCGGCTATCTGACCCGCCGGGCCGTGCCCACCGTCTTCCTGGACCGGCTGGTCGGCGGCGCACACGATCAGGTGTGCGCGGACAACGCGGCACCCATGAGGCAACTCGTCGAACACCTCGCCGACCGGGGACACACCCGCATCGGTCTGATCGCCGGACTGCCGGGGCTGAGCACCACCACCGAACGCGTCGCCGGATACCGCGCGGCGCTGCGCTCGCGCGGGCTGCCGTACGACCCGGGGCTGCTGGCGGGCGGCAACTCCGAGGCGGCGGGCGCCGAGGCCGCCACCCGTCAGGTGCTCTCCGCCGGGCGCCCGCCGACCGCCCTGGTCACCGCCAACAACGCGATGACCATCGGCGCCCTGCGCGCCCTGGGCGACCGTGGCCTGCGGGTCCCGGACGACGTGGCGCTGGCCTGCTTCGACGACTTCTCCTGGGCCGACCTGTTCACCCCCCGGCTGACCGCCGTCGCCCAGCCCGGCCGGGAAATCGGGGCGGCGGCGGTCCGGCTGCTGCTGGACCGGCTGGCCGCCCCGGACCGGGCGCCGCGCACACTGCGCCTGCCGTGCACGCTGATGCACCGTGCCTCGTGCGGCTGCCCCGAGCCCTCCCGTGGTACCGCCGGTGCCCGGCCGGGCGCCGCGCCTCCGACCGCTCCGACCGCTCCGACCGCCGAGAAAAGGGACTCCCCCGTGGACGAAAGGAACACCCCGTGATCGTTGTCGCCGGTGAGGCACTGATCGATCTCGTCCCCGGCCCGCGGGGCGGCGCCGCGGAGGACGGGCTGCCCGCGCTGCTGCCCCGGCGCGGCGGCGGCCCGTACAACACCGCCGTCGCGCTGGGCCGGCTCGGTGCCACGGTCGGTTTCTGCTCGCGGATCTCCCGCGACGCGTTCGGGGACTCACTGCTCGGCGGTCTGTCCGCGGCCGGGGTGGACGCGCGGCTGGTGCAGCGGGGCGACGAACCGACGACGCTGGCCGTGGCGGACATCGGCGCGGACGGTTCGGCGGGCTACGGCTTCTACGCCGGAGGCACCGCCGACCGCCTGTTCACGGTGCCGGACGCGCTGCCGCCGTCGGTGCGCGCGCTCTCCTTCGGCACCTGTTCGCTGGTGCTGGAGCCGGGCGCGACGGCGTACGAGACGCTGCTGCGCCGGGAGGCCGGGCGCGGGGTGTTCACCGCGCTGGACCCGAACATCCGGGCCGGTCTGATCCCGGATCCCGCCGCCTACCGCGCCCGGTTCCGCTCCTGGCTCCCCCACGTGACGCTGCTGAAGCTGTCGGAGGAGGACGCCCGGTGGCTCGCGGACGCCGGGCCGGGGCACCCGGACGGCGACGGGGCCGTGGCGTCCGCGGTGCGGGAGTGGCTGGCCGCCGGGCCCGCCGCGGTGGTACTGACCCGCGGCGCCGACGGGCTGACCGGGTGGACGCGGGACGGCTCGGTGGTGTCGGTGCCCGGTGTGCGGGTCCCGGTGGTGGACACCATCGGGGCCGGCGACACCGTCAATGCGGCGCTGCTGCACCGGCTCGACGCCCATGAAGCGCTCTCCCGCCCGGCGGTGGCCGCGCTCGACGCGGACGACTGGCGCGACATCCTCACCTTCGCGGCCCGTGCGGCCGCCCTCACCTGCTCCCGCGCGGGCGCCGAGCCGCCGTGGGCGGCGGAGTTGGAGCGGTAGCGCGTCGGGCGGGCGGGCCCTGGAGGGCGGAGCGCCGCTTCCGTGTGGCGCCCCGCCCGCCCGGAGCGGTGGCACGCCCACCCGACGCGGTGGCACGCCCACCCGACGCGGTGGCACGCAGCGGGCCGCCGCCCCTGCCGCTCCGGGGAGCGGGTCAGGGCGGCGGCCCGGGTGCCGACGGGGTGTCAGGAGGCCCGGCGGGCCTTGCCGGTCGCCTTCTTCGCGGCGGTCTTCCTGTCCGTGGTCTTCGCGGCGGTCTTCTTGGCCGTCGCCTTGGTGGCCGTCGCCTTGCTGGCCGTCGCCTTGGTTGTGGTCGCCTTGGTGGCGGTCTTCCTGGCCGCCGCCTTCTTCGCCGGCTTCGCCGCCGCGGGGGCTACCGAGGTGGCGGCGTCGACGGCGTCGCTGACCCGGTCGCCGAGGATCTCCCGCAGGAACTTGCCGGTGTGGCTGGCCGGGACCGAGGCGATCTGCTCCGGGGTGCCCTCGGCGACGATCATGCCGCCGCCGTTGCCGCCCTCGGGGCCCATGTCGACGATCCAGTCGGCGGTCTTGATCACATCGAGGTTGTGCTCGATGACGATGACCGTGTTGCCCTTGTCGACCAGCCCGGACAGCACCGTGATCAGCTTGCTGATGTCGTCGAAGTGCAGCCCGGTGGTGGGCTCGTCCAGGACGTAGACCGTACGGCCCGTGGACCGCTTCTGGAGTTCGCTGGCCAGCTTGACGCGCTGCGCCTCACCGCCGGAGAGGGTCGGCGCGGACTGGCCGAGGCGGACATAGCCCAGACCGACGTCGTGCAGCGTCCTGAGGTGACGGGCGATGGCCGGCACCGCTTCGAAGAAGGTCAGTGCCTCCTCGATGGGCATGTCCAGCACCTCGGCGATGGACTTGCCCTTGTAGTGCACCTCCAGCGTCTCGCGGTTGTAGCGCGCGCCGTGGCAGACCTCGCACGGCACGTACACGTCCGGCAGGAAGTTCATCTCGATCTTGATGGTGCCGTCGCCCGAGCAGTTCTCGCAGCGGCCGCCCTTGACGTTGAAGGAGAAACGCCCCGGCAGATAGCCGCGGACCTTCGCCTCCATCGTCTCCGCGAAGAGCTTGCGGATGTTGTCGAACACCCCGGTGTACGTCGCGGGGTTGGAGCGCGGCGTACGGCCGATGGGCGACTGGTCGACATGGACCACCTTGTCGACGAGGTCGTCGCCGTCCACCCGGGTGTGCCGCCCGGGCACCGCCTTGGCGCCGTTCAGCTCGCGCGCGAGGTGGGTGTAGAGGATGTCGTTGACCAGCGTGGACTTGCCGGATCCGGAGACACCGGTGACGGCGGTCAGCACGCCCAGCGGGAAGGAGGCGTCGATGTCGCGGAGGTTGTTCTCCTTGGCGCCGTGCACCGTCAGCTGCCGGGCGGGGTCGACGGGGCGGCGGATCTCCGGTGTCGCGATGGAGCGCCGGCCGGAGAGGTACTGGCCGGTGATCGACTCCTTGTTGGCCAGCAGCTCCTTCATGGGGCCGCTGTGCACGACCTTGCCGCCGTGCTCACCGGCACCGGGACCGATGTCCACGACCCAGTCGGCGACCTTGATGGTGTCCTCGTCGTGCTCGACGACGATCAGGGTGTTGCCCATGTCACGCAGCCGGACCAGCGTCTCGATCAGCCGGTGGTTGTCGCGCTGGTGGAGGCCGATCGACGGTTCGTCGAGGACGTAGAGGACGCCGACCAGACCGGAGCCGATCTGGGTGGCGAGCCGGATGCGCTGGGCCTCGCCACCGGAGAGGGTGCCCGCGGCGCGGTTGAGCGAGAGGTAGTCCAGACCGACGTCGACCAGGAACTTCAGCCGCTCGTTGACCTCCTTGAGGACCCGCTCGGCGATCTTCTTCTCGCGGGCGTTGAGCGTCATGTCGCGCAGGAAGTCGGCGCAGTCGCTGATCGACATGGCGGCGACCTCGGCGATCGACCGGCCCTGCACGGTGACCGCGAGGACGATCGGCTTCAGCCGGGTGCCCTCACACGTCGGGCAGGGCACCTCGCGCATGTAGCCCTCGAAGCGCTCGCGGCTGCTGTCGCTCTCCGCCTCGCTGTGGCGCCGCTTGACGAACGGCACGGCGCCCTCGAACGGCGTGGTGTAGGCGCGCTCGCGGCCGTAGCGGTTGCGGTAGCGGACCTCGATCTGCGTGCGATGACCGTTGAGCAGGGCCTTCCTGGCGCGCTGCGGCAGCCCGGCCCACGGGATGTCGGTACGGAAACCGAGGGCGTCGGCGAGGGCGCCGACCAGACGGCCGAAGTACTCCTTGGTGTGGCCGTGCGACCAGGGGTGGATGGCGCCCTCGTCGAGCGAACGGTCCTCGTCGGGGACGATCAGCTCCGGGTCGACCTCCATCCGCGTGCCGATGCCGGTGCAGTCCGGGCAGGCGCCGAAGGGGGAGTTGAAGGAGAAGGACCGCGGCTCCAGCTCCTCGAAGGAGAGGTCGTCGTAGGCGCAGTAGAGGTGCTCGGAGTACATCCGCTCGCGCTGCGGATCGTCGGCGTCCAGGTCGACGAAGTCGAGGATGACCATGCCGCCGGAGAGCCCGAGGGCGGTCTCGACGGAGTCGGTCAGCCGGCGCTTGGCGGACTCCTTCACCGTCAGGCGGTCGACGACCACCTCGATGGTGTGCTTCTCCTGCTTCTTCAGCTTCGGCGGCTCGGCGAGCTGGATCGTCTCGCCGTCGACCCGGGCGCGGCTGTACCCCTTGGTCTGGAGGTCGGCGAAGAGATCGACGAACTCGCCCTTGCGCTCCCGCACCAGCGGGGAGAGGACCTGGAAGCGGCTGCCCTCGGGCAGCTCCAGCACCTTGTCGACGATGGCCTGGGGCGACTGCCGGGCGATCGGGCGGCCGCACTCGGGGCAGTGCGGCCTGCCGATCCGGGCGAAGAGGAGGCGGAGGTAGTCGTAGACCTCGGTGATGGTGCCGACCGTCGAGCGGGGGTTGCGGGACGTCGACTTCTGGTCGATGGAGACCGCGGGGGACAGGCCCTCGATGAAGTCCACATCGGGCTTGTCCATCTGCCCGAGGAACTGCCGGGCGTAGGAGGACAGCGACTCGACGTAGCGCCGCTGCCCCTCGGCGAAGATCGTGTCGAAGGCGAGCGAGGACTTGCCCGACCCGGAGAGCCCCGTGAAGACGATGAGGGAGTCGCGGGGGAGGTCGAGCGAGACGTTACGGAGATTGTGCTCGCGAGCGCCACGGACGATGAGACGGTCGGCCACGCCGGTCGGCACCTTTCTGGAGTGGGCGGGGAGCCGCGGTACCGCGTCCGGCGCCCGGTGATGAGCAGAGGCGGCGGAGCGGAGCGGAACCCCTTCCCAGGGTATGGGGACCGCCACGGCACTGTCTGAGTGATGCCACACACGAGCCTATAGCACGCGCATTCGAATTACGGTCGTCGTTGCCCTGCTTCACTCGAACGTGTGGCGGCGCCGGATCCTTCCCGATCACCACCGCTCCGCACCCCGCCCACGCCTGCGCAGGTCAGCGCGGCTCCCCCGGCCCACCGAGCGCAGGCAGGGCCCGTTCCAGCGCGTCGAAGGTCCGCTCCAGCACCGCCGCCTGCTCAACGGCGACCGCCTCCGCGGGGTCACCGTCGAGCTGCCGCTGCACCGCCGTCGCATACGCGGCCCGCCATCCGCCGGCGATCAGCGCGGCGGCGATCCGGGGCTCCGGATCACCCGGCGCCGCACCGGCGGCCCGCGCCAGCTCCGCCGCGAGCAGTCCCTCCAGCTCCTCCAGCACCTCACGCCCTCTGGCCCGCAGCGCGGGCGAGTCGAGGACCGTCCGCCAGAAGCGCCCGAACCCCTCCCCCACCCTCGTCAGCGGATGGCCGGACGCCACCAGCCCGGTGGCGAGCCGGCGCAGCGCGGCGAGCGGCGTCTCGCCCGGCTCCCGGTCGCGTACCGCGCGGACGAGCATCTCGGTGGCCTCCGGGACGCGGTCGAGGAAGAGGTCCTCCTTGCGCGGGAAGTAGTTGAAGACCGTCATCGCGGAGACCTCGGCGGCGCGTGCCACCTCGGCGACGGTGACCTGCTCGAAGCCGCGCTCGACGAACAGCCGGCTCGCCTCGCCGGAGATCCGCTGCCGCGTCCGCCGCTTCTTGCGTTCCCGCAGCGTGAGCCCCGCCTCCTCCGCGTCCGTGTCCACCGCCCCGCCGTCCGCACCGGCCCGGTCCGCCGCTTCCTTCGCACTCATACGCAATATTTTACTTGCCATATTTTTTTAGTGACTACATTCTTTCCTCGGTACCAGCGACACGGACAGGGGTGGGACATGCGTACGGACGCCACGGCGGGCACCGGCCCGGGCACGGAGGCGGAGGTCGTCGTCGCGGGCGGCGGGCCGGCGGGGCTGATGCTGGCCTGCGAACTCGCGCTGGCGGGGGTGGATGTCACGGTCCTGGAGCGGCTGACGGAGGTGGACACCACCATCAAGGCCGGGGCGATCAACACGCCGACCACGGAGTCCCTCTACCGGCGCGGTCTGCTGCCCGCCCTGGAGGAGGTGCAGCGCGAGGGCCTGGAACGGTTCGCGTCGTTCCTGCGGCAGCGGGCGGCGGCGGGCGTGGACGGCGTCGCCCGAGCGCCGCGCTTCGCCGGGCACTTCGCGGGGATCATGCTCCACGGCGATCTGCTGGACGCGGAGGACCCCGACTTCCATGCCGCAGGCCCCGCCGACGACGTCGGCTTCGTCCCGCAGGCGGCCCTGGAGCACCTGCTCGCCGAACGCGCCGCCGAACTGGGCGTCACCATGCGCCGCGGGGTGGAACTGACCGGTTTCGACACCGCGGCCGACCACGTGACCGTCCACACCACCGACGGGGTGCTGCGCGCCGGTTGGCTGGTCGGCTGCGACGGCGGGCGCAGCACGGTCCGCCGCCTCGCGGGCTTCCCGTTCCCGGGCACCGCACCGGAGATCACCGGCCGTCAGGCGCTCGTCGAGATGACCGGCGGCGAGGGGCTGAAGGCCGGGTGGAACAGCACGGACACCGGCATCTACGTGCACGGACCGGTGCCGGGGCGGATCCTGACCGTGGAGTTCGACGGCCCGCCGGCCGACCGCGGGGCGCCGGTCACCGCCGAGGAGCTGCAGGCGTCACTGCGGCACACGTCGGGCGTCGACGTCACGGTCACCAAGGTGCTGTCGGCGACCCGCTTCACCGACAACGCCCGGCAGGTCCCGGACTACCGCAGGGGGCGGGTGCTGCTGGCGGGCGACGCCGCCCATGTGCACGCCCCCTTCGGCGGCCAGGGGCTGAACCTCGGCATCGGCGACGCGGTCAACCTCGGCTGGAAGCTCGCCGCGACGATCCGGGGGTGGGCCCCGGAGGGCCTGCTGGACACGTACACCACGGAGCGGCACCCGCTCGGCGCCTGGGTGCTGGACTGGACGCGGGCCCAAGTGGCGCTGATGCGGCCGGAGTCGCACGCCCGGGCGCTGCGCGCCCTCGTCACGGAACTGGCCAGGACCGTCGATGCGACCACCTTCTTCGCCAAGCAGATCTCCGGCGTCCTGCACCGCATCGACCTGCCCGGCGACCATCCGCTGATCGGCCGCAGCGCCCCCGACCTGCTGTTCTCGGACGGCACCCGGCTCGGCGACCGGTTGTGTGACGGGGGTGGTCTGCTGCTCGACCTGGCGGACGACGCCGCGCTGCGCGCCCGGGCCGCCGGCTACACGGACCGGCTGCGGGTGCTGACCGCCCGCGCCACCGGGCCCGCCCCCGCCGGGCTGCTGGTCCGCCCCGACGGCTGCACGGCATGGGCCGTGGACGCACCCCCCGGAGCCTCTGCGTCGCCGGACGGGCTGGACGACGCGCTGCGCCGGTGGTTCGGCACGCCTGGCGACGGCGCGGCGTAGCGGCGCACCCGAGGCCCGGCGGGGCGCACTCCTCGGGGAGGGGGCGCGCTCCGGGGCGACGCGCGCGGTGCGCTGCCTGGGGTCATCTCGGCGGCGTACCGGGCCCCGGGCCTGGTGGGCCGGGGCGCCGCGCCCCGGGGCGCCGGTACGCGACCGGGGCGCACCGGTGTCGTCCCGGGGCGCGTGGGGGCGCGGTGTGGCCGGTTCCGGCGGTCTCCCGCAGCCGCGTCCGCGGCGCTAGCGTCGGGGCATGACCGATACCGCGCCAGATTTCGCGCACGATGTGGCCGCCGTCCACGAGGCCACCGAGCGGCTGCTCACCGCCGTCGCCGGTCTCGACGACGCCGCGGTCACCGAACCGTCCCTGCTCCCCGACTGGACCCGCGGCCATGTCCTGGCCCATCTGTCCCGTAACGCGGACGCCCTGGTCAACCTGCTGACCTGGGCGCGGACGGACGTCCCCACGCCGATGTACGCCGATGCGGCGACCCGGGACGCCGACATCCGGCGGGACGCGGTCCGCCCGCTGGCGGCGCAGCTGGACGATCTGCGGGCGAGCGGGGAGCGGTTCACCGCCGCGGCGCGGGCGCTTCCGGCGGACCGGCGGGGCTTCCGGGTCGAGATGCGCAACGGCGTGGTGGAGCGCGCCGACCGGCTGCCGCTGCGGCGGCTCGGCGAGGTGGAGCTGCACCACGTCGACCTGGGGATCGGCTACACCCTCGACCGGCTGCCCGCCGCCTTCGTCGCCGCCGAGCTGGATTTCCTGACCGGCGTGAAGTTCGCGGGGCACCCCGGGCTGCCGGCGCTGGAGCTGCGCACCGCCGACGGACATACCCGGCGCACCGGCCGGGCCACCGAGGAGGCAGCGCCGCTCGTGGTGACCGGTCCGGCCACGGCGCTGCTCGGCTGGCTCACCGGGCGCGGTGAGGGCGACGAGCTGACCGCCGACGGCGGCGCGCTGCCTGTCGTACCCCCGCTCTAAGCTGGCGTCATGGCCTACAGCGGAGCAGTGAAGGTCGGCGGACCGGCCGACGTGCACGAGCTGACCGATCTGATGATCTCGAAGGTCGCGGTCGGTCCGACGAACAACAACGCCTACGTCCTGCGGTGCCGGGCGACCGATGAGCAGCTGCTGATCGACGCGGCGGCGGAGCCGCACACGCTGCTCACCCTGATCGGCGACAGCGGTCTCGCGTCGGTGGTCACCACGCACCGGCACGGTGACCACTGGGGCGCCCTGCGCGAGGTGGTCGACGCTACGGGCGCGCGGACGTACGCCGGGCGGTACGACGCCGAGGGCATCCCGGTGCCCACGGACGTGCCGGTCGAGGACGGCGACGTCCTGCGCGTCGGCCGGGTGGAGCTGACCGCACGGCATCTGGTCGGTCACACCCCGGGCAGCATCGCGTTGATCTACGACGACCCGCACGGCGCCCCCCATGTCTTCACCGGGGACTGCCTCTTCCCGGGCGGCGTGGGGAACACCTGGGGCGATGCGGAGAGCTTCGCCACCCTGATCGACGGCGTTCAGCACAAGCTCTTCGATCAGCTTCCCGACGAGACCTGGATCTATCCGGGGCACGGCGCCGACACCACGCTGGGCGCGGAGCGGCCGCACCTCGCCGAGTGGCGCGAGCGCGGCTGGTAGCCATCCGTGACGGCGGGCCCCGCACCCAGGTGTGCGGGGCCCGCCGTGGTACGGGCGGCAGTCGCCGGTCAGACGCCTGCGTTCTCCCGCGGCGCCGTCTCCTGCCCCGCCTGCTTCCGGTCGGCCAGCAGGCTGGTGACGGTGGTGACGACGAGGACCGCGCAGATGACGCCCAGCGAGACCGGGATGCTGATCTCCGGCACGGCGACCCCCGATTCGTGCAGCGCGTGCAGCATCAGCTTCACCCCGATGAAGCCGAGGATGACCGACAGGCCGTATGAGAGGTGGACCAGCTTCTTGAGCAGCCCGCCGATCAGGAAGTAGAGCTGCCGCAGCCCCATCAGGGCGAACGCGTTGGCCGTGAAGACGATGTACGGGTCCTGGGTGAGGCCGAAGATCGCCGGTATGGAGTCCAGGGCGAAGAGGACGTCGGTGGTGCCGATCGCCAGCATGACGACCAGCATCGGCGTCATCAGCCGCTTGCCGTTCTCGACGACGAACAGCTTCGTGCCGTGGTACGTACCGGTCGACGGGAAGCGCTTCCCGACGGTCTTCAGGAAGCGGTTCTCCTCGAACTCCTCGTCCTCCGCACCGGCCATGGCCTCCTTGACGAGCTTCCACGCGGTCCAGATGAGGAACGCGCCGAAGAGGTAGAAGACCCAGGAGAAGTGGGCGATGATCGCGGCGCCGGCGCCGATGAATCCGGCCCGCAGCACGAGCGCGATCAGCACGCCGACCATCAGCACCCGCTGCTGGTAGATCGACGGGACGGCGAACTTCGCCATGATCAGGACGAAGACGAAGAGGTTGTCGACGCTCAGGGATTTCTCGGTGATGAAACCGGCGAAGAACTCACCGGCCGGAGCGGAGCCGCCGAACAGCAGCAGTCCGAGTCCGAAGAGCGCGGCGAGCGTCACCCAGACGCCGGTCCAGATTCCGGCCTCCTTGAGGGAGACCTCGTGCGGGGTGCGGCCGCCGATGAAGAAATCGGCGGCGATCAGGGCGCTGAGACCAAGGATGGTCAGCACCCACAGGGTCAGGGAAACGTCCACTGCTCCTCCGGCAGAGTCGTACGGCACACAACAGCGTCGTCGCTGCCGGAGGTCTCTTCCGCCCGGCTGCCGAAGGCCGCCGGACCGACGCCCCGGGATCTCGTCACGCTCGTGATCCGTGATGACGGGGACGTCGTTGCAGGAGTACTCCCCTCCGCGGAGCAAGCGTAAAGGAATTCCAAGATGAAGTAAATGAAAAGGTAAAGCGCCTGGTCAGGTGCTGCGCGCTGCCACGCTCGGCAGATGCCGGCGTGGCGGCGCGGCGCCCGGCGGTCAGCTCACCCCGGCCTCCCGCATCTGGCGCAGCTCCTTCTTCAGCTCGCCCACCTCGTCCCGGAGCCGGGCCGCGACCTCGAACTGCAGGTCCGCGGCGGCCGCCCGCATCCGCTCGGTCATCTCCTCGATCAGCTCGGCCAGCTCGGCGGCGGGCCGGTCGGTGGGCGTCGCGCCCTTGCCCGCCTTGGCGCGCTTGCCGCCCTTCGCCGCCTTGCCGCCCAGCTCCGGGACGGGAGCCTTCGCCGTTCCGCCGGAGTCGCCCTTGCGGTAGCCCGTCCCCAGCAGCTCCTGGGTGTCGATCTCCTCGCGCGCGAGGGTCGCCACGATGTCGCCGATCTTCTTCCGCAGCGGCTGCGGGTCGATGCCGTTGGCCTTGTTGTAGGCGAGCTGCTTCTCCCGGCGGCGGTTGGTCTCGTCGATCGCCCGCTCCATCGCCGGGGTGATCTTGTCGGCGTACATATGGACCTGGCCGGAGACGTTCCGCGCCGCGCGCCCGATCGTCTGGATCAGCGCCGAACCGGACCGCAGGAAGCCCTCCTTGTCGGCGTCGAGGATGGAGACCAGGGAGACCTCCGGGAGGTCCAGCCCCTCACGGAGCAGGTTGATGCCGACCAGGACGTCGTACTCGCCCGCCCGCAGCTCGCGCAGCAGCTCCACCCGGCGCAGGGTGTCGACGTCGCTGTGGAGATAGCGGACCTGGATACCCAGCTCCAGGAAGTAGTCCGTGAGGTCCTCGGCCATCTTCTTGGTGAGCGTCGTGACGAGGACCCGCTCGTCCTTCTCGGTCCGTGCCCGGATCTCGTGGACCAGGTCGTCGATCTGCCCGTCGGTGGGCTTGACCACCACCTCCGGGTCCACCAGCCCCGTCGGACGGATGATCTGCTCCACGAAGCCGTCGCCCCGCGCCAGCTCGTACTTCCCGGGGGTCGCCGAGAGGTAGACGGTCTGTCCGACGCGTTCCAGGAACTCCTCCCACTTCAGCGGGCGGTTGTCCATGGCGGACGGCAGCCGGAAGCCGTGCTCGACGAGGGTCCGCTTGCGCGAGGCGTCGCCCTCGTACATCGCGCCGATCTGCGGCACCGTCACATGCGACTCGTCGATGACCAGCAGGAAGTCGTCGGGGAAGTAGTCCAGCAGGGTGTTCGGCGCGGAGCCGGGCTCACGGCCGTCCATGTGCATGGAGTAGTTCTCGATACCGGAGCAGGAGCCGACCTGGCGCATCATCTCGATGTCGTAGGTCGTGCGCATCCGCAGCCGCTGGGCCTCCAGGTGCTTGCCCTGCTTCTCCATCGTGGCAAGGCTGTCGGCCAGCTCCGCCTCGATCCCGGCGATGGCCCGCTCCATCCGCTCGGGACCGGCGATGTAGTGGCTGGCGGGGAAGACGTACAGCTCCTGGTCCTCGCTGATGACCTCGCCGGTCAGCGGGTGGAGGGTGGACAGTGCCTCCACCTCGTCGCCGAACATCTCGATCCGGACGGCCAGCTCCTCGTAGACCGGGAAGATCTCGATGGTGTCGCCGCGCACCCGGAAGGTGCCGCGGGTGAACGCCACGTCGTTGCGGGTGTACTGGATGTCGACGAAGCGGCGCAGCAGCTGATCACGGTCGATCTCGTCGCCGACCTTGAGCGGGACCATGCGGTCGACGTACTCCTGTGGCGTGCCCAGGCCGTAGATGCAGGAGACCGAGGCGACCACGACGACGTCCCGCCGGGTGAGCAGGGAGTTCGTCGCGGAGTGGCGCAGCCGCTCGACCTCTTCGTTGATCGAGGAGTCCTTCTCGATGTACGTGTCGGACTGCGGGACGTACGCCTC
This sequence comes from Streptomyces sp. NPDC014733, assembly GCF_043083385.1. Classification (NCBI taxonomy): domain Bacteria; kingdom Bacillati; phylum Actinomycetota; class Actinomycetes; order Kitasatosporales; family Streptomycetaceae; genus Streptomyces; species Streptomyces sp. NPDC014733. The sequence goes on along the minus strand of NZ_JBIBYO010000015.1, from coordinate 21,057 downwards.
GGGTTGGTAGTAGTCGTAGTAGGAGACGAAGTACTCGACGGCGTTGTTCGGCAGCAGCTCGCGGAATTCGTTGGCGAGCTGGGCCGCGAGGGTCTTGTTGGGCGCCATGACGAGCGTCGGGCGCTGCAGCTTCTCGATCATCCACGCGGTGGTCGCCGACTTGCCGGTGCCGGTCGCGCCCAGCAGGACGACATCCTTCTCACCGCCCCGGATGCGCTGCTCCAGCTCGGCGATGGCCGTCGGCTGGTCGCCGCTGGGCTGGTAGGGGCTGACGACCTCGAAAGGCGCCACCGTGCGTTCGATCTTCGATACGGGCCGCATGGAATCCACCGTACGACCCCCCACTGACATCCGGCCGGGAAACCCTTCCGACCAGGGCGTTCGCCCGATCGACGGATCTCGGTGCGGGAGTCGCCCGGGGCCGGCGGAAGACCGGGACGATCACCGGCCCCGTGCTCGGCCCCGGCCCGGGCCGGACGCCATCAGGCGGGAGCGGGCGGGCGGCACGGAGGGACCGGGGCACCGGGGCACGGCCGGCGCCTGAGCCATCCGGAGCCGTGCGGCGACGGCCCGGTTCTGCCGGCCCCGCGGGCCCCGTCCGCCCCTGTGACCGCTCCGCTCCCGCCCGGTTTCCGGAGTGACGCGCCCCGGAATCCAGGGAAGACCAAAACCGGTCACAGGCACGAAGGGTGACGAACCGTCGGCCGGGATGCGGGTTCGCCGCCACTCCGGCAAGTTGGACGGCGCCGGAGCGTCCATCTGTTGCACGGCGATTCCGGACAACCTGTCACCGCGCGCCTCAAACACGGAACACCGGCCACTTCTCGTTCAATCTCTGTCCATCCCTCGCCTCCCTCTCCGTACCCCCCGGCTGCGAACCTCTGGCCGTCCGGCACGGCATCAGGCCACGTCACCCCCGTTCCTCGCACACCTCACACCCGGTCACGTCCACGACGTCCACGAGGAGTCCGTATGCGTCTTCGCACCGCCGCCACCGCCCTCTCCGGCGCGCTCCTGGGTCTGTCCACGCTCGTCCTCCCCCCAACCGCCGCACAGGCCGCCACCGGCGGCCACAGAACCGTGACGGTCGCCCACCGCGGCGCCCCCACCCACGCCCCCGAGAACACCGTGGCCTCCATCGACGAGGCCCACCGGCGCGGCTCCCGCTGGGTGGAGAACGACGTGCAGCGCACCAAGGACGGTCAGCTGATCGTCCTGCACGACACGACGCTCAACCGGACGACCGACGTGGAGAAGGTGTTCCCGGACCGCGCGCCCTGGAAGGTCGCCGACTTCACGCTCAAGGAGATCAAGAAGCTGGACGCGGGCAGCTGGTTCGACGCGAAGTTCGCCGGCGAGCGGGTGCCCACCCTCCAGCAGTACATGAACGCGGTCACCCACAACCACCAGCGGCTCCTGCTGGAGCTGAAGTCTCCGGAGCTGTACCCGGGCATCGAGCTGCAGGTCCTGTCCCAGCTGCGCCGCCAGGGGTGGCTCGACCGTGACCACGTCAAGAACCGCCTGATCATCCAGAGCTTCAACGGTGACGCGGTGAAGACCGTCCACCTGCTGCGGCCGGACATCAAGACCGGCTTCCTCGGCAACCCCACCGTCGCCCAGCTGCCCGAGTACGCACGGTTCTGCGACCAGATCAACCCGTCGTACACGGTGACCACCCCCGAGTACATCAAGGCGGTGCACGCGCTGCGGGGGCCGCACGGCCGTCCGATGGAGGTCTACACCTGGACCGTCGACAACACCGCCACGGCGGTGAAGCTCGCCGGGGCCGGTGCGGACGGCGTCATCAGCAACACCGCGGACACGATCCGCGCCGCGCTGCACAAGAACGGTCTCTGACCTGGCCTTACGCCCTGGCGGGCGGATGCGGGAACGGTCTCCCGGATCCGCCCGCCACCGCGTTGTCAGTGCCACGCCCTACGCTGAGGGCGTGACGGATGCAGCGCAGGAACCAGCGCAGAACCCGCGGCGTGACTGGGCGTGGAGGCGGACGGACTCGCCCGTCGGACCGCTGCTGCTCGCCGCGACGCAGCGGGGGCTGGTCCAGGTGGCCTTCCACGCCGACGAGCGGACGACCCGGCGGGCCCTGGCCCGGCTGGAAGGGATCTTCGGCACGGCTCCGGGCGCGGAGATACCCCACCTGACCCTGGCGGCGGCGGAGCTGGCGGCGTACTTCTCCGGTGTGGCGACGGTGTTCACCGTGCCGCTGGACTGGTCGCTGACCTCGGGGTTCCACGCCCGGGTCCTGCACGCGCTCGCCGCGGGCGTGCCGTACGGCAGCGTCGTCGGCTATCAGGACCTCGCCGACCGGGTCGGTGAGCCGGGCGCCGCCCGGGCGGTCGGCGCGGCGATGGGCGCCAATCCGCTGCCCGTCGTCGTCCCCTGCCACCGGGTGGTGGCCAGTGACGGCGGCATCGGCGGGTTCGGCGGCGGTCTGGAGGCCAAGCGCATCCTGCTGGCCCTGGAAGGCGTCCTGCCCGCTCCCCTGTTCTGAGCGAGCGGCCGCGAGCGGGCGCACGAAAGGCGGCACCATGTCCACGCAGATCGCGCTGTTGCGCGGCATCAACGTCGGAGGGCACAACTCCTTCCCCAAGGCCCGCCAGCTGGAGCTGGCGCGGTCGCTGGGGCTGCGGGAGGTCACCGTCCTGCTGCAGACGGGCAATCTCGTCTTCGCCGATCCGGGCACCCCGCCCGAGGAGACCGCGCGCCTGCTGCACGAGCGGATCCTCGCCGATCTGGGGCTGACGGTGCCGGTGGTGGTCCGTACCGGCGCGGAGTTCGCCGCGGGCGTCGCGGCGAACCCGTACCCGCAGGCGGTGGCGGAGCCGCGGACCCTGCATCTCACGTTCCTGTCCGAGGCGCCCGGTGACACCTCGCGGCTGGACGCCCTGGACGCGGCGGCGTTCGCCCCGGACAGCTTCCGGCTGATCGGGCGGGAGCTGTATCTGCACTGCCCGGACGGCATCGGCCGCTCCAAGCTCGCGCAGGCGGTGAGCCGGGTCCCGCTCGGCGTCGTCGCCACCTCCCGGAACTGGAACACCGTGACCAAGATCCTGGCGCTGACCGGGGTCTGACCTGCGGTTCCGGGGCGCCCCGGCAGGGCCCGCCGTGGTCGGCCAAGGCGGACCCTGCGGTTCAGCGCCAGCCGTAGCGCTCCTGGAGCCGCCGTGCGACGAGGCCGAAGCGGCCCCGGTCCAGGGCGCACGCCTCCCGGCGCATCCCCTGGGGGTGCAGCCGCAGGACCCGGTCCAGATCGACCCACGAGTCACGGCCCGCGCGGTCCCACGGCCCGGCGCCGATGGCTATCCACTCCCGGTCCTGGTCGTGCGGCTTGCTGGACAGCCGCACGGCGAGCAGCGTGCCCGCCGCTTCCCGCGCCACCACCAGCACCGGACGGTCCTTGCCCCGCCCGTCGCCTTCCTCGTACGGCACCCAGGTCCACACGATCTCGCCGGGGTCCGGGTCGCGGTCGGGGTCGGGCGCGTACGCCATCCGTACGGCACCGACGGAGGCGGGCAGGGCGTCCGTCGTCGCGTGGGGGCCGTGGCTGCCGGGGAGCGCCGGGCTGTCGCCGGTCGCGTGGTTCGAAAACGTCACGGGGCCACGCTAACCGCAGCGCCGTGACCGCCCGTCAGGGGCCGGGCGGGACCACGGCCAGGGCCCGTTGTCAGTGGTCGGCCGTACGGTTTTCAGCAGCGGGGAAGGTCAACGGGACCGCCCGGGGAGGGGATCGCCATGTCTGAATCCACGACGTATCTGGAGCTGTCCCAGGAGGGCGGCGGGGCCCACAAGTTCTACGAGGTGTCGGTGAGCGGCACGGACGTCGCGGTCCGCTACGGCCGGATCGGCGCGGCCGGCCAGTCGCAGCGCTCGACGTTCCCGACGGCGGAGAAGGCGCAGGCGGCGGCCGCCAAGAAGATCGGCGAGAAGGTCCGCAAGGGGTACGCCCCGGCGGTCCGGGGACAGCGCGCGGCCCGGCCGGTGACGCGCCGCCAGGTCACCTCGGCGCCGTCGACGGCGCGTGCGGTCGCCCCCGTCCTGTGGCGGTTCCGCACCGGCTCCGCCGCGTTCGGCATCCACGTCGACGCCGACCGCTGCTGGGTCGGCAATCAGAACGGCGATGTCCACACCCTGGGCCACGACGGCGAGGTGCTGGCCCGCTATCAGCTCCCGGCAGGCGTCAAGTGCCTGGTGGCGGACGACTTCTGGATCTATGCGGGCTGCGACGACGGCTCGGTGTACGACCTCTCCTCGAAGCTGCCGTTCGCCGCGTACGACATCGCCCCCGACGTCGACATCTTCTGGCTGGACATCCGCGAGGGCATCCTCCATGTCGCGGACCGCGACGGCGGTCTGACGGTCATCGACCACGAGGACGAGTACCAGTGGTCGCGCCGCAGCAGCGGCAGCGCCGCCTGGATGGTGCGGCGTGACGACCGCGCCGTCCACCACGGCCACAGCCGCGGTGTGACCGCGTACGCCGCCGACGGCAGCCGGGAGCTGTGGCACACGCCCACCCGGGGTGCGGTGCTCTTCGGCTGGCAGGAGGACGCGTCGGTCTACGCCGGCACCGACCGGCGTGTGGTGCAGCGGCTGGCGAAGAAGGACGGCGCGATCGAGGCGACGTACACCTGCGACACGGTCGTCTACTCCTGCGCCACGGCGCCGGGCGGCCGCTACGTCTTCGCGGGCGACTCGGCCTCCTCGGTGTACTGCTTCGCCGCCGACGGGACCCGGCTGTGGAAGCTCGGCACCGGCGGCGGCTCCGCCCTGTCGATGCAGTACCTCGACGAGAAGCTGTACATGGTGACCACCGACGGTTCGCTGGTGTGCGTGGATGCGAGCGAGGCCGCCGTGGCGGCCGCGCGGGCCGGTACGGTCCCCGTCGCCCGGGACGTGAAGTCGGCCGCCGCGCTGCCCACCTACACCCCGTCGGCCACGGTGCAGACGGTGACGGCCACCGCCGCCTCCGGCATCGTCGTGGAGTGCGTCCAGGAGAGCGGGCGGCTGCGGGTGCACGTCGTGTCGGACGGCTTCGAACCGTCCTGGAACGTGCAGTTCCCCCGTCATATACGCCGCCCCGGAGCGCGCTACGTCGTCGACGGCCTCGCACCGGCGTCGGGGGGTTTCTACCGCGTGCGGGGCGAGATCCGGCAGCTGGTCTGAGCCGGTCCCCGGCACGGAGCACTCCACGGCGCCCCGGGGTCAGGCCGGCCCGTTCCAGGCCGGCCGGCGCGGATCGTCCGCCCGTACGACGACGTCCGCGGCGTCGGCCGGGCGGGTCTCGTCCTCGTAGCGCGCGAACGCCGGCAGCGTCCACCGCTCCTCCTGCGGAGTGCGGCGGGCGAGGGCCGCGGCAGACAGCTTGAGGTGCACCGTGAGATCGAAGGGGAACCAATGGCCGAGCAGCAATGGTCCGTGCAGCAGCAGGACACCGCCGGGCGGCAGTGCCACGTAATCGCTGCGGGTGGCCCGGTCGGCGACCGGGTCCCACAGATCCGGCAGGATCTGCCCGGTGCCGCCGGGATCCAGCGGCTGGAACACCTCCCGCCACAGGGCACGCCGGTCGAACCACTCGTCGTGGTAGGCGTCCGGGTCGGTGTGCCCGTACTCCAGCCGCAGCGAGGCGGGGCGGAGGAAACCGTGGGTGTCGACGCGGAGGGCGGCCCGGCCGCGCAGCCGCAGCGCCTCCGTCAGCCGTCCGGCGAGCTGTTCCGGCGCGGCGGCGGGCGCACCGTCGACGGCGATCCGCAGCCAGGCACTGCCGTCCTGCGCCGGGGTGGTGGCGATGCGCTCGGCGAGCGCATCGGTCAGTCGTTCCCAGGTGATCGGATGGAGCCGCACCCCGTCATTGTGCACGGTGGCGGGGCGCGGCCTCCCGGGGATCATCGCGGGAAGGGCCCGCTCCCTTGGTGGAGGCGGGAGATCACCCCGGCCTGGATCACGATGCCCTGCTGCACGGAGCCGCTCACGGAGTTGTGCACATCGCGGACCGACGTGCCGCCCTGCCGGGGCCGCCACTCCTCCTCAAGGGCCGCCAGCTCCTCGGCGGCGTCCGGGTCCTCGCGCAGCAGTCGGCGCAGCTGCCCCCGCCAGACGGCGACGACATCGGCGGCCGACTCCTCGTCCCCGTCCTGCCGGGCGGCGATCAGATCGTCCCGCGACGCATCGAGTTCGCCCCGGAGGGCTTCTTCGTCGTCCGTGCCGCGCCGCCGGGCGAGAAAGGCGGCGAACCGCCCGCGCACCTGCGCCCAGCCGTCGGTCGCCATCTGCTGTACGAGCGTCGTCGCCCCGGCCGTGGCGAGCGCCGTCAACTCCGCGTCCATCGGTGCCCCTTGTCCCCGTTGCCGTTCCGGTGCCGCCGTCGGCGCGGCAGCCGTCCGACCGTACGCCGCGCCGACCGCCCGCGTCACGGGTTCCCGCCCGCAGGGCGGCGGGCGGGCGCCGGGGCTTCCGTGGGTGGGGCCGGGTGGCGGCTCAGGCCTCGTCGGCCCCCGGACGGGCCGCGCCGTGGCGGCTGAGTTCGGCCGCCGCCTCCTTCGTCGCCTCGATGAAGGCCTCCGGCACCTCCGGCATCACCGGCTTCGGCTTGAGCAGCAGCACCGACCCCATGATGGCGCCGTCCCAGATGATGGGCGCCGCGCAGGAGTTCCACCCGGCCATGCACTCCTCGTAGCCCAGGGCGTAGCCGATGTCGCGGACCTCGGCCAGGGAGGCGATCAGCGCGTCGTTGTCCCGGTAGACCCCGGGCCCCGCCTGGTCGGGCACGGGCTCGGCCAACACCCGCTGCTGCACCTTCTGCGGCAGGTAGGCGAGGATCGTCCGGCCGGAGGCGCCGGTGCGCAGCGAGCGCGTCACGGACAGCACGTCGCGGGGCGTCATGCCGAGTTCGGCGAGGTCGGAGTCGCCGACGGCCATGTCGACGCACTGCCGCTGCGCCCCGGAGAACGGCGCCACCATGTAGAGGAACGCCAGGCCGCCGTCGGTGGTCATCCGCAGCTCGCGCAACACCGTCTGTGCGGCGGCGCCGTCGAGGCGGTGGTCGAGGGCGGTGAAGGCGAGCTGGGCCGCCGAGGTGCGCAGCCGGTAGAGGCCGCGGTCGACGCGTTCGAAGATCCGCTGGTAGATGCCGGACTGCAGGATGCGGTAGACGACGGAGTCGTCCAGGCCGGTGAACTCCGCGATCTTGCCGGGTCCGTGGGCGGAGCCGCCGAGTTCGGCGAAGGCGGCCTGGACGAGGAAAACCCGTTCCGCATGGCTGGATCCCGTCGCTCGTGCGGTGTCCCGCGGGCGGCACACGGGCCTCCTGCGGACAGCGGTGCCCTTCGGGGCCGGGCCCGCGGGCAGGGCGGTGGTCGCCGCGACGGCGGCGTCGGGCGCGGTGAGGTGGTTGCCCATCGTGTGCTCTCTCCCCTGGCAGTGGTCAGCGCCCGCAGGCGCGCGGTGGTGGCGGTGCCGTCCGGGCCGGTTTCAGGTCGTGCTGTCCGGCGCGGCGGACCGGCGCCGGACGTCGAGCGTGAGCTTCCCGGTGGGGGTACGGGCGGCCAGATCGCGGTGGGCCTGGGCCGCCCGGTCGAGCGGGTAGCGGGCGCCGGTGAGCGGGGCGAGGGTGCCGGCCTCGACCGCGTCGAACAGCGCCCGCATCGAGGTCGGCAGGGCGGTCCGGTCACCGTAGAGCTGCGGCAGCCAGAAGCCGGAGACGCTCAGGGACCGCTCCATCAGGAGGCGGGTGGACACCTGCGCCAGCTCGCCGCCCGCATAGCCGTACACCGCGAGGCGGCCGCGCGGGGCGACGGCGTCGAGGGTGCGGTGGAAGGTGTCGCCGCCGGTCATCTCCAGGGCCGCGCCGACCGGGCCGCCGGCGGCTTCCAGGATCCGTTCGGTCAGATCGCCGGCGGTGGAGTCGACGGCCGCGTGGGCGCCGAGGTCCACGGCGAGCTTCCGCTTCTCCTCGCTGCCGGCGAGGGCGATGACCTTGACCCCGGCGTGCGCGGCGAGCTGGACGGCCAGCGAGCCGACGCCGCCCGCGGCGGCGGGCACCACCAGCGTCTCCCCCGCGGTGACGCGCAGTGTGGTGAAGAGCAGGTGCCAGGCGCTGTTGCCCTGGAGCGCCAGGGCGACGGCCTGTTCGTCGCCGATGCCGTCGGGGACGTCCCAGGTGACGCGGCGGTGCAGCAGGGCGCGTTCGGCGTAGCCGCCGCCCCGGGAGAGTCCGACGACCCGGCGTCCGTCGTCCGTCGTCCCCATCACCTCGTTGCCGGGGATGTACGGCAGGTCGACCGGTGCCAGGTAGGTGTTGCCCCGGACGTGCATGTCCGCGTAGTTGATTCCGGCGAGGCTCACCTCGACCGCCACATGACCGGCGCGGAGCTCGGGTTCGGGGACCTCCTCGGTCCGCAGCACCTCGGGGCCGCCGAATTCCCGCATCACGATCGCGTGCACGACTCTCCCTCAAGGGTCTCGGTGCTGTGCCCGGACAGGGTAGGCACGCCGTCTGTGTTCGGGCGGCCATCCGACCATTTCGCGCCAACCCCGGTGGGATTACCGGCCCGTTGTGCCACGTCAGACGAGAAAGAACGCCGAGGTATCTCTCCTCGCGAGAAACTACCCATGCGCTTTCTGCCCATTACGCCGTTTTGCATCAGATCTACTCGCCGGTATCGGCGGGGTGGCTCCCGCCGGACCCTCGGATACTTGCGGGTATCGCATGTGATCTCCGCGGCCTACGATCCGGTGTCGTGTCCGCCGTCGCCAGGCCGGGACGGCCGCGCTCCCCTGGGTTGCGCGCACTCCGCCACGGGGCGGTGTCCGCCCACCGGGTGCGCGACGGGTGGACGACGGGGCGCACCACCGGGCGGGTTGCGGGGTGTGCACGGGCTGAGGGGGGTCATGATGCGGAAATCCGTCGGTGTACCGGCGTTCGCGCCGCGGTGTCAGGACGTTCAGCAACCGGAGTTACCCCTGGCGGCGCAGGTCCGCCGAGCGCGCGCAAGACTGTCCGCGCTCCCGTCGTTGTCGGCCTCGTTCACGGCTGTCTCCAGCGCCGTCGTGGCCACCGCGCGGCGCCGGACCCGCCCGGCGGAGGTGCCACCGTTCCTTCCGGCGCCCCTCGCCCGCCCGGCCACCGTGCGCACCTGCGGAGAAAGAGGCTGCCCATGAACACGCCGAACGGCATGAGCGGCGGACTCCACTTCACCCACCCGTATCTCGCCGTGGTGATGGGCGGCGGCGTCGCGGGCCTGCTCGCGGCGGCCGCGCTGTCCGGCCACGCCGATGTGGTGGTCGTCGAGGAGGAAACGGTGTCCCGGGGGCCGGCGTCGCGGCGCGTGCTCCCCCATCCGCGGCAGGCCTCGCTGCTCACCGGCGCGGTTGCCGACACGATCGAGGAGTTGCTGCCCGGCGTGACCGGGCGGCTGCTGGAGGTCGGCGCCCGCCGGTTGCCGCCGACCGCGGACCTCGCCCCCACGGCGAGCCGGATCCGCCGGCGGACACCGTCCGCCACTCTCCTGTCCTCCTCCCACGACCTGCTGGAACGGGTGGTCCGCGAGCAGGTGCTCACTCTGCCCGGGGTGACCCTCATCGACGGCACCGAGGCCGAGGGCCTGACGGGCACGCCGGAGGACGTCACGGGCGTACGGATCCGGGAGACGCTCGGCGGCGAAACCCGGCGCCTCGACGCGGACCTGGTGGTGGACGCCACCGGGCGGCGTTCCCTGACCCCGGAGCGCCTGGTCGCCCTGGGGCTGCCGGAGGTCCGGCGGCTGATGGCGGACGGCGGGTTCACCCAGGCCACCCGCGTCTTCCGCGCCCCTTCCGGGAGCGAGCCCGCCGTACTCAGCGCGGGCCATGACGTCTCCGGGCGGCTGCTCGGCCGCCACGCGACCCTGATCCCGATCGAGGACAGCTGCTGGCTGGTGACGCTCGCGGGCGCGCCGGGCGAGGAGCCGTCGCACACCGCCGACCGGTTCGTCCCGTTCGCCCGTGAGGTGGGGGACGGTTCCATCGGGGAACTCATCGCCACGGCCGAGCCGTTGAGCGAGGTGCGGCTCTCACCGCAGGCGGCCGGTCACCGGCTCCGGTACGAGGAGCTGGCATCCTGGCCCACGGGGTTCGTGGCGCTGGGCGATGCCGTGGCCGCGTTCCCGCCCGCGCACGACCAGGGGCTTTCGGTCACCGCACGCGCCGCGGTGGCGTTGCGCGACGGGCTGCATCGCCACGGTCTGGACGACCCGGCGCTCGCCCGGAACCTGCAGCGGACCATCGGCCGTCTCGTCCATGCGCCGTGGGCGCTCGCCACCGGCCAGGACATACGCCGGCCGGGTGTCGCGGGGCCGCGTCCTTCGGCGGTCGCCCGCCTCGCCCGGGGCTCGGTGCACCGCATGCTGCGTCCGGGCAGCAGCCGGTCCACAGCACGCGACGGTCGCCCGGAACTGACGCCTCCGGCCGCTCTCGGCTCCCGCCCGGGGCGTTCCCCGCTGCCTGGGGGCCGGTTGCCCGTCGTCTCCCCACGCCCCCTGATCACCCCGCCTCCCTCGACGTCCCTCCCGTCAACGGCCCTGCCGCCGGGCCGCGCGGTGTCCCCCACCGAACCGCTCCCGGGCGGCCCGCGCACCCCCGACGGTGAGGCGCCGTCCCGCCCGTCGTCGCCCACGGACGGGACGCCACCCGGCCCGCCTCCGGGGCGGACGCCGCGGCCGTCTTCGGGGCCGGGGGCGGAGCCGGCGGCGGAATGGTGAAGGGCGGCCGTCCTCCTGCCTTCCCCGCCTGCTCCTGGGCGCGCCCCGGGCGCCTCGCCGTCGGCTGACCCGGCGTGTTCGGGCCCGGGCCCTTCGGCGCAGGACGGGCGGACGGGCCTGCTCCGACGGTGCCTCAGCCGCTGGCTTACGGTGGTGGATCCACGGCGGCGTCGAAGAACGGACAGGGGTTGCGGGAACCGGTGGAAGGCGCTGACGGCAGGCTGGCCGCGTACCGCGTGGCGTGCGGCTGGAGGTGCGGAGACGTGCTCGACACCAGTCACGGTCTGATACCTCCGCTGCGGGTGCCGGTCGGCGCGGACCTGAGCGCTGGCGGACGTTCCCGACGGAGCGCACCGTCGTCGTCATCGCCCGGACCGTCACCTCCACCGTCCGGGTGCTCGACGTCCTGGGACCGGTCTTCCGCGACGAGTCACGTGTCGACCTGGTCTTCGCCTTCGACCCCAGCTCCGCCTTCAACGACGGGGTCCACGACCTGATCCGGTGCCAGCCGTGGTCGGCGGCGGTGCGCTGGGCGGCGAGGAGTTCACTGCGCCAGGCGTCCAGCCGGTCCAGCGCCTGCTGCCGGTCGTCGAAGGCCGGGGCCCCCTCGGTGCCGTCCAGCCGCTCGACGTACGTTCCGATGCGCATCCTCGCGGCCATCACGGAGAGGTCGGCCTGTGCGGCGCGGGCCAGGCGGTGGTCCGCCACGCGCCGGACGGCTGCGGTGCGTTCGGGTTCGGGGCCGGTGCGGGTGGCCTGTTCGCGGGCGTGGAGGCGGACGAGGTCGTGGAAGGGGTAGCGGCCGTCGGCCGCTGCGGTGATCAGGCTCGCGCGCTCCAGGCTGTCGAGCTGCTCCTGGAACCTCGGCGGGGGCCGTCCCGGCCCGGGCGGCTGCGGAGGTGGCGTCCCAGCTACGCCCCGGGCGCAGGCCCAGCGGACAGCTCACCGAGGGAGCGGGGCAGGTACCGGTCCTCCACGCCCAGGGCCCGCAGGCACTGGCTCACCCCCGCGGAGATGTCTTCTCCGGCTTCTCTTCGCAGCTCGGCGAAGTCGACGTAAAAGGCGCCGCCGGGGAAGCGGGTCGCGTCCCGGTGTGCCCATCGGCGTGCGGTGGTGCTCTTCCCGACGCCGGCCATACCGCTCAGGACGGCGACGCGCGGGGCGCCGTGTAGGTCGCCGGTCCAGCTGTCGATGACCTCCAGCACCGGCTCGCGGTCCACGAACTGGGCGAGCTCCGGTGGGACCTGGCGTGGTGTGGGGTCTTCGGGGGTGGTGGGGCCTGCCAGATGCCCTCGATCACTCCGGCCTGGATCACCGTGCCCTGGACGGTGCCCGAGACATCGTTCGACACGTTTCCGCCGCTCACGCCGTGTGTCCCCATTCCGGCCTCGCCCTCCCCGTTGTGCCGTGCTCGACTCCGTACGGTGAAACGCTACTTGACACGAGCAGCGGCTCGTCAGGGCTGTGGACAACCGGCGCCGGACGGGTCGGGCGTGCCGAGGAGACGGCGGGCGAGGGCCAGCGTGGCGTCGGGGTTGCGGGCGGGGACGGGGGCGTGGGTGCGGTGGGTGGGGAGGCGTTCCACCTCGGTGACACCACTGTCGGATTCGAGGGCCGGGGCATATCCCGCCGCGCGGAGGGCGTCGAGGGTGTCGGCGGGTGGGCGGCTGCTGACGAGGACGGTGGGGGCGATGGTGCGGAGCCCCAGAGCTCGCAACGCGCGGTGGGCGGCGAGTTCGGCGATGAGGGCCTCGTCGTCGGAACGGAGGCAGCAGGCCGCGGGTACCACCCGCATCCGGCCGTGGGCGCGCGCGGTGTCGTCGACGAGATAGGTGAGGGGCTGTGGCAGCCGGCCGTCGGCCGATGCCGCGGTGAGTGCGGCGAGGAGGTCGGCGGGGCGGTGGCCGCCGTCGAGGGCGCGGCGGACGGATGCGGGGGTGAAGCGCCAGGTGACGGCGTGGCCCTCGGATTCGCGGTCGGCGGTGGTGGCGAGCAGATCGGTGAGGGCGGTGGTGGGGCGGCCGGGGACAACGGCGGTCAGGTCGGCCTGGAAGTGGGCCTGGTCGAGGGGTGCCGGCAGCAGGTCGTGGAGTGCCGCGCCGAGGTTCCGGGGGTCGGCGAGGAGGGCTTCGCCGAGCGGGGTGAGTGTGCCGTGGGCGACGAGCCCGAGGTAGGCGGCCTCGTGGAGGGTGTGGGCGGCGCGGGCCTCGATCTGGGGCTGGGCGTCGAAGGCGAGGGGGCGGTGCCAGCGGGCGGCGTCGAGGAGTCCCCGCAGGGGGGTGTCTGCGGTGGTGCCGTCGGCGGGTTGCGACGCGTCGGGCAGTGGTGGGAGGGGGGCGCCGCTGCCGAGGGGGACGGCGGCGAGCGCGGCCAGCAGCGCGTGCCGGAGGGCAGGGGCGTGCCGGTCGTGGCCGCGGACGAGGGCGGTCGGGGTTTCGCCGTACGGGGTGTAGGTGGGCAGGCCCCACAGGGATGACCAGGCGGTGAGCAGCGGGGCGAGGCGTTCGCCGGAGGTGTGGGTGAGCCAGTCGTCGTAGGCGGCGGTAGGGAGGGCGGTGATGCCGGAGGGGGTGCGGGTGAGGGCGATGAGGCCGGCGGCGAGGGCGAGGTCGAGGAGGAGGCGGGTGTGTGCCTCGGTGGCTCCGGCGGCCTTGGCGAGGCGTTTGGTTTCGCGGACGGTGAGGCCGCCGGTTTTGCGGAGCGCGGCGGGCTGGGTGGCGAGGGCGGCGAGCAGCCGTTCGGCGGTGGTGGCGAGGGTGGCTGCCGCGGCGGCCGATTCGTCGCGGAGGGCGGTGGGGGTGAGGGGGCTGGTGCCGGGCCGGGCGGGGTGCGGGGTGGGGCGTGGCGGGGCCGCGGTGAACGGTCCGAGGGGCACGGCTGCCAGGAGTTGTGCGGTCCGGGGCGGGACGACGATGTGGCCGTCCTCGGTGCGGGCGGCGATTCCGTCGTCGCAGAGGGAGCGCAGGGCTGCTTCGGCCGTGGCCCGGGCGGGGCCGGAGGTGGCTCCGAGGGCGGTGCGGGTGGCGTCGGGCGCCACGGGTGCGCTGGCCAGCCGGGCGAAGGAGAGCCGGTGTGCCATGAGGGACTGGTAGTCGGCGCCGGACGAGGGGGCGGCGGGGGCCGGTGCGTCCTGGTCGGCGCGGTCCTGGCTGATGCGGGCGGTGGTGGCGAGGACCTGGAGTCTCGGATGGTCGAGGTGCAACACCAGGTGGTGGAGGGTTTCGTACGACCACAGCGCGGTGGCGAGGTCCCGTAGGCCGGTGGCGGCGGGGCGCAGGGAGAGCGGGGTCGCGTGCCGGGTGAGGAGCGCGGCGAGCTGCTCGGGGGTGCGCTGTGCGAGGGAGCGGGTGAGTGTGTCGAGTCCTTCCACCGTGTTGAGGTTAGTCATCGCGTGAGGAGGTTGCGGAGGGCGGTCAGGGGGTCGGGGTCGGCGGGGCCGGTGGGCCACCAGATCTCGGCTCCGGGGTCGGATTCGTAGGGGTACCAGCGGCCGTCGTGGCCGAAGCGGAGCTGGTGGCGGCGGTCGGGGTCGGTGAGGCGGTTGTGCTCGGGGCGCAGGGGTGGGTGGCCCGCGGCGAGCAGGGCGCTGCGGGCGCGGTCGAAGTCTCCGGCGGGCGGGTCCCAGGGGTCTTCGAGGACGGCGAGCCCTTCGCGTCCGCCCTGGCGCCATGCGGCGACGGAGCGGGCGACGTCCTCGGTGCTGCGGCCGGTGGCGGCGGCGAGGTCGCGGAAGAGGGCGCGGGTGGCGGAGGTGAGCCCGGCGGTGGGGTGTGCGGTCGCCGCGAGGCGGAGGGCGTCCTGCCAGGGGGTGAGTGCGGCTGCCGGGTCGGACTCCGAACGGCGCCGGGTGGCGGATCGCCCGAGGGCGGTCAGGCGGGAGTGGGCCCGGGCGGCGGTGTCGGTGGCGAGGAACGCGACAGCGGCGGGGTCGAAGGGCAGGCCGGTGCCGTCGGGGAGCGCCGGGCCGGATCCTGGCGCGTCGGGAAGCGGCACGGGTGGGGGGAGCGGCGGACGGGGGCGGTCGGCGAGGGCGTCGCGGGCGAGCACCCGCCGGGTGTGCGCGGGCCGGGGTGCGGGGTCGCGGGGCGCACCGTGCCGGGGTACGGAGGGGGCTGCGCCCTCCGGCCTCGCCGGGAGCGGGCTCGCGGGAGTCTCCCGACGCGATGCGAGGTCGGCGGGAGGGACCGGGCCGTGGAGTTCCGGCCGGGCCTCGGCCGGGGGCGGCGGCAACACCGGGCGGGATCGGCGTACTTCGTGAGGGTGACCGGTCCCCTGGGGTTCGTCGGCGCCCCGTCGGGCTTCGTGGTGCTCGGGCTTCGGGTGGGTCTCGCGGGCGGTGTGGACGGCGCTGCGGCGGGTGAGGTCGTCGAGGAGTTCGCGTTCGCCCCGGCCGCGCATGAGCAGCAGGACGAAGGGGTCCGCGTCCAGGAGGCGGGCCACATGACAGCAGAGGGCGGCGGCGTGCTTGCAGGGGCGTCCGTGGTCGGGGCAGGAGCAGCGGGGGGTGAGGTCTCCGGGCCCCGGCAGCAGCGGAACGGTGCCGTCCGCGAGGGTTTCGGGGAGCTTCTTGGCAAGGAGTGCGGCCAGTTGGGCCGGTTGGGCGGCGACGGTCTCCAGGAGCGTGTCCCACTCCTCGTCCGGGAGTGCGCGGAGGCGGATCTCGGCGCTGTAGGGGCGCGGTCGGCTGCCGCGGACGGTGGCGAGGATGCGCCCGGGGGTGATGTTGACGGTGTCGACGTGGCCGTCGCGGGCGTAGGCGCGGCCGCGGGCCAGCCGCGCGGGGTCCAGGGCGGTGGTTTCGAGGGCGTCGAGCCAGGCGTGGCCCCACCAGGTGGTGGCGAAGGTGTCGCCCGTGGTGTGCGGTGGCAGCGGCGGAAAGGTGCGGGAGCGGTCGGCGCGGGCGAGGCGGTCCGCGGCTGCTCTGCGCCCGGCATCGGCGTGCCGGCCGCGGAACGGCGCGGCGCCGGGGACTCCCGTCCGGCCGGCCGGACGGCGGCGGGGGCCGGCGAACGGGTCGGGGTGTCCGGAGGTGGGGCGGGGGCTCATGCGGGCCTCCGGAGTGAGACGAGGTCGGCGAGATCGGCGTCGGACAGTTCGGTGAGTGCGGTCTCCCCGGCGGAGAGCACCGCGTCGGCGAGTGCTCTCTTGGCGGTGAGGAGGTCGGCGATGTTGTCCTCGACGGTGCCCTCGGTGATGAGGCGGTGCACCTGGACGGGCTGGGTCTGGCCGATGCGGTAGGCGCGGTCGGTGGCTTGCTCCTCCACCGCCGGGTTCCACCAGCGGTCGTAGTGGATCACGTGGCCGGCGCGGGTGAGGTTCAGTCCGGTGCCCGCGGCCTTGAGGGAGAGCAGGAAGACCGGGACGTCGCCGGACTGGAAGCGGTCGACCATCTCCTCGCGTCGGGCGACGGGGGTGCCTCCGTGCAGCAGTTGGTTCGGGATGCCGCGGGTGCGCAGGTGGTGTTCGAGCAGCCGGGCCATTTCGACGTACTGGGTGAAGATCAGGGTCGCGCCGCCCTCGGCGAGGATGGTGGCGAGCAGTTCGTCGAGGAGTTCGAGCTTGCCGGAGCGGGCGACGAGTCCCGGCGCTGCCTCCTTGAGGTACTGGGCGGGATGGTTGCAGATCTGCTTGAGGGCGGTGAGCAGCTTCATGATCAGGCCGCGGCGGGCGATGCCTTCCGCGCCCTCGATGGCGGCGAGCGTTTCCCGGACGACCGCTCGGTAGAGGGCGGCCTGTTCGCGGCCGAGCGCCACCGGGTGGTCCGTCTCGGTCTTGGGCGGGAGTTCCGGGGCGATGCCGGGGTCGGACTTTCTGCGGCGCAGGATGAACGGCCGCACGATCCGCGCGAGGCGCTCCGCGGCCCCGGGGACTTCACCGCCCTCGACGTCTCGGGCGTGCAGCGCGCGGAAGGTCTTGAGGGGCCCCAGGAGGCCGGGGGTGGTCCAGTCGAGGAGGGCCCAGAGTTCGGAGAGGTTGTTCTCCACGGGGGTGCCGGTGAGGGCGATGCGGGCGGGCGCCTTGATGCCGCGCAGCGCTCTGGCGGTGCCGGAGTTGGGGTTCTTGACGTGCTGGGCCTCGTCGGCGACGACCCATGCCCAGGGGTGGTCGGCCAGTTGTGCGGCGCTGCTGCGCATCGTCCCGTAGGTGGTGAGGACGAATCCGCTCTCCGCGCCGGCGAGGCTGCGTCCCGCTCCGTGGAAGCGGCGTACGGGGGTGCCGGGCGCGAAGCGTTCGATCTCGCGCTGCCAGTTGCCCAGGAGAGAGGCGGGGCAGACGACGAGCACCGGGTCGGCGGGGCGTCGATGGAGGTGGAGGGCGATGACGGTGATGGTCTTCCCCAGGCCCATGTCGTCGGCGAGGCAGCCGCCGAGGCCGAGGGTGGTCATGGTGTCGAGCCAGGTCATACCGCGGAGCTGGTAGTCGCGGAGGGTGGCGCGGAGCGCGGGGGGCTGCGGCAGGAGCTGGGTGGGGTCGGTGAGGCGGTCGCGCAGCGCGGCGAGCGCCCCCAGGGGGACGACCTCCACCTCTTCGCCGTCGATGTCCGTGGTGCCGTTGAGAGTGGCGGCGAGGGCGTCGGCCGGGTTCAGGAGGCCGAGCTCCCGTTTGCGGGCCTTACGGACGAGGGCGGGGTCGACCGGGACCCACCGGTCGCGCAGTCTGACCATGGGGCGGTGCGCCTCGGCGAGCTCGTCCATCTCGGCCTCGGTGAGCGGCACCCCGTCCATGGCCAGCTGCCAGCGGAACTGCAGGAGTTGGTCGGTGTCGAAGAAGCCGAATCCGTCGGCGGCGGTACCGGGGGCGGGGCGCAGTACCGCAGTGGCCGTGAGGCCACGGGCCAGCTCTCTGGGCCAGTGGACGGCCACGCCGGCGGCTTTCAGCCGGGTCGCCACCGCGCCGAGCAGATCGGTGAGTTCGTCTTCGTCGAGCGGGAGGACGTCCGGCGCCGGCCGGTCGAGGAGTCGGCCGAGCGGGGCCCAGATCCGTGCGGCGCGGCGGAGCGCGAGGAGGGTGTCGACGCGGGAGCGGGGGCCGAAGTGATCGGCGACGTCGCCGTCCCACAGGTCTGCCGCGTCGGTCACCAGGGTGGGGTCGGTGAGGCTGTGGACCTGGAGGACGGCCGCGGCGGCGTTCCGCTCGGGCCCCAGGTCCTCCGCGTCGTGTCCGTCCGTGGGCGACGGTGCGTCGCGGCTGTCGAAGAGCCGGTGCGGGGCGAGGTCCAACCGGAGGGAGAGGCGTACCCCGGCGTCCGCACCGGCCGCGGTTTCGGCCGCCCATTCCCGCGCGCCGGGGATGGCCTGCGGCTCCTGGGCGGCGAAGGCGGGCCCGGCCAGGAGCGCGGCGCCCGGTGTGCGCGGCAGCGTGTCGGTGACGGCATCGACGAAGAGCGGGACGAGCGCTACCGGGTCGGGGAGCTGGAGAGGGCGGGTGGCCGGCAGGGGTGTCGCGTAGGCCTCGCCGGGCATGGCCGCGGCGATGGCGGCGAGGTGGGCGGCGTCGTCCGGGTCGAGCGGCCCGGCACGCCAGGCGTCGAGGTCACGTTCGGTGAGGCCGGGCAGCAGCCGTCCGCGTGCCGCGAGGTGCAACGCGTGGTGGGCGGCGGCGCCCCAGCAGGCGGCCGCCGGGTGGGCCCCGGGGTCGTGCCGGGCATCGAGCAGCAGGGGAAGCGCGTCCGCGATCGGCAGGAGGACGGCGGGGACCGTGCGGCTCCGTGCGCCGGTGCCGTGCCGTCGGGCGACGGTCAGCTGCGCGGTGCCGCCGGACGGGCCGTCGCCCGGCGGCGCCCCGGCTCCTCGTTCTCCGCTGTCTCCGTCGGCCTCCCTGCAGGGGAGCGGCGCACCGTCCGGCCGCCAGAACGCGACGGTTCCGGTCCGTGGCGGCGAGCCGGGCAGGAAGATCGCGGCGCACGTCGTCACCCCGCGCAGCGCTCCTCCCTCAGGCGAAGGCGTCCTCGGGAAGGCGCCGACGGCCGAACCGGCGTGCCCCGCTCGCCCATCGTCCGCCGCCATGCCTACCTCTGCTTGCTGATCACTCGCTGTCACCCACCTCGCCGGTTCGACGGCTTCCGTCCGCCACACGGCTCCAGCCTGCGAGTCTACGGTCGTCCGCACTGCCCCTCCTCCCCCGCTTCGCTTCCGCCCCCGTCACCCCGACGCGAGCACTCATCCTCCGCGGATCGCAGCGAGCGATCCACCGCCGATGGAACCAGACACCACTGACAACAGCCCCTGAGCTGCACTTTCACCGGCCCGCTCCCCCGCGCACCCATGCGCGCACCCGCCGCACCGGCCGCCCCCTCGCGAAGGTTTTCCACAGCCCGCGAAAGGCCTCGCACATCGACGACAAAGAGATTACAGTGAGTCACGAAATCACTTTCCGTAACCAAGTCGTCTCGTTGAGGAGATGCTCATGTACGCCCATCGCACCGCCGCGCCCACCATGCCCACCACCGAACAGCACGCGGCGGCGGAGGCATTCCGGTCCGGCTCACACCTCGTGATCCAGGCAGGCGCCGGGACGGGTAAGACCACGACCCTCGCCATGCGTCAACCGCTTCTGCCAATCCGCGGACCCCGACCTCGGACACCACTCCTCACCGGAGCGCCGTGGCGCACCACGGAAATCACTCCGGTCCGGGCGCCTCGGGCGATCCTCTGCCGGTCCAACGCGGGCGCGATGCGAGAGGTGATACGGCAGTTGGTGACGGGCCGCAGGGTGGCGCTCGCCGACGGCAGCGAGGTGCTCCGCGCCCTGGCGCAGGCGGCCCACGATCCGGAGCCGGGCCGGTCGACCGCGCACCTTCACGGAGCCCGATGATCTGGAAGAGCACGACGATCACGGGATACCGCTCCCCGGCCCGTAGATCCCGACGATGCCCGCCTCGCCTACGTGGCGGTGACCCGAGCACGCTCCCGGCTCGGCATCGGCGGACTGTCCTGGATCAACAGGCACCCGGCCGCCCCCCTGACCCACGTCCGTGCTCCCGCGAGGGGCGGGGCGCTGATCGGAGGACAGTTTGGACGACCTACAGGACACATCACTTACGAGTCACCTCGGCGCGCGCCTCACCGACCGCCCTCGCTCGGACTCACCTCCCTACAGAGGGCGACGTAGCGCTACGCACTGATGAGTGACGCCCCCACGATTCAGGAGCACCATGGAGGCGGGAGATGGATGGCAATGCGCACGGGAAATGAGCCCCTTCACGCACGGAGCCCGCTGAAAATCCGCTTCGGACTGATCATCTGGGGGCTGGTCTGGGCCGTCGCCGGAACCGTGGCTTTCGTCATGGCCGGCCGACCCGGCTGGGCAGCCGCCTGCGCCGCCCTGGCCGTGGTGATCCTGATGGACCTGGCCATGGTCATCCGCCACATCCACCAGGGTCCGCACTACCAGCCGGGCAAGGACATACCGCCCTACGAGCCCGACCACGGTCGGAACAGAGCACTCTCCCGGCCTCGCCCCTCAGGGCCACAGGGGCGAGCTCGCCCGTAGCGCACCACGCTTGTGTCCCGTCCATGTCATTCCCTGAGGAAAGGAGGAAGGCCCGAAAGGAGACCGGGCCCACCTCGGGACACCCGGAGCACGCGGATCAGGCGGCGGGAGCAGGCGGCAGATCGGGGCCGCCGTCAGTACCGGTGCCGAAGCGGGCTGCCTGGAGGAAGTCGGGCCTCGGTTCGAGAGCCGCGGCCAGCCGGAAGTGGCGCTGCGCCTCTTCCGGGCGGCCGGCCCGCTCGAAAGTGCGCGCCAGGGCGAAGTGCGCGAACGCGTTGTCCGGTTCACGCTCCAGCACGGTCTGGAACTCCAGCTCCGCCGGACGGAGTTGAGCGGCGAGAAAGTAGGAGCGAGCCCGCAGCAGCCGCGCCGCGGTGTTCTCCGGGTGCGCCGCGATGACCGAATCGAGCAGCCGGATCGCTCCACGGGGATCGCGGATATCCAGCAGCTGCTCCGCAGCGCGGTAATCGATGACATAGGTCTCGGGGCTGCGCTCTTGCACGGCTGCCTCCTTCCAGTGGGCACCGGATGCCCCTTCTGGGCCACCCGGTCGGATTCTCACCGGACAACGACAACGCCTGCCGCTGCATTCCCGGCGGACGGCCAACAGATGAGACACCGGCGCCTGCGCTTGGCCGTGGCACACCCGAGGCCGAGACGAGCGCGACACGGGGAGGGGCGGGAGGGGGAGGGGGAGGGGGGGGAGCCCCCCGAAGTCAGGGCCCCCCCCCCCCCCCCCCCCCCCCCCCCACCCCCCCCCCCCCCGCCCCCCCCCCCCCGGGCGCGGGGGGGGGGGGGGCAAACCCAAAAC
>NZ_JBIBYO010000014.1:0-170432 GCF_043083385.1 Streptomyces sp. NPDC014733 | reverse complement strand
GCTTTCCGGCCTTTCCGACTCTATCAGATCCGTTTCTCGCCGTTTCCGGTCCGAATTCGTTTCCGATTACCCGTCGGAGGGGTTTGCCTTTCGGCGTATTCCGACTTTATCAGATTTCTCCGGGCCGGAATTCCGCCTGGTTCACGGGGGCTCCCGTACGCGCAGGCGTGCGGTGGTTCCCGTTCAGGCGGAGCCGTAAACCTACTGGAGCGGGGCGCCCAGATGCAAATCTGGGCGCCCCGCTCCTCGGGCGTGCCTGTCGGCGGCCGTACCTGTCAGACCTCGACGACCACGGGAAGGATCATCGGGCGGCGACGGTAGTTGTCCGACACCCACTTGCCGATCGTGCGACGGATCAGCTGCTGGAGCTGGTGCGGCTCCACGACGCCGTCCTGGGCCGACCTGGCGAGAGCCTCGTCGATCTTCGGGATGACCGAGGAGAACGCCGAATCCTCGATGCCGGAGCCCCGGGCCTGGAGGTGCGGGCCACCGACGATCTTGCCGGTGCTGCTGTCCACCACCACGAAGACCGAGATGATGCCCTCGTCGCCGAGGATGCGGCGGTCCTTGAGGTGGGTCTCGGTGACGTCGCCGACCGAGAGGCCGTCGACGTACACGTATCCCGCCTGCACCTTGCCGACGATCTTCGCGACGCCGTTGACCAGGTCGACCACGACGCCGTCCTCGGCGATCACGATCCGGTCCTTGGGGACGCCGGTCAGCGCGCCCAGCTCGGCGTTGGCGCGCAGATGGCGCCATTCGCCGTGCACCGGCATGAGGTTCTTCGGCTTGCAGATGTTGTAGAAGTACAGCAGCTCGCCGGCCGAGGCGTGGCCCGAGACATGGACCTTGGCGTTGCCCTTGTGGACGACGTCGGCGCCCCAGCGGGTCAGGCCGTTGATCACGCGGTAGACCGCGTTCTCGTTGCCCGGGATGAGGGAGGACGCGAGGATCACGGTGTCGCCGGGGACGATCCGGATCTGGTGGTCGCGGTTGGCCATCCGGGACAGCGCCGCCATCGGCTCGCCCTGGGAACCGGTGCAGACCAGCACGACCTCGTCGTCCGGCAGGTCGTCGAGCGTCTTGACGTCCACGACCAGGCCCGCGGGGACCTTGAGGTAGCCCAGCTCGCGGGCGATGCCCATGTTGCGGACCATCGAGCGGCCGACGAAGGCGACCCGGCGGCCGTACTCGTGGGCGGCGTCGAGGATCTGCTGGATGCGGTGGACGTGGCTGGCGAAGCTCGCCACGATGATGCGCTTCTGCGCATTGGCGAAGACCGTGCGCAGAACGTTGGAGATGTCCCGCTCCGGCGGTACGAAGCCGGGGACCTCCGCGTTGGTCGAGTCGGTGAGGAGCAGATCGATGCCCTCCTCGCCGAGCCGGGCGAACGCCGGCAGGTCGGTCAGCCGGCGGTCCAGCGGCAGCTGGTCCATCTTGAAGTCGCCGGTGTGCACCGCCATGCCCGCGGGGGTGCGGATGGCGACCGCGAGGGCGTCCGGGATGGAGTGGTTGACCGCGACGAACTCGCAGTCGAACGCACCGATCCGCTCCCGCTGGCCTTCCTTGACCTCCAGGGTGTACGGACGGATGCGGTGCTCCTGGAGCTTCGCCTCGATGAGCGCGAGGGTCAGCTTGGAGCCGATCAGCGGGATGTCCGGCTTCTCCCGCAGGAGGTAGGGGACACCGCCGATGTGGTCCTCGTGGCCGTGCGTGAGCACGATGCCGTCGATGTCGTCGAGCCGGTCCCTGATGGACGTGAAGTCCGGCAGGATCAGGTCGATTCCGGGCTGCTCCTCCTCGGGGAAGAGCACTCCGCAGTCGACGATCAGCAGCCGGCCTCCGTACTCGAAGACCGTCATGTTGCGGCCGATCTCTCCCAGACCGCCGAGGGGCGTAACCCGCAGGCCGCCCTTGGGGAGCTTCGGGGGACGGCCGAGTTCGGGATGCGGATGACTCAAAAGACTCTCCTCACCACGCGCGCCACGCTGCCGTCGGGGCACGTGGCGCGCATGACATTCGTGCACTTGCTGTGGGGCGGTTAAGGGCCGTTTTCAGTTGTGAAGTCTGTGCTCAGAGTTGTACCCCGCCGGCGGCGAGGTCCCGCGTCAGCTGCTCCGTCTCCTCGGGGGCCAACTCCACCAGCGGCAGGCGCAGCGGCCCGCCGGGCAGGCCCTGCAGGCCGAGGGCCGCCTTGGTGGTGATGACGCCCTGGGTGCGGAACATGCCGGTGAAGACCGGCAGCAGCTTCTGGTGGATCTCCGTGGCCTTGGCGACGTCGCCGGCGAGGTGGGCGTCCAGCAGGGCGCGCAGCTCGGGGGTGACGACATGGCCGACGACGGAGACGAAGCCGACGGCACCGACGGAGAGCAGCGGGAGGTTGAGCATGTCGTCGCCGCTGTACCAGGCGAGGCCGGAGCGGGCGATGGCCCAGCTCGCGCGGCCGAGGTCGCCCTTGGCGTCCTTGTTGGCGACGATCCGGGGGTGCTCCGCCAGCCGGACAATCGTTTCGGTGTTGATCGGGACGCCGCTGCGACCCGGGATGTCGTACAGCATCACCGGCAGGTCGGTGGTGTCGGCGATGGCCGTGAAGTGCCGCAGGAGGCCTTCCTGCGGCGGCTTGCTGTAGTACGGCGTCACCGCGAGCAGGCCGTGGGCGCCGGCGTCCTGTGCGGCGCGGGCCAGCTCCATGCTGTGCCGGGTGTCGTTGGTACCGGCTCCGGCCACCACGAACGCGCGGTCACCGACGGCGTCGACCACGGCGCGGACCAGCTGTGCTTTCTCCGCGTCGCTGGTGGTCGGGGACTCTCCGGTGGTGCCGTTGACGACGAGACCGTCGTTGCCGGCGTCCACCAGGTGGGCGGCGAGCCGCTGCGCGCCGTCGAGGTCGAGGTCGCCATCCGCCGTGAACGGCGTGACCATGGCGGTCAGCACTCGCCCGAACGGGGTCTGCGATGTGGAAGTCGGAGCCATGGGTCCCACGCTACTCGTAGCTCACCGCTGGATGTGCCGCCGGGGAGCAGGGATGTGGACTCCGGCACTGCCTGCTCGGGGGTTCAAGCAGTGCCGGGTCCGTTTCTTCAGCGTAGATGAAGTTCTCAAAATGCTGCAATACGGACACCTCCCGGGTCGGGGCCCCGGAGGTGCCGCGGTGCAGGTCGGCGGCGTTACGGGGCGATGCGGCCGTTGGCGTTGAATGCGCCGTACGTGAGCGGCATCAGGCGGGCCCAGTGGGCCTCCATCTGCTCGCCGACCATCTCGATCTCGCGCTGCGGGAAGGACGGCACCTTCGCCTGCTCGTGCTGGGTGCGCAGCCCGAGGAAGTGCATCAGGGAGCGGGCGTTGCAGGTGGCGTACATGGAGGAGTAGAGGCCGACGGGCAGGACCGCGCGGGCGACCTCGCGGGCGACGCCCGCGGCCAGCATCTCCTGGTAGGCGGCGTACGCCTGGCGGTAGGAGTCCTCCATGGCGCGGCTGGTCAGCTCGTGCTGCTCGGGGGTGCCCTCGACGAACTCGTACTTGCCGGGGCGGCCCTGCTGGACGAGCTTGCGGTCGGCGCCGGGGACGTAGAAGACGGGCTCCAGGCGGCGGTAGCGGCCGGACTCCTCGTTGTACGACCAGCCGACGCGGTGGCGCATGAACTCGCGGAAGACGAAGATCGGGGCGCTGATGAAGAAGGTCATGCTGTTGTGCTCGAACGGGCTGCCGTGCCGGTCGCGCATCAGGTAGTTGATCAGGCCCTTGGAGCGCTCCGGGTCCTTCTGCAGCTCTTCGAGGGACTGCTCACCGGCGGTGGAGACGCGGGCCGCCCAGAGCACGTCGCTGTCCGCGGCGCTGTGCTTGACCAGCTCGACCGTCACCTCGCTCCGGAAGCGGGCAAGATCGCTGTCGGAGCTGTCAGGGCCGTCAGGGCTCTGCGTGCTCGCGGCGGGGGTCTGGGACACCGGTGGTTCCTTCCGTTCGTTCCGTGCGGCGTCCAGCCTACGGCCCGCCACTGACAGCGCGGGAAATCCCGCCTGATGCGGTGTTAGCGGGCAAAAGGGACCCCGGTGTCCGGGGCGGACGGGGCCGTTGATATTTTTCACAGAAGTTACTGGAAACGGGCACCAAACGGACGCCTCAGGCGTCTCACTCTGTGAAAGTGCCCACTTCGAGGTTCCTAGGAGAGCCCCAGATGTTCCGCCGGCGTGAGCCCGTCCCGTTCGCCTTCGTCGCCGAGGCAGACCGGTTCCGCAGCAATGTCACTCCCCCGCCCCGGGAACGCGCCTCGCGCTCCCAGCTGGCGGGCCGCACGCTGATCACCCTGACCGTGGTGGGGGGCCTGGCCGGCTCCCTGCTGTTCGGGCTTCCGGCGCTGCAGCAGGAGGCGCCGGGCGCAGCGAGTACGCATCAGTCCGAGGCCGCGCACCGCTGACCTGCGGGCCGGAGCCCACCCGAGCCGAAGGGCTCGGGTGGTTCCGGCCCCGCACTGCCGATAGCCTCACCGGTCACAGCTTCCATCAGTGCCCTGAGTGAGGATCAGCCGTGCCCCTGCCCTTCCTGACGGCCGACCGCGACCTCGACGTCGACGACCGTACGGCGGCCCCGCCGCTGCCCCATGAGGCGCCCGAGCGCTGGCGGCGGCCGTACCGGCCCGGCCCCTGGCGGGTGGGGATCTCGGCCGTGGCCCTGCTGCTGGCGTCGTTCGTGCTGCTCTCCGCCATGATCATCGGCTTCGCCGGTTCGCTGCCGGGCGCTGTGACCTGTGTGGTGCTGGCGCTGATCGTCATCGGTCTGGCACTGCGGATGCTCCGGGTGGGCGTCTGGGTCAGTGCGCACGGACTGCGCCGGGTCGGTCTGTTCTCCACGGTCACCGAGGCATGGGGCGCCACCGGGGCGCTGCGGACGGTGCAGCAGCCGGTGCGCTGGCTGGGGCTGCCCCGGACGGTTCAGGGGCAGGCGCTGGTCGACCGGCGGGTGTCCGGTTCGTCGCGGGTGCTGCTCACCGACCACGGCGCCGACTTCCTCTCCCGTCCGGAGGCGTTCGAGCGGGCGGCCGATGTCCTGGAGGCGTGGGCCGCGGAGTACCGCAAGTAGATAGACAGATGACGACGGCGCCCGGCCGGGAGTTGAATCCCGGCCGGGCGCCGTCGTCGTATGTGCCGTGATCACGCGGGCCCGCGGCCGTATGCCCTGGTCAGGGGTCAGGTACGGGCCGGGGCCCCGTCGTGGAGAGCGATGGCGCGCTGCATGGCCTTGCGGGCACGGGGGGTGTCGCGGGCGTCGTGGTAGGCGACGGCGAGGCGGAACCAGGACCGCCAGTCGTCGGGCGCCTCCTCCGTCTCGGCCTGCCGCCGGGCGAAGATCGCGTCGGCGGCGTCCCGGTCGATCCGGCCGCCCGGGGAACGGGTGGGCGCCTCGTCCGCCACGCCCGCCGCGCTTCCCTCGCCCTCCTCCGCCGCCAGCTCACGGCCGAGGCGGTGGGCGTCGCGGGCGAAGCGGGTGTTGTGCCAGAGGAACCACGCGCCGATGACCGGCAGGACGAAGGCTATGGCGCCCATGCCCATCGCGGCCGGCTCCCCCGTCAGCAGGAGCAGCACGCCCTCCATCGCGACCACGCCGAAGACCAGCACCAGCACGGTCGCGAGGAAGAAGTAGGTGATCTTTCCGCCCATGACGCTCAGCCCAGGTCGAGGAAGTGTTCCAGGCCCACCGTCAGGCCCGGGGTGGACACCACACGGCGCGCGCCGAGCAGGATGCCCGGCATGAAGCTGCTGTGGTGCAACGAGTCGTGGCGGATGGTGAGGGTCTCCCCCACGCCGCCGAACAGCACCTCCTGGTGGGCGAGGAGCCCGCGCAGCCGTACCGAGTGCACGGGGACGCCGTCGACCGAGGCGCCGCGGGCGCCGTCCAGCGCGGTGCTGGTGGCGTCCGGCTGCGGTGCGCAGCCGGCCTCCGCGCGGGCGGCGGCGACGAGCTGCGCGGTGCGGGTGGCCGTACCGGACGGGGCGTCCGCCTTGTTCGGGTGGTGCAACTCGATGACCTCGGCCGATTCGAAGAACTTGGCGGCCTGCCGGGCGAAGGTCATGGTCAGCACCGCGCCGACGGAGAAGTTCGGCGCGATGAGCACGCCGGTCCCCGGGGAGGCGGCCAGCGCGGTGCGCAGCTGCGCGAGGCGCTCGTCGGTCCAGCCGGTCGTCCCGACCACGCCGTGGATGCCGTGGCGGACGCAGAAGTCGAGGTTGCCCATGACGGCGTCCGGGTTGGTCAGCTCGACGGCGACCTGGGCGCCGGCGTCGGTCAGCGCCTCCAGGGAGTCGCCGCGGCCCAGCGCCGCGACCAGCTCCATGTCCTCGGCGGCCTCGACGGCCTTGACGGCTTCCGAGCCGATACGGCCCTTGGCGCCGATCACGGCCACGCGCAGCTTGCTCATCGTGTCAGCTCTCTTTCGGTGGTACGGCGAACGGGTCAGGCGACGGCTTCGTGCAGCCGGTCGGCCTGCCGGTCCTTCAACGGTCCGATGACGGACAGCGAGGGCCGCACGCCCAGGACCTCGCGGGCCACCTCCCGGACCTCGTCGGGGGTGACGGCGGCTATCCGCTCCAGCATCTCGTCGACGGAGAGCTGGGCGCCCCAGCACAGCTCGCTCTTGCCGATGCGGTGCATCAGGGCGCCGGAGTCCTCCAAGCCGAGGACGGTGGAGCCGCGCAGCTGGCCGATGGCCCGGCGGACCTCGTCGTCGGTGAGGCCCTCGGAGGCGACCTGGTCGAGTTGGTCGCGGCAGATCGCGAGGACGTCGCGCACCTGGTTGGGGCGGCAGCCCGCGTAGACGCCGAACAGGCCGCAGTCGGCGTAGCCGGAGGTGTACGAGTACACGCTGTAGGCCAGGCCGCGCTTCTCGCGGACCTCCTGGAAGAGGCGGGAGCTCATGCCGCCGCCGAGAGCGGTGTTGAGGACGCTCAGGGCCCAGCGGCGCTCGTCGGAGCGGGCCAGCCCCGGGGTGCCGAGGATGACGTGGGCCTGCTCGGACTTGCGGTTGAGGTGCTCGACGCGGCCCCCGGCACGCAGCGTGCGGGAGCCCGCACGCGGGGCGAGCGGGGTGGCGTCCGCGGTGTCGAGGGCACCGGCCCGCTCGAAGGCGCGGCGGACCAGACGGACGACCTTGGCGTGGTCGACGTTGCCGGCGGCGGTGACGACGAGGTGCGTGGGGTCGTAGTGCTTCTTGTAGAAGCGGCGGATCCGCGCGGGGGTGAGGGCGTTGACGGTGTCGGGGGTGCCGAGGACCGGGCGGCCCAGAGGCGTGTCGCCGAGCATCGTGTGGGCGAAGAGGTCGTGGACGCCGTCACCCGGGTCGTCCTCGGTCATCGCGATCTCTTCGAGGATCACCCCGCGCTCGGCCTCGACGTCCTCGGCCTCGATCAGCGAGCCGGTGAGCATGTCGCAGACGACGTCGATGGCGAGCGGCAGGTCCGCGTCGAGGACCCGCGCGTAGTAGCAGGTGTACTCCTTCGCGGTGAAGGCGTTCATCTCGCCGCCGACGGCGTCGACGGCTGCGGAGATGTCCAGGGCGCTGCGCCGCTCCGTGCCCTTGAAGAGCAGGTGCTCCAGGTAGTGGGTGGCGCCGTTGAGCGACGGGGTCTCGTCGCGGGAGCCGACGTGCGCCCAGATGCCGAAGCTGACCGAGCGGACGGTGGGCAGGGTCTCGGTGACCACCCGCAGACCGCCGGGGAGGACGGTCCGGCGGACGGTGCCCGCGCCGCCCTCGCCCTTGAGGAGTGTTTGGGTACGGGCGACGGCCCGCCCCTCCGAAGAGGTGCGGGCCGTCGGGCGGTGAGAGCCACCCAGAGGGGAAGGCTGGATCACTTGGCGGCGTCGTCCTTCTTGTCGTCGCCGTCCTCGTCCTCGACCACGGGGATCAGGGAGAGCTTGCCGCGCTGGTCGATCTCGGCGATCTCGACCTGGACCTTGGTGCCGACACCGAGCACGTCCTCGACGTTCTCCACGCGCTTGCCACCGGCGAGCTTGCGGATCTGCGAGATGTGCAGCAGGCCGTCCTTGCCCGGGAGCAGGGAGACGAACGCACCGAAGGTCGTCGTCTTCACGACGGTGCCCAGGTAGCGCTCGCCGACCTCCGGCATGGTCGGGTTGGCGATGCCGTTGATCGTGGCGCGGGCGGCCTCGGCGGCCGGGCCGTCGGCGGCACCGATGTAGATGGTGCCGTCGTCCTCGATCGTGATGTCGGCGCCGGTGTCCTCCTGGATCTGGTTGATCATCTTGCCCTTGGGGCCGATGACCTCACCGATCTTGTCCACGGGGATCTTGACGGTGATGATCCGCGGGGCGTTGGGGGACATCTCGTCCGGGACGTCGATGGCCTCGTTCATCACATCGAGGATGTGGAGGCGGGCGTCGCGGGCCTGCTTGAGCGCGGCGGCCAGGACCGAGGCGGGGATGCCGTCGAGCTTGGTGTCGAGCTGCAGGGCGGTGACGAACTGCTTGGTACCGGCGACCTTGAAGTCCATGTCGCCGTAGGCGTCCTCCGCACCGAGGATGTCGGTGAGGGCGACGTAGTGGGTCTTGCCGTCGATCTCCTGGGAGATCAGGCCCATGGCGATACCGGCGACCGGGGCCTTGAGGGGCACACCGGCGTTCAGCAGCGACATGGTGGAGGCGCAGACCGAGCCCATGGACGTCGAGCCGTTGGAGCCCAGCGCCTCGGAGACCTGGCGGATCGCGTAGGGGAACTCCTCGCGGGTCGGCAGGACCGGCACGATGGCGCGCTCGGCGAGCGCACCGTGGCCGATCTCGCGGCGCTTGGGCGAGCCCACGCGGCCGGTCTCACCGACGGAGTACGGCGGGAAGTTGTAGTTGTGCATGTAGCGCTTGCGGGTCACCGGGGAGAGGGTGTCCAGCTGCTGCTCCATGCGGAGCATGTTGAGGGTGGTGACGCCCAGGATCTGGGTCTCGCCACGCTCGAACAGCGCCGAGCCGTGCACGCGCGGGATGGCCTCGACCTCGGCGGCGAGCGTACGGATGTCCGTGACGCCACGGCCGTCGATGCGGACCTTGTCCTTGATGACGCGCTCGCGGACCAGCTTCTTGGTCAGCGCGCGGTAGGCACCGGAGATCTCCTTCTCGCGGCCCTCGAACTGCGGGAGCAGCTTCTCGGCGGCGATCTCCTTGACGCGGTCGAGCTCGTTCTCCCGCTCCTGCTTGCCGGCGATGGTCAGCGCCTGGGCCAGCTCGTCCTTGACCGCGGCGGTGAGCGCCTCCAGGACGTCGTCCTGGTAGTCGAGGAAGACGGGGAACTCGCCGGTCGGCTTGGCGGCCTTGGCGGCGAGGTCGGACTGGGCCTTGCACAGCACCTTGATGAAGGGCTTGGCGGCCTCGAGACCGGCGGCGACGACCTCTTCGGTCGGGGCCTCGGCGCCGTCCTTGACCAGCTGGACGGTCTTCTCGGTGGCCTCGGCCTCGACCATCATGATCGCGACGTCACCGTCGGGCAGCACACGGCCGGCGACGACCATGTCGAAGACGGCGTTCTCCAGCTCGGTGTGGGTCGGGAAGGCGACCCACTGGCCGTTGATCAGCGCGACACGGGTGCCGCCGATCGGGCCGGAGAAGGGCAGGCCGGCCAGCTGCGTGGAGCAGGAGGCGGCGTTGATCGCGACCACGTCGTAGAGGTGGTCGGGGTTGAGCGCCATGACCGTCTCGACGATCTGGATCTCGTTGCGCAGGCCCTTCTTGAAGGAGGGGCGCAGCGGGCGGTCGATCAGGCGGCAGGTGAGGATCGCGTCCTCGGAGGGCCGGCCCTCGCGGCGGAAGAAGGAGCCGGGGATCTTGCCGGCCGCGTACATCCGCTCCTCGACGTCGACCGTCAGGGGGAAGAAGTCGAGCTGGTCCTTGGGCTTCTTCGACGCGGACGTGGCCGACAGCACCATGGTGTCGTCGTCCAGGTACGCGACGGCGGAGCCGGCGGCCTGCTTGGCCAGGCGGCCCGTCTCGAAGCGGATGGTGCGGGTGCCGAAGGTGCCGTTGTCGATGACGGCTTCGGCGTAGTGGGTCTCGTTCTCCACCAAGAAAATCTCCTCGTCAGCGTCCGCCGCCCGTGTGGCGGCGGACCTTCGTCGGGGAGCGCCGGTACGGGCCGGTCTTCGATCGAAGCTCCCGGGGCGGACCGCGCAGACGTCTCGCGCGGGGTACATCCGGGGGCCACTACCGAGGACCGGCGGCCAGGGGGCGCTCCCCCTCGTTCGGTTGTGCTCACACCAGACTACAAAGCTTCCGACCGCCTCGCGGCGACGCCGGTGTCCGG
The DNA here is from genome assembly GCF_043083385.1 of Streptomyces sp. NPDC014733. NCBI lineage: Bacteria > Bacillati > Actinomycetota > Actinomycetes > Kitasatosporales > Streptomycetaceae > Streptomyces > Streptomyces sp. NPDC014733. The sequence continues at coordinate 160,138 of NZ_JBIBYO010000014.1, read as the reverse complement.
TGCGTACGGCAAAGGGAGCGGCCCCCGGTGGGAACCGCTCCCTTCACGGCGTCTTACTTGGCGCCCGCCGCGCCGCGGCGGATGCCCAGGCGCTCGACCAGCGCACGGAAGCGCGTGATGTCCTTCTTCGCCAGGTACTGCAGCAGACGGCGGCGCTGGCCGACGAGCAGCAGCAGACCACGGCGGGAGTGGTGGTCGTGCTTGTGGGTCTTGAGGTGCTCGGTCAGGTCCGAGATGCGGCGGGAGAGCAGGGCCACCTGGACCTCGGGGGAGCCGGTGTCGCCTTCCTTCGTGGCGAACTCGGACATGATCTGCTTCTTCGTGGCGGCGTCGAGCGACACGCGATACTCCTCTGGGTGATCGGTCCGGGAGCGTCCCTGGATTTGCTTCACAGGGAATCTTCAAGACTCACGGCGGACCGTCACACAGCGTACCAGCCGACGGCGACGGCCCCCCGGGCGGGCCGGGGGGCCGTCGTGAGGTGCGGGGCGCCGGTCAGTTGCCGGTCAGGCCGCGCACCCTGGCGTAGACGTCCAGGACCGCGAGGCAGAGCGGCACCAGGGAGAGCAGGACCAGGCTGTCGAAGAGGTCGAAGATCCGGCCCCAGAAGGGGGTGACACCCTTACGGGGGACGACGAGCCCGACGCCGACGAGCAGGGCGGCACCGGCGGCGATGCTGGCGGAGAACCAGACGGTGCGGATGTTGAGCGGGCCGGAGTCACCGAAGCGGGCCAGCTCGACGAGGGCGTCGACCGGCGGGTGGAGCGCGATGCCCAGGATGAGCAGCACGATCGTGAGGATGCCGGCGACGACCATGCAGGCGATCTGCGCGGTGTAGTCGAAGAGCCGGGCGCGGAGCATGATCGTGATGCCCGCGGCCAGCGCCATCAGCTGGGCCCACATGTTGTCGGAGAAGCCGAGGACGACACCGGCGGAGCCGACGACCAGGGCGGAGCAGCCGGCGACGAGGCCGAGCAGCAGTTCGTGGCCGCGGCGGGCCTGGTTGCCGATCTTGACGTAGTCGACGGCCTCGGAGTCGCGGTCGGCGTCGTAGCCCTTGGCGATCTGGTCGGGCGACTTGTAGCCGATGGGCAGGCGGGCGAAGCGGGCCGAGAGGCCGGGCAGCCAGGCGACGAGCGCGATGGAGACGGCGGCGGTGACGGCGGCGACCTCGATGGGGGCGGCGTCGGTGAGGATCGCGGCGAAGACCGCGAGGGTGCCGATCGCCGAGAGGAAGGCGGCGGCGACGAAGGGGGCGTCGCCCTGCGGCAGCAGCACGACCAGCAGGACCGAGGCGATCAGGACGACGACGCAGCCGACGAGGAGGTGGAGGCGCCCGGGGCCCTCGCCCGCGTCGACGGGGAAGATGCCGGAACCGGCGATCAGCAGATGCGGCAGCGAGGCGAGGCCCAGCGCGATGGAGGAGCCGTGGTCGTCGTAGACGCGGGCGCGGACACCGGAGACGGCGACCAGCACGATGCCGACGACGCCGGCGATGATGCCGGGCAGCCGGTGCATGTCACGGTCGACCGGGTTCGAGAACCAGAGGGCGAACGCCATCATCGTGAGCAGCAGGACGCCGGCGGTGAGGCCGACGTAGTGCATGAGGTCGTCGCTCCAGCGGGTGCGGTTCTGCTTGACCGCGGAGGCGACGGCGTCCGAGACGTCGTCGAAGACGGGGAGCGGCAGCGATTCGGCGAACGGCTTGAGCAGGAGGAGGTCGCCGTCGAGGATCTGCTGCTGCGCGAGCGACTGGCCGGCGTCGAGGACGGTGCCGTCGCGGCGCACGAGGTGATATCCGGTGGGGGCGCCCTCCGCCTGGGACTGCCCCGACAGGCGCAGGATCTCCGGGTAGATGTCGACGAGTGCGACGTCCTCCGGCAGTGCCACATCGATCCGTGCGTCCGGCGCGGCGACTGTGACCCGGCAGAAGCCGGTACCTGTGGTCGTGCTCACCTGGCGGTTCCCCCTATCCGTTGGGTGTTTTGTCGCGTGCGTGGCGTATATGTGGAGCCATATACGGATCCCTGTGGGAGCCCTATTCACGCCGTCGCGGCACGCTCGCGGGGCGTCAGCGTACCGCCCGATTCGGCGCTTGCCCCACTCCCCCCGAGACTTGACTCCAAACAGTAGGATCAACGCCTGCGTCGGGCCAAGGACTTGGCTCGGGGGGACCGTCGAATCCAACGGGGGCGGTCCGAGACTGCGAGATGCATGAAGGACTGATGCCTCGGTGAGCGTTGTCATCGTCAAGCGCCCGCCCCGCGCGCTGCCACCTGAAGTTCCTGGTGAGGAGGTGACGCTGGAGGCGCCTCCCGAACTCCCCCGGGAAGGGGAACAGGAGAACATCCTGATGATGTTCATGCCCATGATGGGTATGGGCTCATCGGCCGCATTCCTTTTCATGGGCGGCCAGCCGTTCATGAAAATCATGGGTGGCGTGATGGTGGTTTCCACCCTGGCAATGGCGATCGTACAGATCGTCAAAGCCCGCCAAGGCCCTTCCGGGCAAATGGTTCAGGAGCGCCAGGATTACCTCAAGTACCTTTCGCAGAAGCGAAAAGAGGTACGACGCACCGCGCGAAAGCAGCGTGATGCGCAGCTGTTCACGCACCCCGATCCCGGACAGCTGTGGTCGGTGGTCGCGGAGGGCAAGCGGGTCTGGGAGCGCCGGGCGAGCGACCCGGACTTCGCACAGGTGCGGCTGGGGCTCGGCCCGCAGCAGCTGTCGACCCCGCTGAAGGCGCCGGAGACCGCGCCGGTCGACGAGCTGGAGCCGCTGACCGCGCACGCGATGAAGGAATTCCTCGACAAGCACGGGCACTTGGAGAACCTCCCGCTCGCGGTGTCGCTGCGCGCCTTCTACCACCTGACGGTCTCCGGCGACCCGGACACCGTCTACGGCGCCACCCGCGCGATGGTGGCGCAGCTGTGCACGCTGCACTCCCCCGAGGACCTGATGGTCGCGGTCGTCGCCTCGCCGGGTGCGCAGGCGGAGTGGGAGTGGACGAAGTGGCTGCCGCACGTCCAGGACAAGACCACGGACGGTGCGGGCAGTCGCCGGCTGGTCGTCGGTGACCTCGGCGAGGTCGAGGAGCTGCTCGCGGACGAGCTGGAGGGCCGCGGCCGCTTCAACCCGCAGGGCACGCCGGTGACGGACACCCCGCACCTGGTGGTCCTGCTGGACGCGGGCGAGGTGCCGATCGACTCGGTGATCGCCGGTGCGGAGGGGCTCCAGGGCGTCACGATCATCGAGGTCGTCCCCGGCGACCTCGACGAGATCCGCGGCGGTCTGGCCGTACAGGTCTGGCCGGGCAAGCTGGTGCTGGAGTCGGCCAACGGCGCGGTGTACGAGGGGGTCTGCGACACCCTGTCGATCCCGGAGGCGGAGGCGCTGGCGCGTCAGCTGGCGCCGCTGCGGGCCGGTGCCGGCGCGGACGGCGAGGAACCGCTGCTGTCCAACCTGGACTTCACGGACCTGATGGACATCGGCGACGCCGGCTCCGTCGACGTGCAGCGCACCTGGCGACCGCGGACGCTCCACGAGCGGCTGCGGGTGCCGATCGGTGTCGACCGGGACGGCCAGCCCGTCATGCTCGACATCAAGGAGGCGTCCCAGGAGGGTATGGGTCCGCACGGCCTGTGTGTCGGTGCGACCGGTTCCGGTAAGTCCGAGGTGCTGCGCACCCTGGTGCTGGCACTGGCGGTCACCCACTCGTCCGAGACGCTGAACTTCATCCTCGCGGACTTCAAGGGTGGCGCCACCTTCACCGGTATGTCGGAGATGCCGCACGTCGCGGCGGTGATCACCAACCTCGGTGAGGACGTCTCGCTGATCGACCGTATGCGCGACTCGATCACCGGCGAACTCCAGCGCCGTCAGGAGCTGCTGCGCTCGGCGGGCAACTACGCGAACATCACCGACTACGAGAAGGCGCGTGCCGCGGGTGCGCCGCTGGACCCGCTGCCGTCGCTGGTGATGATCATCGACGAGTTCTCCGAGCTGCTGGCCGCCAAGCCGGACTTCATCGAGATGTTCATCCAGATCGGCCGTATCGGCCGTTCGATGGGTGTGCACATGCTGCTCGCCTCGCAGCGTCTGGAGGAGGGCAAGCTCCGCGGTCTGGACACCTTCCTGTCGTACCGGCTGGGTCTGCGGACGTTCTCCGCGGCCGAGTCGCGGACCGCGATCGGTGTGCCGGACGCCTACCACCTGCCGAACGTTCCCGGTTCCGGCATCCTGAAGTACGACACCGAGACGATGGTGCAGTTCAAGGCCGCGTACGTGTCGGGCCCCTACCGCGGTCCCGGTGCCGGCGGCGGGGGCGGCGGCGGGCGGGCCAACCGGCTGCCGGTGCCGTTCACGGCGGCGCCGGTCGCCGAGCAGATCATCGAGGACCCGACGCCGATCGAGCCGGAGGCGCCGCAGCAGGACGACGCGCTGGCCGACACCGTGCTGGACGTCATCGTCCACCGGATGCAGGGCCAGGGCCCGCCGGCGCACCAGGTGTGGCTGCCGCCGCTGGAGGAGGCGCCGACCGTCAACCAGCTGCTGCCCGCGCTGGCGGTCACCCCCGAGCGGGGCGTGCACGCGCCGGAGTACAGCGCGCTCGGCAAGCTCGTGGTGCCGGTCGCGCTGGTGGACAAGCCGTTCGAGCAGCGGCGTGACGTGATGTACCTGGACTTCTCGGCCGGTGCTGGTCACGGTCTGGTCGTCGGTGGTCCGCAGTCCGGCAAGTCGACGCTGATCCGTTCGGCCATCGCGTCGTTCGCGCTCACCCACACCCCGGCCGAGGTGCAGTTCTACTGCCTCGACTTCGGTGGCGGCGGCATGCTCGCCATGGAGGGGCTGCCGCACATCGGCGGGGTCGCCTCCCGGCTGGACGCGGAGAAGGTGCGCCGTACGGTCGCGGAGGTCGTCGGGATCCTCAACGAGCGTGAGGAGTTCTTCCGGCAGCACAACATCGACTCCATCGGCACCTACCGCCAGCGGCGTGCCTCGGGTGCGTTCCCGGACCAGAAGTGGGGCGACGTCTTCCTCGTCATCGACGGCTGGTCGACGTTCAAGACCGACTACGAGCAGCTGGACCCGGTCATCCTCGACATCGCCGGTCGCGGTCTGGGCTTCGGTATCCACCTGATCGTCGCCGGTTCGCGTTACACCGAGGTCCGTCCGGCCCTGCGCGACCAGCTCCTCAACCGTGTCGAGCTGCGGCTCGGCGACGCGATGGAGTCGGAGTTCGACCGCAAGCGCGCGGAGAACGTGCCGATGGGCAAGCCGGGCCGCGGTCTGTCGCCGGAGAAGCTGGACTTCCTGGCCGCGCTGCCGCGGCTGGACGGCAACAGCGATCCGGAGTCGCTCAGCGAGGGCATGGCGAATCTGGTGGAGACGGTCAAGGAGCACTGGCAGGGCGAGCCCGCCCCGCAGGTGCGGATGCTCCCGACGATGCTGTACGCCCGGGATCTGCCCAAGGGCAGCGACTACCCGGACCACGGCATCGCCATCGGTGTCGACGAGACGACGCTGTCGCCCGCCTTCGTCGACTTCGAGACCGACCCGCTGCTGGTCATCTACGGCGAGAGCGAGTCGGGCAAGTCGTCGCTGCTGCGCCTGCTGACCAAGCAGATCGCCGAGCGGTACCCGTCCGAGAAGGCGCTGATGGTGGTCTCCGACTACCGCCGCGCGCTGCTCGGCGAGGTTCCGGAGAGCCATCTGTACAAGTACTGCGCGGCGGGGCCTCAGCTGGAGGAGGTCATCTCCGGTCTCGCCGGTTCGCTGGGCCGCCGGATGCCGGGCCCGGACGTCACACCGGAGCAGCTGCGCAACCGGAGCTGGTACGACCTGCCGGACGCGTTCGTGATCGTGGACGACTACGACCTGGTGGCGACGAGCAGCGGCAACCCGCTGCAGCCGCTCCTGGAGTATCTGCCGTTCGCCCGTGACCTGGGTCTGCGCCTGATTCTGGCGCGTACCTCCTCGGGTGCCGGACGGTCCTCGTTCGAGCCGGTGATGCAGCGGACGAAGGAGCTGGGCGCGCAGGGCCTGATCCTCTCGGCCGACCCGGGCGAGGGTCCCCTGATGGGCAACGTCAAGGGCCAGAGCCTGACGCCCGGCCGGGCCACGTTCGTCACGCGCAAGCGCGGCGCACAGCTGGTCCAGACGGGCTGGCTGCCGGCGAACGGCCGCTGATCCGCGGCCTCGGCACGACAACGGCGGTGGGGCGTCCCTCTTCGGAGGGGCGCCCCACCGCCGTTGGTGCGGGAGGTGTTTCCGTTCCGTACGGGCCCGGGGGCGGCTCCTGCGGCCGGCCGGGCCCGGGGACGGCTCAGCCGAAGGCGCCGTGCCGGCCGACATCGGGGCGGACGCCGTCGGACGGGGCGGCGGCGGGCTCGGCGCCCGGCGCCGCGGCGGGTGCCGGGCCGGCGGCCGGAGCAGCGGCCTGTCCGTCCTTCGCGTCCTTGGTGCCCTTCGGGTCCTTGGCTCCCTTCGCGCCCTTCGGGTCCGCGCCGTTGAAGCCCTTGCCCGCCGGTGCGGCGCCCTTCGTCCCGCCCGTGCCGGAGGCGGCGTCGGGGGTGCGGGCGCCCTTGGCGACGCCGGCGCCGCCGCGGCGGGGGCCGCCGGGGCCGAACGGGTCGGGGCCCGCGGGCGCGTCGGAGACCGCCCATTCGCCCTTCAGCGGCGGGCGGGCGCTCTGGCCGCCGCCGCCCTTCCTGCCCCGGGCGAAGCCGCCGAGCGCGTTGCCCAGCTGCCCGAGGGCCATCACGCCGTACGTCAGATCGCGGCCGCTGTCCGCGGAGTCGCCGGCCGGGGCGGCGGGCGCCGGGGCGTCCTTCGCCGCGCCGTCGTGCTCCGGTGCGGCGGGCCGGGCGGCGGCGGAATCCAGGTCGGCGGCGGCCAGTTCGAAGACCGGCAGCGCCTCGTCCACCGACCTCTTGAGGCGGTGCCAGTCGGCGGCGAACGCCTCGCCCGCGGGGCCCTGCCAGTCGGCGGCCGCCGCCCGGGCCACATGTGTGTCCAACTCGCGGACCATGCCGTCGAGGTGGCTGCCCATCTCCCGCCATCCGGCCGCGGCCTCGTGCAGCGCCTCCGGATTGCCCTGCCCCGTCATCCGACACTCCTGATCATCGCGTCCAGCCCGTCCTCGACCGCCTGCGTCGAGACGGCGGTCTGCCGTATGCCGTCGCCGACCTCGGCGAGCCGCTCCCGCAGCTGCCCGAGGGCGCGTTCTGCCTGCTCGTACAGTTCCCGGTGCGAACGGGCCGCCGCCTCGTCACCGAAACCGTCGCGCAGGGCGGCGGCATCGGCGCGGCGCCGGAATGCCGTCAACTGCCGTGCCAGATCGTCCGCGTGTTTTTCGAAGACCGTGCCGAGCTTGTGCAACTGCTCGGTATCGGTCCGGACTTCGTCGGACATCTTTTCTCCCCGTATTTGACGGCGGTGACCTGCCGGACATCGTCTCAGATGTAGCACATCGGCAAAGGGCGGCCACCCGGCCGTTCGGCGGCCGGACGGCTCACTCCGGAATGCGCGGTACGCAATTTCCGGCAATAGCGACAACCCGCCTTGACGTCCTGTTCCTGCCCGTCATTAGACTCGTGACGCCGGTGCAGCACACGTGGTTGCTGTGCCACACGTTCAAGGGGGCAGCATGAGCAACGAACGGCAGATCCAGGACGAGGACCTGATGGATGTCGCCCAGGATCCGGAGCAGGCACACCGGCTGCGCAAGGCGCTGAAGACCCTGGCGGACAACCCGAACGTCGGCGGTTCGCTCCAGGAGATGGCCAAGGAGGTCCTGTCCGGGCGGATCGGTATGAAGGAAGCGATCCAGACGCCGTCGTACATGGACGCGATCGGCGACCGCCTCGGGGAGATGCGGCGCGCGGCGGAGAACCAGACGATGGCGGAACGCGAGGAGTCGCGCGAGAAGTTCGCCGCCTGGCAGAAGCAGCAGGAGGAGCAGGCGGACCAGGAGCGCGCCGAGCGTGACGGCCCGTCCTCCGGCCTCGTCACCGGCCCGCGCCGCGGCCGCGGCGGCTCCTCCCACCGGAGCTGAGACCGGAGCCGGCACAAGGGGGAGGGGAGGAGATCCCGCTCGCGGATCTCCTCCCCTCCCCCTTCCCGTTTCCACCCCGCAATTCCTTCCGATCTCTCCTCCCCTCCCTTTCCCGATTTCCCCTGTTCCTTCACACCGCTTTCATGCCGCGCGGCAACTCGCCTCCCCGGCAGCCCCCGAAGAGGTGCGCCCGCCGCGGGCCCGCCGTGTTCCGTCCGGTAAAGGGCGTACGGAAATCGGGAGTACGGGGCTTTTGGCGCGAAAAGCGGCCGCCTGATCGTGGAGCGGACGTCCGATACGCGGTCCGCGATCGGCCGGACGCACCCCGTGTACCGGTTCCGGAACAGCCCGGACCCGAAGACTCCGGGGGCGCGGCGCGGATCATAAGATCGCCGATGGAGCCGGAATACGACGGCGAGACGGTGAAGGGCGGGATTTCATGGGGGACGAGGAAGTCATCGACGCCTCGCGGCCGGACGGCGTCACGGCGCCCGGATACGCGCCGCATCCGTACGTCGGCGGCCGCACCCCGGTGCTCCGCGCACTCGCCGCCTGGCGGATGAGCTGGCCCGGCGCGCCCCGTGTGATCGCGCTGACCGGCGCCCCGGGCAGCGGACGCGGGCGCCTGCTCACCGGCTTCCTGATGCTGTGCGACCCCGAGTCCCGCAACGGACTGCCGGTGGACGAGCTGGACCCGGCGACGGTACCGCCGGACCTCCCCGCGCCCGCCGTGCCGGACCCCGGCGGGCTCACCGCGGCGCAGTTCCTGCGGACCGCCGCCGATCACCTCGGTCTCGCCGCCACCCGCCCCGCCGACCTCGTCACCGAGCTGGGCGCACGCGAGGAGCCGGTGACGCTGGTGGTCCCGGACGTCGCCGCGGCGGGCCCCGTGCGCGCCGCCGGGGAGCCGGCGCGCCTGGTGCGCGAGGTCCTCGCCCCTCTCGCCGCCCTCCCCGCCGTGCAGCTGCTGGCCGTCGTCCCGCGCGAACTCGCTGCCGAGCTGACCGCGGCGGTGCCGCGGGGCCAGGCGCAGATCATCGACCTGGACGCACCGGAGTGGGCCGATCCGGACGGGCTGGTGGCGCACGCCGCGACGGCGCTCGACCCGGCCCGGGGGGCGCCCGCCCTGCCGTTCACCACCGACCCGCAACCGCGCGCTGCGCTCGCGGCGGCGCTGGGAGCCCGCGCCGCCGGGAGCCATCTGACGGTGGAACTGGCCGTCCGGTCCGCGCTGCTGGCCCCGGAGGGGTTCGACCCGGCGGACCCGGAGCAGCTGCCCGCCACCGTGGGGCAGGCGGTCGATCTGCACGCCCGGCGGCTGGGCGCGGATCCGCGGCTGCTGCGGCTGCTGCTGGCGCCCCTCGCGCTGGCCGAGGGCGAGGGGCTGCCGCTCCCGCTGTGGGGCGCGCTGGCGAGTGCGGTGGCGGAACGCGATCTGGGCCGGGAACTGACCGACGGCGCCTTGCTGACCGCCCCGTTCGTGGACCGGGTGGAGGCCCCGTCCGACGCGGGGGACGGCGTCGACGGCCGGAGCCTGATCCGCCTCGTCCACCCCGCGCTCGCCGCGGAGATCCGGGAGCGGCTACCCGATGTCCGGGGCGCACAGACCCGGATCGCCATGAGACTTCTGGAGGCGGTGCCCGACCAGGACTGGTCCCGGGCCGACCCGTACGTCCGCGACCGTCTCGCCGGCCACACCCTGGACGCCGGGCTGCTGCCCCAACTCCTCACGGATCCGGGCCTGTTCGCCCATGCCGACCCGGTGGCGCTGCGCGCCGCCGTCGAGGCCGTGCCGCTCCAGGAGCTGGGCGCCCCGGCCCGTACGTATCTGCGCACGGCGCCGCTGCTGACCCGTACGCGGGCGGCTCCCGCCCTCCGCGCGGCCTTCCTGGAGACGGCGTTCACCGAGGACGGGCTGCGGCCGTACGCACAGGCGCTGCACGGCCTCGGTCTCGCCCTGCCGTGGCGCACCCTGTGGAGCCTGCCGCCCGCCGGGGCGACCGCCGTCGCCACCGGTGTGCTGCCGGGCGGCCCGGTCCCGGTCCCGGTGGCGGTCTGCCGCGTCCCGGCCGCGACGCCGGGCGCCCGCGCGCTGCCCGGGGGCGACGGCGCGTGCGTCGTCCACGCCCTGGCGGACGGCGCCCCGCTCGACGCGGCGCCCGAGCAGGTGGTGCACCCCTCCGCGGAGGAACATGCCGCCGCACCGTTCACCCTCACCCGGGGCGACGACGGCGTCCGCGTCCATGACCGGCGCACCCAGGAGGTGGTGGCGGCGGTGCCGGCCGACTCCCCCGTCCTCGGCGCCGATCTGTCGCCGGACGGCGTCCTGCTCCTCACCACCGAACGCGGCGTCACGGCCCGACAGATCCTCGCCGCGATGTCTGCCGCCCCGCCGCGGTCGGGGGCCGACGGCGGGTCTGCTCCCCGAGGCCCCCGGGGACGGTAGGGAGCGGGCTCTCGCCGGCACCCCTGGCGCAGCCCCCCGGGGCGTTCCTCTCCCGCGCCGGCCGCCGGTCTTACGGGGCGGGGCTTACGTGGCTTACGGCTTCGGGCTGCGGGTGGGGCGGGGCCGCTGGTGGTTCAGTCCGGACGGTGCGGTGGCGGGGTCACGCCCGACGCGCCTGCGGTGATCGGCTCAGGGCAGCAGCAGCCAGTCCGCGGCGAGGGCGGCGGCCAGTCCGATGCCGAGCAGCCAACTCCCCAGCCGGGTACGCCCGTGGCGGCTGAGTTCGATCACCACGCCGCACAGCACCAGCGCCGCGCCGTAGACCCCGACCACCAGCACCGAGGTCCGACTGGCCAGCCGCACCACCAGCACCACGGCCATCGCGCCCATCATCACCGAGGCCAGGGCGATCCGTATCCGCCGCGCCTGACGGGGCGTCGCCGCCGTCCGTTCCCCCGAAAGAGGCTCTTCCTCGCCCCTGGCTGCTTCCATGATCCGAGATGCTACGGGACCGCCCGCCCCGGCCCGGCCCGCGCTCCCCACGGGGCAACACCCCGCCGCGGACGCCCGGTTCGCACCCCACACTCCACCGGGGAAACCGCCTCCCGCCCCTCCCTTTCCGCGCCCTCCCCTTCCTCGTCCTCCCCCGTCATTGCCGAGAATTCTCCGCCCCACGCACCGACGGGATTCCCCTCCCACGGACCGGAATCCATCCCACCCGCTCAACCCACCCGCCACCGCTCCACAATTCCCACATTTCCTACACAATCCCATTTGACGCGACACCATGGAGATCACCTAAAGTGAGAGTGTTGAATGTGAAAATTGCCATGCGGAAATGGGCATGCAACGGGGGCAGCGATGGCAGACAAGGCTTTTGACGTAGAACCGGACGTGCTGAAGGCACAGGGCACCGCGTTCGTCCACCTCGGCAGCGACTTCAGCAAGGCGTCGAAGAAACTCCAGGACGACCTGGAGAGCATCGGCGACCCCTGGAAGAAGTGCGACTTCGGGGAAATCTTCGACACCATCTACGACCCGATCAAAAAGGGCATGTTCACATCGATGGACTCGCTCGGGGAACGCCTTGAGGGAATCGGCGAGAAGCTCGGCGAGATGGCCCGGTCCTACGCGACCTCCGACGACCAGGGCATCCACACGATCAGCGCCGTCGGCCGCCCCGTGATCTGACGGGGCCGACACCCCACGCCTTCCGGCCCCACGCTCCGCGTTCCCGGGGCCTCCCCGGCATTTCTTCCCACACCGCGAATCGGCCCGCCGACCGCGGCCACGTCACACTTCTCTGCCACACCGTACGGGGGACAACACCGTGTCATTGACGCTTCCCGAAGAGGTCACCTGGGTCCTGGACCTCCTGGGATACGAATGGCCCGAGGCCGATGAGGACGCGCTCTTCGACTGCGCGGCGGCATGGCGCACCTTCGCCGAACAGGTCAACGAGACCCTTTCCCAGGGCTCGTCCGCAGCCAACGAGGTGATGTCCGCCAACTCCGGTGAAGCCATCGAGGGTTTCGCCGACGAATGGGGCTCGTTCGCCGGTGGCGGGAACAGCGGCGACCACTATCTCCGCGACGCCGCGGCGGCGGCCGAAGTCATCGCCCTCGCATTCGACGCCGCAGCGCTCGCCGTCATCGAAGGGAAAGTCGCGGTCATCGTCCAGCTGGTGATGCTGGCCGTGGAACTCATCTCCGCACAGGCCGCGGCACCGTTCACCCTGGGCCTCTCCGAATTGGGCGCGGCCGGCGTCACCCAGGCGACGCGCCTGATCGTCCGGCAGATCCTCGACAAGCTCAAGCGCGAAGTGGTGCAGGCGGCCACCAAGGCCATGGAGCACGCCACCATGGACGCCATCAAGAAGATGGCGAAGAAGGCGGTCTCCAAGGAATCCCGCAAGCTGGCGACCGACTACATCAAGAAGACCGTCAAGGAAGAGGTCAAGGACAAGGTCGTCGACGAGGCGAAGAACCAGGCCAAGGAGTTCGCCAAGGACACCGTCGTCGAGGGCGCCAAGGAAAAGGCCAAAGAAGCCGGCACCGAAATGGGCCAGAACATCGCCGAGCAGGGCATCGAGGCCCACTTCGGCGAACGCGACGGAATCCGGTGGAATGAAACCGCCGACATCGGCAAGGAAAAGGCCAAGGAGTACGCCGACGACGTCCAGACGGACGCGAAGGAGCGGCTGGGGAACTACCGGGACGGCGCCGCCGGCCTCGCCGACCCCACCAGCTACACCGACCGCGCCCAGACCGACCTCACCGAACGCGGTCTGAACCACGCCCAACGCCAGGCAGACCGGCACACCGGCGGCGCCGCCACCCGCCACCAGGAACACACGGACACGGTCAAGGAACACGTCCGGTCCGTTTTCGGCTGAGGCGATCCGTCACACGGACAAGAGCGGAGTGACGGACTCACCACCGCGCCATCTCCGCCCGCCGTCACCCGCTCCGCACATCCCCCACCCACCCGTCAGGGCCCGGCAGTCCAAGAACTGCCGGGCCCTGACGACGTTTCAACGGGGCGATGCCCTCAGCGGTACCTCACCGGCCGGGAGGCGCCGGCGGGTAGGGGCCCTGCCCACCGGGCTGCTGCTGGTAGGCACCGGGCTGCTGGTACGTCCCCTGCTGCGGCGGCACCCCCGGCCCACCAGGCCCACCGAATCCCATGGGCCCACCAGGCGGAGGACCATTCCGCCGCTTCTTCTTCACGACGACCAGAACGATGATGAAGACAATCACGAAGAGCACGATCAGCGAGAATCCGATGATCCCGAAAACCGCACGGATGTTACTGGTGTCCCGCGGCTCCGTCGCATCCGACCGGTTCGACGGCTTCATCAGACCGTCGTCACTCGCCTCGGGCGACTTGAGCGGCCCGTTCTTCGACCCCGCCGGAATATCGGCGGTCAACGCCTTGTACGGGTCGATGACGCCGTAGCCGTAGTACGGATCGGGCGTCTCCGTACCGGCGGGCGCCTTCGCCGTCTTCACCAGACGATTCGCGATCTGCCCGGCCGTCAGGTCGGGGAACTTGGAACGGAGGAGGGCGGCGGCGCCGGAAACATACGCAGTGGCGTCGGAGGTTCCACGAGTGAACTGGTAGGGCTCGGTGGCCGCGGCAGAGCGAATGTGCACCCCGGGGGCCGAAAGGAGGAGGTGGGATCCGTAGTTCGAGTTCTCCCAGATCTTGCCGTCCTGACTCACGGCTCCAACAGCGATTACCCCTGGCGCAGCAGCTGGATAGTAGCTATTTCCGGATCCCGTGTTCCCCGACCCCGCAACCAGAAGAACATCTTTCTTCATCGCATAAGCTACGGCATCCTTCTCTTCTTGCGTCAAAGCACCCGCACCAGCGAATGACATGTTGACCACTTTCGCGCCGTGATCAACCGCAAACCTCAAGGGCTTTGCAATGCCGTCGGTGTACTCACTCTCATCGGAGTCCGAGTCTTTAATGGCAAGGATCTTGGCATCGGGAGCCAGCCCCTTCACCCCCTGTGAACCACCAGGGCCATGCCCATGGCCCGCAATGATGGAGGCCATGCTCGTTCCGTGATCATTCTCGGTCTCCTGATCAGCAGGGGAACCCGTGCTGAAGTTCTGCCCCTCCAGGACACTGCCCTTGAGGTCAGGGTGTTGCCCATCGACGCCATTGTCGATAACTGCAACAGTGACGCCCTTTCCAGTAGAAACCTGCCAGGCCTTATCTGCGCTCAGGGACCGTAGGGCCCATTGGTCCTCCCTCACTTGGTCTGCCGAAGCGACCGGCGCGGTGCCGAAAAGCAGCGCTCCAGCCACTGCAGCGCCGCTCACCGCCCGCAGCGTCCGCGTGAAGCTCATGCCGTACACCCTTCCTTAGAGAAGGGGGCCCGCAGCCCGAAGACTGCGGGCCCCCTCGTCTCCGCCGATTACCTGGCCGGTGAGTCTCTACTCGATGACCTTCGGAGCCACATTACGCTCAGGCGTCCAGGTCTCCTCGTCTTCCACGAGGTAGTCGGGACGCTCGCCGTTCTCGTTCTTGCCGCGGCCCTTGGCTCCGTTCGCGCCGGGAACGCCGGCCATCCCTGCGGGGCGTCGGCCCCCGAGGTTGCCCTTCTGCGTACCACCACGGCTGCGGTGCAGACCGGAGCCACCCTGGGCGCCACCACCGGTCTTGCCCTTGGCGCCGCCGACCACGCCGCCCTTCTGCTTGGCCAGCGCGCTGCCGCGTCCGGCCGCCGCGCCACCCTTGGCACCTCCGGCGCCGCGGCCTGCGGCGCCTCCCATGCCCGGCATACCGGCGCGGCCACCACGGGCTCCCGCACCGCCTGCGGCACCGCCGCGTCCGGCGACACCGCCACCGATCATTCCGGCGCCACCGGGCATACCCGCGGAGCTGGATCCGGTGCCGGCGCCGGCACCGCTCCCACCGCCGATGCCGGCACCGCTGCCGATGCCTGCACCACCGGCGAGGCCGCCGCCGGTGCCCGAGAGCCCCCCGCCTCCGGCCCCTCCGCCCCCGAGGCCGTCAAGTCCGGTGTTGACACTGGGCATCGTGGACGTCTTCGGCATCGGACTGTTCACCCCGCCGGAGATGCCGTCATGACGCGGCCCCTCAAGGCCGGGTGGCGACTGGTAGCCACCGCCATGAGGCTTCGGAATGTCCGTCTTCGGCACCGAAGGCTTCGGCGGATTCATCACGCTGTTCGGAATGGGGACGAACGGCGGTGGCGTCGGTGTATCGCCCGGAGGGGGTACCTCCTTCTCACCGACGCGACTGGGCGGCGGCTTCCCGATCGCCGCCACATTCGACCTGTAGGACGACCCCAGGTACTCCATGATGATCGCCGTCTGGAGCTGGCGCTCCTTGCCCTCCGAGAGCTCACCGGAGTTGCCGTTGAGGACGTCCTCGGTCGGCTTTCCGGCCTCCAGCTCGCTGTTGGCCTTGGAGTCGTCGCGCCCGCCCTTGGATCCGAAGGTGACCACCTTCAGGGCGTAGTTACCGGCGGCGTCGAGATTGCTCTCGGTGCCCGTCGGCTTCTTCATGTCGTCGATCTTCTGCTTGTAGTCGCTCAGCGACGCTTCGACGCCATTCATGACGTCGTGCATGTTGATCGCCCAGGGGCCCGCATTGGCGATGTTGTCGCTGATCGTCTTTGCGGTCCGACGGAATCCCTCTGCAGCCTGACCACCCCAGGCTTCCAGAACTTCTTTGATGGCGTCGTCGAATTCCTTCCGCAGCCCACCACGGCCGTCCTCGCCAACGAGGCAGTCGTGGATCCACTTCCAGTTGGTCGCGACTTCCTTGACCTTGCCAGGCTTGGCGTCAGCCACCATGGCCTTCAACTGGTCCATGTTGTACTGGTAGAACTTGGTTTCGTGCTTGGCGTAGAAGCAACCCTTGTCGGTGGTGACTCCGCCCTTGTTCTCGCTCACGACTACTTCCCTCCGGGGTTCAGAGCGTTGGAGGCGTCGTACTCGCGGTCGTGATAAGCGTCCCGCGTCTTCGCCGTCTTCCGACTCAGATCGTCCACCAGATCTGCGAGCTTCTTCAGAATCTCATCGTCCATGAACGTCTTCATGGCGTCATGGGCTTCCCTGAGCTCTCGCTCTTCCCTGAAGCCGGTGCCGAGAGTGCCTTCCGGCAGGTAGGTGCTGTGTCCTGCCTTGCTCTTGGTCTCCTCCATCGAGCGCAGTACGCCGTTGAGTTTGCGACCGACCGTGTCCAGAGCTTCGAGATCGACGAAATATTCGTCGGCACTGCCCATTACTGTCCTCCCCGTGTGATCATGCCGTTCTTCCGCCGCCAGTCCCGGAGTGCGATCGACGAACCCACCACTCCGGCGACCGCCAGAAGTCCTCCGCCCACAATGTAGAGGGAAATCCGTGCCCGCCGGTCTTCCGGGCTCTCCCCGATGGTGAGGGCGGCCGGTTGGACCTTGGCGGTGTTCTGGGCGGCGGGCTTGTCCGGAGTGGGGCGAGCGGTGGGCCTGGTGGTGTCGTTGAGGGCGGCCACCGGGTCGATGACGCCCCATCCGATGTTGTGGTCCGGTCCCCGGTTGACGCGCTCGGCGGTCTGTTCCAGGTGCCAGATCAGTTCCTGCGGCGTCCAGTCCTCGTGCAGGGACTTCAGGAGCGCCGCGGCGCCGGCCGCGTACGGGGCGGCGAAACTGGTGCCCTGGTCCACGCAGTTACCGCCGTCCGGCACCGTGGAGACCATGTCGACGCCGGGCGCCGCGATGTCGACGTAGTCGCCGGGCTGCGAGAACGCCGCGCGTTCGTTGTTGCGGTCGGAGGCGGCGACGGCCAGGACGTTGTCGAACTCCTGGAACGCCGCCGGGTACATGCGCTTCTCCTTGCCGGAGGCGCCGTCGTTGCCCGCCGAGGCGACGATGAGAATGCCTGCCTTCGACGCCTTGGCGACGGCCGCCTTCAGGGTGGGGAGCAGTTCCTCGCTCGCATCCGTGCCCTGGGAGATGTTGATGATGTCGACGCCCTCGGCGACGGCCGCGTCGATGGCCTTGGCGAGGCTGTCGGCGGTGCCGGGCTTCTCCTGGTCGGTCTGCTGGAACGGGATGACCTTGGCCTTGGGCGCCAGACCGTAGAAGCCGGACGAGGGACGCGGCTGGGCGGCGATGATGCCGGCGACCTTGGTGCCGTGGCCCACCCGGTCCTCGGTCTCCTTGCCGCCCTTGACGAAGGACCGGCCGCCGGACCCGATCGCCGGTTTGATCTGGTCGTTCCCCGCATCGATACCCGTGTCGATGACGGCGACGCGGACCCCCTGGCCGTGGGTCTTCGCCCACAGCTGCTGCGTCATGAGGCGCTGCAGGGACCACGGGGTCTCTTTGATGTCGGTGGTGTTGAACTTGCACTCGCCGCTGTTCAGCGGAACGTTCTCGTCCGCGGCCGCCGGGAGGGCGGTGACACCGGAAAGGGCGATGGTGCAGGCCGATGTCACCAATACGCCCGCCGCGCGGCGGCGGCGCCCTGCTCGGTGACCGTTGGCGCGAGATCCCACGGGTTGTCTGCTCTCCATGCGTGGTGGACGGGGCGAGGAAGCGGTACGGAGGTGCCGTTGGCTACGGGAGCGGTGAGCGGTGCGGGCCCGGACGCCAGAAGGGCGGGCGCACTGGTGCAGCGCGCCCGCCCTCTTCTGCCACTGTGCGAGCCTCGTGGCTGCTCAGCCGTTAGCCGTTCCGCCTGCGGCGGCGGAAGCACCTGTCACCTGTGGTGCTCAGTGGTTCCACATGTTGGCGTTGCGGTGCTCCGTGTCGCGGTAGTTCACGGACGCCTCGTGGAGCGCCTTGGAGATGGCCTCCAGGGTCTGCTGCAGGGAGTGCGCGCGCTTGTCCCACTCGCGCTGGCGGGCCTGGTAGCCCTCCTTCGCCGCGCCTTCCCAGGTGCTGGCGATGCGCTTGACGCCGGCCTCCAGGTCGTCCAGCTGCTGCCGGATCTGGGTGGCGGTGCGCTTCACGTCCTGGGACGCCTGCTCGATCGTCTCGGAATTGACGAGAATGTGGCCCGACATGATCTCTCCTCGGAATGTGCTGAACTGATCGATTCACGCGGCCGCGGCGTGATACCGGATACCGGATCGCTGTGCCGCGGCCACTGGCTCACCGCGCCGCCGCAGCGGCGCCGATCCTCACCCGAAGGGGGAGTCCGAGGCGGAGGCCACGTGGGACATCGACGCGTTCTGCGCTTCTTCCGAGGCCGCGTAGTTCTTCGTCGTGCCGTCGATCGCTTCCTTGATCTCGTTCAGAAGCTGGTTGATGCGAGTCGCGTCTTCGTTCACCTTGGACTGGAGCTGGTTGTACGAAGTGGCCGCCTGGCCCCGCCAGCCGGAGGTGATGTTGTCGACGACCGTGTTGAGGTGGCGGATCTCGCCCTCGATCGTCTGGCTCACCGATCCGATCTTGCCGCTGAACGCGACCATCTCTTCTTCGGTAACTGTGAACTGACTACCACTCATCGCAACGTCCCCCATGAGACTCGCACGTCACCCGCACCGCACCGGCGACGGTGCTGCGCGGTCGGCGCCGCCTGCTGGCGCCAGCGACCACTTTAACCACTTCATACAGCCGCCCCCAACAGAGGGAGCGACGTTGTGACCGGATCACCACAACACCAACTGGCCGCCCCGTAGGGCCAGTTCGAGAATGCGTCGTGCGAAGTGGACAGATGGGATTCTATCGGCCCACGGAGAAACACATCAAGATTTTCCCGGCCCCCTTCCGAGGGGCAACGGAATCCGTGGAGCAAATCCGGAAAAGCCGGGCGGGCACCGAAATCCGGTGGCCCGCCCGTCGAATCCGCGGGGCAGGTGCGGGCAGGGCGCGCCGCCCGCCGTCCGTTACGACGTGCCGGTCTTCCTGGCGGCGTCGACGCTGAGCGCCGGCCCCTCCGACAGCAGGTCCACCCAGGTCATCAGCATGGGCTCGGCGTGGACGCCCTTGTACCCCAGCCGCAGGGCGGCCTGGTTGACCTCCTGGTTGGCGTTGCCCGCCTTGCTGGAGCTGTCGTTGTTGATGGGCACCCGGTAGCGCAGCCCGGTGTCGGTGATCAGGTAGAGCGAGCCGTCCTTCTCCTGGGGCGTGCGGACCCGCTGGATGAGCTGGCCGCTGCCGGGGGTGACGTAGGAGGAGGCGCCGCTGGCGATCTTCGCCGGGTAGTCCTTGCCGATCCAGGTGCCCATGTTGGGCAGGCCGTTGGGGTAGCCGAGGGCCTTGTCGGCGCCGCCGGGGAGCTTGGTGGTGGTGCCGTCGTAGACGGTGCAGGAGACGCCGTTCTCGGTCGGGGTGGTCAGACCGCCGGTCTGGGAGCCCTGGGCGAAGTTGTTGGCCATGTCGACCGCCTCGGTCGGCCAGGGCATGTCCACGTCGGTGCTTCCCACCTTGCCCAGGTACGAGACGAACCGCCCCTTGTCGTCCCTCATCGGGTTGATGCTGGAGGTGGAGACCTGCTGGGGTTCCATGGCCGAGCCGTCGGGGTGCACCTTGAGGGCGTTCGGGCCCTTCAGCAGGAGCTCTGCGACGAAGTCCGACACCTGCTGTACGCCACCCGCGGTGACGACGTATTTCTTGCCCGCCTTCTCACCGTCCGTCGTGCTCTGGTCCGCGGTGCCGGGGATCTCCAGGACGGTGCCGATGGTCCGGTGCTGCGTCGGGACGCCCGAGGCGTTCGAGGGCGTGCCGGCTCCCTTGACGATCGGCAGGTAGATCGGCACCGGGCTCTTGATGAGGGTGTCCATCCACTGCTGCGTCACGTCCTGCGGCTCCGCCTCCTTGAAGAGCACACGGCGCAGAAGCACGTTGAGGTCCTCCGCGCCCTGTCCTCCCGGGGCCGCGACGCGCCCGCCCCACGTGGCGTCGAGTTCGAACTTGAAGCCGTTGTGGTCCACGAGCCAGAGCTTCTTCTGCGGGTCGCGCACGAAGAGCACCTGGTGCATGTCGAGGCGCCCCTTGTCCTCGACGAGGTCCTTGTCCTTGCCCCCGAGGACGAAAACGGCCTGCTGGGCCTTGCTGTTGATACCGCTGCCCGGACGGTCGCAGACGGCCCAGGTCTTCGCCTTTCCGGCGTCCGTGGCATTGGGGAGGCGGTCGGGGGCGAACGGAATTCCGACGGCGGGACCGTGTGCGATCTTTCCGTCCAGCTCGGATTCCTTCACATTCACGACTTTGTACTTATCGGGGTCGAGAAGGAGTTTCGCGGAGGCGAGATTCAGGACGGGATGGAGGAGCTTCTCCTTCTTACCCTGATTGCCGTCGCTGGAGAGAACGACGTAACGGGTCGTCGAATCGGCCCCCACGATGACGTTTTCCCCGACCTTGTCCCAGCCCTCGGGCGCGACCGGCTTGACGATGCCGCAGGCACCGAAGCCGACAAGGATCACGACGCCCAGCAGGACGCTCGGCAGCACAGCCTTCAGAGGGCGCGGCGCACTCTCGATCGAACCGCTCGGCAGTGGCTTCAGAAATGCGGCATTCGTACGCTTCCGCGCGAATGAATACGCATTGAGCTCGTCCCGACGTGATGCCATTGTTGCTTTCTCTCCCCGCGTGTCGGATCCACATCGACCACCCCCGGCACTCAAGCCGTAGCGCCCTCTACTATGCCGTGTGTCGATCGACCCGTACGGTACGGGTGCCACCTTCCAACGCACCAGTCTCAACGGCGATTGATGCGCCGCGAGGCCACACCACCAGTAGAGGAGCAGGCCGGGGGATGTCCAGCGCCACCAGGGCTCGACGCCGCAATGGGCGGCAACAGCAGCAACAGCCTTCCACGGCACCGCGCACCGCGGGAATCGGCGGTCAGGACGGATCGGATCCGGCCAACGGCAGAGAAGGGGACCGGAGTTCGCCGGGCGGGCCGGTGGCCCCGCGGCTGCGTCCGCAGATCGGCAGCATCGGCCCCGTTCGCGTCCAGCAGCTGGCCATCATCGAGATCGCCGCCGCACTGGTCCTGGTCGGCGCGTCCGTGAACGTGATCGCGCTGACCGTCGCGGTCGTGCTCGCCGCCGTCCTCGTCATCTTCGCGCTCGGCCGCCGCCGCCGGATCCCGCTCCCCGAATGGATCACGACCGTGCGGGCGATGAAGCGCCGCGGCAAGGCGGCGAGCACCGTGGCGACGCAGGGCGTCGAACCGGCCTTCGCCCCGGTCGTCGAGTGCGATCCGGCGCTGCGCACGTACGAGTACACCGACGCCGAGCAGCGCGCCGTCGGCTTCGTCGGGGACGGCACCTTCCTGACCGCGCTGGTGCAGGTCGAACCCCGGGACGAACCGCTGCGGCCCGTCAGCGGCAGCCGGATGCTGCCGCTCGACGTGCTCCACACCGCGCTCGACGTCGAGGACATCCACCTCGAATCCGTGCAGTACGTGCAGTACACCCAGCCGGCGCCGGCGCCGCACCTGCCCGAACAGGCCGTCGCCGCCCGCTCGTACGCACCGCTGCAGGCGCAGTCACAGACCCCCGCGGTGCAGTTGACGTGGATCGCGCTCAAGCTCGACCCGGAGCTGTGCGCGGAGGCGATCGAGGCCCGCGGCGGCGGCATGGACGGCGCCAAGCGGTCGCTGCTGCGCGCCGCCGACCAGCTGGTGAGCCGGCTGACCTCGCACGGCGTCCGGGCGCGCGTGCTCGCCGAGCGGGAGGTCGTGGCCGCGGTCGGCACCGCGGTGTGCGTGAGCCCGCGGGCCGCCAACGGCGCCATGGGGCGCGACAGCCGCTCCGGGCGCCGTACCCAGGAGACGACGCGGGCGTGGCGCTGCGACGACCGCTGGCACACCACGTACTGGATCGGGCGCTGGCCCCAGCTCGGCCCGGGCGGCGCGCCGCTGGCCGCCGTCACCCAGCTGCTGACCAGCACCCCGGCGATGGCGAGCACCTTCGCGCTGACCGCGACGCACGGCAGCGGGCGGGCGCCCGCGATCTCGGGCTACGTCCGGCTGTCGACCCGCAGCGAGAACGAACTCGACGCGGCACAGCGGGAGTTGGAACGGCGTTCCGGTTCGGCGAAGGTCGGTCTCGTCCGGCTCGACCGGGAGCAGTTGCCCGGCCTGCTCGCCACGCTCCCCCTCGGAGGTACCCGCTGATGACCTCTCCCACGTATCAGCCGCGTGTGAACAACTCCGGGACGGGCTGGCGCAATCCGCCCATCGGCGCGCCGGACGCCGGGCAGGGGCGCCGCCCCTCGCACCAGCCGCGTCCGGACGAGCAGCGGTCGGCGCAGTCGGGGCCGGAGCCGCAGCCGGGCTTCGGGCTGCGCGGTCCGCGCCGTAGCCCGCACGTGCTGACGGCCGAGTCGCTGGCGTCGCTGACCCTGCCGGCCGGCGACGACGGCGTCATCATCGGCATCGACCCGCAGAACCAGCCCGCCGTGCTGAGCCTGCTGCGCCCCGCGCCGCTGGACATCGTGCTGGTCGGCAGCATGTGGATGGCCCAGGTACTGGCGCTGCGTACGGTCGCCACCGGCGCGCGCGTGGCGGTCGAGACGGCGCGCCCGCCGGCCTGGGGCCAGATGGCGCAGGCCGCGGGTGGCGGTCAGCAGTGCGTGTCGGTGCACGAGGTGCGTCAGATCGCGCCCCAGGGGCCGTCGGTCTCCAGCCCCGTGCTGGTGGTGCGGGACATGGGCGCGCGCCCCCCGCGCAATCAGTTGGCGCCGAGCCCTTGGCAGTCGGTGCTCACGGTGCTGCCGTTCCTCGGGCCGCGCTCGCCGCAGATGCTGGGCCGGGCGGATCTGGTCGGTCTGCAGCGGCTGTCGCCGGAGGAGGCGGAGGTCGTCACGCGCGTGATGCGGCTGCCGGAGCAGGTCGGCGCGGTGCTGCCGACGCTGAGCGACAACGCGATGCTCTGGTGCACCCGCGACAGCCACCAGTTCGTGATGACGCAGCCCACCGAGGCGGAGACCAACCTGCTCGGCGGACCACGCCGGATGGACTGACGGCGCCGGGCGCCCCGCGCCCGCGGAGCGGGGCTTTCCCTACGGGCGCATCCTCGGGTGCGCCCGTAGGTGTACCGCGGGGGCAGAAGACGACATGACGTCGACTGCCGTTCGGGCCCGACTCTTGATTAGGCTGTATGTCGCCGCAGGAGCACACCGGACGGCAGCCGATACGGGGATGGAGAGAGCAGTGTTGGCGCAACCCCGGGCGGGGTGTTCCGAATTCCGTGACATCCGATCGATCCGCCTGTATCCGGTCCTGCCGTTCAGGTGCGTTGCAGTACACCAGGAGGCACAGTGAACGAGCGGGAGGCTTTCCGCCCGGACGGGAACGACCCTGACGACGAGCAGTCCGAGTTCGACCTGACGGGCGAATTCAAGATCGATTTCGCGGCTCCGGCCTGGTACGCGAGCTCCGACACCAGCGGCGGCGCGGGCACGCCCATGGCGCCCGCCCCGTCCCCCGCCTCTCCCCCGCCGCCCACCGGGCAGCCGCTGTCCGGCCCGGGTGTTGCGGGTCCGCCGGCCGGCGCGCCGCAGGGTGGCCCCGGCGCCCCGGTGCCGCCGCCCGCCGATGCCGCGCCGCCCGGTTTCCCGATGCTGCGCCCGCAGGAGTCCGCGGACGCCCCGGAGCCCCCGGCCGCGCCCCGGGCGGAGGCTGCTCCTGCCGCCGACGACGCCCCGGCTCCCGGCGGCGGCAACGTCCGCTCCGGTACGGGCGCCGACCCGTCGGCCTCGCTGTGGGACGACGAGGACGACACCCCGGCGGAGGAGCCGGCACCGGCCGCGCCGGAGGCGCCCGTGGCCGAAACCCCGCTGTCCGATGCCGGCCAGGCTCCCGAGCCACAGGCTCCGCCCGCCGCGCCCGCCCCGCCGGCGCCCGAGCAGCCGGGTCCGCAGGCCGCCGCGCAGCCGGTACCGCTCCAGGCACCGCAGGCCGCACAGCCCGAGCAGGCACCGGCCGCACCGCCCGCACCGGAACAGGCCGCCGCGCAGCCGCAGCAGGCCCCGCCCCAGGCCCCCCAGCAGGGTGCCCCGCAAGACGTGCCGCCGCAGGGCGGGGCGCAGCCGGGCGTGCCGCCGCAGGGCGCCCCGTGGCCCGCGCAGCCGGACCCCGCCGCGCAGGGCGGGCTGCCCCCGCTGCCGCCGGAGTACCAGCCCGCCGACCCGCGCACCGCGCAGGCCCAGCAGGCCCAGGCGCCACAGCAGGTCCAACAGCCGCAGCCGGGG
The DNA here is from genome assembly GCF_043083385.1 of Streptomyces sp. NPDC014733. Taxonomy (NCBI): domain Bacteria; kingdom Bacillati; phylum Actinomycetota; class Actinomycetes; order Kitasatosporales; family Streptomycetaceae; genus Streptomyces; species Streptomyces sp. NPDC014733. The sequence goes on along the minus strand of NZ_JBIBYO010000014.1, from coordinate 135,963 downwards.
CAGGAGTTGCCCCCGCAGCAGCCCCAGGCCCCGCAGCAGCCGCAGCCCCAGGCCGGTTTCCCGCAGCAGCAGGGCGTGCCGCCGCAGGGCTACCCCCAGCAGGGCGGCTACCCGCAGCAGGCGCCCCAGCAGCAGCCGGGCGCGTACGGCTATCCGCAGCCCGCGTACGGCTACCCGCAGCAGCCCCAGCAGCAGGCTCCCGCCCAGCAGTCGGCGTACGGCTATCCGCAGCCCGCGCAGGGGTACCCGCAGCAGTCGCCGCAGACGTACCCGCAGCAGGCCGCCTACGACCCGCAGGCCCAGCAGGCCGCGCAGCAGGCACAGGCCGGCTACCCCCAGCAGGGGCAGCCCGCGCAGACCGGCTACGACCCGCAGGCGCAGGCCGCGCAGCAGGCCCAACAGGCCCAGGCCGCCCAGCAGGCACAGGCGGCACAGCAGGCCGCGCAGCAGGGGCAGGTTCCGCACCAGCCGCTGCCGGGCCAGCAGGCGGGCGGCGCGAACTACGCCTCGTACTCCCAGCCGGGTCAGCAGCAGCCGCAGCAGCGGGCCACTCCGGGTGCGCCGCTGGGCTACAGCGCCGCGGTCGAGCTGACCTCCGACCGGCTGCTGCGCAACCAGCCCAAGCGGCGCAAGCCGGGCGCCAACGCGCAGCCGTCCAAGTTCAAGCTGGGCGCGAAGAAGGAGGAGGCGGAGCGGCAGCGCAAGCTGGAGCTGATCCGTACGCCGGTGACGTCCTGCTACCGGATCGCGGTGATCAGCCTCAAGGGCGGCGTCGGCAAGACGACGACCACCACCGCGCTCGGCGCCACGCTCGCCTCCGAGCGGCAGGACAAGATCCTGGCGATCGACGCGAACCCGGACGCCGGCACCCTCGGCCGCCGTGTGCGCCGCGAGACCGGCGCGACCATCCGTGACCTCGTGCACGCCATCCCGCATCTGCACAGCTACATGGACATCCGCCGGTTCACCTCGCAGGCGCCGTCCGGTCTGGAGATCCTCGCCAACGACGTCGACCCCGCGGTCTCCACGACGTTCAACGACGACGACTACCGCCGCGCGATCGACGTCCTGGGCCGTCAGTACCCGGTCATCCTCACCGACTCCGGTACGGGCCTGCTCTACAGCGCCATGCGCGGCGTCCTGGACCTCGCCGACCAGCTGATCATCATCTCCACCCCGTCCGTCGACGGAGCGAGCAGCGCCAGCACCACACTGGACTGGCTCTCCGCGCACGGCTACGCCGACCTGGTGCAGCGCGGCATCACGGTGATCTCCGGGGTCCGCGAGACCGGCAAGATGATCAAGATCGACGACATCGTGTCGCACTTCGAGACGCGTTGCCGAGGGGTGGTCGTGGTCCCGTTCGACGAGCATCTGGCCGCCGGCGCCGAGGTCGACCTCGACATGATGCGGCCCAAGACCCGCGAGGCGTACTTCAACCTGTCCGCGCTGGTCGCCGAGGACTTCTCGCGCGCCCAGCAGGCCCAGGGGATGTACCCGCAGCAGGGCCAGCAGATGGGCCAGGATCCGTACGCCCAGGCCCCGTACGGGCAGCAGCAGTACCCGCAGCAGGGCCAGTCGCCGCAGCAGCAGCCCCAGGCGCAGCCGCCGGCCGGTTACCCGCCGCAGCAGGGCGGCTGGACCCAGCAGCCGCAGCAGCCGCCCGCCCACTGGCAGCAGCCCGCCCCGGACGCACCGCAGCCCGATCAGCAGGGGTGGCAGCAGCCCCCGCAGTGACGCGGTAGGCGTCGCACCACACGGACGGGGCCCGGCACTTCACGGTGCCGGGCCCCGTCCGTCTGTGCACGGCGCCGCGTACGGGGCGGGGTGCGGCGCGCGCGTGGGGCACAGGGCATGCCGTGTGGCCCGCGCATGGGGCGGGGTGCGGCGCACGCATGGGGCATGGCGCATGGGGCGCCGCGCCACGCATGGCGCGGACGACGGAGGGCGCCCGGGGACTCCCCCGGGCGCCCTCCGTGTGGCGCGGTCCCGCGGCGCCGGGCTCAGCCCGCCGCGGCGATCAGTTCACGTGCCTGCTTCACATCGATCGCCATCCGCTCCAGCAGCGCGTCGAGCGTGGCGAACTTCTCCTGGCCCCGGATGTACGCGAGGAAGTCCACCGCGACGTGCAGCCCGTACAGGTCCAGCCCCACCCGGTCGATCGCGTACGCCTCGACGGTGCGGGTCTTCCCGTCGAACTGCGGGTTGGTGCCCACCGATACGGCCGCGGGCATCGCCTCGCCCTCGACGTGCAGCAGCCCCGCGTACACCCCGTCGGCCGGGATCGCGGTGTGCGGCAGCGTCTCCACGTTGGCGGTGGGGAAGCCCAGTTCGCGTCCGCGCTGCGCACCGCGGACGACGACGCCCTCGACGCGGTGCGGCCGCCCCAGGACCTCCGCCGCACCCGCGACGTCGCCCTCGGCGACCAGCCGGCGGGTCAGCGTGGACGAGAACGGCACCCCGCCGCCCGCCGAGCCCCGCTCCACGAGATCGACGACCTCGACCGTGAAGCCGTGGGCCACGCCCAGCTCGGCGAGGGTCTCGACGGTGCCCTTCGCCTTGTGTCCGAAGCGGAAGTTGGGGCCCTCGACGACAATCCGTGCGTGCAACTTGTCGGCCAGCACCTTCGCCACGAAATCGGCGGGCGCCAGCTGCGAGAACTCCCGGGTGAACGGCAGCACCAGAACGGCGTCGACGCCCAGCTCCCCCATCAGCTCCGCGCGCCGGTGGTGCGGGGCGAGCAGCGGCGGATGGGTGCCGGGGCGGACGACCTCGCTGGGGTGCGGGTCGAAGGTGACGACCACCGCGGGGATGCCCAGCTCCCGGGCGCGCGCGACGGTCTCACCGATGATCAATTGGTGGCCGCGGTGCACTCCGTCGTACGAGCCGATGGTGACGACGCTGCGCCCCCAGCCCTCGGGAATGTCCTCCAAGCCACGCCAGCGCTGCACTGTGCCCGCTCCTCGCCCGAACTCTTGTCCGTCCACTGCGTCAATTCGGCATGACGCAGGTCTAAGACTGCCATGCCGGGCCCCCCGCCACCCGAGAAGGGTGGCCTCACCGGCCCGAAGCCCCAGGGGCGCGCGCCCCGAGCCCCTGGGGCACACCCGTAGGGGACATCCCGTACGAGGGGCATGGGGCCCACCGCACGGGGCGCGGGCGGGCTGCCCCGGGGCCTCGCACGGGGCAGCCAGAGGCGGCGCATGGGGCGGGACGGAAGAACTGCACGGCGCGCACCGCATGGGGCGGAGCGGAGCGACGCCACAGGCCGGGGCGGACCGGCCCGCCGCACACCGCACGGCGCGCACCGCACGGGGCGGAGCCGGAGCAACGCCACGAGCCGTGCCGACCGGCCCGCCGCGCACCGCACGGCGCGCACCGCACGGCCCACCGTGCCCCCTCCCCCGCACCGCGCGCACCGCATGAGGCGCGCGCCCCACGTCCCGAGCCCCACGCCCCGTTCCCCTCCCCCAACCCGAAGAGCCGGCCCGAAGCCAATGCCTCGGACCGGCTCCCCGATCGCCCCCGTACCGGGCTGCACAGACCCCGTACGGTTCTCGTCCGCCCTAGGCGAACACCGCCAGGCTCTTGGCCCGGCCGCCCTGGTTCTCCACCAGGGCGAGGAAGGTGCCGTCCGGGTCGAAGGCCGCGACCGGGCCCTCGGTCTCGAACAGCGGCATCGGGATCCGAGCGCCGTTCATCAGCAGCCGGGACTGCGCCGCGGTGACGTCCCAGCGGGTGAAGGCGGCAGCCGCCGCCTCACCGATCGGCATCACCGGCAGCCCGGCGCCCTCGGTGTCGTCCACCGCGCCCTGCAGCTGCTCCAGGGTCCGCGCCCGGTCGAGCTTGTACGGCCCGACCCGGGTGCGCCGCAGCGCGGTCAGATGCCCGCCGACGCCCAGCCCCGCGCCCAGGTCCCGGGCGAGGGCGCGGATGTACGTTCCCGAGGAGCAGGTGACCGAGACCAGCAGGTCGGTCACCGGGGTGCCGTCCTCCGCCTCGGCCTCGTGCACGGAGTGGACGACGAACGACGAGACGGTGACCGGCCGGGCCGGGATCTCGACGTCCTCGCCGTTCCGCACCCGCGAGTACGACCGCTTGCCGTCGATCTTGATGGCACTGACCTTCGACGGCACCTGCATGATCGCGCCGGACAGCTCCGCGACGCCCGCGTCGATGTCCTCCCGCGCCAGGCCGTGCGCCGCCTTGGACGCGGTGATCTCGCCCTCCGCGTCGTCGGTGACAGTGGTCTGGCCGAGCCGCACCGTGCCGACGTACTCCTTCTCCGTCAGCGCGAGGTGGCCCAGCAGTTTGGTGGCCCGCTCGATGCCGAGGACGAGGACGCCCGTCGCCATCGGGTCGAGGGTCCCGGCGTGGCCGACCCGGCGCGTCCGGGCCATGCCCCGCATCTTCGCCACGACGTCGTGCGACGTGAAGCCGGACGGCTTGTCGACGATGACAAGACCGTCCGGCCCGGTGTTCTTACGCTTCATTCTGCGGCTGCGCCCTCGTCGTCCTCGTCGTCGCCCGGCTTGCGGTACGGGTCCGCCTCGCCGGCGTACTGCGCGCCCGACGACACCTCCCGCACCTTGGCGTCCGAGGCCCGTGCCTTGTCGAGCAGGTCCTCGATCGTCTTGGCGTTCTCCGGCAGGGCGTCCGCGACGAACGTCAGCGTCGGCGTGAACTTCGTCCCGGCCGCGGCACCGACCGCCGAGCGCAGGATGCCCTTGGCGCTCTCCAGGCCCGCGGCGGCGCTGGCCCGGTCCTCGTCGTCGCCGTACACCGTGTAGAAGACCGTCGCCTCCCGCAGGTCGCCGGTGACCCGGGTGTCCGTGATGGTCACGTGCGTGCCGAGCCGCGGGTCCTTGATGCCACGCTGCAGCTTCTGGGCGACCACCTCCCGGATGAGGTCCGCCAGCTTCTTCGCCCGCGCATTGTCGGCCACTGGTCCGTCTCCTTCGTATCTTCCACAATTGTGCTTCCACCGGCGTCCGTCCGCCCGGCCGTCATGACCAGTCGTCGTCGCCGTGCAGCCGTCGGCGGACCGACAGCAGCTCCACTTCGGGCCGTGCGGCGACCAGGCGCTCGCAGCGGTCCATCACCTCGGTGACATGCCCCGCGTCCCCGGAGACCACCGCGAGGCCGATGGTGGCCCGGCGGTGCAGATCCTGGTCCCCGACCTCCGCGACGCTCACCGCGTACTTGCGGTGCAGCTCGGCGACGATCGGGCGGACGACGGAGCGCTTCTCCTTGAGCGACCGTACGTCGCCGAGAAGCAGGTCGAAGGACAGTGTCCCTACGTACATGTACGACGGGTAGAGCCACCCGTGGGGCCTCGGAATCGCGAGTCCCTCGCACCGTACACGCAACGGCCGGGGCCGATCGACGGAAATAACGCTCCGCCGACCGGCCCCGGGTCCGCCCGCCGCCCGGCCGCCCCGAAGGGGGCCGGGCTCCGCGCGGACAGTGCGCTACGTGATCAGCCGCGCGGCTTCTCGCGCATCTCGTACGTCGCGATGACGTCGTCGATCTTGATGTCGTTGTAGTTGCCGAGGTTGATACCGCCCTCGAAACCTTCGCGAATCTCGGTGACGTCGTCCTTGAAGCGGCGCAGACCCTGGATGGTGAGGTCCTCCGCGACCACCTTGCCGTCGCGGATGAGGCGCGCCTTGGTGTTGCGCTTGACCTCGCCGGAGCGGATGAGGACACCCGCGATGTTGCCGAGCTTGGACGAGCGGAAGATCTCGCGGATCTCCGCGGTACCGAGCTCGACCTCCTCGTACTCCGGCTTGAGCATGCCCTTGAGGGCCGCCTCGATCTCCTCGATCGCCTGGTAGATGACCGAGTAGTACCGGACGTCGACGCCCTCGCGGTCGGCCATCTGCGTGGCACGGCCTTCGGCGCGCACGTTGAAGCCGATGACGATCGCGTCGGAGCCGGACGCCAGGTTGATGTCGGACTCCGTGACCGCACCGACGCCGCGGTGCAGCACCCGGATGTCGACCTCTTCGCCGACGTCGAGCTGGAGCAGCGAGGACTCGAGAGCCTCGACCGAACCGGACGCGTCGCCCTTGATGATGAGGTTGAGCTGCTGCACCTCGCCGGCCTTGAGCACCTTGTCGAGGTCCTCGAGGGACACCCGGCGGGTGCGCTTGGCGAAGGCGGCGTTGCGCTCGCGCGCCGCGCGCTTCTCGGCGATCTGGCGGGCCGTACGGTCCTCGTCGACGACGAGGAAGTTGTCGCCGGCGCCGGGGACGTTGGTGAGACCCAGGACCAGGACGGGGGTCGACGGACCCGCTTCCTCGACGTTGTTGCCCTTGTCGTCGAGCATCGCGCGGACGCGGCCGTAGGCGTCACCGACGACCATGGTCTCGCCGACGCGCAGGGTGCCGCGCTGGACCAGGACGGTCGCCACGGCGCCGCGGCCACGGTCGAGGTGGGCCTCGATCGCGATGCCCTGGGCGTCCTGCTCCGCGTTGGCACGCAGGTCGAGCGAGGCGTCCGCGGTCAGGACCACGGCCTCGAGCAGCTGCTCGATGTTGGTGCCCTGGCGCGCGGAGATGTCGACGAACATGGTGTCGCCGCCGTACTCCTCGGCCACCAGACCGAACTCGGTGAGCTGACCGCGCACCTTGGTCGGGTCGGCGCCCTCGACGTCGATCTTGTTGACCGCGACCACGATCGGCACGTCGGCCGCCTTGGCGTGGTTCAGGGCCTCGATCGTCTGCGGCATGACACCGTCGTTGGCCGCCACCACGAGGATCGCGATGTCGGTCGACTTGGCACCACGGGCACGCATGGCGGTGAACGCCTCGTGACCGGGGGTGTCGATGAAGGTGATGCGGCGCTCTTCGTCGTTGACCTCGGTGGAGACCTGGTACGCACCGATGTGCTGCGTGATGCCGCCGGCCTCGCCCGCGATGACGTTCGTCTTGCGGATCGCGTCCAGCAGTCGGGTCTTACCGTGGTCGACGTGACCCATGACGGTCACGACCGGCGGACGCGCGACGAGCATCTCCTCGCCGCCCTCGTCCTCGCCGAACTCGATGTCGAAGGACTCGAGCAGCTCGCGGTCCTCCTCCTCCGGGCTGACGATCTCGACGACGTAGTTCATCTCGCCGGCGAGCAGCTCCAGCGTCTCGTCGGAGACGGACTGGGTCGCGGTCACCATCTCGCCGAGGTTCAGCATGACCTGGACCAGCGAGGCCGGGTTCGCGTTGATCTTCTCGGCGAAGTCGGTCAGCGAGGCACCACGCGAGAGGCGGACCTTCGCGCCGTTGCCGCGCGGCAGCATGATGCCGCCCACCGACGGGGCCTGCATGGCCTCGTACTCCTGACGGCGCTGCCGCTTCGACTTACGACCGCGACGCGCGGGACCGCCGGGGCGACCGAACGCACCCTGCGTGCCACCGCGGCCACCGGGACCGCCGGGACGGCCACCGAAACCGGGACGACCGCCGAAGCCGCCGCCACCGGGGCCACCGCCACCGGGACGGCCGGCGAAACCGCCGCCGCCACCCGGACGACCGCCGCCGCCACCACCGGGACGGCCGGCGAAGCCACCGCCGCCACCCGGACGACCGCCGCCGCCACCGGGACGACCGGCACCGCCGGGGCCACGACCGCCGGGGCCCGGACGCGGGCCGGCAGCCGGACGCTGCGGCATCATGCCCGGGTTCGGGCGGTTACCGCCGCCGGGACGCGGGGCGCCACCGGGGGCCGCACCCTGCGGACGGGGCATGCCACCGGGGGTCGGACGGGCGCCGCCCTGCCCCTGGGGACGGGGACCGCCCTGGCCGCCGCCCTGCGGACGGGGACCACCGGGACCACCCTGGCCGCCGGGGCGCGGCGCGCCGCCGGGACGGGGGGCCTGCGGACGGGCCATGCCCGTGGAGCCACCGGAGGTGAAGGGGTTGTTGCCCGGACGCGGGCCGGACGGACGGCCGCCGCCGGGACGCGGGGCGCGCTCGCCACCGGGACGCGGGGCGTTGCCGCGGCCCTGACCACCCTGGCCGCCCTGCGGCGCGGGGCGCGCCGGACGGGGGCCGGGGGTGGCGCCGGGGCGCGGGCCGGACTGTGCGGCGGGCGCGGACGGCGGAGCCTGGAACTCGGGCTGCGCGGGGGCGGCCGGAGCGGGCTTGGGAGCCGGACGGGCCGGCGCCGGGCGCGGCGCCGGGGTGGGCGCGCTGCTCTTGGGCGCCTCGGGCGCGGCCGGGGCCGCGGGGCCCGGCTTGGGCGCACCAGGCTTGGGGGCGCCCGGCTTCGGGGCAGCCGGACGGGCCGCCTGCGCCGGAGAGGGCGTGGACGGCTTTGCGGGCGCAGCCTTGCGCGGCGCCGCGGGCTTACCGGCGGCGCGGCCGCTGCCGCCACCCGCCTGGAAAGCGTCGGTCAACTTGCGAACAACCGGCGCCTCGATCGTCGAGGATGCCGATCGGACGAATTCGCCAAGTTCTTGGAGCTTGGCCATGACGACCTTGCTCTCGACTCCGAACTCCTTGGCGAGTTCGTATACCCGGACCTTAGCCACTTCGCTCCTTCTAGGTCCGGGTTGTCCACCGGACCGTCGCTACTTCATGGGCGTACTCATCGCGTACTCATCGAGTGCTCATCGCAATCTCGACCTACTTCCGACTCGCGAGGTACCTGACCGCACGGGGTTTTCCGTGCGCTGTGCATTCGTGCGTTATTGCCCGGGCCGCTGTTCGACGCCTTCGATGTACTGCCGCAAGGCCGCTGCATCGAACGGCCCCGGGCCCCGGAAGGCCCGGTTGAACGCCCGGCGGCGGACCGCCAGGTCGAGACAGACCCGTGTCGGGTGCACATGAGCACCCCGGCCGGGCAGCGTACCGCGAGGATCGGGGGCGCACTCACCCTCGATCGCCACGATGCGCAGCAAATCGCCCTTGGCCGCTCGCTCCCGGCATCCCACACAGGTTCGCTCAGGGCATGCGCGGGCATGCGTCCGGCCAGACACTGCTTAAGTCTACCTCCCCGCGCCGACCTCACCCCGATGGGGTAAAGGCCGGACGACTGCTCAGAATTCCCGGTCGGCCCCCGCGGCACCACCCAATTTCACGAACGGTGCGCGGGGGCGTGCCGTGCGGCTCAGTCCCGGGGGGCCTGCTGCTCGGTGTCCGGGCGGATGTCGATGCGCCAGCCCGTCAGCCGGGCGGCGAGGCGGGCGTTCTGCCCTTCCTTGCCGATGGCCAGCGACAGCTGGTAGTCGGGGACGGTGACCCGGGCGGAACGCGCGGCGAGGTCGACGACCTCGACCTTGCTGACCCGCGCCGGCGACAGCGCGTGCGCCACCAGCTCGGCCGGGTCGTCGGACCAGTCCACGATGTCGATCTTCTCACCGTGCAGCTCGGCCATAACCGCGCGCACCCGGCCGCCCATGGGGCCGATGCAGGCGCCCTTGGCGTTGAGCCCGGAGCGCGTGGAGCGCACCGCGATCTTCGTACGGTGCCCGGCCTCACGCGCGATGGCGGCGATCTCGACGGAACCGTCGGCGATCTCCGGCACCTCCATGGCGAAGAGCTTCTTCACCAGGTTGGGGTGGGTACGCGACAGCGTCACGGACGGGCCGCGGACGCCCTTGGCGACCCGGACGACGTACGACCGCAGCCGGGTGCCGTGCGAGTAGTCCTCGCCGGGGACCTGCTCCTGTACGGGGAGCATGGCCTCCATCGGACCGACGTCCACGAGGACGTTCTTGGGGTCCTTGCCCTGCTGGACGACGCCGGTGATGACGTCGCCCTCACGCCCGGCGAACTCGCCGAAGGTGATCTCCTCCTCGGCGTCCCGCAGCCGCTGCAGGATGACCTGCTTGGCGGTGGTCGCCGCGATCCGGCCGAAGCCGGACGGGGTGTCGTCGAACTCGCGGGGCTCCTCGCCCGGCTCCAGGTCCGCCGCGTCTTCCTTCGCCCACACCGTCACATGGCCGGTGCCGCGGTCCAGCTGCACCCGCGCCTGACGGCGGCTGCCGTCGGTGCGGTGGTAGGCGATGAGGAGGGCCGACTCGATCGCCTCGACCAGCAGGTCGAACGAGATCTCCTTCTCCCGCACCAAACCCCGCAGGGCACTCATGTCGATATCCACGGCTACGCCTCCTCCTGACTCTCGTCGATCTTCTCGTCGTCCTGCGCACCGCGCTGACCGGACGACTCGCTCTTACGGTTGAACTCCAGCTCGACCCGCGCCTTGGCGACCTCGTCGAAGGCGAGGCGGCGCTGAGTCGGTTTGCGGCCCTTGACGCCCGGGACCTCCAGGTCGAGGCCGTCCTCGTCCACCGTCCGGATACGGGCCACCAGCTCGCCGCCCTCGCGCAGCTGCGCCTTGATCAGCCGGCCGACGGCGCGGCGGTAGTGCCGCAGCTCGGTCAGCGGCCGGTCGGCGCCGGGCGAGGTCACTTCAAGGGTGTACGGGGCGCCGCCCATGACGTCGGAGTCGTCCAGCGCCTGCGAGACCTCGCGGCTGAGCTCGGCGCACTCGTCGAGCTGAACGCCCGCGTCGGAATCCACCACGACCCGCAGCACCCGCCGTTTGCCCGCGGGGGTCACGTCGATCTCTTCCAGATCCAGCTCTCGCGCGGCGACGAGCGGTTCAAGCAGCCCGCGCAGCCTCTCGCTCTGGGTGGTGCTCATCCGGGTGACTCCTCGGCCGCGTGTGCTGTTGTGGGTAGGTCGCGTGTCGGGTCAAAGCCTATCTGTTCCGGCGGGGTACTGACGATTCGGTGGCCGGTCGCGGATACGCTCGCCAGCGGTGATCACTACAGAAGACCCGGGATGTGGAACGTGCCGAACGTGGCGCTGACGCGCAGAACGACCCTGCTGGCCGGCGCCGTGCTGGGCGCCGCCCCCCTGCTGAGCGGCTGCTCCGACGATTCCGGGACGCCCCGTGCGCGGCAGGCCGCGGCCACCGAGCGGCTGCGGGCCGCGGCGGCGGGCGACAGCACGCGCCTGCTGGCCCGTTACGACGCGACCCTCGCGGCCCATCCCGCCCTGGGGCCGCGCCTGGGGCCGCTCCGCGCCGAAGTGGCGCGCCACGCCGAGGCGTTCGGCGCCCGGCCGGCCGGCGGCGCCTCCTCCCCCGGTGGCGGTCCGACGGGCTCGGCCGGGCCGTCGGCGTCCGGCGCCTCCGGGAAGCCGGACGCCTCACAGGAGTCCGGCGCATCGCCGGAGCCCGGGGCGCCGCAGAAGGCCGCGGCGTCGAAGAAGGCCGACGAGGGGCCCGCGCCGTCCGGCTCCGAGGTGCCCGGTGACGAGAAGGCGGCGCGCGGCGCGCTGGCCGACGCCGAGCGCCGTCTGGCCGACGCCCGCACCCGCACGCTGCGCACCGCTCCGCCCGACCTGGCCCGCCTGCTCGCCTCGGTGGCCGCCGCCGGCGCCGCCCATGCCTATCTGCTGACCGCCGCCGGGTGAGACGGCCGGTACGCACCGGACCACCCGGTCCGGACGGGCGCTCCGTACGCGTGGGGCGTGCCCCGGTCCGCACGGGGTCGGCGCCCCGTGCGGACCGCACCGCGCCCCGTCCCGGCACACTCCCCCCGCCCACCGAAGGAACAGGCCCGCCCCGTGACGCCCTCCCCGCACCCCGCCGATGCCCGCCCCACCCAGTTGTCCGCCGTGCAGAGCGCCCTGGCCGCCGAACACGCCGCCGTCTACGGCTACGGCGTGGTCGGCGGACGGATCACCGACGACCGCCGCAAGGAGGCCCGTGAGGCCTACGACGCGCACCGTGCGCGCCGCGACGTGCTGCACCGCACGGTGCGCGACCTCGGCGGCACCCCCGCGGCGGCGGCCGCCGCGTACGAGCTGCCCTTCCCGGTGCCGGACGCCGCCGCCGCGATCCGGCTCGCCGCCGAGCTGGAGGACCGGCTCGCCGCCGTCTACGCGGGGCTGGTCCGCTCGGGGGACGAGAAGCGCCGGGCGGACGCGGCCGCCGCGCTGCGGGAGGCGGCGGTGCGTGCGGTGCGCTGGCGCGGCAGCGGCGTAGCCTTCCCTGGGCTCGTGGAACGGGCGGCGGACAGCGCCCCGTCCCCCTCCGCGAGCGCCTCGGCGAACGCGCTCTGACGACCGGCCGCGGGCCCTGGCGGGCCGGGCGGCCCATGATCCCGGAAAGGGACGGCAAGGCATGGCAACGGCACCCGTCGAACCACCGCGGCGGCTGGTGAACTCCCTCGGCAGCGCCCCGGCCGCACCCGTGCGCGCCTGGCTGGCCGCACTGCCGTCGGCGGTTCAGGAGCGGCTCGACGCCTGGGGGCTGACGCTGGAGCGGGTGGACGCACCCGGGGGCCGCAGCAGCCTGGTCGCGCTCGTCCGGCAGCAGGACGGGACCCCGGCGGCGCTCAAGTTCCCCGTCCCGGGCCGCTCGCACGCGCAGGAGGCCGCGGTGCTGCGGCTGTGGGACGGCTGGGGCGCGGTCCGGCTGCTGCGGGCGGACGAGGCGAGCGGTGCGCTGCTGCTGGAACGTCTGCACGGCGCGGTCTCGCTGCGGTCGCTGCCGTCGGCGAAGGCGCTGCTGGAGGCTGCAGGAACGGTACGCCGTCTCTGGGTGGCGCCGCCCGGTGGAGACCACGGTTTCGAGACGCTCTCGGGCCGTACGGAGGAGTCGGTGGAGGCGCTGCGCACGGCGGGCGCACTGACGCCGGCGGCCGCTCCGCTCGTGGAGCAGGCGGCGGAGCTGCGCCGTGCGCTGCCGGACTCGGCCACCGAGGAGTTCGTGCTGCACGGCGCGTTCCGTCAGGGCAAGGTCCTGGCCGGGGAACGTGCGCCGTGGCTGGCGGTGGGCCCCGTCCCGGTGATCGGAGAGCGGGCCTACGATCTCGCGGCGCTGGTCACGGACCGCTTCGAGGACCTGGCTGCCGGTTCGGGCGCGGCGGCCGCGACCCGTCGCCGGGTGGCGAAGCTCGCCGAGTCCCTGGAGGTCGACCGGGACCGGCTGCGCGACTGGACGCTCTACCGCGCGGTGGCCGCCGGAGTCCGCGAAGCCGCATCGGGCGACCGCCGCCACGGCGAACTCCTCCTGGAATTCGCCACCTGGCTCTGAACGGGGCACGGGGCGCACTCCCCGACCACACCGCCGGGCCCCACGCGGCTTGCCCCGCCCCCCTGCGGCTCGTGGGGCACCGCAGGGGGCGGCGGCTCGTCTCTGCTTGAGGCCGCTCGGGCCCCGTGTCTGCAGGAGGCTGCTGGGCCCCATGCGCGTGGTGCGGCTCCGTCCCGCATGGGGCGAGGCATGAGGCCGCGCCGCCCCATGCGTGGTGATGCGGCTCCGTCCCGCATGGGGCCCACCTTGTGGGACGCGCGCATGGGGCCCCGGCGCGGAGCCGCACGGGGCGGGCCGCCCCGCGCACCCCGCCGCAGCCGCCCCAGGCACAGAGCGGGCACGGCTCCCCTCACGCCGTCCGCGGCCGCCCCGGGTATGCCAAAGGGCCGGCCGAGGCACCCTCGCCCCGGTCGGCCCCTTGGCCCGTATCAGGCGCTGAGTCGTGCGACCGCGTCCTCGACGGAGAGCTCCTCGCGCTCGCCCGTGCGGCGGTCCTTGACCTCGACGACGCCTTCGCCCGCACGGCGGCCGGCGACCACGATGGTCGGGACGCCGATCAGCTCGGCGTCGGTGAACTTCACGCCGGGCGACACACCGGGGCGGTCGTCGACCAGCACGCGCAGACCCGCGGCGCCGAGCTTCTCGCCGATCTCCAGGGCGAGTTCGGTCTGCTTGGCCTTGCCGGCGGCGACGACGTGCACATCGGCCGGGGCGACCTCGCGGGGCCAGCACAGGCCGGACCCGTCGTGGCTCTGCTCGGCGAGCGCCGCCACGGCGCGGGAGACGCCGATGCCGTACGAGCCCATGGTGACGCGCGCGGGCTTGCCGTTCTGGCCGAGCACGTCCAGCTCGAAGGCGTCCGCGTACTTGCGGCCGAGCTGGAAGATGTGGCCGATCTCGATGGCGCGGTCGATGCGCAGGCCGGTGCCGCACTTGGGGCAGGGGTCGCCGGGCTCGACGACGACCACGTCGAGGTACTGGTCGACCTCGAAGTCGCGGCCGGCGACGACGTTCTTCGCGTGCATGCCCTGCTTGTTGGCGCCGGTGATCCAGGCGGTGCCGCTCGCGACCCGCGGGTCGGCGAGGTAGCGGAACGCGGTGCCGGCCAGGCCCTGCGGGCCGACGTAGCCGCGGACCAGGTCGGGGCGGTCGACGAAGTCCTCGGCGGTGACCAGCTCGACGGTGGCGGGCGCGAGGTGCTCGCCGAGCTTGCCGAGGTCGACCTCGCGGTCACCGGGGACGCCGACCGCGACGATCTCGCCGTCGACCTTCACCAGGAGGTTCTTCAGCGTCGCCGACGCCGGGACGTCCAGGTGCGCGGCGAGGGCCTCAATGGTCGGGGTGTCGGGGGTGTCCAACTCCTCGACGGGGCCGTGGTCGGCGCCCTCGACCGGGGCGACCTTGACCGTGACGGCCTCGGTGTTCGCGGCGTAGTCGCAGGACGGGCAGTCCACGAAGGTGTCCTCACCGGCCGCGGCGGGGGCGAGGAACTCCTCGGAGGCGGAGCCGCCCATGGCGCCGGAGACCGCGGAGACGATGCGGTAGTCCAGACCGAGGCGCTCGAAGATCTTGGTGTACGCCTCACGGTGCAGGGCGTAGGAGGCTGCCAGACCCTCGTCGGTGGTGTCGAAGCTGTACGAGTCCTTCATCTGGAACTCGCGGCCCCGGAGCACGCCGGAGCGGGGGCGGGCCTCGTCGCGGTACTTGGTCTGGATCTGGTAGAGGATCACCGGCAGGTCCTTGTAGGACGTGCACTGGTCCTTCACCGTGAGGGTGAAGATCTCCTCGTGGGTGGGGCCGAGGAGGTAGTCGGAGCCCTTGCGGTCCTTGAGACGGAAGAGGAGGTCGCCGTACTCCTCCCAGCGGCCGCTCGCCTCGTACGGCTCCTTGGGGAGCAGGGCGGGGAGCAGGACTTCCTGGCCGCCGATGGCGTCCATCTCCTCGCGGACGATGCGGGAGACGTTCTCCAGGACCTTCTTGCCCAGCGGGAGCCAGGTCCAGATGCCCGCGGACGTACGGCGGACGTACCCGGCGCGTACCAGCAGCTTGTGGCTGGCGGTCTCGGCGTCGGCCGGGTCGTCGCGCAGCGTCTTGATCATCAATCGGGACATGCGCTGGACCTGAGCGGCGTGGGCCATGGGAATTTCTCCTGCGTAAGAAAGGTGACTCCTTGGAGATTAGCCGCCGGGGCAGGGCGCACGGAAATGGGTTGCCCGCCCCGCGCGGGGCACGGTGCACCCCGCGGAGCCCGGCGCCCCGCGCACGGAGCGCCTGCACGGCGCCCGCGGTGGGCGCCGGGGACACCCCGTACGGGGCACGGCGCGGGGAGCAACAAGGCCCGCATGGGGCGCGACGCACAGGGCCCGGCGCGTACGGCAGGGGGCGGCACGCATGGGGCATGGGGCAGCCGCATGGGGCGCGGCTGCTCGCGGCCTCTCCGGAGCACCGCCGCCCCGTGCCCATGCCCCACGCCCGCGCCCCGCGCCCGCGCCCCACGCTCCGTCCGGCCGTACCGCGGAGCCGGCGTCAGCGTCGGCGCAGCGGCAGCGGGGCGCCCATGACGGCGTACGGCGTGGGGGCGCTGGGGAACAGGACGCGGCGGGCGAGGTCCTGGTAGCCGAGGGAGTGGTAGAGCGCGCGGGCGGGGCTCTCCGTGTCGAGGGCCGAGAGGATGCTGCGGGGCCGCGTGGTGCCGTCCGTCAGCTCCGTGATCAGCCGGCGGCCGATGCCGCGGTGCTGGTGGGCGGGGTGGACGTGGAGTTCGGTGATGACGAAGGAGTCGTCGAGCCAGTGGTCGAGCTGCTGGGCGCGCAGGTAGGGCTCGACGACGCCGGACCACCAGTGGGCGCGGTCGTTGGGCATGCCGTAGATGAAGCCGACGAGGCGGCCGGCGGGGGTGGTGGCGCCCAGCGCGCGGGCCCCGGGGCACTGGAGGTGCCGGAGCACGATGGGGCGGCGGATGGCCATCTCGCCGTCGGTCAGCCCGAAGGCGAGGGCCTGCACCGCCAGCGCGTCGTCCACACGGGCGGCGAGATCGAGGGGGCCGACCGCGATGTCATCCATGGTCGGGAGCGTACAAGGCGTATGCCTCGGACAGCACGGTCCAGCACCGTCACCGGCGTGCGGCGACGACGGGGCGGGCGGAGCGGGACGGGGCACCCGCACGGCGCGCGTTACGGTGCGGACGGAGCCGGCGGGCGTGACGCCGCGGGCTCCACCGGTGCGAGCGGGACGGGGCGGGGCATGGTGCGGCGGAGGCAGGGCGGCACCATGCGGCACGGGGCATGCGCCGACGACGCGACCGGGACCTGGCGCCCGCTGCGCGCCGGGCCGGGCCCCGAGGGCCACGCACGGCGCAACGCCCCCGCAGGCCACGGGCCACGGCGGGCCGGACCGGGCAAGGTCAGGCCCGCTCACGTCACCGCACCACAGCCCAGCTCACCACAGGCCGGCTCAGAACAGCACGCTCATGAACGCCCCGACCTCTTCGAACCCCACCCGGCGGTACGCCGCGCGCGCTGCCGTGTTGAAGTCGTTGACGTAGAGGCTGACGACGGGGGCGACATCGGCGAGGGCGTAGCGCAGGACGGCGGCCATGCCGGTCTCGGAGAGGCCCTTGCCGCGGTGTTCGGGGTCGACCCAGACGCCCTGGATCTGGCAGGCGCGGGGCGTGGCGGCGCCGATCTCGGCCTTGAAGAGGACCTTGCCGTTCTCGACGCGGGCGAAGGAGCGGCCGGCGCCGACGAGTTCGGCGACGCGTGCCTGGTAGAGGAGTCCGCCGTCGCCGGCCATCGGGGAGATGCCGACCTCCTCGGTGAACATGGCCACGCAGGCGGGCATGATCAGTTCCATCTCGTTCTTGCGGATGCGCCGGACGTACGGGTCGGGGGCGATCTCCGCGGACGGGGCGGTGGTGACCATGAGGGGCTGGTGGGCGCGGACCTCGCGGGCGGGGCCCCATGCGGGCTCCAGCAGCGACCACAGGGCCGCGGTGGCCTCGGCCGGGCCGACGAGGGAGGAGCAGCGGCGGCCCTGCCGGCGGGCGCGTTCGGCGAAGCCGCGGATGGCCTCGGGGGTGGCACAGATGGGGACGAGGTTGGCCCCGGCGTAGCAGAGGGACTCCAGGCGGCCGCCGGAGTACCAGCCCCACATCTCACCGCCGAGCCGCCAGGGGTCGAGCCCTGCCACCTGGACCCGGGCGGCGACGAAGGCGTTGGCGACCGGGTCGCGGTCCAGGACCTCCAGGGCGGCGTCGAGCTCCCCTGGCTCCAGGACCTTGAGGGTGGTGGTCGTCAGCACGTGTCGGAAAGCCTCACCGGTGCGGGCCTGGGAGGCCAGGCAGGAGCAGGTTCTCGCACTGTACCTCCCGCCGTGTGACACCACCTATGGCGCTACGTGTGAGCCCCGCCGCCCCGGGGAACGGGGCGGCGGGGCTCGTCGCGAGGGGCGCCGTGCGGCGGCTGACGGGGCGGTCAGCCGGCGGCGGTGACGACCGGCTCGCCGGAGGTGACGCCGTCCTTCTCCATCTGCTCGGCGATCTTCATCGCCTCTTCGATGAGGGTCTCGACGATCTTCGACTCGGGGACGGTCTTGATGACCTCGCCCTTGACGAAGATCTGGCCCTTGCCGTTGCCGGAGGCGACGCCGAGGTCGGCCTCGCGAGCCTCACCCGGGCCGTTGACGACGCAGCCCATGACGGCGACGCGCAGCGGCACCTCCATGCCCTCCAGGCCGGCGGTGACCTGGTCGGCGAGCTTGTACACGTCGACCTGGGCGCGGCCGCAGGACGGGCAGGAGACGATCTCCAGGCGGCGCTGGCGGAGGTTCAGGGACTCCAGGATGGAGATGCCGACCTTGACCTCCTCGGCGGGCGGCGCGGAGAGCGAGACGCGGATGGTGTCGCCGATGCCCTCGGAGAGCAGCGCGCCGAACGCGACCGCGGACTTGATGGTGCCCTGGAAGGCGGGGCCCGCCTCGGTGACGCCGAGGTGGAGCGGGTAGTCGCACTGCGCGGCGAGCTGACGGTAGGCGTTGACCATCACGACCGGGTCGTTGTGCTTGACCGAGATCTTGATGTCGCGGAAGCCGTGCTCCTCGAAGAGGGACGCCTCCCACAGCGCGGACTCGACGAGCGCCTCGGGGGTGGCCTTGCCGTA
Organism: Streptomyces sp. NPDC014733; assembly: GCF_043083385.1. Taxonomy (NCBI): domain Bacteria; kingdom Bacillati; phylum Actinomycetota; class Actinomycetes; order Kitasatosporales; family Streptomycetaceae; genus Streptomyces; species Streptomyces sp. NPDC014733. The sequence continues at coordinate 117,760 of NZ_JBIBYO010000014.1, read as the reverse complement.
CTTGGCGAGCAGGCGGGCGTCGAGCGAACCGGCGTTGACGCCGATGCGGATGGGGGTGCCCGCGTCGCCGGCCGCCTTCGCGATCTCCTTGACCTGGTCGTCGAACTTCTTGATGTTGCCGGGGTTGACGCGGACCGCGGCGCAGCCGGCGTCGATCGCGGCGAAGACGTACTTGGGCTGGAAGTGGATGTCCGCGATCACCGGGATCTGGGACTTCTTCGCGATGACGGGCAGCGCGTCGGCGTCGTCCTGGGTCGGGCAGGCGACGCGGACGATCTGGCAGCCGGAGGCGGTCAGCTCGGCGATCTGCTGGAGGGTGGCGCCGATGTCGGAGGTGCGGGTGGTCGTCATCGACTGCACCGAAACCGGTGCGTCTCCGCCCACGGCGACCGGTCCGACGTGGATCTTGCGGCTGACCCTGCGGTCGGCAAGCTTGGTCGGTACGTCCGGCATTCCCAGCGAAATGGCAGTCATCTGGCGAGCAACCCCAAGGTGTGGATCTAGGTCCCGAAGTCGGCGGGCTCCGGCCTCCGAGATTACGGCACCGGGGTTCCCCGAAGCACATCGTGGCCGCGCGTCGGCGCCGTACGACGACGGCCGGAAGCCCGCGGCGCTCCGCGGGACGTCCGGCCGTCCACGTGTGTGACCTGCTGCTTCCGGGCTATCCGGTGAGGGTGACCGGGTTGACGACGTCGGCGACGAGGACGAGCAGGGTGAAGCAGATGAACACGCCTGCGACGACATACGCGACCGGCATCAGCTTGGCGACGTCGAACGGGCCCGGGTCCGGGCGGCGGACGACCTTCGCGAAGGCGCGGCGGAGCGACTCCCACAGGGCGCCGGCGATGTGCCCGCCGTCCAGGGGGAGCAGCGGCAGCATGTTGAACAGGAAGAGGGAGAGGTTGAAGCCCGCCACCAGGAGGAGCATCGTCGCGACGCGCTGCTCCGGGGGGATGTGGAGGGAGAAGACCTCGCCGCCGACGCGCGCGGCGCCGACCACGCCCATCGGGGAGTCCGGCTTGCGTTCCGCGCCGTTGAAGGCGGCGTTCCACAGGTCGGGGACCTTGCCGGGGAGGTTGATCAGGGAGGTGACGCCCTGCTGGACCATGTTGCCCATGCGGTCGACGGACTGGCCGAAGGACTGCTGGACGACGCCGCTGGCCGGGGTGAAGCCCAGGAATCCGGCGGTGACGAACTGGCCGTCGACGTAGCCGCCGTGGCCGTCGGTCTTGGCGACCTTGTTCTCGATGAGGTCGGCGTGCAGGGTGCGGCGGGCGCCGTCGCGTTCGACGACGAGCGTGGCGGGCCCGGTGGTGTCACGGATCCGGCCCTGGAGGGTGTCCCAGTCGGGGATGGCCCGGCCGTTGAAGCTGACGATCTTGTCACCGGCGCGCAGGCCCGCGGCCTTGGCCGGGGAGTCCTTGGCGCCGGCCGGGCACTTGTCCGTCTTGGCGGACGCCGAGATGACGCAGTCGGAGACCGAGCCGACCTGGGTGGTCTGGGTGTTGATGCCGAAGCCCATCAGCACGCTCATGAAGATCACGACCGCGAGGATCAGGTTCATGAACGGCCCGGCGAACATCACGATGACGCGCTTCCACGGCTTGCGCGTGTAGAAGAGCCGCTTCTCGTCGCCCTCCTGGAGCTCCTCGAAGGCGGCCGAACGGGCATCCTCGATCATGCCGCGCCACGGTGAGGTGGAACGGGCCTGGAGCTTCCCGTCGTCGCCGGGCGGGAACATCCCGATCATGCGGATGTAGCCGCCGAGCGGGACGGCCTTGATGCCGTACTCGGTGTCGCCCTTCTTACGGGAGAAGAGCGTCGGCCCGAAGCCCACCATGTACTGCGGCACGCGGATGCCGAACATCTTGGCCGTCGAGAGATGGCCGAGCTCGTGCCAGGCGATGGAGAACAGCAGGCCGACGACGAAGACGACTATGCCGAGGATGGTCATCCAGGTCGTCATGCGCGAGCCTCCGAAGGTGTACGAGCCGCCCGGGCGGCCAGTTCGCGGGCGCGGGCGCGCGCCCAGGTCTCCGCCTCCAGTACGTCCGCGACGGTGAGGGAAGTTCCCCGTCCGGGCATCTCGTGTGCGGAGACCACTTCGGCGACCGTATCCACAATCCCTGTGAAAGGCAGCCCGCTGTGGAGGAAGGCGTCGACGCACTCCTCGTTGGCGGCGTTGAAGACGGCGGGTGCGGTGCCGCCGAGGTCGCCGACGTGGCAGGCGAGCGGGACGGAGGGGAACGCCTTCTCGTCGAGGGGGAAGAACTCCCAGGTCCGGGCCGTCGTCCAGTCGATGCCGGGCGCGGCGTCGGGGACGCGGGCGGGCCAGCCCATGCCGAGCGCGATGGGCATCCGCATGTCGGGCGGGCTGGCCTGGGCGAGCGTGGAGCCGTCGGTGAATTCCACCATCGAGTGGATGTAGGACTGCGGATGGACGACGACCTCGATCTGCGCGAAGGGGACGTCGAACAGCAGATGCGCCTCGATGACTTCGAGCCCCTTGTTGACGAGGGTCGCGGAGTTGATGGTGACGACGGGCCCCATGGACCAGGTGGGGTGGGCCAGCGCCTGCTCCGGGGTGACGTCGGCCAGCTCGGCACGGCCGCGGCCGCGGAACGGGCCGCCGGACGCGGTGACGACGAGCTTGCGGACCTCCTGGCGGGCGCCGCCGGTCAGCGCCTGGAACAGCGCGGAGTGCTCGGAGTCGACGGGGATGATCTGCCCGGGTGCGGCGACGGCCTTGACCAGCGGGCCGCCGGCGATCAGCGATTCCTTGTTGGCGAGGGCGAGCACCCGGCCGGCCTTGAGGGCGGCGAGCGTCGGCGCGAGGCCGATGGAGCCGGTGATGCCGTTGAGGACGGTGTGGCAGGGGGAGGCAGCGAGGTCGGTGGCCGCGTCGGGTCCGGCGAGGATCTCCGGCAGCGGCTCGCCCGCGCCGTACCGCGCGCACAGCGCCTCCCGCAGCGCCGGGGCGGCCTCTTCACGGGCCACGGCGACGGTGCGGACCCGCAGCTGGTGCGCCTGCTCGGCGAGCAGCTCGACCCGGCCGCCGGCCGCGGAGAGCGCGGTCACCCGGAAACGGTCGGGATTGCGCCGCACGATGTCGATCGCCTGGGTGCCGATGGAACCGGTCGAGCCGAGGATCACGATGTCGCGGGGGCCGTGCTGTGCGTCCGGATCCGCGGAAACCGGTGCGAAGCGCAGGTGCGGGTGGGCGAGGGAGTCCGTCATGGGGTCCATTGTGGCCGGTCGCGGAGGCCGCGGACGCAACACGTCGGCGCGGGGGCGCAGACGGCGGCGGGGAAGGGCGATATGGGGTGGGGTGGTGGGGTGGGTGGTACGGCAAGGGGCGGCCCCGTGCGGGGTGAGGCGGCAGGGTGGTGCCGCATGGGGCGGGGGCATGGGGCGAGTGGCCCCATGCGGGGGGTGAGGCTGGCGTTGTACGGGGCGGGGGCATGGGGCGGGCATGCCGCATGCGCTGGGCGGGGGGCACGGCGCGGGGCGTGGGGCACGGCGCCCCACGCGCGGGCACGGGGCGGACGTGCCCCACGCGCGGGGCGGGCGGGCACGGTGGCGGGCGGCCCGCCGCTCCTCCCTACCGCGTCCCGGCCCCGGCCTACGGCGCCTCGGAACCGGGGCTCCGGACGGGGCGGTGGACGTTCTGGTGGGTGCTGGGGCCGGGGGTGGCGTCGGCGATCCAGGGACCTTCGCCGCTGGCGTCGACGATGCCTTCCTCCAGCCAGCGGTAGGCGCCGTCGAGGACCCCGGAGACGACCTTGCGGTCGAGGACGTCCGTGTTGGTCCACAGCCGGGCGAAGAGCTCGTCGACGCGGATCCGGGACTGCCGGCAGAACGCATCGGCCAGCTGGTACGCCTCCCGCCCGTGGCCGCCGGTCAGCCGCAGGTGCTCGGCCCGTACGCAGGCGGCGCTCATCGCGAACAGTTCGGCGCCGATGTCGACGATCCGCCCGAGGAAGCCTTGCTTGGTCTCCATCCGCCCCTGCCAGCGCGACATCGCGTAGAAGGTGGCACGGGCCAGCTTGCGGCAGGACCGTTCGACGTACCGCAGATGCCCGGCAAGGGTCCCGAACTCCTGGTACGAGCGAAGGAGTTGACCGGGTCCGGTGACGAGCTGGGGCAGCCAGCGGGCGTAGAAGCGGCCGGCGTCGGCGGCCGCCCTGCCTTTGTCGCCGAGGCTCTTCCGCGGGTCGATGAGGTCGCCCGCGACGGACAGGTGGGCGTCGACGGCCTCGCGGGCGATCAGCAGATGCATGATCTCCGTCGATCCTTCGAAGATACGGTTGATGCGCATGTCGCGCAGCAACTGCTCGGCGGGCACGGCGCGCTCGCCCCGTGCGGCGAGCGAGTCGGCGGTCTCGAAGCCGCGGCCACCGCGGATCTGGACCAGTTCGTCGGCGATCCGCCACCCCATCTCGGATCCGTAGAGCTTGGCGAGGGCGGCTTCGATCCGGATGTCGTTGCGGTTCTCGTCGGCCATCTGGGAGGAGAGGTCGACGACCGCCTCCAGGGCGAAGGTGGTCGCCGCGATGAACGAGATCTTGGCGCCGACCGCCTCGTGCGCGGCGATCGGCCTGCCCCACTGCTCGCGGACGCCCGACCACTCCCGGGCGATCTTCAGGGCCCATTTCCCGGAGCCCACACACATCGCGGGCAGCGACAGCCGCCCCGTGTTGAGGGTGGTCAGCGCGATCTTCAGACCGGCGCCCTCGGGGCCGATACGGTGCGCGGCGGGGACCCGCACCCGGTGGAAGCGGGTGACTCCGTTCTCCAGGCCGCGCAGGCCCATGAACGCGTTGCGGTGCTCGACGGTGATGCCGGGCGTCGCCGTTTCGACGACGAAGGCGGTGATGCCGCCCCGGTGGCCCTCCGAGGCGGGCACCCGCGCCATCACCACCAGCAGGTCGGCGATGACGCCGTTGGTGGTCCACAGCTTCACACCGTCGAGGAGGTAGCCGTCGCCGTCGGGGACGGCGGTGGTCGCCAGGCGCGCCGGGTCCGAGCCGACGTCCGGCTCGGTGAGCAGGAACGCCGAGATGTCGGTACGGGCGCAACGGGGCAGGAAGGTGTTCTTCTGCTCCTGGCTGCCGAAGAGCTTCACGGGCTGCGGGACGCCGATCGACTGGTGCGCGGAGAGCAGCGCGCCGACGGCGGGGCTGGCGGAGCCGACGAGGGCGAGCGCCTTGTTGTAGTAGACCTGCGTGAGGCCGAGTCCGCCGTACTTCGTATCGATCTTCATGCCGAGCGCGCCGAGCTCCTTGAGCCCGTTGACGGTCTCGTCGGGGATCCGGCCCTCGCGCTCGATGCGGGCGCCGTCGATCCGTGTCTCGCAGAACGTACGCAGCGCGGCCAGGAACGCCTCGCCGCGCCGGACGTCCTCCGTCGCCGGGCTGGGGTGCGGGTGGATCAGATCGAGCCGGAAGCGTCCCAGGAACAGCTCCTTGGCGAAGCTGGGCTTGCGCCAGTCCTGTTCCCGGGCTGCCTCGGCGACCTGCCGTGCCTCGCGCTCGGAGACGTTGCGGGTGGTCGGAGCGGACATGTCGGGCTCACCTCGCCGCGTTCGGATGGACCGTGCCGACGGACCGGGGCCGGCGGGACGGCACCCATGGGCACTCATGGACTACTTGTGAGAGTTACCCGGTATGCGGCAGTTGCACCAGTGCTACGCGACCGCCGGGCGCTCCGGAGGGGGCCGTCGGCCGGGGACGGCTGGCTCCTGAACCCGTAGGAGGGCGTTGCGCCGGTGAGGGGTATGCCGCCGCGGTGGGCGGGGCGCATGGGGCTGTCGCACGGGCCGTCGCATGGGGCGGGGTTTCTCGGCGTGGAGGCGTCGCGCGGGGGCCAGGGTTTCGCGGTGCGGAGCCTCAGGCATCAGGCGAGGTTCGCGCGACGTGGAGCCGCACGCATGAAGCGAGATTCGCGCGACGCGGAGCCGCACGCATGGGGCAGGGCGAGGCGTACACGGGGCCGAGGCAAGGGCTGCCGCGCGGGGCACGGGGCGCGCTCCTGCCCCATGCGTGGGGTGCGCGGTGGCGCCATGCGGGGGGGGGACGGAGCACCGTGGGGCCCGGCGCCCCGCCCCATGCGTGGGCTCCGTAGCCGCCCCATGCGCGGGGTGCGGGGCGAGGGCGAACCCCCTCCGGCACGAAAAACGGCCCCACTGACGGGGCCGTGCGGTCAAGATCTGGCGCGCCCGGGGCCATGGCTCGAAGGCGCGGGGCGTGGCGCGCTCCGGAACAGGGTGCCGGAGCGCGCCACGGCCGGGGCCGGTCCACGGGAGGGACGGACCGGCGCCTGGTCTGGACTCATGTGACGGTCTCAGGGACGACCGCGCTGTCCACCGGTCCAGGCCGGGTCGGGCGGACGGGGCGTGCCACGGCCGGCGGGCCGGGCACCGTCCCTCAGAGGTCGAGGCCGGTCAGCACCAGGACCCGCTCGTAGGTGTAGTCGTCCATGGCGTAGCGGACACCCTCACGGCCGACGCCGGAGAGCTTGGCGCCGCCGTACGGCATCTGGTCGGCGCGGTACGACGGCACGTCGCCGATGATCACGCCACCGACCTCCAGCGCACGGTGCGCACGGAACGCCGCCTGCACGTCGTGGGTGAACACCCCGGCCTGGAGCCCGTACTTCGAGTCGTTGACCGCGGCGAACGCGTCGGCCTCACCGTCGACCTTCGCGACGGAGAGCACCGGCCCGAAGACCTCCTCGCAGGCGAGGGTGGTGTCGGCGGGCAGCTCGGCAAGCACGGTCGGCGCGTACGCGGCGCCCTCCCGCTTGCCACCGGTGAGCAGCTTGGCGCCGGCCGCGACGGCCTCGTCCACCCACGCCTCCACACGCTCGGCCGCGGCCTGGCTGACCAGCGGGCCGACCTCGGTCGCGGCGTCGGACGGGTCGCCGGTGACCTGCGCCTCGACCGCGGCGACGATCTTGGGCACCAGGCGGTCGTAGACCTGCGCGTCGGCGATCACCCGCTGCACCGAGATGCAGGACTGGCCGCCCTGGTAGTTGGAGAACGTGGCGATCCGCTGGGCCGCCCAGTCCAGGTCCGCCTCGGAGGCGTAGTCGCCGAGGATGACGGCCGCGCCGTTGCCGCCCAGCTCCAGGGTGCAGTGCTTACGGGGCACCGAGTCGAGGATGTCGTAGCCGACCTTCTCGGAGCCGGTGAACGAGATGACCGGCAGCCGCTCGTCCTGGACCAGCGCCGCCATGCGGTCGTTGGGGACCGGCAGGATCGACCAGGAACCGGCGGGGAGGTCGGTCTCGGCGAGCAGCTCACCCAGGATCAGACCGGACAGCGGCGTGGCGGGCGCCGGCTTGAGGAAGATCGGCACGCCTGCCGCGATGGCAGGGGCGACCTTGTGGGCGCAGAGGTTGAGCGGGAAGTTGAACGGCGCGATGCCCAGCACCGTGCCGCGCGGGAAGCGGCGGGTCAGCGCGAGACGTCCGGCGCCGCCGCCGTCGGTGTCGAGCCGCTGCGCCTCGCCGCCGTTGAAGCGGCGCGCCTCCTCGGCGGCGAAGCGGAAGACGGACACGGCGCGGCCGACCTCACCGCGCGCCCACTTGATGGGCTTGCCGTTCTCCGCGGAGATCAGCTGCGCGATCTCCTCCGTACGCTCGACCAGGCGGCGCTCGACGTGGCTGAGGGCCGCGGCGCGGACGTGGGCGGGGGTGGCGGCGAACTCGTCCTGGACGGCGACGGCGGCGGCGACGGCCTCCTCGACCTGCTCCTCGGTCGGGACGCTCACCGTGCCGACGAGACGTCCGTCCCAGGGGGAGGTGACGTCGAAGGTGGTGTCGCCGGTGGCCTCGCGGCCGGCGACCCAAAAGGCGGTGGGGGCTGCAGCATTGTTCGGCACAGTGGATCCCGGCCCTTCCGAAGTGGTGGGTGGTGCGCACGGACCGGCGAGCAGATCCGCGCTGTCGACTCTGCCCCCACCGTAGGGGTGCGAGGCCGCCGTGGCGTTTGTCCGAAGCGGCGCAATCCGTCGGTGTGTCTCTCCGCGGTGGACGAGGCAGGGGCGGCGCCTGGGGACGGCATGGGGCGGGGGGGCCGGCGTGGGTGGGGCGGACTGACGGCCTGTGGGGGAGCGCGTGGGCCCGTGGGGCGCACCTGGAGGTGCGGTGAGCTCGGGGCAGTTGGTGCCCCATGCGCCATGGCACATGACGCACGGGGCGGTGACACGTGGCGCGCGTGGTGGGTTCACCGGTCTCCCCCTTCCCGCCCGAGGCTCGGCGCCTCCGCATGGGGCGGCGGACCACCGGCGGCGTCCGGACCCGTGCATGGCAACGGCTCGCGCCCCATGCGCGGAGGAGACGGGGCGCGCCGCACAGCTGTAGGCCCGCCCCGTGGCCCATGCCCCGTGGCCCATGCCCCGTGCCCCGTGCCCCGTGCCCCGTGCCCCGTGCCCCGTGCCCCGTGCCCCGTGCCCCGGCGGAGGGTGCGGACGGGGCCGGTGGGCTCACTCCCCCGGCGTTCCCGGTGTGCCCCGTGTCTCCTCGCTCTCCGAGGTCGCTTTGAGGGCGAGCCACAGCTCCATCCGGACGTCCGCGTCGTCCAGCGAGCGGCCCAGGATCTCCTCCACGCGACGCATCCGGTACCGCAGAGTGTGGCGGTGCACCCCGAGGTCGGCGGCGGCGGCGTCCCACTGTCCGTGCCGGGAGAGCCAGGCACGGAGCGAGGCGACCAGATCGCCCCGGCCGGTCGCGTCGTGCTGCCGCAGGGCGCGCAGCAGCCCGTCGGCGAAGGCGCGGACGGCGTCGTCGGCGAGCAGCGGGAGGACGGAGCCGGCGGCGACATCCTCGTGCTCGATGAGTGCGCGGCTCCGTCGGCGGGCTACGGAGAGTGCCTGTTCGGCCTGGCGGTGCGCGGTCGGCGCGCCGGCGGGGCCGGTCGGGGCGGAGAGCCCGGCCGCCAGCAGCTCACCGCCGTACGGGGCCTCCCCACGGGGCACCGCACCACGCGGCGCGGGCGACGGGTCCGGGCGGTCCTCGATGTCCACGGCGAAGCGGGAACACGCATCGGCCGCGGCTCCGCCGTCGGCGACGAGCGCCGTCAACCGCCCCGTCTCGGGGACCACGAGCACCGCCTCCCCCGTACGGGCGGCGGCGGACTCCAGGGCGTCCGCGAGGCCGTGGAGCACACCGGGCCCCGTCTCGCCGGCGCCGCCGTCCGCAGCCACCGGTTCGGCGACCAGCACCCGGAACGGGGCCTCCAGCAGACCTCCGTAGAGCCGTCCCGCCACGGACCGTGCATGGTCCGGCTCGCCGACCAGCAGCATCTTCAACACGGCGGAGGCGAGCCGGGCCTCGGCGTCCTGGAGTGCGCGGGAACGCTCCGTGGCGAGTGTCAGAAGGGCCACGGCGGAGTGGACGGCGTAGCGCTCCGCCGTTCCCAGGGCCGCGCCCGTACCGACGGCGAGGACGCCCCGTGCCCGCCGCCCCGTGCCCAGTGACTGGAGTTCGACGCGGTCGTCGCCCTCCGCCGCGCTGATCACCGCGCTGGCGGGCGCGGGACGCTCACGCAGCCGGGCGACGTCGGCGGTGAGCCGGGCGGCGCGGCGGGCCGCCCATTCGGGCGCGGCGGCCAGCACGGCGCCGGACGCGTCGTACAGCGCGGCCCAGCCGTCCAGGTGAGCGGCGAGCCGGGCCAGCAGGTCGGCCGGGCCCTCGGCGCTCAGCGCGGCGCGGGTCAGTTCCCGCTGTGCCTCGAACCCCGCGGTCACGGCGCGGTACTGGTCGGCGGCGACGGCGGCGGAGACGGCCTTGCTGATGGCGATGAACGGGGTCCGGCGGGGCACGCCGAACAGCGGCAGCCCCTCGGCTCGTGCCGCCGCGACGAGTGCGTCGGGTACCTCGTCGTAGTTGACGCCGATCGCGAAGCCGAGGCCGATGACGCCCGCGCGGGCCACCCGGTGTACGTAGGCGCGCGCGGCCTCCTCGTCCTCGGCATCCAGTTTCAGCGCGGTGATCAGCAGCAGCTCACCGCCCTCCATGTAGGGCACCGGGTCGATCAGCTCACTGGCGTGGGCCCAGCGGACGGGGACGTCGAGCCGGTCCTCGCCCGCGAGCACGGTCAGCTTGAGCGCGGTGTGGTTGACCAGGGAGGCAAGGGTGTGCGGCATGGAACCTTCGACGGCGACGGGGGCCTGTGGCCGCCGCCGGTGGGGCGGAGGCGGCACCGCCCGGGGTTTGGCCGTCCCGTATGAACGGTCGCTACCGATTCTGCCTCAGCGGCGGCCGGAGCAGCCGGGCGGCACGGGCGCCCGCCAGGGCCCATGCCCTCCGGAGGCGCCCCATGCCGCGCCGCGTGGCGGGCATCCGCCAGGCGTGTGACCGTACGGGGTCGAAGTGCGGACGAAGCGAGCGAGGACGTGGCGCCTCGCACGGGGCGGCGCGGCCCCATGCGGGCCCTCTGCGGGCCCCGCATGGGGCAGCTGCATGCCTCTGCGGCCCGCCCGGCATGGGGCAGGCCGTCCCGCCGCTACCTCCCCAGATCAACCAGAACCGGTGGCGCGTGTTCGCCGCGCACCGAGGTGACCGACAGCACCGCATGGCCGGGTGGGACGGCGTTGGCGAGGTCGGAGGCGGACCAGCGTTCACGCTCGACGGTGCGGACGGTGATCGCCTTGGCCGTGGCCGCCTTGCCCGTGACGACGCGGCGGAGCGCGTGGAACACCTTGCCTGCGGTGCTGTACGCGATGATCTGCCGGTCGGTGACGTCGCGGGTCTCCACCCACTCCTTGCCCCACACCTCGGCGAACCGCGCCCCGTCCCAGGTCGTGACCCCGGCGAACGCCATCCGGCACCCGACCGCACCGAGCAGTGCGCTGCGCAGAGCCTCGGGGACGTCGTCCAGCGCACGGAGCGTCAGCACCACGCCCGCGTTGGCCGCCCGCAGCCGCTGCAGGCCCCGTAGCGCCTCGGCGGTGATCGTGTGCGCCGCCTCGTCGAGGACCAGGCAGGCGAAGAGCGAACGGTCGGTGCGGGCCACCGCGGACTCGGTGAACTGGGCCAGCACCAGTCGGGCGAGGATCCTCGACGCCTCGGCATGGCCCCGTTCCGGAAGCTCCACACGCACCCGCAGCGGCTGGTCGAGGGAGCGCAGCGACACCTGGCGGGTGCGCCCCGTGGTGTCGAAGAACCCGGCGAAGGCGGGACGGTCCAGCAGCGCGATCCGGTCGGCGAGCAGCGTCCCCACGTCGTCCGGCCGCTCGGCCTGCCGGGCGCGGGCGTCCAGTTCGCGCAGTTGCGCCGTGGCGCCGGCGGCACGCAGCGCCTCCCGCAGCTCCGTCACCGGCTCCTGCGCACCGTCGAGGAGTTCGCGCAGCTCCGGCACGGACGGGAAACGGCCGTGGGCGGTGCGGAACGGGCCGAGGAGCTGCCCGAGTGCGGTCGCCGCGCGCCGGCCGTCAGCGCCGGGCTGACCGGTCGCCAGATCGCCGGCCAGCGCCTCGGCGAGGATGCCGGCCGCCTCGTCGGGGTCGCTGGTGCCGCCGTAGAGATCGAGGTCGGTGTCCTGGCCGGGACGGCCGACGCGGACCACCACGTCGAAGGCGTCATCGGGGCCGAGGTCCGCGCCCACGGGGCCGACGGCGACGACGGCACACCGCCGGGCGAGCGCCTGGAGGCACATCGACTCGACGACCGGCTTGAGCACCCGGCTGGTCTTGCCGCTGCCGGACGGGCCGACGGCGAGCAGCGAGGTGCCCAGCAGGCCCGGGTCCAGCGCGAGTCCGGCGCCGCGGTGCTGGTGCGGGTTGCGTTCGTGGTCGGCGGCGACACCGATGCGTACCTGGTGCGCCAGAAGGTCGTGGTGGGCGGTCCGGCGGGCGAGGTCACGTGCGCCGGACGGATGCGCATCGGTGGCGGCGCCGTGCCGCAGGACGGTGTCGGTGAAGGACGCGACGCCGCCCGCGCGGCCCCGTGCGGCGCGCCATGCGTGGTCGATGCGGGCGACATCGACGTCGTTCATCCGCCCCGCGCGGGCCTCGGCGGCGAGTTTGTCGGCGGCGTCGACGGCGCCCGCGGCACGCATCTCGGGCCACTGCGCACGGTCCACGGCCGGTTCGGGCTTAGCCACGGGCGCGCCCTCCCGCATCCGCCGCAGCAATGGACCCGCCACCCGGCCGAGGAGTTCGGGCCAGCGCCCCAGACGGCCGAAGACGACGGCGATGCCCGCGATCCACAGCCCGTAGTACGCCCAGGAGGCGATGGCGTACGCCATCTCGTCTCCTGGAGTTGCCGCGGCCTGCCACGAGTCCGGGACAAGGAGGAACATGGGCCATGCCCAGTAAGGCCCCAGATATCCGTTCCACAACAACGACCACAGCAGCCACCCGCACAGGCCCGAGATGACCGCGCCGCTGATCAGCTGGCGCAACGGGGCGCGGTCCGGGTCGGCCGCGGGGCGGGGGCGGTGGCCGTACGTCCAGATGCCCGGTGCGGCGGCGGGGCGGGGGGTACGCAGCCAGCGCAGGACCGGGGGTTCGGGCGCTGCCTCGTGCGGGGTGCGCGGCGGCGCCACGGGGGGCTGCGGGGCGGCCGCCGACGGGGCGGCGGGCGGTGCCGCGGGGCGCGGGACGGTGGGTTCGGGTCGGGGTGCTCCGTGCGGTGGCGGCGGAACGGTGTGCGGTGCGTCGTGCGTGCCCTCGGTGTCCATCCGGTGCCCCTTGTCCCCCTTGGACGGTGCCTGCGTCGTTCGTGGACCGTGCCCGCGTCGTGGACCGTGCGGGTGCGGTACGCCGCCGCTCAATCTACTGGCCCCGCGCCGTCGCTATGTCCGGCGCGGACAACGCAACACGCGCACTTCTCCCGAACGGAACATGCCAGACCCGGCCCACCGCCCCTAGCCTGCGAGAAAAGACCTTTCGTACGTCCCCTTCCACCCCCAGGAGACTGCCATGACCGAACTGTCCGGAGGCCCCGCCCTCCCCCAGGAGCGTCGCGTCGTCACCGCGATCCCCGGCCCCAAGTCGCAGGCGCTGTGGAAGCGTAAGCAGGCCACCGTGGCGGGTGGCGTCGGTGCGGTGCTGCCCGTCTTCATCAAGCGCGCCGGCGGCGGTGTCCTGGAGGACGTCGACGGCAACTCCCTCATCGACTTCGGCTCCGGCATCGCCGTGACGTCGGTCGGCAACAGCGCCGAGGCCGTGGTGCGCCGCGCCACGGCGCAGCTCGCGGACTTCACCCACACCTGCGCCATGGTCACGCCGTACGAGCCGTACGTCGAGGTGTGTGAGCAGCTCGCGGAGCTGACGCCGGGCGACCACGCGAAGAAGTCCGCGCTGTTCAACTCGGGCGCGGAGGCGGTGGAGAACGCGGTGAAGATCGCCCGCGCCTACACCAAGCGCCCGGCGGTCGTCGTGTTCGACCACGGCTACCACGGCCGTACGAACCTCACGATGGCGCTGACCGCGAAGAACATGCCGTACAAGCAGGGGTTCGGCCCGTTCGCGCCCGAGGTGTACCGGGTGCCGCTGGCCTACCCGTACCGCTGGCTGACCGGCCCGGAGAACTGTGCGCAGGAGGCTGCCGAGCAGGCCATCACGCAGATCACCAAGCAGATCGGCGCGGAGAACGTCGCGGCGATCATCATCGAGCCCGTGCTCGGTGAGGGCGGCTTCATCGAGCCGGCGAAGGGCTTCCTGCCCGCCATCGCGAACTTCGCGAAGGAGAACGGCATCGTCTTCGTCGCCGACGAGATCCAGTCCGGGTTCTGCCGCACGGGGCAGTGGTTCGCGTGCGAGGACGAGAACATCGTTCCGGACCTGATCACCACTGCCAAGGGCATCGCCGGCGGTCTGCCGCTGGCCGCGGTCACCGGCCGTGCCGAGATGATGGACGCGGCGCACGCGGGCGGCCTCGGCGGCACGTACGGCGGCAACCCGGTGGCGTGCGCGGCGGCGCTGGGCTCCATCGAGACCATGCGTGAGCTGGACCTGAACGCCAAGGCCCGCCGGATCGGCGAGGTCATGAAGGCGCGCCTGGACACGATGGCGGAGAAGTTCGACATCATCGGCGAGGTCCGCGGCCGCGGCGCGATGATCGCGATCGAGCTGGTCAAGTCCGGTTCGAAGGAGCCGAACGCGGAGGCCACCGCCGCGCTCGCGAAGGCGTGCCACCAGGAGGGCCTGCTGGTGCTGACCACCGGTACGTACAGCAACGTGGTGCGTTTCCTGCCGCCGCTGGTCATCGGAGAGGACCTGCTCAACGAGGGCCTGGACATCCTCGAGGCGGCGCTCGCGGCACTCTGATCCGGCTCCCGTACGGGGGCGGCAGCACCCCCGCCGGCAGATACGGCACCTCGGCCCGGGGCGCGGCACGGACCGCGTCCCGGGCCGACGTGTGTGCGGGGCCCCGTGCGGCGGCCCCGTGCGGCGGCCCCGTGCGGGCGCCCCATGCGGGGGCGCGGGGCCGGGGCACGAGAGCCCCGTGCAGGTCGGAGAGATCGCAGCGTGAAGAAGATGTGCGAGGGCGATGGCGGCCGGGTGATCCAGCTGTCGGGCGCGTTCCGGGTGCCGTACGGTTTCTGCAGATGAGAGATACACCCCGCTCGCAGGGGACTGCGGGCGACGCCCGGTCGGTGCATCACCGGCTCCGACCAGGCCGTGCCCTCGCGCACGACTCCGGGGCCTCCGGCTCCGGGAATCCTCACCGATCGGACGGCCGCCCGCCCCAGACCCCCCGGGGCGCGCGGTACCCCGATCCGCGCGGCCGCCTCGGAATCACCCCCCCTGTTCCGAGGCGGCCGATTTCTCTGCCCGGACACGGCGGCCCCGCCGGCGGACGCCCTCGGTACCGGTGCACCGCCCAGGCCCTGTTCTGCCTGCTGGTGTTCGCGCTGCTGACCTGGCAGGTGGCCACGCACGGGGCGCTGCGGACGCTGGACGAGCGGTACGGCCTCGCACTCGGCGGAAGCGCCCTCCCGGCACCGGTCGCCCAGTTCTTCGCCGATCTCGGCAACATCACCGTCGCGCTGCCGGTTCTCCTGGTGGCGGTGGCGGGGGCGCTCTGGCGCTCCGTCCGGGCCCAGCGGCGCGCACGGGGCACCGGCACCAGCCCGCAGGAGGCGCCGGACGCGGTGGAGGGCCCCGGCCCCGTTCCCGTGCCGGTGCGTCGCTGGCTGCCGCCGCTCGCCGCGCTCGGGACGATGGCCCTCGTACCGGCGATGGTCGTTCCCGCGAAGGTCTGGATCGGGCGTCCGGGGCCGCCGCGCATGGCGGGCGCGCCCCATGACGGGTTCTTCCCTTCCGGTCATGCCGCCACCGCCGCGGTCGCGTACGGCCTCGTGGCGCTGCTGCTCCTGCACGAGCGGCGGCGGTCCGCCCGCACCGTGCACGGGCCCGGCGCGGCGCTCCTCGCCGGAGCCGTCGTCCTGCTGAACGTCGGTGTCGGCGTGGGGCTGGTCCGGCAGGGCTACCACTGGCCGCTGGACGTGGTGGCGAGCTGGTGTCTGTCCGGGGTGGTGCTGACGCTCTGGTCGGCGGTCTGCGCCCGATGGTACGAGGCCGGGGGTGCGGGGCGGCGCTGACCCGTGGCCCCGCGCTTCCCTCCCCAGGCGCGCCTATGCGCCGTGGAGCGCCGCGTAGGCGCGGGACGCCGCGCACGCCCCAGGCATGGTGCAACGCCGCCGCATGGTGCGGCGCGCGCCGTGCCTCGTCCGGTATCCGTTCCCGTCAGGTGTCGCGGGCGAGTACCGCTGCCGCTTCGTGCAGGGCGAGTTCGAGGAGACCGGGGTCGTTGAGCGTGCCCCGGCCATCAGGAGGAACGATCCAGCGGACGCCTCCGGTGGCCCGGCCCGGGTACGGGACGACGATCCAGGTCCCCTGCCCCACGCCCCGTACACCGGTGCCCAGCCAGCGCGTGGCGGTGCCCGGCGGGACGAAGAAGCCCATGCGGGAGTCCCCGAAATCGGCCAGGACGGGGCCGGGACGAGGTGTCACCCAGGTCAGGACGTCGAGGGTGGGGTAACCGAGTTTCCCGTCGACGATCAGTACGTCCCACCGCCTGCCGGCCGGGAGGAGAACCACCCCCAGCGGGCTGCGTTCCCATTCCCACCGGCAAGCATCGGGATCGGGTGCTGCCGATACCAGCCACTCCACTGCACGCTTCGCCCCCGCGGCGTTCATGTCTCTTCCTCGCTCTCCCGGCCCGTTCGGGCAGGTCCCCGGGGAGAGGGCGCGGGGGCGGCATCCTTACGCGGGTCCGTGGAACATTTTTCCGCCGGTGTGTGCGGTCGGGAAGATGAGGGCGCGGGAGGCCCACCGCGCACGGGCACGGCAGGGCGTCGACCGAGCGACGGCGGGCCGTTTACGCGACGACAGCCGGTGTGCGGGGAGGCGGCGCCCCGTGTGACCGGCTGTCCCGGCAAGCACCCGCCGCATGGGGCGCGGGCCCCATGCGGCAGCTCCGGGCCGGGCCCCATGCGGCGGCTCCAGGCCGGGCCCCATGCGGCAGCGGTCGTGCCAGATCTCAGCTGTCGAAGCCGAGGCCCGCCTTGTCCATCGCCCGCAGCCACAGGTTGCGGTGCCCGTCGCGGCTGTCGGCCCGCGCCATCGACCACTGGGTGATCCCGATCCCGGCCCAGCGCAGCGGCTCGGGCGGGAACGGCAGAGGCTTGCTGCGGACCATCTCCAACTCGGTGCGTTCGGTGCGCTCCCCGGAGAGGAGGTCGAGCATCACATCGGCGCCGAAGCGGGTGGCGCCCACGCCGAGGCCGGTGTAGCCCGCGGCGTACGCGACGCGCCCCTTGTGCGCGGTGCCGAAGAAGGCGGAGAAGCGGGAGCAGGTGTCGATGGCGCCGCCCCATGCGTGGCTGAAGCGGACCCCTTCCAGCTGGGGGAAGCACTGGAAGAAGTGCCGGGCGAGCTTGGCGTAGGTGGCGGGGTGGTGGTCGTACTCGGCCCGTACGCCGCCGCCGTAGCGATAGACGATGTCGTAGCCGCCCCACAGGATGCGGTGGTCGGCAGTGAGGCGGAAGTAGTGGAAGTGGTTGTTGCTGTCGGAGAGGCCCTGGCGGCCGCGCCAGCCGATGGCGGCGCGCTGCTCCTCGGTGAGCGGTTCGGTCATCAGCGCGTGGTCGTAGACCGGGACGACGTACGGGCGTACGCGCCGCAGCAGGGACGGGAAGGCGTTGGTGCCGAGGGCGACCTGGCGCGCGAAGACGCGGCCGTAGGGGGTGCGCACGGCCATGCCGCCGCGGTACGGGGCGAGGTCCGTGGCGCGGGTGTGTTCGTGGAAGCGGACGCCGAGGTCGCGGCAGGCGCGCTTCAGGCCCCATGCGAGGCGCGCGGGGTTCAGCATGGCGACGCCTTCGCGGTCCCAGAGGCCGGCATGGAAGGTCGGTGAGTCGACCTCGGCGCGCAGGGCGTCGCGGTCGAGGAAGGTGTACCGGTCGCCGTGGCCGAGGCGGGCCGCGTCCTCGGCTGCCTCCTCCAGTTCGGCGATCTGGTGCGGCCGGGTCGCGATGTCGATCTCACCGGTGCGTTCGAAGGCGCAGTCGATGCCGTGGCGGGTGACGGTGTCCGCGATGGCGTCGAGGTTGCGCAGGCCGAGTTCTTCGAGGCGGGCGAGTTCGCCGGGCCAGCGGGCGAGGCCGTTGCCGAGGCCGTGGGTGAGGGAGGCGGCGCAGAAGCCGCCGTTGCGTCCGGAGGCGGCCCAGCCGGTTTCGGCGCCCTCGATGAGCAGGACGTCGCGGTGCGGGTCACGTTCCTTGGCGAGCAGCGCGGTCCACAGTCCCGAGTAGCCGCCGCCGACGACGAG
This sequence comes from Streptomyces sp. NPDC014733, assembly GCF_043083385.1. Taxonomy (NCBI): domain Bacteria; kingdom Bacillati; phylum Actinomycetota; class Actinomycetes; order Kitasatosporales; family Streptomycetaceae; genus Streptomyces; species Streptomyces sp. NPDC014733. The sequence goes on along the minus strand of NZ_JBIBYO010000014.1, from coordinate 99,976 downwards.
GAGGTCGCAGTCGGTGTCGCCGGTGAGGGCGGGCAGTGCGGCGGGGCGGTCGGGGTCGTCGAGCCAGAACGGGGCGGGGGTGGCGTCCGCGAGGGCGTGGACGGGGGACGGGGCGTTCATGGCAGCTCGTGCCATGGTTCTCAGCTCCTCTTTCTGCGTGCGCCGGCCAGTTGGCCGACGACGACGCACACGACGGCGATGAGGAACATCGCCGTACCGATGACATTGATCTGAACGGGCGTGCCCCGCTGTGCCGATCCCCAGACGAACATGGGGAAGGTCACGGTGGAGCCGGCGTTGAAGTTGGTGATGATGAAGTCGTCGAAGGAGAGCGCGAAGGAGAGCAGCGCGCCCGAGGCGATGCCGGGGGCGGCGATCGGCAGCGTCACCCGCAGGAAGGTCTGTACGGGGGTGGCATAGAGGTCCTGGGCGGCCTGCTCCAGGCGCGGGTCCATGCTCATCACGCGGGCCTTGACGGCGGTGACGACGAAGCTCAGGCAGAACATGATGTGGGCGATGAGGATCGTCCAGAAGCCGAACTGGATGCCCATGTTGAGGAAGAGGGTGGCCAGCGACGCGGCCATGACGACCTCGGGCATCGCCATCGGCAGGAAGATCAGGGTGTTGACGGTGGAGCGGGCGCGGAAGCGGTAGCGGGCCAGGGCGAAGGCGATCATGGTGCCGAGGGCGGTGGCGCCGAGCGTGGCCCAGACGGCTATCCGCAGGCTGAGGCCGAGGGAGCCGCAGAGGTCGGCGACGCCGCACGGATCGGTCCAGGCGTCGGTTGAGAAGCGCTGCCACTGGTAGTTGAAGCGGCCGTTGGGCTTGTTGAACGAGAAGATCAGGACGATGACGTTGGGCAGGACCAGATAGGCCAGCGTGCACAGTCCGGCGATCGTGACGAGGTGGCGGCGGAGCCTGCCGGGGCGCCGCACGGTGCGGGCGCGTGGGGCGGCGTCGGTGGTCTCGTAGGTGGTCATCAGACCAGGTCCTCCGTCCCGGACTTGCGGATGTAGAAGGTGACCATGGCGAGGATCGCCGCCATGAGGAGGAACGAGAGCGCGGCGGCGGTGGGGTAGTCCAGGACGCGCAGGAACTGCGACTGGATGACGTTGCCGATCATCTTCTGGTCGGTGGAGCCGAGGAGTTCGGCGTTGATGTAGTCACCGGTGGCGGGGATGAAGGTCAGCAGGGTACCGGCGACGACGCCCGGCATGGACAGCGGGAACGTCACCCGGCGGAAGGTGGTGGCGGGGCGGGCGTAGAGGTCGCCGGCGGCCTCGTGCAGCCGGGGGTCGATGCGTTCCAGCGAGGTGTAGAGCGGCAGGACCATGAACGGCAGGAAGTTGTACGTCAGACCGCAGACGACGGCGAGCGGGGTGGCCAGGACCCGGTGGCCGTCGGTGAGGCCGAGCCAGCTGGTGACGTCCAGGAGGTGGAGCGCGTTCAGGGCGCCCACCACGGGGCCGCCGTCGGCGAGGATCGTCTTCCAGGCGAGGGTGCGGATGAGGAAGCTGGTGAAGAACGGGGCGATGACGAGGATCATCACGAGGTTGCGCCAGCGTCCGGCCTTGAAGGCGATGAGGTAGGCGAGCGGGTAGCCGAGCAGCAGGCACAGCCCCGTCGCGGTGGCGGCGTAGAGCACGGAGCGGACGAACTGCGGCCAGTACTGGACGAGCGCGTCCCAGTAGGTGGCGAGGTGCCAGGTGACGCGGAAGCCGTCCTCCAGCGAGCCGGTCTGCAGCGACGTCGACGCCTGGTAGACGAGCGGGGCGGCGAAGAAGACCAGGAGCCAGGCGATACCGGGCAGCAGCAGCCAGTACGGGACGAGCCGTTTGCGCAGGGGCGGCGTGCGGACCTCGGGCGGCGCGTCCTCGGGGGCGGGCGCGGGGGCCTCGGTGACGGTGCTCATGCGGCCTCCTCGTCGGTGTCGGCGCCGGCGCTGATGTCCTGGGCGGCGTCGAGGCCGAAGGTGTGCGCGCCGCTCCAGTGCGCGACGACGTCGGCGCCGGGCACGAGGCGGCCGTCGCGGGCGATGTTCTGCTCGTAGACGGCGAGTTCGCCGACGCCGGGGACATCGAGGAGGTACTGCGTGGAGACGCCGATGAACGCGGCGTCCTTGATGCGGCCGAGCAGCCGGTTGTGGGCTTCGGGAACGGTGTCGTCGGGGTGGGCCAGGGCCATTTTCTCGGGGCGGACCCCGGCGAGGAGCTTGTCCCCCGTGCGGGCGGTGCCGGGGCAGCGGCGGGCCGGAACGCGGAGCGCGCGGTCGGCGGCGCGCAGCAGCAGGTCGTCGCCGTCGACGCCGGTGACCTCGGCCTCGATGAGGTTGGAGGTGCCCAGGAAGTTGGCGACGAAGGTGGTGGCGGGGTTCTCGTAGAGGTCGGCGGGGGCGCCGAGTTGCTCGACGCGGCCGCCGTTCATCACGGCGACGGTGTCGGCCATCGTCATGGCCTCTTCCTGGTCGTGGGTGACGTGCACGAACGTGATGCCGACCTCGGTCTGGATGCGTTTGAGTTCGAGCTGCATCTGGCGGCGGAGTTTGAGGTCGAGGGCACCGAGCGGTTCGTCGAGGAGCAGCACCTGGGGGTGGTTGATCAGGGCGCGGGCGACCGCGACGCGCTGCTGCTGGCCGCCGGAGAGCTGCTGCGGTTTGCGGCGCGCCATGGGGCCGAGTTGGACGAGGTCGAGCATCTCCTCGACCTGCTTCTTCACGGACTTGATGCCGCGGCGGCGCAGCCCGAACGCGACGTTCTCGTAGATGTCGAGGTGCGGGAAGAGCGCGTAGTTCTGGAAGACGGTGTTGACGTGGCGTTTGTAGGGCGGCAGGGCGGTGACGTCCTCGCCGGAGAGTTCGACGGTGCCGGTGGTCGGGTCCTCCAGGCCGGCGATCATCCGCAGGGTGGTGGTCTTGCCGCAGCCCGACGCGCCGAGGAGGGCGAAGAAGGAGCCTGCGGGGACGGTGAGGTCGAGTGGGTGGACGGCGGTGAAGGAGCCGTACGTCTTGCTGATCCGGCGCAGGCGGACGTCGCCGCCGCTGCCGCTCTGAGGGCTTGCGGTCTTCGTCATGTCGGTCGTCCCGTGTCTCGGAGGTCGAAGCGGCGCATGGGGCAGGGGCATGGGGCCGCGGGGCGGGGCAGCGGGGGGGCGGCGCATGGGGCGCGGCGCACGGGGCCCCGTGGGGCGTGCGGGTCAGGAACCGGTGAGGTCGGAGAACTTCCGCGCGTACTCCTTGTTCTCCTCGGTGGTCAGGGCGCGGAAGGCGTGGGACCGTGCGGCCATGTCCTCGTCGGGGAGGATCAGCGGGTTGTCCGCCAGCTCTTTGTCGATCTTCGCGAGTTCGTCGCGGACGCCGTCGACGGGGCAGGTGTAGTTGATGTACGCGGCGAGCCGGGCGGCGGCCTTGGGCTCGTAGTAGTAGTCGATGAGGCGTTCCGCGTTCCGCTTGTGGCGCGCCCCGTTCGGGACCATCAGGTTGTCGGATGAGATCATGTAGCCGGCCTTGGGGACGGCGTACGCGATGTCGGGATTGTCCTTCTGGAGCTGGACGATGTCCCCGGCCCAGGCGATACAGGCGGCGAGGTCGCCCTTGTCGAGGTCGTTGGTGTAGTCGTTGCCGGTGAAGCGGCGGATCTGGCCCCGGTCGACGCCCTGCCGGATCCGGGCGAGGGCCGCGTCGTAGTCGGCGGCGGTGACGTTCTCGGGGCGTTTGCCCATGTCGAGGAGGGTCAGCCCGACGCTGTCGCGCATCTCGGAGAGGAAGCCGACGCGCCCCTTGAGGCGCGGGTCGTCCAGCAGTTGGCTGACGGAGTCGACGGTGCGGCCGCCGGTCGCCTTCTTGTTGTACGCGATGAGGGCCGGGATGCCCTGCCAGGGATAGGAGTGGGCTCGGTCGGGGTCCCAGGCGGGGCGGCGGAACTGCTCGGCGAGGTGCGCCGTGGCGTGTGGGAGGTGGGCGGGGTCGAGGCGCTGGACCCAGCCGAGGGAGATCATCCGGGCACAGAGCCAGTCGGTGAGCACGACCAGGTCGCGGCCGGTGTCCTGGCCCGCCGCGAGTTGGGCCTGGATCTTGCCGAAGAACTCGTCGTTGTCGTTGATGTCCTCGGTGTACCGGACGGTGACGCCGGTGCGGCGGGTGAACGCCTCCAGGGTGGGCCGGTGCTTGCCGTCGTCGCTGACGTCCATGTACTCGGTCCAGTTGGAGAAGGCGAGACGTTTCTCCGTGTCCGAGTGGTCGGGCGTCCGGGCCACGTCGGTGCGGCCGGCGGGTGGGATGCCGCACGCGGACAGGGCGAACGAGCCGCCGAGCGCGGTCGCGGCGAGGGCGCTCGCACGCAGCAGGGAGCGGCGGGTCAGGGCGAGCCGGCCGTCGCGCATGCTGCGCCGCGCCGCGGCGGCCTCGGGCGGGGAGAGCGGGGCGGGCTGGTGCTGGTGGTGCTCCATGCGCGGAGGCCCTTTCCAGGTGGACCGGCGTGGTGCCGGTACTGACATTGCCGCGCGGCGTCCGCGTCCGGGGGGACGGGGCGTGTCGCCGGGCGTCATGCGGAGGTTCTTCTCGGGGTGGTGCGGTGGCTCAGCGTGTGGTGCATGGGGCGCGGTGAGCGGGCGGGTGCCGGACGCAGACGGTGTGTGGCGCCCGTGCCCCGTGCCCCACGCGCGGGGCACGGGGCGGGGCGCATGGGGCGGGGCGGGCTCCACTCGCATGGGGCGCCGGGGCCCCGATGGGTCGAGACCGTGCCGGTACCGCGAGCCGGCACCCGGAGCGCGGGCCTTCGTGCCGACACCACCCGCGTGACGCGCCGCCGGCCAACCGTTCTCGCCCGTACGGCCCGATCCGAACCGGAGCCGCACCACACGGCGGGGCGCCGGCGCCCCGCCGCTCCGACCTCATGCGGGGCGCTCCGTGCAGCGCACCCCGCACACGGCTGCACACGGCTGACGGCGCGGATCCGGCCCCGGGCGCGCACCGGGACGAGACGCGCGCGGGGCACGAGGGCGCCGCATGGCGCGCCCGCGCGGGTCGCGTCCCGGCCGCGGGGCCGCATGGGGCGCCCGCCCCATGCCGCATCCACCACGCAGGACGGACGCCCGGTCGACGCTCCCTGCGGAAAGCACCCCGCAGCGCACGCCTGGCGCCGCACGTCCCGTATCGGGTTACGCCCGGTCCCCGAAGACGGTCCGGTGCCAGTCCTTCCTCGCCGTCCCGGTGATGTCGTACATGACGTGCTTGACCTGTGTGTACTCCTCGAAGGAGTAGGCGGACATGTCCTTGCCGTAGCCGGATGCCTTGGCGCCGCCGTGCGGCATCTCGCTGATGATCGGGATGTGGTCGTTGACCCACACGCAACCGGCCTTGATCTCGCGGGTGGCGCGCCCCGTGCGGTAGACGTCCCGGCTCCATGCGGAGGCGGCGAGGCCGTAGGGGGTGTCGTTGGCGAGCGCGATGCCCTCGTCGTCGCTGTCGAAGGGCAGCACCACCAGGACCGGGCCGAAGATCTCCGACTGGACGATCTCGCTGTCCTGGGGCGCTCCGGTGATCAGGGTGGGCCGGTAGTACGCGCCCTTCGCCAGGGCGCCCTGGGGGGCCTCGCCGCCGGTGACGACGGTGGCGTAGGCGCGGGCCCGGTCGACGAAGCCGGCGACGCGGTCACGCTGGGCGTGCGAGATGAGCGGGCCGAGGTCGGTGGAGCGGTCGAAGGGATCGCCGACCCGTACGGTCGCCATGAGGTCGGCGACGCCGGCCACGAACGCGTCGTAGAGGGGGCGTTGGACATACGCCCGGGTCGCGGCGGTGCAGTCCTGGCCCGAGTTGATCAGGGCGCCGGCGACCGCCCCGTGCACGGCCGCCTCCAGATCGGCGTCGTCGAAGACCACGAACGGGGCCTTGCCGCCCAGTTCGAGGTGGAGGCGTTTGACGGTGGCCGTGGCGACCTCGGCGACGCGCTTGCCGACGGCGGTCGAGCCGGTGAAGGACGTCATCGCGACGTCGGGGTGGCCGACGAGGTGTTCACCGGCGTCCCGCCCCGCGCCGGAGACGATGTTCAGGGCCCCGTCCGGCAGCCCCGCGCGCGTGGCGGCCTGCGCGAACATCAGGGAGGTCAGCGGGGTGATCTCGGCGGGCTTGAGGACGATGGTGTTCCCGGCGGCGAGCGCGGGCAGCACCTTCCACGCCGCCATCTGGAGCGGGTAGTTCCAGGGCGCGATCGAGCCGACGACGCCGACAGCCTCGCGCCGCACGGCGGAGGTGTGGTCCGGGCTGTACTCGGCCGCGGCCTTGCCCTCCAGGTGGCGGGCGGCCCCGGCGAAGAACGCGGCGTTGTCGACGGAGCCCGGTACATCGAACTCCTCGCTGAGCTTGAGGGGCTTCCCGCAGTTCAGCGACTCGGCGTGGGCGAGGTCGGCGGAGTCCTCGGCGAGCACCGCGGCGAAGCGGTGCAGCGTGTCGGAGCGCTCCCCCGGGGTGGCGCCGCTCCATGCGGGAAAGGCACGGCGCGCGGCGTCGACCGCGGCGTCCACGTCGCCGGTGCCGGCCAACGCGTAGGTGTGGATCTGCTCACCGGTTGCCGGGTCCACCACGGCCTGGGTGCGGCCCGATGTGCCGCCCCGGAGCCGTCCGTCGATGAATTGCGCACCCTCGGCAAACCGCTCGGACACATCGAATCGCTGATCCATGGTGCTCTCCTGAGCCGGTCCAGAGCCGTTCCACGGCGCGACCGGGCGTAGCTCATTGCGGAAATGATGGCCGATCCTGACAGAGCACCTGGTGGCCAACAAGGGATTCCGTAGTTTCCTTTTGGTCACGCGACGAATTCTGCGAATTCCGTGGCGCGGGCGCCCGACACGTTGTCGGTGCCCGCTGACAGAATCCCGGCATGATGCACGACGCGACGGGGACCGCACGGACCGACACCGCCGAACTACCCATGGATCTGTCCGCGCTGCGCCGCGCGGTGGCCGCGGGGCGGCGCTTCCGGTACCTCCACTTCTGGGGCCACGCCCCGCGCCGCGACGGCGCGCTCGGGCCGAGCTGCCTCAGCCAGTGGTGGCCCGCCCCGTTCACCGTCGACGGCGTCACCTACGCGACGGCGGAGCACTGGATGATGGCGGGCAAGGCGCGGCTGTTCGGCGATGCGGAGGCGGAGCGGCGGGCCGTCGAGGCGCGCCACCCCAGGGAGGCGAAGGCCGCGGGGCGCGCGGTGCGCGGTTTCGACGACGCACGGTGGCAGGAGCACCGCTTCGCGCTGGTCGTCGAGGGCAGCGTGCACAAATTCGGCAGCGATCCCGCCCTGGGGGACTTCCTGCGGGCCACCCGCAGCCGCGTCCTGGTGGAGGCCAGCCCGGTGGACCGCATCTGGGGCATCGGCCTGGCCGCCGCCGACGAGCGGGCCTCGGACCCGGCTCGCTGGCGGGGCCCCAACCTCCTCGGCTTCGCCCTGATGGAGGCCCGTCGCAGGCTTGACGCGGCAGGGACGGGGGCGGCGTAAGGCGCAGTGGTGCCGTGGCCGTTGCGCGGCCGGGACCACACCCGCGGGCGCCCGCCGCCGGCTCCCCGCCCTGGTGCGGGGAGTCGGCGGGCTTACGCACCCAGTTGTACGGCTCCGGCGACAGCGCCACGGTCGGCCGGCGGGCATCCGCCTGACGGGGCGGGCTGAGCGGCGGTGACGGCGGGGAGGAAGCGACGGGGCGGCGCCTCCGGGAGCGCTCCGGGGCCGGGCGTCGACGCCGGATACGACGGCGAGGCCCGGCCGGCTGCCGGGGGATTTCCGGTGTCCGTGGCGTGGCCATCGAAGCGTCGGCTCGGGCTCCTGCCGTTTCTCGGCCATGGCGCTCCCCCCTTGCCGGAGGTCCTGTCACGGTAAGACCGGCCCTCGGACGGTGCCTTGGTGCCGCATACGATGACGGGCGACTCCGCACATCGCTGCGCCACTGACCAGGAGGAACGTTGTCCGATCTCGATGCCTTCATCGCGGGCCTGCCCAAGGCGGAGCTGCATGTCCACCACGTCGGATCGGCCTCTCCCCGGATCGTCGCGGAACTCGCCGCCCGGCATCCGGATTCCGCGGTACCCACCGACCCCGAGGCGCTGGCCGATTTCTTCACCTTCCGCGACTTCCGGCACTTCATCCAGGTCTACCTCTCCGTCGTGGACCTCATCCGTGACGCGGCGGACGTCCGGCTGCTGACGTACGAGGTCGCCCGCGACATGGCTCGGCAGAACATCCGGTACGCGGAACTGACCGTCACCCCGTTCAGCTCGACCAGTCGCGGCATCCCGGACGCCGTGTTCGTCGAGGCGATCGAGGACGCCCGCAAGTCGGCGGAGACGGAGCTGGGCGTGGTGCTGCGCTGGTGCTTCGACATCCCCGGCGAGGCGGGTCTGGCGGCGGCCGAGGAGACGACCCGGATCGCCTGTGAGCTGCAGCCCGAAGGGCTGGTGTCGTTCGGGCTCGGTGGGCCCGAGATCGGCGTGCCGCGGGGCCAGTTCGCCCCGTACTTCGACCGCGCCCGCGCGATAGGGCTGCGCTCCGTCCCGCATGCCGGGGAGACCACGGGGCCGCAGACCATCTGGGACGCGCTGCACGAACTGCGCGCCGAACGCATCGGGCACGGCACCAGTGCCGTACAGGACCCGAAGCTGCTGGCCCATCTCGCCGAGCACGCCATCCCGTTGGAGGTCTGCCCCACGTCCAACATCGCGACCCGCGCGGTGCGCACACTGGACGAGCACCCGATCAGGAAGATGACCGAAGCGGGGCTGCTGATCACGGTCAACAGCGATGACCCGCCCATGTTCGGCACCGACCTCAACACCGAATACGGCGTGGCCGCCCGACTGCTGGACCTGGACACGGACGGGGTCGCGGCGCTGGCGAAGAACGCGGTGACCGCATCCTTCATGGACGCCCCGGCCAAGGCCCGTCTGGCCGCCGAGATCGACGCCTACGCGGCGGCGCAGCGCGCATGACGCGGAGCGGGCTCCCGCCCCATGCGGCGGGAGCCCGCCGGACCGCCCGCCCCTGGGGCCGCGCCGCACGGGGCGACGGCTGCCGCGCCATGCCCGTGTACGGGCCCTGACAACGCCCCGTGTGCGCGGCGCTCCGTCCCCGTAGGGCATGGGGCGGCGCCCTGTCGGCGCGCCCGCCCCACGCGTTCGCCCGCCGCTGTGTTCACAGTCCCACGATCGCGTTCCACTCCCCCGCGAGGGCGGGGCGTTCCGCCGCCGTGATGTCGCGGGCGGTGGCTAGGCGCTTGCGCATGGCGGAGTCGGGGAAGATCAGCGGGTCCTCCGCCAGAGCGGCGCGTTCCTTGTCCTTGGAGGCGGCCAGGACCTCACGGGCGGCCGGTACGGGGCAGACGTAGTTCACCCAGGCAGCCAGGTCGGCGGCGATGTCGGGCCGGTAGTAGTGGTCGATGAGCTGCTCGGCGTTGTGCTTGTGGGCCGCCAGGTTGGGGATCATCATGCTCTCCGCCCACAGTTCGCCGCCCTCCTCGGGCACCACGAAGGCGATGTCCGGGTTGTCGGCCTTCAGCTGGATGACGTCGCCGGAGTATGCCTGGGCGGCGATCACGTCGCCGGAGTCGAGGTCCTTGATGTAGTCGTTGCCGGTGAACCGGCGGATGTGGCCCCGTGCGACGAGCCGGCGCAGCCGTTCGGTCATCCGGTGGAAGTCATCGGGCCGCCATCGGGTGATGTCGACGCCCTCGCCCTGGAGCAGCATGGCGAACGCCTCGTCGATCCCGGAGAACAGGCTGACCCGGCCGCGGAGGTCGTCGTGCCACAGGTCGGCGACGCTCCGGATCTCGCGGCCCAGTCTGCGGCGGTTGTAGGCGATGCCGGTGATGCCCGACTGCCAGGGCACGCTGTGCCTGCGGTCGGGGTCGAACGACGGGGACGCGAGCTGCGGGTCGAGGTTGCGGGCGACATGCGGCTGCGCCGTGCGGTCCATCTCCTGGACCCAGCCGAGGCGGACGTAGCGGGCGCACATCCAGTCGCTGATGACGACCAGGTCGCGCCCCGTGGGCTGGTGGTTCATCAGCGCGGGGCTGATCTTGCCGAAGAACTCGTCGTTGTCGTTGATCTCCTCGGTGTACGTCACGGAGATCCCGGTCCGCCGCCGGAACGCGTCGAGGGTGGGCCGACGCTGCTTGTCGTGGTCGTCGACGTCGATGTACAGCGGCCAGTTGGCGAAGACGAGACGGTGGTCGGCCGCCGAGCGGTCGGGGGCCGCGCGATCGGCGGCACGTACATAGGCGGGCGGCACACCGCATCCGGCGAGGCCGGCCAGCGCCGCCGCCGTACCGATTCCGAAAGTGCCCCGGAGCAGCGAACGCCGCGTGAGTTCCGACATGGCGTGCACTCTCATGCCTCACGGCCGGCGGCGGCAAGCCGACAGAACGTCAACTGCCGGTCCGCCACCCGCGACGTTCTGCCGGGCGAAGAGCCGCATGGGGCGGGCCACGCGGGGCGTGGCGCACGGGGCACGGGGCACGGGGCACGGGGCGAAGCATGAGCCGCTGCGGCATGGGGCGGCGCCCCGTGCCAAGGGGCCACGCATGGGGCGGAGCACACGAGGCGGCCCCACCAGCCCCGCATGGGGCGGCGGCCCCCGTTCCCCCATGGGGCGGCGACCCCCGTTCCTCCACGCAGAGCGCCCCGTCCCCACACGACACGAGGCGAAGCCCCAGCTCCCAAACAAGGCGCCCCCGCTCCCGCATGAGGCAGCGCACACCCGCACGCCCCCGCACGGAGCCCGCCGCATGAGGCACGGCGCTCCGCCCCACGCCCCGAGCCTCCGCAACAGACGCCCCCACCCACGCGCAGTGCCCCGTGCACCACGCATGGTGCGCGGTGCACGGGGCACTGACTACGAGAGATACGGGGCGTTCCTCGCCCCCGCCCCCGCATGGGGCGCCCGGCACGGGGCGCCACGCACGGTGCGGGGCGCCAGGCCCCGTACCGTCAGCCGTCCAGCGACGTCATCACGTGCTTGACGCGGGTGTAGTCGTCGAAGCCGTACGCGGAGAGGTCCTTGCCGTAGCCGGACTTCTTGAAGCCGCCGTGGGGCATCTCGGCGACGAGCGGGATGTGGGTGTTGATCCACACGCAGCCGAAGTCGAGGGCCTTGGACATCCGCATGGCGCGGGCGTGGTCCTTGGTCCACACCGAGGAGGCGAGGGCGTACTCGACGCCGTTGGCCCACTCCAGGGCCTGCTCCTCGTCGCGGAACGACTGGACGGTGATGACCGGGCCGAACACCTCGTGCTGGACGATCTCGTCGTCCTGCTTGAGGCCGGAGACAACGGTCGGGGCGAAGAAGTAGCCCTTCTCGCCGACCTGTTCGCCGCCCGCCTCGATCTTGGCGTGTGCGGGCAGCCGCTCGATGAAGCCCTTGACCTGCTTGAGCTGGTTGGCGTTGTTCAGCGGGCCGTAGAGCACGTCCTCGTCGTCGACCGCGCCGGTCTTCGTCTCCGAGGCGGCCTTGGCGAGCGCGGCGACGAACTCGTCGTGGATGGACTCGTGGACGAGCACCCGGGTCGCGGCGGTGCAGTCCTGACCGGCGTTGAAGTAGCCGGCGACCGAGATGTCCTCGACGGCCTTGGGGATGTCGGTGTCCTCGAAGACCACGACCGGGGCCTTGCCGCCCAGCTCCAGGTGGACGCGCTTGAGGTCCTTGGACGCGGACTCGGCGACCTGCATGCCGGCGCGCACGGAGCCGGTGATGGAGGCCATCGCGGGCACCGGGTGCTCGACCATCAGGCGGCCGGTCTCCCGGTCGCCGCAGACGACGTTGAACACGCCGCGGGAGTGGCCCAGTTCGTCCAGCACGGAGCCGATGATCTCGCCGATCAGGACGGTCGAGGCGGGGGTGGTGTCGGAGGGCTTGATGACGACGGTGTTGCCCGCGGCGAGCGCCGGGGCGAACTTCCACACGGCCATCATCATCGGGTAGTTCCACGGCGCGACCTGGGCGCAGACGCCGATCGGCTCGCGGCGGATGATGGAGGTGAAGCCGTCCATGTACTCGCCGGCCGAGCGGCCCTCGAGCATCCGGGCGGCCCCCGCGAAGAAGCGGATCTGGTCCACCATCGGCGGGATTTCCTCGGTGCGGACGAGGGCGAGGGGCTTGCCGCAGTTCTCGGACTCGGCGGCGATCAGCTCCTCGGCGCGCTCCTCGAAGCGGTCCGCGATCTTGAGGAGAACCTTCTGGCGCTCGGCGGGGATCAGGTCGCGCCAGGCGGGGAAGGCGGCCTCGGCCGCGGCCATCGCCGCGTCCACGTCGGCGGCCCCGGAGAGCGGCGCGGTGGCGTACGGCTCGCCCGTGGCCGGGTTGACCACCTCCGTGGTCCGCCCGTCGGCGGCGTCCCGGAACTCCCCGTCGATGTAGTTGCGCAGACGACGCAGTGCGGTGGTCACTGTGCGCCCCCTTCAATCAGATGTCCGGTGGTTGAGACACCCACCCTAGCCATGATGTCGACGCTTTCGACACACCCGCCACTCCCTAACAACGGAATCAGTGAAAAATTGATCGCAACGCAACTGATTTCATCGCTCACGGGTTGCAAGACCGACGAGGCTCGTGCACAGTGAGGGCGTGGCCCCCCGCAACAGTCACGACAGACGTGACAGAACCGGCACCCCGTCGATCGACTCCGTCTCCCTGGCGATCATCGAGCAGCTCCAGGAGGACGGGCGCCGTCCGTACGCCGCGATCGGCAAGGCCGTCGGCCTGTCCGAGGCAGCCGTACGCCAGCGCGTACAGAAACTGCTCGACCAAGGCGTGATGCAGATCGTCGCCGTCACCGACCCCCTCACGGTCGGCTTCCGGCGGCAGGCAATGGTCGGCATCAACGTCGAGGGCGACCTCGACCCCGTGGCCGATGCCCTCACCGCCATGGAGGAGGTCGAGTACGTCGTCATGACGGCGGGCTCCTTCGATCTCCTGATCGAGATCGTCTGCGAGGACGACGACCACCTGCTGGAAATGATCAACAAGCGGATCCGCACGCTGCCCGGCGTCCGGACGACCGAGAGCTTCGTCTATCTGAAGCTCCGGAAGCAGACCTACACCTGGGGAACGAGATAGCAATGAGCGCCGACCTCTCCAAGACGGCGTACGACCACCTGTGGATGCACTTCACCCGCATGTCGTCGTACGAGAACGCCCCCGTGCCGACGATCGTGCGCGGCGAGGGCACCAACATCTACGACGACAAGGGCAAGCGCTACATCGACGGCCTGGCCGGCCTCTTCGTGGTCAACGCCGGTCACGGACGGGTGGAGCTGGCCGAGGCCGCCGCCAAGCAGGCGCAGGAGCTGGCCTTCTTCCCGGTGTGGTCCTACGCCCACCCCAAGGCCGTCGAGCTGGCCGAGCGGCTGGCCGACTACGCCCCCGGCGACCTCAACAAGGTCTTCTTCACCACGGGCGGCGGTGAGGCGGTCGAGACCGCCTGGAAGCTCGCCAAGCAGTACTTCAAGCTCACCGGCAAGCCGATGAAGCACAAGGTGATCTCCCGCGCGGTGGCCTACCACGGCACCCCGCAGGGCGCCCTGTCGATCACCGGCCTCCCGGGCCTGAAGGCGCCCTTCGAGCCGCTGGTCCCCGGCGCGCACAAGGTCCCCAACACCAACATCTACCGCGCCCCGATCCACGGCGACGACCCCGAGGCGTTCGGCCGCTGGGCCGCCGACCAGATCGAGCAGCAGATCCTCTTCGAGGGCCCCGAGACCGTCGCGGCCGTCTTCCTGGAGCCGGTGCAGAACGCCGGTGGCTGCTTCCCGCCGCCCCCCGGCTACTTCCAGCGCGTCCGCGAGATCTGCGACCAGTACGACGTGCTGCTCGTCTCCGACGAGGTCATCTGCGCGTTCGGCCGGCTGGGCACGATGTTCGCGTGCGACAAGTTCGGCTACGTCCCGGACATGATCACCTGCGCCAAGGGCATGACCTCGGGCTACTCCCCGATCGGCGCCTGCATCATCTCCGACCGCCTGGCCGAGCCGTTCTACCAGGGCGACAACACCTTCCTGCACGGCTACACCTTCGGTGGCCACCCGGTCTCGTCCGCCGTGGCGCTCTCCAACTTCGACATCTTCGAGCGCGAGGGCCTGAACAAGCACGTCCTGGAGAACGAGGGCAACTTCCTCTCCACCCTCGAGAAGCTCCACGACCTGCCGATCGTCGGCGACGTCCGCGGCAACGGCTTCTTCTACGGCATCGAGCTGGTCAAGGACAAGAACACGAAGGAATCCTTCAACGAGGAGGAGACCGAGCGCGTTCTGTACGGCTTCCTCTCCAAGGCGCTGTACGACAACGGCCTGTACTGCCGCGCCGACGACCGCGGCGACCCGGTCATCCAGCTCGCGCCGCCGCTCATCGCCGACCAGTCGGTCTTCGACGAGATCGAGCAGATCCTGCGCACCGTGCTGACGGAGGCGTGGACCAAGCTCTGATCCCCCGCGCCGTTCCGGTCCACTCCGGTCCGGCGCCGAGCAGAAGCTTGCACAACCGAAGATCGCACGGCCCGAATTCGCTCAAGAGAAGCCATAGGAGTGAATTCGGGCCGTTGTGCATGCCCAGCGCCGAATCATGAGGGTCCGCAGTCCTTACCGTGCCAGTGACCGATACCCTCCATGGTCGTTCACCCGGTCGGGGGAACGAACGGACGCGAACGCAAGAGGTGCGCAGATGGTGGCCCCGCCTGACAACGACATTCTCTGGGCCCGCGGCCTGCACCACAGTTACGGCGCCGGCACCGCACTGGCCGGAGTCTCCCTCGGCGTCCGCGAAGGAGAGATCCTCGCCGTCACCGGCCCGCGCGGCAGCGGCAAGACGACGTTGCTGCGCTGCCTGTCCGCCCAACTCGCCCCGTCCGAGGGCGAGGTGTGGTTCAACAGTTCACCGGTGCACACCCTCCCCGCCCGCCACCGCGAGCGGCTGCGCCTGGACCGCTTCGGCTGGATCGACACCCAGCCCCACCTCGTGGCCGAACTGACCGCCGGGGAGAACGCCGCCCTGCCACTGCTGCTGCGCGGCGAGAGCAGCCGCGCCGCGCGGAACACCGCGGCCGAGTGGCTCGACCGGCTCGACGTCGGCGACTGCGCACGCCGCCGCCCAGCTCAGCTCGACCAGTCGCAGCGTCAACGCGTCGCCATCGCCCGCGCGCTGGCCACCACGCCGCAGGTCCTCTTCGCGGACGAGCCGACCGCGCCGCTGCACCGTGCGGACGCCACCCAGGTGCTGCGCACCCTCACCACGGCGGCCCGGTCGCACCAGATCACCGTGGTCCTCGCCACCCACGACCCGGAGGCGACCTCCCTCGCCGACCGCACCGTCGCCCTCCTCGACGGCCGCCGGTCCCCCGGCGGCGCCGTCTCCGCCCCCGACGCGGAAAGCAGGGCAGCGTGCTCGCTCTCCGTCTAGCCCGCGGTACGCGTCCCCTGGTGCTGGCGCGGCGTGCCGCCGTCGCCGCGGCGTCCGGGGGCACCGGATTCCTGCTGCTGGCCACGCTCGGCCACGCCACCGCGCACCCCGCGGACTCCGGCCAGGCCGCGGTGCGGTTGCTGTGGTGCCTGGCGCCGCTCGCCGCGACCGCACAGCTCGCGGCGGCAGTGGCGCGTACGGATCCCGCCGCGCGGCTCCAACGGGGCATGGCGGCGGCGGGGCTGGGCCCGTTCCGGCTGACGCTGCTCGCCGCCGTCTCCACCGCGCTCACCGGCGTGCTGGGCGCCGTCGCGGCGCTGCTGGTGTTCCTCCGGCTCCGTGGTGGTCTCGGCGCGGCGCCGTGGCCGAAGGTCGCCACGGAGTTGCTCGGCGCGGGGCATCCGCTGCCGATCGCCGGGACGGCGCTGTTGCTGGCGCTGGTACCGCTGGTCATGGCCGGGGCGACCGCGCTGGCGCTGCGTCCGCGTGAGTCCGCTGCGGCCCCGGCGCCCGCGCCGTCGGAGACGGGGGACGGTGCCGACGGGGCGCCGCGCACGGCGCCCGCCGCCCCGTCCGGCCTGCCGTGGGGCATCGCCCTGACGGCGGTGGGGCTGACCGTCGAGACCTACGCGGGCCGCGGGGCGGCCACGGGCTCCGGTCTGCTGCCGCTGCCGGGCCGCCTGGTGGGCAGCCCCCCGGGCGTCCTCGCCGGCTGGGCGCTGTCCGCCGTCGGACTGGTGTTGGCGGGGCCGGGCCTGGTGCACCTGTGCGGGCGGCTGCTGTGCGCGGGCCGTCCCGGCGCGCTCCGGCTGCTGGCGGGGCGGGTGCTCCAGGAGGAGGCGCGGCGGATCGGCCGCCCCATCGGGGTGCTGTGCGCGGTGGCGTCGGGTGGCTACGCCGCGATGAAGGTGTTCCGCGCCGCGCCGCTGGAGACGTTCGGGCCGCTGACCGCGGTCGGCGCGGCCGTCGTCCTGGGCTGCGTCCTGGCGAGCGCGCTCGCCGCCGGGCTGGAGTCCCGCGCCGCGCGGGCCGACGCCACCACGGCCCTCCGCAGGCTCGGCGCGCCGGCCGCCCTCCTCCGCCGCGCCGCCACCCTCCGCGCCGCCACCCTGGTACTCGTCCTCGCTCCGCTGACGTGGGGCGTGGCCGAGCTGGCCACGGTGCCGTTGGTGCGGTGAGGGCTGCGCTGCTGCGCAGGGGGCGGCGGGCAGGACGGCGGGCATGGGCGGTGGGCGTGGGGCGCAGGGCCCCGTGCCCACGCGCCATGCGGGCGGCGTCTGATTCTGCGGAGCCCGCGCCATGCCGTGGCCCCATGCGCCTGGCCTCATGCGCCGCCCCATGCGGGCGGACCGTACGCGCCGCACCTCTATGCGGGCGGACCGTCCGGAAGGGCGGCCGGAACAGCCCGGGCGGCGTAAACGGCCCCGGGGCGGCGGGCAGCAGCCGGTTCCGGGCGCCCGCCGCGCCCCATACGCCCCGTGACCGTGCCGGCCGGGAGCCTGGCCCGCGGCATCCGTCCGCCCCGTGGAAGCAACCCGTCCCCCGGAAAGCACGTCTGCATGGCCGGGTAACGCAGTGGTGAGATGCACGCCCGCGGTACCGGGGCGAGCCACGGTGCGGCGGACGGGGCGCGAACGGAGCACGTGGTGATCATCGGTCTTGTGACCGCCGTGGCGGCCTCCGCCTGTTACGGCGCGGGGTCCGTACTGCAGGCGGTGGGGTCGCGCAGATCCGCCCGCCAGGAAGCGGCCGTGGCCCCTTCCTCCGGTGTGACGCAACACGGCGGCCCCAGCCTCTCGTCGACCGCGAAGGCCGCGGTGACCTGGGAGTTCCTCGTCGGTACCGGGCTGGACTTCCTGGGTTTCGCCCTGGGCGCGCTGGCCGCGCGGCTGCTGCCGCTGTTCCTCTCCCAGACGGTGATCAGCGCCAACCTGGTGATCACCGCGCTCCTGAGCATCAAGATGCTCGGAATCCGGCTGACCCGGCCCGAGTGGACATCGATCGCCGTGGTGTGCTCGGCACTGGTACTGCTGGCCACCGCCGCGGGCCACGAGGGCAGCGGCGCCACCCCGCTCGCCACACACTGGTGGCTGCTGGCCGCGTCCGTACTGCTGATCGGCGTCGGCACCCTCGTCGTACGGCTGCTGGGCGCCCGCGCGGCCATCCCCGCCGGTCTGCTCTCCGGTCTGGGCTTCGGCGCACTCGGCGTCGGCGTACGCGTCCTGAACGGTGTGGACCCGTTCGACCTGCCGACCCTGCTGAGCGACCCGGCCCTCTACGCGATTCTGGTGGCGGGCCTCGGCGGCATGTATCTGCACACCGTGGCGTTGCAGATCGGCTCGGTGAACGGTGCGACAGCGGCGCTGGTGGTGGGCGAGACGGTGGTGCCCGGCATCCTCGGCGTGCTCTGGCTCGGTGACGCCTCCCGCCCCGGCTTCGCCTGGGTGGCCGTCCTCGGCTTCGTCCTCGCGGTCGCCGGAGCCGTGGCCGTCGCCTGGTTCGGCTCCCCGGAACCGGACCCCGCCGCGATCCCGCCGGGCGGTACGGACGGCTCCCGCGGCTCAGGAGACACAGGGGATCCGGGGCGGAGCCTGCCCGAGGGCGTGGCGGGGCGCTGACGCCGGGACGGGCGGGGCCGCCCGGTGCCGCGCATGGGGCGGGCCAGGCCATCGATCGTGCGAGTGCGCATCAGGGCACCGGCTGCACGGGGCGGGCCGCATGAGGCGCGCCGGGTCCTCGATGGTGCGAGTGCGTTCCAGGGCAACCGGCTGCACGGGGCGGGCCGCAGGGGGCGGGCCACCTGCCGCTGGGGCGGCGGGTAGCCCGCGCATCGCCTCATGCGGCCCGCCCCATGCGCGTACCGCCGCGCCCACGCGCTCCGCTACCCCGGCTGCCCGCCCGCAGCCGTGACACCCGGGCCTCCAGAGGCAGGCCCGCGGTCGCCCAGGGCGCTCTCCCCCGCCGCCCCCAACACGACGACGTCCTCGGGTACGAACCGCACCCCCACCCGCTGCCCGGGCTCCGGCGCGTCCCCGAGCGCGCAGGCCGCCTCCAGTTGCGGGCCGTCGGCCGGCTGGAGGAGGAGAGCCACATGGGTGCCGCGGAAGGTGCGGGAGGTGACGGTGCACGGCAGACCGTCCTCGGGGGCCGTGAGCCGTACCCCGGCCGGGCGTACCAGCAGGCGGCACGCCCCGTCCTCCGCCCCGTGGGGCACCGGCACCTTGCCCCAGGGCGTCTCGGCGGCCCCGCCCCGTACCGTCGCCCCGACGACGTTGTCGAAGCCGAGAAACCGGGCGACGAACTCGGTGGCGGGGCGTTGCCAGACCTCCAGCGGTGTGCCGGTCTGTGCGATGCCGCCGTTCTGCATGACGACGACGCGGTCGGCCAGCGCGAACGCCTCCCCCTGGTCGTGGGTGACGGCCAGCACCGTCGTCCCCAGCGTGCGGAAGAGGCCCCGCAGTTCGACGACGAGGCGTTCGCGCAGCCCGCGATCGAGCTGTCCGAGCGGTTCGTCGAGCATGAGCAGCCGGGGGCGCGGGGCGAGGGCCCGGGCGAGGGCGACCCGTTGTTGTTCTCCGCCGGAGAGGGAACCGACGGCGCGCCGTGCGGCGCCCGGCAGGCCCACCAGGTCGAGGAGTTCGGCGACGGTGCGGTCCTGCTCGGCGCGGCGCGCCCCGCGCATCCGCAGGCCGAAGGCGACGTTCCCGGCGACATCGCGCTGCGGGAACAGCTGGTGGTCCTGGAACATCAGGCCGACGCCGCGCCGGTGCGTGGGCACCCGTGCCTGATCGCGTCCCTCCAGGACGACCCGCCCGGAGTCGGCCGGCTGCAATCCGGCGACCACCCGCAGCAGCGTCGACTTGCCGCTGCCGCTCGGTCCGAGAACGCAGACGATCTCGTGGGCGGCGACGCCCAGGTCGACGGCGTCGAGCGCGGCGGGCGCCCCCTGCCCGCCGAAGCGGACGGTCACCCCGTCCAGGCGCAGCAGATCGCGGCATTCGGTGGGCCGGGCCGTGGTGGTGACGGTCATCTAGAACTCCCCGGAGTGGTCGGTGCGGAGGCGTTCCAGGGCGAGCAGGGCCCCGGCGCACACCACCATCAAGAGCGTGGACAGGGCCATCGCCTGGCCGTAGTTGAGCTCCCCGGCGCGGCCCAGCAGCCGGGCCACCGCCACCGGGAGGGTGGGGTGGTCGGGGCGGGCGATGAACACCGTCGCGCCGAACTCGCCGAGGGAGACGGCGAAGGCGAAGCCCGCGGCGATCAGCAGGGCGCGGCGCACCATGGGGAGGTCGACCTCCCGCCACACGCGCCACGGGGAGGCCCCCAGGACGGCGGCGGCTTCACGGAGCCGTCCGTCGACGGCGCGCAGCACCGGCAGCATGGTGCGCACCACGAACGGCACACCGACGAGGGCCTGGGCGAGCGGCACCAGCCACCAGGAGGAGCGCAGATCCAGCGGTGGCTTGTCGAGGGTGATCAGGAAGCCGAAGCCGACGGTCACTGCGGACACCCCGAGCGGCAGCATCAGCAGCGCGTCGAAGCCGCGCACGAGGCGGCCGCCCCGTCGGGTGAGCGCGGCGGCGGCGAGCCCACCGATCGCCAGGGCGATGACGGTGGCCGCGGCGGCGTAGGCCAAGGAGTTCCACAGCGCGTCGAGCGGCGCGACGGCGAAGGTGCTGTCGGCGGACGCGGCCGAGCCCAGCGTGGTGTAGAAGACCGTCCCGTAGCCGTCCGGACCGGCGAAGGACCGGACGACGAGGACGACGAGCGGGGCCACGAGGAGCACCGCGATGACGGTGACGGTGCCCCACAGCAGCGCCCACTGCCCACCGCCCCGCGGGCGGTGCGCGGTGCGCGCGGCGTCGACGAGGCGGAGGGTGGTTTCGCGGCGCCGCACCGTCCAGGCGTGCAGCGCCAGCAGGCCCAGCACCGCGACGAACTGGATCAGGGTCAGGACGGCGGCGGTGGGCAGATCGAGGAAGTCGGCGGTCTGCCGGTAGATCTCCACCTCCAGGGTGGAGAAGGTGGGGCCGCCGAGGATCTGCACCACGCCGAACGACGTGAAGGTGAACAGGAAGACCATCAACGCGGCGGCGGCGACAGCCGGGCCGAGCGCGGGCAGCGTCACCCGGCGCCATGCGGCGAACCGTCCGGCGCCGAGCACCCGTGCGGCCTCCTCCTGCCGCGGGTCGAGCTGGCTCCACAGGCCGCCCACGGTGCGGACGACCACCGCGTAGTTGAAGAAGACGTGCGCCAGCAGGATCGCCCACACCGTGGTGTCCAGCCGCACCCCCCACAGGTCGTCGAGGAGCCCGCCGCGGCCGACCAGCGCGAGGAAGGCGGAGCCGACGACGACGGTGGGCAGGACGAACGGGATGGTGACGACGGCGCGCAGCAGCTGCTTGCCGGGGAAGTCGAAGCGAGCGAAGACGTACGCCCCGGGAAGGGCGACGAGCAGCGTCAGGCCGGTGGAGGCGGCCGCCTGCCAGAGCGTGAACCACAGGACGTGCAGGATGTCCGGGTCGCCGAGAACGGCGGTGAGCCGGCTGAACTGCCAGTGGCCGCCGTCGCTGAGTCCGCGGCCGACGATCGCCGCGACGGGGTAGGCGAAGAACAGCGCGAAGAACACGAGCGGCAGGGCCAGCAGCCCCATGCGCACCGCGGTGGCGCGTATGGGGCGGCGGCCCCGTGCGGTTACTTCAGGACGAGCGAGGACCACTGCTTGATCCACTGTTCGCGGTGCGCGGTGATCGTCTCCGGCGCCACCGTCGCCGGCTTGTCGATCGTCGCGCCGTACTTGGTGAACAGCGCGGGCACGGTGGCGTCCTTGCGGACCGGGTTGACGAACATCTGGAGTGGCATGTCCTCCTGGAACTTCCGGCTCAGCAGGAAGTCCAGCAGTTCCTTGCCGCCCTTCGCGTTCTTCGCGCCCTTGAGCAGGCCGCCGAACTCGATCTGGCGGAAGCAGGTGCCGGTGGCCACGCCGGTCGGGCCCTGCTTCGGCTCCGGCTTCTTACCGAGCACCTCGACGGGCGGGCTGGAGGCGTACGAGACGACCAGCGGCTTGTCGCCCTTGTCCTTGCCCGCGGCAGAGCCGGAGAACCGTTCGTTGTACGCCTGCTCCCAGCCGTCGACGACCTCCACGCCGTTGGCCTTGAGCTTCTTCCAGTAGTCCTGCCAGCCGTCCTGGCCGTACGCGGCAATGGTGCCGAGTTGGAAGGCGAGCCCCGGCGAGGATGTCGCGGAGTTCTCGGTGACCAGCAGGTTCTTGTACTGCGGCTTGATCAGGTCGTTGAAGGTCTTCGGCGGCACGAGGTGGTGCGCGGTGAAGTACGCGCGGTCGTAGTTGACGCAGGTGTCGCCGTAGTCGAGCGGGGTGACATGGTGCCCGGCCTTGTCGAGCTGGAGTGCGTCCGGCACCGTGTCGAGCCCCTTGGCCTGGTACGGGGCGAAGATCCCGGCCTTCAGACCGCGCGAGAGCAGAGTGTTGTCGATGCCGAAGAAGACGTCGCCCTGCGGGTTGTCCTTGGACAGGATCGCCTGGTTGACGGCCTTCCCGGCGTCGCCGCCCTTGAGGATGCGGACCTTGTAGCCGCTCTCTTTCTCGAAGTCGGCGAGCACCGATTTCGAGGCGTTGAACGAGTCGTGGCTGACGAGCGTGACGGTCTTGGCGTCCGCCGCGTCGCTGCCGGAGCTGCCGCAGGCTGCGACTCCGCCCATGGTGACGGCGGCGACCGCGACGGCCGCGGCGGCTCTGCGGGTGGTGGTACGGCTGGTGTGACCCACTGAATGTTCCTCCTGGCTGGCCAGGAAGAGACGCGGCCCCATGCGGCGCCGCACGGGGCACGTCGGAACGCGTCTCGCGCGGCGCCGCACGGGGCGCAACAGCATGAGTGATGACCGAACTTCCTACCCGGAATGACCCGGGCGAGGTTCAAGGGTCTGCGGGTCCCCCGTATCTCTACGGTCTCCCCGCACTCTCAGCGCTGCGGCGCTCCCCTGTCGGAATGTGCATTTGTTCGATCACACGGTACCAGCGCGGGGTCAGCGCTCGGAGGCGGCGAGCTGACCGCAGGCCCCGTCGATCTCCTGGCCCCGGGTGTCGCGCACCGTCACCGGCACGCCGTGCGCCTCGATGGCCCGGACGAACGCCCGCTCGTCCTCGGGCCGCGAGGCGGTCCACTTCGACCCGGGTGTCGGGTTCAGCGGGATGAGGTTCACATGGACGCGTCGCCCCTTGAGCAGGCGCCCGAGCAGGTCACCGCGCCATGCCTGGTCGTTGATGTCACGGATGAGGGCGTACTCGATGGAGATCCGGCGGCCGGACTTCTCCGCGTACTCCCACGCCGCGTCGAGCACCTCGCGGACCTTCCAGCGGGTGTTGACCGGCACCAGCGTGTCGCGCAGCTCGTCGTCGGGCGCATGGAGCGAGACGGCGAGGCGGCACTTGAAGCCTTCGTCGGCGAACCGCAGCATCGCCGGGACCAGACCGACCGTCGACACGGTGATTCCGCGCTGGGACAGCCCCAGGCCGTCCGGCTCGGGGTCGGTGAGCCGCCGGATGGCGCCGACGACCCGCTTGTAGTTGGCGAGCGGCTCCCCCATGCCCATGAACACGATGTTGGACAGCCGCGCGGGGCCGCCGGGCACCTCGCCGTCACGCAGCGCCCGCATGCCGTCGACGATCTGGTGGACGATCTCCGCCGTCGAGAGGTTACGGTCCAGACCGGCCTGCCCCGTGGCGCAGAACGGGCAGTTCATACCGCAGCCGGCCTGCGAGGAGATGCACATGGTGACGCGGTCGGGGTACCGCATCAGCACCGACTCGACGAGGGTGCCGTCGTGCAGCTTCCAGAGGGTCTTGCGGGTGGTGTCGTCATCACAGGAGATGTGCCGCACCACGCTCATCAGATCGGGCAGCAGCTCCGTCGCCAGCTTCTCCCGCGCGGCAGCGGGGATGTCCGTCCACTGCGCCGGGTCGTGCGCGTACCGCGCGAAGTAGTGCTGCGACAGCTGCTTGGCACGAAACGGCTTCTCCCCGATCGCGGCCACCGCTTCACGGCGCTCCACAGGGCTGAGATCGGCGAGGTGCCGCGGGGGCTTCTTGGCCCCACGCGGCGCGACAAAGGTGAGTTCTCCGGGCTTCGGCATGGTGCATCCAGTGTCGCAGACCCCCAGGGCGGGCCGGGCCGTCCCGAGGGTGGGGGCGGTCACCCCGGATGTGCAGGCACGGGGCGGCCCGCCCGCGGTCAGAAGTGCCAGGCCTCACGGAGGTGGGTGACGGCCCCCCTACGCCCCAGGGTGATGTCGTAGATGGCCCCGGAGCAGGCGGACGGGGCCACCGGCGCATGGCGCAGACAGGCGGCGAGGTGCGCGGTCAGCTCGCCGCCGTGACGGTGCGGTGCCCGGTCGTGCCCGTGCGGAGTTCCGCGATGGCCGGGCCGCTGCATGGGGCCGCCGCGCATGGGGCGCCGGAGTGCCGGCCGCCCCATGCGGTGGCCCCGTGCGCACACGCAGAAGCCCCCTGCCAACGGTTCCCCGTCGGCAGGGGGCTTCCCGTCACCCGGTGACGGAGGCGATGTCAGGCGTGGAGCGCGGAGGTCACCCCGCGCCCACGAAGATCACGAAGAGCAGCCAGACGACCGGGGCGGTGGGCAGCAGGGAGTCGAGTCGGTCCATGATGCCGCCGTGGCCCGGCAGCAGAGTGCCCATGTCCTTGATGCCGAGATCCCGCTTGATCATGGACTCGCCGAGGTCACCGAGGGTGGCGCTGGCGGCGACCGCGAGGCCCAGCAGCAGACCCTGCCACCACGCACCGCCCTTGATCAGGAACTCCATGCACAGCGCGCCGGCGACCATCGCGAACAGCACGGCGCCGACCAGGCCCTCACGCGTCTTGCCGGGGCTGATCCGGGGCGCGAGCTTGTGCTTCCCGAACCGCCACCCCACGGCGTACGCCCCGGTGTCACTGACGACGGTCAGCAGCAGGAACGTCAGCACCCGCTGCGGCCCGTCCGCGTCGGCGGCGAGCATCAGGGCGACGAAGGTGGCGAGGAACGGGACGTAGAACGCTGTGAACACGCCCGCGGTGACGTCCCGCAGGTAGTTCTCCGGCTTCCCTGTCATCCGCCACACGAGAACCGCCAGGGCGGTGAGCGCCATCGCCGTCCACGCGCCACCGGCCCCGCGGACGTACCCGGCGATCACCATGGCGGTGCCGCCGACGGCGAGCGGGATCAGCGGTACCTGGATGTCCTTGCGCTCCGCGAGGCGCGCGGTCAGCTCCCACAGGCCCACGACGACAGCGACCGCTATCACGCCGATGAAGACGGGCTTGTAGACGAAGAGGGAGGCGAGGATGACCACGCCGAGGCCGACGCCCACCCCTATCGCGGCGCGCAGATTACGCCCCGCGCTCTTCTTCTTGGGCTTCTCCGGCTCCGTCGGGTGGGGCTTCTGCGGGTCCGTCGAGCCCTCGGGCCCGGGGGAACCGGGGAAAGGCGTGGCCATGGGCTCCTGCGGCTTTTCGTCGCGGAACAGGGGGCCGCTCAGGTGAGTGGCCCCCCGGTCGTCCCGGTGGTTCGGGTCATCCCGGGGGCCCCGGTGGTCCCGGTCGTCGTCCTGGTGTCCGCCGGTGTCGGGCACGACGGGCAGCGGGCGGGTCCGGGCGACCGCTCCCCCGTCGTATGAGTGCCCCGCCGCGGCGGGGGACGCCGCCCCATGCGGCGCGGGGGCCGCCCCGTGGTCCGGCGCCGGCCCCCAAGGACCGGCGCCGGGCGAGGAGCCCCAGGATGACTCGTTCATCAGACCTCGAGGAGCTCGGATTCCTTGTGCTTGAGCAGCTCGTCCACCTGCGCGACGTACTTCGCGGTGGTGTCGTCGAGCTCCTTCTCCGCGCGGCGGACCTCGTCCTCGCCGGTCTCCTTGTCCTTGACCAGCTTGTCCAGGCTTTCCTTGGCCTTGCGGCGGACGCTGCGGATCGAGATCTTCGCGTCCTCGCCCTTGGTCTTGGCGACCTTGATGTAGTCCTTGCGGCGCTCCTCGGTCAGCTCCGGGAACGTCACACGGATGATGTTGCCGTCGTTGCTCGGGTTGACACCGAGGTCCGAGTCACGGATCGCCTGCTCGATGTTGCGCAGGGCGCTCTTGTCGAACGGCGTCACGACGGCCATCCGCGGTTCCGGGACCGAGAACGACGCCAACTGGTTGATCGGCGTCATCGCACCGTAGTAGTCCGCCACGATCTTGTTGAACATCGCCGGGTGCGCACGCCCCGTGCGGATCGCGGCGAAGTCCTCCTTGGCGACCACGACGGCCTTCTCCATCTTCTCCTCGGCTTCGAGGAGGATCTCTTCGATCACCACTTGCTCCTGGTCTTATTCGTAAGAAGCAGAGCCTCGCCCCTGCCGCGCGTCCACTCCTGCACGGTGTCCGACCGGCAGGCGGTTGTCCATCCCCGTGCCGGTCTCGTCCCCGTGCACGGGAGGTGCCGCGGGGCGCGGGGCGACGCCCCGTGCCCGCGCGGCAGTTGGGGCCGTCAGGCCCGGGTGTCCTGATCGCTGACGAGCGTGCCGATCTTCTCACCCTTCACCGCACGCGCGATGTTGCCCTCGGCGAGCAGTTCGAAGACGAGGATCGGAAGCTTGTTGTCGCGGCACAGCGTGATGGCGGTGGCATCGGCGACCTTCAGGTCGCGGGTGATGACCTCGCCGTATTCGAGAGCGTCGAACTTGACCGCGTCGGGGTTCTTCTTCGGGTCGGCGTCGTACACGCCGTCCACGCCGTTCTTGCCCATCAGCATGGCCTGGGCGTCGATCTCCAGGGCGCGCTGGGCGGCCGTGGTGTCGGTGGAGAAGTACGGCATGCCCATGCCGGCGCCGAAGATGACGACGCGGCCCTTCTCCAGGTGGCGCACGGCGCGCAGCGGGATGTACGGCTCCGCGACCTGCCCCATGGTGATGGCGGTCTGGACGCGGGAGTCGATGCCTTCCTTCTCCAGGAAGTCCTGGAGGGCGAGGCAGTTCATGACCGTGCCGAGCATGCCCATGTAGTCGGAGCGGGCCCGGTCCATGCCGCGCTGCTGGAGTTCGGCGCCACGGAAGAAGTTGCCGCCACCGATCACGATGGCGATCTCGTAGCCGTCGCGTACCACGGCGGCGATCTCGCGGGCGATGGCGTGGACGACGTCGGGGTCGACGCCGAGACCGCCGCCGCCGGCGAATGCTTCGCCGGACAGCTTGAGCAGGAAGCGTCCCTTCCCGCCGCTGTCGGGATTGCCGGCTTTATCCGAGCCGTCGGCACCGTGGTTCATGTGAAGCTCTCCTCGTACACATACGAAGGAGGCCATTGCCGTGGGTCTGGTTCAGATCCCTGTGCGGCAATGGCCTCCTCGTCACATCTGCGGCCGGCCGGTGTGCGGCCGACTGCGTACGACCCTAATGGGGCCGCGGGTCATTCGCTGCCCTGCACCAGGCGGTCGGCCGTGGCGGCCGGTCTCGCGGTGGTGCGGGCGTTCCGGCTCGCTCAGATGCCGACCTTGATGCGCGAGAAGCGCTTCAGGGTGACACCGGCCTCCTGGAGGACCTTCTCGACCGACTTCTTGTTGTCGAGCGCGTAGGGCTGACCGAGCAGCGTCGCGTCCTTGAAGAAACCGTTGAGGCGACCCTCGACGATCTTCGGGAGGGCGGCCTCGGGCTTGCCCTCGGCGCGCGTGGTCTCCTCGGCGACGCGGCGCTCGGCCTCGACGACCTCGGCCGGCACGTCGTCCTTGGCCAGGTACTTCGGCGCGAACGCGGCGATGTGCTGGGCGATGCCCTTGGCGATCTCGGCGTTCTCCTTGTCGAGCTCGACGAGGACACCGATCTGCGGGGGCAGGTCGGGCATGGTGCGGTGCATGTAGGCCGCGACGTAGCCGCCGGTGAACTGCGCGAAGCGGTCCAGGACGATCTTCTCGCCCAGGTTGGCGTTGGCCTCGTCGACGAACGCCTGGACGGTCTTGCCGGCCTCGATCTCGGAGGCGAGCAGCGCCTCGATGTCGGCCGGGGAGGTCTTGGCGACGTGCGCGGCGATCTCGTTGGCGACGGCCTGGAACTTCTCACCCTTGGCGACGAAGTCCGTCTCGCACTTCAGCTCGACGAGGACACCGGAGGTCTTGTCGTCGGCGATCAGGGAGACCACGGCGCCGTTCTCGGCGGAGCGGCCCTCGCGCTTGGCGACGCCCTTCTGGCCCTTGATGCGCAGCGCCTCGACGGCCTTGTCGACGTTGCCCTCGGCCTCGTCCAGGGCCTTCTTGCAGTCCATCATGCCGGCGCCGGTGAGCTCGCGGAGCTTCTTGACGTCAGCGGCGGTGTAGTTCGCCATGATCTGTGAATCTCTTCTCGAAAGTCGAAAGATCTACGGGTGGACGGCGGGGGGCGGCGCTTGTGGCACCGTCCCCCGCCGTCGTCAACCGGTCTGAGGTCAGGCCTGCTCGGCGTCGGCCGCCGGCTTCTCCTCGGCCGCAGCCTCGGCGGGCTTCTCCTCGGCGGGCTTCTCCTCGGCCTTGGGGGCCTCGTCAGCCTTCTTGTCGCCCTCGAGCAGGTCGCGCTCCCACTCGGCCAGCGGCTCGCCGGCGGCCTTCTCACCCTTGGCCTCGGCGCCACCGGAGCGGGCGATGAGGCCCTCGGCGACGGCGTCGGCGATCACGCGGGTGAGCAGAGTGACGGAGCGGATCGCGTCGTCGTTGCCCGGGATCTTGTAGTCGACCTCGTCGGGGTCACAGTTGGTGTCGAGGATCGCGACGACCGGAATGTTGAGCTTCCGGGCCTCACCAACGGCGATGTGCTCCTTCTTGGTGTCCACGATCCAGACGGCGCTGGGCACCTTCTGCATCTCGCGGATACCGCCGAGGGTCTTCTCCAGCTTGGCCTTCTCGCGGGAGAGGACCAACAGCTCCTTCTTGGTGAGGCCGGACGCGGCCACATCCTCGAAGTCGATCTGCTCGAGCTCCTTCAGGCGCTGCAGGCGCTTGTAGACGGTCGAGAAGTTGGTCAGCATGCCGCCGAGCCAGCGCTGGTTCACGTAGGGCATGCCCACGCGGGTCGCCTGCTCGGCAATGGCCTCCTGGGCCTGCTTCTTGGTGCCGACGAACATGACCGAGCCGCCGTGGGCGACGGTCTCCTTGACGAACTCGTAGGCGCGGTCGATGTACGACAGCGACTGGAGCAGGTCAATGATGTAGATGCCGTTGCGCTCCGTGAAGATGAAACGCTTCATCTTCGGGTTCCAGCGGCGGGTCTGGTGCCCGAAGTGGACGCCGCTCTCCAGCAGCTCCCGCATCGTGACGACGGCCATGGCCGTTCTCCTTGTGTTTCTCGGTTCCACTGCGGCCGGTCGGCCGCGGTGCCTGACGCCCCGACGCGCCTGCCGGGGAGGGAACCTTGCGGAACCGTCCGAGGACCGAGGGGCGCGGCCACCGTGCGGCCCGATAGGGACTGATGCACTGGCGGCGGGGCGTGCGAAGTCGACCCGGTGACCCGGATCGCCATCAGAAGTGTACGGGACGGCCGACGCGCTCAGCGACACGCGCCTTTCGCTCGGTGCCGCCCCGTGCCGCCTCACCTGCACCGAGCCTCACCGGCTGCCCCGGCGGCCCCATGGCCGGACGCGGCAGTGCGGACAGCGGGGGCCGTCGGGACGCGGCGATCGCGATGGTTCTTCTCGGGAGGACCGGGACGGTGCATGGGGCGGGGGGGGCAGCTCTCGCGCATGGGGCGCGGGGTCGGGGTCGGGGCCGGGGCCGTCCGCGGGCTGGCGCTCGCGTGGGGCGCCGGGTTTCTCTCCTGCCCCATGCGAGCGGGAGAGGGCCCACGACGTGACTGTCGCGGTGTGCGCGGTGCGGGTGTGGGGCGCGTGGGTGTAACGGCACGTGGTGTGTGGGCGCGCGCCCGGCATGCGAGGGGGCGCGGTCGGATGCTGCCAGGTGGCCGGGCAGTCGGAGGGCACCGGACTGAGTGGGGGCCGTCATCGGAGGCGCGGCGGAATACCCGAGGGCGGGAAGGCGCCCCCGAGAGCCCGACGCTCACCGGATCGGGTGAGGAGGTTGTCCACAGACGCCGGGTTACCCACAGATCTGGCCCAAGATCCCCGCGCTCGCTCGGACTGCATCACGGTCGAACCATGCGACTTCTCCCGGCTCTCCCCCGCCTCCGCGTCCTGCCCGGCCGCCTCCGCCCCTCGTCTCTGTCCGGCCCCCGTACTCCAGATCTTCCTTCCCCCTGCCTCGGCAGCCGTCGGCCGCCGCGCGTGCGCCGCTTCGATCCGCTGGGGGCGTGGTGCCGCACGCGGACGGGACGATCGAGCGGGCACCATCCAAGCCTCCGGTGCCGGAGCGCCGCAGGGGAGACGTCCGCCAGGCAACTCGGCGCGGCCGCTACGTCGGTGGGCCGACCGCGCCTGCGTGACGCGACGGCGCACGGCGGTCGGTCTCGCGCACTGGCCGCGTTCGGCCTCGGACGGTATGTGCACCTCGTATGCCGGTACGGGCGTCGCTCAGCGCCCGCAGCGGGCCCCCTTGCGCAGGCGCCCGGGGCCGGTCCCGCCCAGTCGTGCGGCGCGCCACATCCCCCGGGGCATGGCCCTTCCTCGCAGGCCACAGCCCCTTCGGCCAGAGGCGTGCTCGCCGCTCTGGTGGCGTTCGCCGCCTTTGCCTCTCTCGCCGCGCTCACCGGGGTGGCGGCCGCCCGTGCAGGAGAACATGAGTCACGTGTGGGAGAGCATGAGCCGTCTACCGAGCCCGGCCGCCCCACATCTCCGCAGGCAACGGAGGCTCCGGCGCCTGCCGCCGCTGACCGTGCCTGGCCGGTGGCCGGCGAAGCCGGGGCGCGGCCCACGATTTTGCGCGGGTGGGAGCCGCCGCCTGCTCCCTGGGCTCCAGGACACCGCGGTGTGGATCTGGCGGCGCCGCCCGGGACGACCGTCCGGGCCGCCGCGCCCGGTGAGGTCGCGTTCGCCGGGGTCGTCGCAGGCCGGGGCGTGGTCACCGTCCAGCTGTCCGACACCGGGGAGCCCCCGCTCCGCACCACGTACGAGCCGGTACACGCCTCGGTACGCAAGGGCGACCGGGTTGCCGCAGGGCAGCCGGTGGGCGTTCTTCAGCAGGGGCCTTTCCACTGCCACGAGACATGCCTCCACTGGGGCCTTTTGCGCGGGAAGACCTACCTCGACCCGCTCACACTGCTCCCCCCGGACATGCGGCGGACCGGCCCGTCGCGGCTTCTGCCTCTCACCGGTGTGCCGACTCCACCGGACACGCCCCTGGACGGCGACGCCTCAAAGAAGCGGGACGAGCAGGAGCCGCGAGACCTCCGCGTGCAGCAAGATGATCATGAGTCGGTTGAGCAGCAGGTGCTGCTCAACGGGGCTGCGTATCTCCTGACCGCCCCCACGGACCGGAGTGCGGCGGAGAATCGCGCCGACAGGAAGAAGGCGCCGACCGCACAGGAGCGCACCGGAGGACGGGGCACCGTGCCCTGAGCGCTGGGACGGTGAGCTGATGGCAAGGCGGCTGTGACCTGCGCCATCGGGTTGACGCGTGCGGCGGGAGGGGAGGCGGCGGGGAGGGGCGGGCGGGAGGGAGGGGGCGGGGGAAGCCCCCAGAAGGCCGAAACAAACAACCCCCTCCCCCTCAGCCCCCCACCCCCCGCAGGGCCATGGAGACCGCAGCCTCGGTGATCACTTCAGGGTCCTCCGCGGCGCCGAGTTCGATGCGGCGGACGGCGGCGTCGACGACGCCCTGGAGGAGCATGGCGGCCAAGCGGGGCTCGGTGTGGCCGAGGCCGGCGAGCGCTTCCACAATCATGGCGATGAGTCCGCCGTGGGCGGCGCGAATCTTCTCCCGCGCCCCGGCGTCCAGCTCACCTGCCGAGATGGCGACGACCGCACGGTGCCGCCGGTCGCCGACCAGCGCGAGCTGGCGTCGTACATATGCCTCGATCTTCGCTTCGTCGGTGTCGGCGCGCTCCATGGCCGCCTCGACCTCCGCCGCCCATACCGGGAAGTCGACGGCGCACAGCTCTTCGACGACGGCGGCGCGGGAGCGGAAGTATTCGTACACGGACGACCGCGCGAGGCCGGTGCGCTCGGCGAGTGCGGGGAAGGTCAGGGCTTCCGTTCCGCCTTCGGACAGCAGGGTGCGGGCGGCGTCCAAGAGGGCGCCGCGCTGCATTGTTCGGTGCTCGGCCACTGAGGCCGCTCGAATCCTGGGCACCCGACCACTCTACGGATGGGCGGCGCCGAGCGGCACTCCGCGTCGGCTGCACGGCGGGGCGTACCGCTACGAGGGCGGGTGCGACCCGTGCCTCCGGCAGCCGTCCCGGCACCGGCGTCCCGCCCGACCGGCCGAGGGCCGGGCGGGGAGGTCGCCCATCTTGTCGGCGGGTCCGCCCCGTCCGGGCACCCGCCCCGCTCAGCGTCCCGCGTCGGCGAGCTTGGCCCGCAGCTGGAGGACGGACTTGGTGTGGATCTGGCTGACGCGGCTTTCGGTGACGCCGAGGACGTTGCCGATCTCGGCGAGGGTCAGGCCCTCGTAGTAGTAGAGGGTGACTACCGTTTTCTCGCGGTCGGGCAGGGTGTTGATGGCGCGGGCGAGCAGCCGTCGCAGTTCGCGGTCCTCGGCGATCTCGACGGGGTTGTCGGCGGCGGTGTCCTCCAGCGTGTCCATCAGGCTGAGGCGTTCGCCGCCGTCGCCCCCGGCGTGCAGGAGTTCTTCGAGGGCGACGACGTTGGCCAGGGAGAGCTGGCTGAAGACGCCGTGGAGGTCTTCGAGGGAGATGCCCATCTCGCGGGCGACCTCGGACTCGGAGGGGGTACGGCGCAGCTGGGCTTCGAGGGTTGCGTAGGCGCGTTCGACGGCGCGGGCCTTCTGGCGTACGGAGCGGGGGATCCAGTCGAGTGCGCGGAGTTCGTCGATCATCGCGCCGCGGATGCGGGTGATCGCGTAGGTCTCGAATTTGATGGAGCGTTCGGGCTCGAACTTCTCGATGGCGTCGATGAGTCCGAAGACTCCGGAGGAGACGAAGTCGGCCTGCTCGACGTTGGAGGGCAGGCCGACGCTGACGCGCCCGGCGACGTATTTGACGAGGGGTGAGTAGTGCAGGATCAGCTGTTCCCGCAGGCGTTCGTCGCCGGTTCGCTTGTAGGAGCGCCACAGATCGTCGAGCGCGCTGGGGGCGGCGGGGCGCACGCCGGCGCGCGCGGCAGGTGGTACTGCCGCGCGGTCAGAACCGGAGGTGTGCTGGGGCATTCGTCGCCTTGAGCCGTTCTGCCGGGACACGGGTGGATGGGTGGGCGGGCTGGTCGGGTGTGAGCGTAGCGTGACTGAAGCGTCGCTGTGTGCGAGGGAGTGCGGTTCGGGTGTGCGCAGATACGTTCCGCTGCCCGCACCCCAGGGTTACCGCGCGCGGCGCACCGCGGCGTGACTCCGGCGTTGCGCGCGGCGCGTCGGGAAGGTGGGGCGCCGGGCGGGGAGGCGTGGCCGACGGGGTCTCCGGTGTCCCGTGTGCCACATCAGCCTCTCCCTGCGGTTCGGTTTGGCCTGCTGAAGCATGCCAAATATGGATTCGGCGTTCTTGTCCTCACCTTTTCACCCGTTCGCGCCAGGTCAAGTACCGCCTCGCCGGGATCTTTCGGGGGCGCCGCGCCGTACGAACTCCCAGTGCGTGCCGGATCTTCGGACGTATCCGAGCGTGCACAGTTCGTGGAGTTTGCTGTGGGTGGTGTCCGGGGCGAGGCCGGATTCGCGGGCGATGTCGGTGAGGGCGGCCCTGCCGCGGGGCGGTATGGCCTCCAGGACGCGGGCGGTGGCCGGTTCGAGGAGGTCGCGGGCGAGGACCGGGCCGCGTGGTTCGGGGGCGAGGTCGCCGATGGCGCCGGCGTGCTCGACAACTTCGTCGGCGGAGGTGACCACCATGGCCTCACCGCGCAGGAGTTCATGCACACCGGCGGAGAGTGCACTGGTGACGGGCCCCGGTACGCCCATGGTGAGTCGGCCCAGGGACTGCGCGCGGCGGGCGGTGACGAGGGAGCCGCTGCGCAGCGCGGCTTCGATGACGACGGTGCCGCGGGTGAGAGCGGCGATCACGCGGTTGCGCTGGATGAACCGGCTGCGGGTCGGGTGTGCGCCGGGCGGTAACTCCCCGACGATCAGGCCCTGTTGGACGATGCGGTCGATCAGTTCGGTGTGGCCTGCGGGGTAGGCGCGGTCGATGCCGCAGGCGAGGACGGCGAGGGTGGCGCCGCCTGCGGCGAGGGTGCCCCGGTGGGCGGCGCCGTCGATGCCGTAGGCGGCCCCGGAGACGACGGTCCAGCCGCGGTCGGCGAGCCCGGCGCCCAGGGTGGCGGCGAGGTGGGCGCCGTACTCGGTGCACGCCCGGGCGCCGACGAGGGCGACGGAACGCAGCGCCCACAGGCGGAGGTTCGCATTGCCGCGCACCCAGAGGCCGAGGGGCCGGGTGTCGCCGAGGTCGTCGAGCTGGCCTGGCCATTCGTCGTCGCCGGGGCAGAGGAACCGGGCTCCGAGGGCGGCTGCCGTGGCGAGGTCGGCCGTGGGGTCGGCGCGGGCGGCGCGCAGGCGCAGGCCGTCGAGTGCGGTGCGGCTCGCGCCGGTGGGTGGTGGTCCCTCGCCGGTGAGGGCGTGCCACAGGGCGACGGGGCCCAGTTCGCGCAGCCAGCGTCCGGTGCGGGGGTCGCCCGGTTCGATGATGCGGCTGAGGGCGGCGCGGGCGGTGCGCTCCGGGGTGGGGCGGTCCGGGGGCGGTGGTGCGGGCTCGGGGGTGGTGGTTCCGGGAGTCCGGGGTTCGCCGGCGGCCGGGCGGTGTGGCCGGTGAGGCGGCTGGGGTGTGGTCATGGCGTCACCTGGGCGGGGTCGGGGTGTCGGAGGTGTTTTCCGTCCGGGCGGGGGCGCCTGCGGGTGGGCGGCGGTGTGGGGATGCCGCGTAGGACGCCGGTGCGGAGTTCTAGGGCCGCGGCGACGTCTTCGGCCGTGGGACGGCCGCGTCCGGCGAGGTCCGCGGCGGTCCAGGCGACGCGGAGGACGCGGTCGAGGCCACGGGCGGTGAGCAGGCCGGATTCCAGGTCGCGTTCGGCCTGGGCGAGCGCGCCGGGGTGGGCGTGCCAGCGGGTGCGGAGTTCATGGCCGGGCACCTCGCTGTTGGTCGTCCAGGGCGTCCCGGTGTAGCGGGCGGCGGCGCGGGCGCGGGCCTCGCGTACCCGTGCCGCGACGGTGGCGCTGGATTCGGCGCCGGTCTCAAGGGTGGCGAGGGCGGAGCGGGCGACCGGTTCGACGGTGACGCGCAGGTCGACGCGGTCCATGAGAGGACCGGAGAGGCGGGCGCGGTAGCTGCGGACGGAGGACGGGCGGCATTCGCAGCCGCCTCCCGGGGTGCCGTGCCGGCCGCAGGAACAGGGGTTCGCGGCGAGCACGAGGAGGAAGCGGGCGGGCATCCGCATCATGGCGGCGGCGCGGGCCACCACGACATGCCCGGCTTCGAGGGGCTGGCGCAGGGCGTCCAGGACACGGGCGCTGCATTCGGCGGCCTCGTCGAGGAAGAGCACCCCGCGGTGGGCGAGCGAGACGGCTCCGGGGCGGGGCAGTCCGGTGCCGCCGCCGACGAGGGACGCCATCGTGGCGGAGTGGTGGGGCGCGCAGTACGGCGGTCGTTCGAGGAGCGGCTGGCCCGGCGGGAGGGTGCCGGCGACGGAGTGGACGGCGGTGACTTCGAGGGATTCCTTGGGTGTCAGGGGCGGCAGCAGGCCCGGGAGGCGTTCGGCGAGCATGGTTTTCCCGGCGCCGGGCGGGCCTTTGAGGAAGAGGTGGTGGCGTCCGGCCGCGGCGATCTCCAGGGCGCGGCGGGCCCTGTGCTGACCTGCGACATCGGCGAGATCGGGGACGTGGTCGCCGGCGGGCAGGCCGGCGGCGATGCCGGTGCCGGGGACGGCGAGTCCGGCCAGCAGCGGGTCGGGGCGGCCTTCCCGGGGGGCCTCCTCCTCGTCGGGGACCGGTTCGTCGGCGATGAGGGCGATGAGCTGGCGCAGGCTGCGGACGCCGAGGACGGCGACGCCGGGGACGAGGGAGGCTTCGGCCGCGGTGCATTCGGGGACCACGACGGTGCGGTATCCGGCTTCGGCGGCGGCGAGGACGGCGGGCAGCACGCCACGGACGGGGCGGACCCGGCCGTCGAGCCCGAGTTCGCCGATCATCATCAGGTCGGTCAGCTCCCGTGGGTCGAGGCGTTCGGCCGCTCCCAGGACGGCGCAGGCGACGGCGAGGTCGAAGCCGCTGCCGCTCTTGGGGACCGAGGCTGGGCTGAGGCCGACGGTGAGTTTCTTCTGCGGCCACTCGGCGCCGGAATTCACGACGGCGGCGCGGACGCGGTCCTTCGCCTCGACGAGGCTTTTGTCGGGGAGTCCGACGAGAGTGAAGGCGGCGACGCCCGGTTCGAGGTCGGCCTGGACCTCGACGACGACGCCTTCGACGCCGACGAGCGCCACGGAGCAGGTGCGGGCGAAACCCATCTCACGCCACCCCCCGGACGTGCTCGACGACCGGGGCGCCCCGGGCCGGGAGGAGGATGCCGATGACGTCGATGCGGACGCCTCCGGGCGGTGGGCCGCCGTGGCGTTCCATCCAGCGTTCCGCCAGGAGCCGCAGCCGGCGGGTCTTGTCGGGGCGGACGGCGGCCATCGGGTGTTCGTAGGCGCCGGCGCGGCGGGTCTTGACCTCGCAGATGACGAGGGCGTCGGCGTCGGTGGCGACGATGTCGATCTCGCCCTCCCGGCACCGCCAGTTCCGGTCGAGGATGCCCATGCCGCTCGCGGTGAGGCGGCGGACCGCCAGGTCCTCGCCGTACCGGCCCAGGGCGCGGCGCGGTGTGGTGACCGGCCGGGGTGGCGGTGTGGCAGGGGTGCGGCGCGCTCCTTCGCGGCGGCCCCGGGCAGCGGCGGTGCGGCTCCCCGGAGCAGCGGTGGCGCTCGGCTTCCGGGGGCGCGTTCGAGCGGTACGTGCGCCGCCGTCCGGGCGGGTGGCGGGAGCGCGGCCCGCGGCTCCCGGTGACCCCGCCGCGGTCGCGGTGCGGGTGGCCGGGGGCGGCTCCGGGGTGTCGGCGGACGCGGAGTCCCGGCCGTCGGCACCCGGGTGGTGCGGGGTGGCGCGGGTCGTCGAACGGTGTGCCGGGCCGGGCGGCGTACCGGGCGCCGAAGCGGTGCGGATGACATGCCCCGGACCGGGCCGGGCGGCAGCCTTCTCCCCTCGTCCCGCCTCTCCCACCGGGCCGGGCGGCGCACCCGGGGGCGGGCTGATCCGGGCCCCGGGCCCCGGCGCAGCCGCCCCGGACTCCACCGGACCGTCCCCCGCGGCTCCCGCCTCCGCCGGCCGGGCGGGCCCGGGACGCACCGACCCGCCGGACGCCGGATGCGCCGGCCCGACCGGCGCGGGTCCCCCGGGCTCGGCCGCCCCGGCCGGCGTCGCCGCGGGCCATCCGTCGCTCCCCGGGACCCGCCGCGGGGTGTTCCTCGAACCGTGCTGCATGACGTTCATGCGGTACCACCTCCGGCACCGACTGTGACGTCTCCGGCCGAAGGCAGTGGATCTTGGTGGACAACCGCCCGGCTGTGGATAACTCGGCCACCCGGACGTGGGGCGGCGGCGTCCGTGTCAGGCCATCCCAGCGGCCCCGGCAGCCCCGATCACGTCTCCGCGCCAGCGCCCGTCATAGGGAGAGACCGCCCACCTCGGCCACTCAGCCGCAGGTCACAGGGCTCTCGGCCATGCGCCGGCAGGCGCCGCGGACGTGTCCCACCGCGTGCCCCGACGCAGCGGCCCTGTCCCGGCGGTCCGGACCCGCCGGGACGGTCCGGACCCGCCGCCCTCCGCTCAGCTGCCCGGCAGATCCAGATCGCTCTTGTTCAGCTCTTCGATGTTCACGTCCTTGAAGGTCAGGACGCGGACCTGCTTGACGAAGCGAGCGGGGCGGTACATGTCCCACACCCAGGCGTCGGCCATCGAGACCTCGAAGAAGACCTCGCCCTGGACGGAGTGCACCTGCATCTCGTAGTCGTTGGTGAGGTAGAAACGTCGCTCGGTCTCGATCACGTATTTGAACAGCCCGACGACGTCGCGGTACTCCCGGTAGAGCTTCAGCTCCATCTCGGTCTCGTACTTTTCGAGGTCCTCGGCGCTCATGGCAGATCCCCTTCAGCCGTGCGTGCCCCTATTGTGCGTCAGGCCCGCTCGGTCTCCAGGGCCAGCGGCGCACTCGGGGGCCCTTCGTCGAGCAGCGTGCGCAGCAGCCCGGCGAGTCTGGTCGGGTACACCGTCTCATGGGTCGCCGACAGTTCCGCCACGGTCCACCACCTCAGCCCCGATACGCTGCGCCGCTCCAGGTCGGTCTGGCCCCGGGTGTCGGTGGCGGTGAGCTCCGTGCGGGCCAGGTAGTACCACTCGTCCTGCTCCCAGCGGCGGCCGTCGAACGGGAAGGAGCAGCGGCGCTGCCAGAGCACCGGGCCGAGGGCGGCACCGGTGATGCCGGTCTCCTCGGCCAGCTCGCGCAGCGCGGCCTCCTCATGGGTCTCGGCGCCCTCCAGACCGCCGCCGGGCGTGAACCACCAGGTCTGCTCCGGGTGTGCCGGTTCGAAGCCGTGCAGCAGAAGGATGCGGTCGTCGGGGTCGAGGAGGATGACCCGGGACACCTGACGCGCCTCCCCGGGCAGGCCGTTCTCCGTCGCGTCAGCCATGGGCCCGCTCCTCGTCGGCCGCGGGCGCCGGGCCCGCGGGTGCCGCCTGAGCCGCCCGGTTGCGGCGTGCGGCGAGGGGCCCGTACGCGGCGCCGCCCAGGATGAGGACGGCGCCGACAACGACGGCGGCGGTCAGCGGGCGCAGCGGGCCGGGCGTGGAGGTGCCGCCGGGCAGCGCGGCGAATCCGTCGGCGCGGTCGAGCATGCCGATGCCGCTCAAAGGCCAGGCCAGGGCGTCGACGCGGCCCAGGACCGCGTCGCGTGGGACGGCGCCGTCGTCGCCGTCGGTGGTGTGGGAGCGGGAGTCGAGGGAGTCGCCGCGGTGGTCGCCGAGGAGGAAGAGGCGGCCGTCGGGGACCTTGGCGCTGAAGCCGGTGGGCGAGGCGAGCTTCGGGTTCTGGAGGTAGGGCTCGTCCACGGGGGTGCCGTTGACCGTCAGCTTCCCCTTGGTGCAGCAGGCGACGGTGTCGCCGCCGACCCCGGCCACCCGCTTGACCATGGGGACGTCGCCCCAGACGGTGTCCCGGAAGACGACGACGTCACCGCGGCGTACCCGGGAGCCGTCGACGTTCTCGGCCAGTACCCGGGCGCCGGGCGCGATCGTCGGGGACATGGAGTCGGTCGGCACCGTGTACGGGCGGTACACCAGCGCCGCCCAGACGAAACCGCCGAGGAAGAGGAGACAGCCGACGGCCACGGCCAGACCGGACAGCGTGCTGCCCGTGGTCCGGCCGTGGCCGTCGGTGTGTTCGGTGCTGCGGGCCATCCCAGCGCTCCCACCCCGCGGGCGCGGGCCCGCGTCGAAGATCTGGGACGGCACCCTACCTGGGAGTACGTTCTCCGGTCAGCCTCTTGCGACGCCAGAGGACGAGCGGGACGGCACCGGCCAGCCCGAGCGCGGCGGGCGCGGCGGCCATGGCCTTGTCGATGCCCTGCTGCTTGAAGGTGTCCGGCACCGGCAGCGTCGACCAGCGGTTGATCGGCCAGGCGATGGTGAACGCGCGGCCGACGACCTCGTCCACCGAGACCGTGCCGTCGCCCTTGAGGTTCTGGTGGTAGCGCGAGTCGAGGGAGTCGTCGCGGTGGTCGCCCATGACCCAGATGCGGTCCTTGGGGACGTGGATCGGTCCGAAGGCGCGGTCACCGCACGGCGTGTTGCCGGGGAAGATGAACGAGTCCTCCTTGAGCGCCTTGCCGTTGACCTTGACCGGTCCGGTGCCGTGGCACTCGACGGTGTCGCCGCCGACCGCGATGACCCGCTTGATCAGGTCCTTCTCCTCGGCGGACGGCATCAGACCGATGAAGCTGAGGACCTTCTGGACGGGGTTGGGCTCGGGCGTCGGCGTCTCGTTGAGCCAGCCGCCCGGGTCGTGGAAGACGACGACCTCGCCACGCTCCGGCTTGGAGCCGAACCACGGCGTGAGCTTGTCCACCAGCACCCGGTCACCGCGCTGCAGGGTGTCCTGCATCGAGTCGGACGGGATGGAGAACGCCTGCACCAGGAACGTCTTGATCAGCAGGGCGAGGATCAGCGCGATACCGACGAGGATCGGCAGCTCCTTCCAGAAGGCGCGCTGCTTCTTGGCCTTCTTCACGCCGTCCTTCTCCTCGTCCTCGGCGGGCCGCCGGGCCGCCGGTGGTGCCTGTCCTTCGTATGGTGGCTGTTGCTGTGGCTGCGCGAGATGCACGGACCCCGCCGGCGCGGCCTCACCGTGCCCCGCCGGTTCTTCGGGCTCTCCGGATCCGGACCGCGCGCCGACCGCCAAGTCCCCCACATCCACTCCTTACTCCGCGCTCTCGCCCACCCGTCAACCGGTGCAGGCCCATCACTCCCATAACGAGCGGGAGTTCCGCAGGGGTCGGGAGTGGGGTCAAAGACTCGGGCAACACCCTATGCGGGCCCGCCGTGCCCGCCGCCTTCGCGCCCGGCGCGTCGTGCACGTTCGCGAAGGTGTCGGGCTCCTCCAGGCGCCGCCAGTGGGCGAACGGCCAGGCGATGACGACGGCCCGCCCGACGACGTTGTCCTCGGAAACCGTGCCACGGTACGCCTCGTCGAGATGGAAGCGCGAATCCGCGGAGTCGGAGCGGTGGTCACCCATGACGAAAATCCGACCGGTGGGCACGTTCACCGAGAACGCCATCTCGGACGGCGGGTTGCCGGGGTGCAGATACGGCTCGGTCAGCGGGGTGCCGTTGACGGTGACGCGGTGCTGTGCGTCGCAGCATTTGACGGTGTCTCCACCGACCGCGACGACCCGCTTGATCAGGTCCTGTTCGTCGGCCGAGGGCAGCAGACCGATGAAGGTCATGAACTCCTTGAACTGCTTCACCCCGGCCGGATCCGCGGCCTTCTGCGTCTGCTCGCCCTTGAGCCAGCCGCCGGGATCCTTGAAGACGACGACATCGCCGCGCTCGGGCTGCCAGCCGAACCACGGGGTGAGCTTGTCGACCAGCACCCGGTCCCCGATCCGGATCGTCTGCTCCATGGAGCCGGACGGAATCACGAACGCCTGGACCAGAAACGTCTTCAGGACCAGCGCGATGGCCAGCGCCACCGCGATCAGGATGGGTATTTCCTTGAGGTACGAGCGGCGTCTGCGGCGTTTGATGCGGCGCGCCTGACGCCGCCGCTCGGCCCGGCCCCCGGTCACCGGGCCCTCGTCCGCCCCGGTCGTACCGCCGCCGTCCGGCGACTTGCCGTGCCGTGGACGCGCCCGGTTACCCATGGGAGCCTGCCGGGGCGGGCACCCGGGAGAACGCCGGCGGCCGGTCCAGGCCCGTCCAGCGGCTCACCGGCCAGCTGATCCAGTCGGCCCGGCCGATCACCTTGTCGACGGGGACGGTGCCGCCGCCCTCCTCACCGAGATGGTCGCGGGAGTCCCGGGACCGCGACCGGTGGTCCCCCATCACCCACAGCTTTCCCGCCGGAACCACGATGTCGAAGGGCACCGACGACGCGGCATCCCCCGGATACACATAGCCCTCGGTCACGGGCTCACCGTTCACCTTGATCCGCCCCCGTTTGTCGCAGCAGGTCACCCTGTCCCCTCCGATCCCGATCACGCGCTTGACGTAGTCGGTGTCGGCAGGACGGGCCAGGCCCACCGCCGCGCCGGCTCCGCGCAGCAGGCCCGTCACGGGATTCTCCTCCGTCTCCCTGTGAACGAAAGACCCGGTGCCGTCGAAGACGACGACGTCGCCGCGCCGGGGCTCACCGCCGAAACGGTAGGCGAGCTTGTTGACCAGCACCCGGTCGCCGACCTCCAGGGTGTCCTGCATCGACGTGCTCGGGATGAGGAACGGCTGGACGACGAAGGCGCTCAGCAGCAGCACGAACGCCACACAACAGGCCAGCAGCGGCAGCGGCCGGAGGCGGAAGCGGGCGGCGCCGGGAAAACGCGCGGAGCGCGACCGCTCCTCCTGTCCCTGGTCGGGGACGGGGGTGCGGTCGCGCTCCGGGAGCTGTGCGTCGGTGTCCATCGGAACGTGAGCCTATCCGGCCGGTTCCGGGCACCGTACGTGAGCCGGGTGCCGGGGCCCTCACCAGGGAGGACGGCCCGGCGTGCGGACTCAGTTGTCGCGCTTCTCCTTGATCTTCGCGGCCTTGCCGCGCAGCTCACGGAGGTAGTACAGCTTGGCGCGGCGGACGTCACCGCGGGTCACCAGCTCGATCTTCTCGACGATCGGGGTGTGCACGGGGAAGGTGCGCTCGACGCCGACGGAGAAGCTGACCTTGCGGACCGTGAAGGTCTCGCGCACGCCGCTGCCCTGGCGGCGGATGACAACGCCCTTGAACTGCTGCACACGGGAGCGGTTGCCCTCGATGACGCGGACGTGGACGTTGACGGTGTCACCCGGGCGGAAGGCCGGGATGTCGCTGCGCAGCGACGCGGAGTCGACGGAGTCGAGAAGGTGCATGACCTACTGCTTTCTTCGCTGATGCCACAGGTCATCAACGGGAATTCGGAGATGATGTTCGGATGCCGTTCCGCCGGGCGGGCGTCGTTCCCCCTGTGGCAGGGGCGCGCGCCGGACGCACACAGCAGCGGCCTATTCTTCCACGGCCTGGTCGGTCCGCCCAAATCGGCCGTCCTCGCCCGGGGCCCACCCCAGGATCGACAGCAGCTCGCGGTCCTTCTTGTCGAACGCGGCGGGGTCGGCCCGCTCGATCAGGTCCGGACGGTTGCGGTCGGTGCGGCGGAACGCCTCGTCCCGGCGCCAGCGGGCGATCTTGCCGTGGTGGCCGCTGAGCAGCACGTCGGGGATGCCGCGGCCGCGCCACTCGGGCGGCTTGGTGTAGACCGGCCCCTCCAGCAGGTCGGCCATCGCGCCGGGCGCGAAGGAGTCGTCCTGGTGGGAGGCGGCGTTGCCCAGGACGCCGGGCAGCAGCCGGGCGACGGCCTCGACCATCACCAGGACCGGCGCCTCACCGCCCGCCAGGACGTAGTCGCCGATGGAGACCTCGCGGACGTCGAGCCGGTCGCCGTACTCCTCGATGACGCGGCGGTCGATGCCCTCGTAGCGGGCCGGGGTGAAGACCAGCCAGGGCTTGGCGGAGAGTTCGACGGCGAGCTGCTGGGTGAACGGTTCGCCGCTGGGCGTCGGGACGACGAGGACGGGCTCGCCCTCACCGGAGGCGAGGACCGCGTCCAGCGCCTCGCCCCACGGCTCCGGCTTCATGACCATGCCGGGTCCACCGCCGTAGGGGGTGTCGTCGACGGTGTTGTGCTTGTCGTGCGCCCAGTCCCGCAGGTCGTGGATGCGCACATCGAGTTGGCCGCGGGCGCGCGCCTTGCCGACGAGCGAGACGTTCAGCGGTTCGAGGTACTCGGGGAAGATCGTGACGACGTCGAGGCGCATCAGCTGTCCTCACGGCTGCTGGCGACCTCGGCCTGCGCGTCGTCGAGGAGGCCGGGCGGCGGGTCGATGACCGCGCGCTGCTCCTCCAGGTCGATCTCCGGGACGATCTCGGCGACGAACGGGATCAGCACCTCACCGCCCTCGGGCCGCCCGACGACGAGCAGGTCCTGGTAGGGCAGGTGGGAGACCTCGGTGATCCGGCCGACGACGGTGCCGTCCCGGGTGACGACGTCGAGGTCGATCAGCTGGTGGTCGTAGAACTCCTCGGGGTCCTCGGGGACCTCCTCGGGGTCGACCTCCGCGATCAGCAGGGTGTTGCGGAGGGCCTCGGCGGCCGTCCGGTCGGCAACACCGGCGAAGCGCAGCAGCAGCCGGCCGCTGTGGACCCGGCCGGTCTCGATGGTGAGCGGTCCGACCGCGGACGGGTCGGTGGCCAGGACGGCTCCGGGCGCGAGCCGCAGTTCGGGCTCGTCGGTACGCACCTCCACGGTGACCTCGCCCTTGATGCCGTGGGCGCGGCCGATCCGCGCGACTACCAGCTGCACGGTGTTGCCTCTCTGCGGCCGATCCGCCGCCGCTTGCGCGCGGCCACTGCGGCGGCGCGCGTGATGTTGCCGATTCCGGTGGCGCCGGGCACCCGTGGGGTACGGGGCGCCGGCGCCGACGACAAAGGCCGGGGACGGCCCGAGAGCCCTCCCCGGCCCGAGCCGGTGTTCAACTGTTCAGTGGACCTGGTCCACGTCGACGAGGTCGACGCGGATGCCCCGTCCACCGAGAGCGCCCACGACGGTCCGCAGGGCGCGGGCGGTGCGGCCGTTGCGGCCGATCACCTTGCCGAGGTCGTCGGGGTGGACCCGGACCTCCAGCACACGCCCACGACGCAGGGTGCGCGAGGCTACCTGGACGTCGTCGGGATTGTCGACGATGCCCTTGACGAGGTGCTCAAGAGCCTCCTCGAGCACGCTCAGGCCTCGGTGGACTCAGAGGTGGACTCGGCCGCAGCCTCGTCCGCCTTCTTGTCGGCCTTC
The DNA here is from genome assembly GCF_043083385.1 of Streptomyces sp. NPDC014733. Taxonomy (NCBI): domain Bacteria; kingdom Bacillati; phylum Actinomycetota; class Actinomycetes; order Kitasatosporales; family Streptomycetaceae; genus Streptomyces; species Streptomyces sp. NPDC014733. The sequence goes on along the minus strand of NZ_JBIBYO010000014.1, from coordinate 55,901 downwards.
TTCGCCTTGGGGGTGATGGCCTCACCCTTCGGCTCGTCGCCGGACGCCTTGGCGGCCGCCTCGAAGAGGGCGCGCTTGTCGGCCTTCGGCTCGGCGACCTTCATCGGCGCCGGGGCGGGCAGGCCCTTGAACTTCTGCCAGTCGCCGGTGACCTTCAGGATGGCCATGACGGGCTCGGTCGGCTGCGCGCCGACACCCAGCCAGTACTGGACACGCTCGGAGTCGACCTCGATGCGGGAGGGGTTCTGCACCGGGTGGTACAGACCGATCTCCTCGATCGCGCGGCCGTCACGGCGGGTACGCGAGTCGGCGATGATGATGCGGTAGTGAGGCGCGCGGATCTTGCCCAGACGCTTCAGCTTGATCTTGACTGCCACGGGAGTGGTGTCTCCTGGTCTTGACGTGGTGGGGCACAACGGGATGCCACGTGGGGTTGCGGTACTCGGTATGCCCGATGGACGCGTCAGCCGGAGGAGAGAGGGGTCCTGTGCGACTGTCGAGTACAGCGGTCCATTGTGCCACACGCCGTGCGGTCAGCCGACCGCGGCCACCTCGGGGATCCGGAACGGCTTGCCGCAGCCTCCGCAGACGATCGGGGCCTGGGCCAGCACGGACGGGACCACCCGGACGTTGCGTCCGCAGTCGCAGACGGCCTTGACGCGGACGCCGCCGCCGGACGAACCGTGGCGGGCGGCCGGGCCGCGGAAGCTGCGGGCGCTGTCGGTGGCGGTCGCGGCGGTATGGGCCTTGAGGGCTCTGGCGAGCCGCTCGATGGTGGGGCGGTAGCGGCGTCTGGCCTCGGGGCTGAGCGTGACCAGGGAGAAGCCGCTGCTGGGATGCGGCTCGTCGGCATGGTCCAGGCCCAGCTCCTCGGCGACGGCGAGGAACCGGCGGTTGTGGTAGCGGCCCGCACGGGAGGTGTCGCGGATGCCGCGGGAGGCGGCGATGCCGTGGACTGCCTCGTGGAGCAGCCGTTCGAAGGAGAGCTCGGCGCCACAGGCGGACGACGACTCTCCGATCAGGGACTCGGGCGCGGCCAGATCCGGCAGCTCGGGGTGGTGCCGTTGAATATCGGCCCAGGCGAGCGCCAGTTCGGCGGCGAGAACAGGCGGTGTCGTGCTCACGTCGTGACAACGAGCCGGGGCCGCCCGGTGTTCCGATTCCGGGCCATCCCAAATAATTTGCACGTACCAGTCAGTTTCGTGCCATGGCGCGCGCCGGGGGCGGGTACCCCGTCCCGCGCCCAAGGCGCACAGGGGCCCGCAAGCCGGTGCGTACCCCCGCGTAATCCGTACGGCGTACGCCGTCGCACGGCGCGGGACGGAGGGCGCCGTACGCGGCCGGGAGTGCGCGGGCCCCCGCCGTGTGCGTACGGCGGGGGCCCGGGCGGAGGACCTGGGGTCAGCCCATGAACTTCTTGAACTCCTCGGGGAGTTCGAAGTTCTGGGCGTCGGCGCCGCCACCGGGGGGCAGGCCGAGCGGGTTGCCGTTCTGGGCGGCCTCGCGGCGGGCCGCGGCCGCCGCCTCCTCGGCCTTGCGCTTCATCGGGTTACCGCTCTTGCGCTTGCCCTTGGCCTGCTTGGCCTGCTTCTTCTTCTTGGCGCCGCCGCCCGCGCCGGGCATCCCGGGCATGCCCGGCATCCCGGGGATGCCGCCCCCCTGGGCCATCTTCGACATCATCTTGCGCGCCTCGAAGAACCGCTCGATGAGGTTCTTGACCGCGCTGACCTCGACGCCGGAACCCCGGGCGATACGGGCGCGGCGCGAGCCGTTGATGATCGTCGGTTCGTGGCGCTCGGCCGGGGTCATCGACTTGATGATCGCGGCGGTGCGGTCGACCTCGCGCTCGTCGAGGTTGTTGATCTGCTCCTTCATCTGCCCCATGCCGGGCAGCATGCCGAGCAGCTTGGAGAGCGAGCCCATCTTCCTGACCTGCTCCATCTGGGCCAGGAAGTCGTCGAGCGTGAACTCCTTGGGGCCCTTCTGGAGCTTGGCCGCCATCTTCTCGGCCTCGGCCTGGCTGAAGGTCTGCTCGGCCTTCTCGATCAGGCTGAGCATGTCGCCCATGCCGAGGATGCGGGACGCCATGCGGTCCGGGTGGAACGCGTCGAAGTCGTCCAGCTTCTCGCCGTTGGAGGCGAACATGATCTGCTTGCCGGTGACGTGCGCGATGGAGAGCGCGGCACCACCGCGGGCGTCGCCGTCGAGCTTGGAGAGGACGACGCCGTCGAAGCCGACGCCGTCGCGGAAGGCCTCGGCGGTGTTGACCGCGTCCTGACCGATCATCGCGTCGACGACGAAGAGGACCTCGTCGGGCTTGACGGCGTCGCGGATGTCCGCGGCCTGCTGCATCAGCTCCTGGTCGATGCCGAGACGGCCGGCGGTGTCGACGATGACGACGTCGTGCTGCTTGGCGCGGGCGAACTCGATCGAGTCCTGGGCGACCTTGACCGGGTCGCCGACGCCGTTGCCGGGCTCGGGGGCGTAGACCGCCACCTCGGCGCGCTCGGCGACGACGGAGAGCTGGTTGACGGCGTTGGGGCGCTGGAGGTCGCAGGCGACGAGCAGCGGGGTGTGGCCCTGGGTCCTGAGCCAGCGGCCGAGCTTTCCGGCGAGGGTGGTCTTACCGGCGCCCTGGAGGCCGGCGAGCATGATGACGGTCGGCGCGGTCTTCGCGAAGCGCAGGCGGCGGGTCTCACCGCCGAGGATGCCGACCAGCTCCTCGTTGACGATCTTGATGACCTGCTGGGCCGGGTTCAGCGCCTGGGAGACCTCGGAGCCGGTGGCGCGCTCCTTGACCTGCTTGATGAAGGCGCGGACGACGGGCAGCGCGACGTCGGCCTCGAGGAGGGCGATACGGATCTCGCGCGCCGTGGCGTCGATGTCGGCCTCGGAGAGGCGGCCCTTGCCCCGGAGGTTTTTGAAGGTACTCGCCAGGCGGTCGGAAAGCGTATCGAACACGGCGGTCGTCGTTCCTCGGGGTCGGGGGCGTAAGGCAGTCGACTCCTAGGGTATCCGGCCCGGCAACCGGGCCACTCCGGGCCGCCGGGTCCGGTGCCGGACGCGTCAGTCCAGGGCGCGGCGCACGGCGCGGGCGGCGGCGCGGGCCCGTTCCCCGGTGAGCGGGGCGCCCGCGCCGTCGGTGAGGTAGAAGGCGTCGACGGCACTGGTGCCCAGGGTGGCGACGCGGGCGGCGCGGACGGTGGCACCGGCGGTTTCGAGGGCCCGGCAGACGCGGTGCAGCAGGCCGTGGGCGTCGCGGGCGCGGACGTCGATGACGGTGGCGGTGCGGGAGGTGCCCGGGGCGACGGTGACGGTGGGCGGCGGGGCGGTCGGGGCGTGGGGCCGGGCGGCGCGTTCGCGGGCGGCGAGGCGGGCGGGGAGGTCGAGGGTGCCGTCGAGGGCGCGGATCAGGTCGGCGCGGAGCCGGGCCGCCGGGGGCAGGGCCCCGTAGTGGGCGGCGATCCGCCAGGTCAGCAGGGCGATCGGGCGGATGCCGTCGGGGCGGAGGGTGCGCAGGTCGGCGGCGCGGACGGTGATCCGGTGCAGGGCGAGGACCCCGGCCGCGGCGGCGAGGACACCGGTGGCGGGCGCCGCGGAGGCGGGGTCCGGGCAGCGGTCGGCGGGGACGGCGAGGAGAAGCGCGGCACCGAGCGGTTCGGGGGCGCCGGGGTCGGTGCCGGGTCGCGTGGGGCCGGGGGCGGGGCCTGAGGTGGGGCCGGACGTGGGGCCGGGCATGGGGCCTGACATGGGGCCTGGCATGGGGCCTGGCATGGGGCCCTCGCCTGGTGCCCCGTGCGGCCCCGCCCCCGCCGCCGCGTGCGCGGCGTTCTCGGCGTTCTCGGCGTTCTCGGCGCGGAGGGTGAGTACGGGGTCACCGGTGCGGGCGGCCTCGGCGGCGAGGTGGTTCTCCTCCGCGGTGGGGGCGCGGGTGGCGGGGCCGTCCGGTACGGGGGCGCCGGCGAGGCGGGCGGCGACGCGGGCGACGAGGCCGTCGACGAGCGCACCGCGCCAGGCGCTCCATGCGGCGGGCCCCGTGGCGCGGGCGTCGGCCTCGGTGAGGGCGTGCAGCAGGCCGAGGGTGCGGGCGGTGCCGACGGCCGCGGCGACGGTGGTCACGGTCTCGGGATCGTCGAGGTCGCGGCGGGTGGCGGTCTCGACGAGCAGCAGGTGGTGGCGGACGAGCGTGGCGAGGACGGCGGTGTCGTCGGCGCCGAAGCCGAGGCGGGCGGCGACGGCGCGGGCGAGGGGCGCACCGGCCGCCGCGTGGTCGCCGGGCAGCCCCTTGCCGAGGTCGTGCAGGAGGGCCGCGACGAGCAGCAGGTCGGGCCGGTCGACGCGGCGGGTGAGCGCGGCGGCGCGGACCGCGGTCTCGACGAGGTGGCGGTCGACGGTCCAGGTGTGGACGGCGTTGCGCTGCGGCAGGCAGCGGACCCGTTCCCACTCCGGCAGCAGCCGGGTGAGCAGGCCCTCGGCCTCCAGGGTCTCCCAGACGGTGACGGTGGGGGCGCCCGCGTCGAGGAGCGTGACGAACGCCTCGCGCGCCGCGGCCGGCCACGGTGCGGGCAGCGGGTGACCGGCGGCCGCGGCGGCACAGCGGCGGGCGGCGTGCCGGGAGAGCGGCACGCCGGCCCGGGCGGCGGCGGCCGCGGCGCGCAGGCCGAGGACGGGGTCGCGCTCGGGCCGGGCGGTGCGGGCGAGGACGGCCTCTCCGTCGTGCAGGACGACGCCCTCCGCGAGCGGGGTGCGCTCGCCCCGTGCGGCGGCGCGGCCCCCGGCGAGCAGACCGCGCAGCACCGGGCGTACGGAGCGGGCGCGCAGTATCCGGTCGGTCTCGCGCCAGGTGGTGTCGGCGGCGTAGGCCAGGGTGCGGGCGGCCTGGTAGACGCGGCGGAGCAGGGCGTCCGCGTCCGGGAGGCCGAGGGCGGCGGCGACCTGGTCCTGTTCCTGGAGGGTGAGGCGGTCGGTGGCGCGGCCGGTGGCGAGGTGGAGGGCGTCGCGGATGTCGAGGAGGCGGCTGCGGGCGGCTTCGAGGCCGTCGCGTGGGGCGTCGGCGATCCAGGAGGCGGCGACGGCGCGTAGCGCGGTGGCGTCGCGCAGTCCGCCGCGGGCCTCCTTGAGGTCGGGTTCGAGGAGGTGGCGGAGGTCGCCGTGGCGCGCGGCGCGGGCGCGCCCCAGGGCGTGGAGTTCCGGCAGGCGGGCGGGGGCGGCGGCGCGCCAGTCCGCGGCGGCGGTGGTGCGCAGTGCGTCGGTGAGGTCCCGGTCACCGGCGAGGTGGCGGGCGTCGAGGAGGCCGAGCTGCACCTTGAGGTCGGCGCGGGCGGCGGCGCGGGTCCGAGCCGGGGTGCGGACGGCGTGGTCGAGGTCGAGGCCGTGGTCCCAGACCGGGTACCAGAGCCGGTCGGCGAGCGCGGCCAGGTCCGGCGCGGCCGCCCGGCCGTCGTGGAGCAGCAGGAGGTCGAGGTCGCTGCGAGGGGAGAGTTCGCCCCGCCCGTAGCCACCGACCGCGACGAGCGCCGCCCCGGCCACCCCGGTGTCGGCCACCGCGTCGGCGAACAACGCACCGAGCCAGCCGTCGGTGAGCCGGGCGAGGGCGGCCCGGCGCCCGGGGCCGGAGATACCGGCGTCGCCGAGGAGGCGCAGGCGGGCGGCGGGGTAGTCGTCGGCCGGAGTGGACGGGGCGGGGCACGGGGCGGAGCCGGAGCCGACGCCCGAGGCCGAGGCCGAGCCGGGGCATGGGGACGCATCAAGGCCGACGCCCGAGCCGGAGCCGACGTCCAAGGCAGGGCATGGGGCCGCAGCAAGGCCAAGGCCCGAGCCACCGCACGGGGCCGCAGCGGAGCAACGGCACGGAGCCGCGCCAGGGCCGGCCCCCGGCATCACATCGGATCCGGGGCCCGTGGAGGGTCCGGGGCCCGCAACAGGCCCGGTCCCCGCCGGCGCCCCGGAGCAACGGCACCAGCCGGGCGCCGCCCCCGCCCCGCCCTCACAACGCATCCGCCCCCCTCTCCCCCGTACGTACCCGCACCGCCTCGTCCACCGGCACGCTCCACACCTTGCCGTCGCCGATCTTGCCGGTGCGGGCGGCGGTCACGAGGGTGTCGGTGAGGGCGGCGGCGTCCGCGTCGTCGGCGAGGACCTCGATGCGGACCTTCGGGACGAGATCGACGGTGTACTCGGCGCCGCGGTAGACCTCGGTGTGGCCGCGCTGCCGGCCGTAGCCGCGGGCCTCGGTGACGGTCAGGCCGTGCACGCCGAACGCCTGCAGCGCCTCCTTCACCTCGTCGAGACGGTGCGGCTTGATGACCGCCGTGATGAGCTTCATGCGTCCACCTTCTCCGTGTCCGTGCCGTGTGTGGGTGCCGGTCCGCCGAGGGCGCCGAGGGCCGCGGCCGGTACCCGGTGGGCGCCGCCGCCCGCGCCGGTGAAGTCGTAGGCGGTCTCGGCGTGGGCGGTCCGGTCGACGCCGGTGATCTCCTCGTCCTCGGCGACCCGGAAGCCCATCAGCCGGTCGACGCCCTTGGCGAGGGCGTAGCTGACGACGAAGGAGTAGAGGAGGACGGCCACCACGCCGAGGGTCTGCTTGCCGAGTTGGCCGAGGCCGCCGCCGTGGAAGAGGCCGCGGGCGGTGGACTGCACGCCGCCGGTGGCGAAGAGGCCGACGAGGAGGGAGCCGACGACACCGCCGACGAGGTGGACGCCGATGACGTCGAGCGAATCGTCGTAGCCGAGCTTGTACTTGAGGCCGACGGCCAGGGCGCACAGGACGCCCGCGACGGCGCCGACGGCGAGGGCGCCGAGCGGGCTGACGGCGCCGCACGCCGGGGTGATGGCGACGAGTCCGGCGACCGCCCCCGAGGCGGCGCCCAGCGTGGTGAACGCCCCGTGGCGCAGCTTCTCGTACGCGAGCCAGCCGAGCATCGCGGCGGCGGTGGCGACCTGGGTGTTGACGAACGCGACGGCGCCGACGCCGTCGGAGTTGCCCAGCCAGGAGCCGGAGTTGAAGCCGAACCAGCCGAACCAGAGCAGTCCGGCGCCGAGCATCACCAGGGGCAGGTTGTGCGGGCGCATCGGATCCTTGCGGAAGCCGATGCGCCGCCCGACGACGAGGAGGACGCCGAGCGCCGCGGCACCCGCGTTGATGTGGACGGCGGTGCCGCCGGCGAAGTCGATGACACCGAGCCGGAAGAGCCAGCCGCCCTCGCCCCACACCCAGTGCGCCACGGGGAAGTAGACGACGGTGACCCACAGGGCGGTGAAGAGCGCCCACGCGGTGAACTTGACCCGGTCGGCGAGGGCCCCGCTGATCAGCGCGGGCGTCAGCACGGCGAACATCAGCTGGAAGACGGCGAAGACGTATACGGGGATGCCGCTGGTGCCCCACAGTTCGGTCAGGCCGATGCCGCCGAGTCCGGCGAAGTCGCTACGCCAGCCGATGATTCCGCCGTGGTCGTTACCGAAGGCGAGCCCGAAGCCGTAGAGGACCCACAGGACGGTGACGATGCCGAGGCCGACGAAGCTCATCATCAGCATGTTGAGGACGCTCTTGACGCGCACCATGCCGCCGTAGAAGAAGGCCAGGCCCGGCGTCATCACCATGACGAGGGCGGAGCAGAGGAGCATGAAGCCGGTGTCGGCCGGGCTCAGGGTGGCCTTGGCCGCGAGCCCGTCTGCGAGGGTCTGGATGCCCGGTGGCATCGGCGTCTCCCGTCGTCGATGCGGCCCGTGCGGGTGGCGTGGGGGGGGTGGGCCGTCGTTCCTGACGAGGCTGACGCAGCAGGGTTTCGGCCACGGCCCGCGGGTGTTTCGCCGCCGTGACGAAGGCGTCGCCGGTGTTACACGGCGGTGAACGGGGCCGTGCGGAGGCCCCGGACGCGGGCCGGCCGCGGCGCCACCCGCGGACCTGGCGTGGGGAAGCCGAGTCGGGTTGTACGGGGTGGCGCCGCGGCCGGTGTCGTGCGGCCTCGGCGTCGTCAGACGGCCTCGGCCTCGGGGAGGCGGCGGGCCAGCTCCTCGCCGAGGTGGATCACCTCCGCGACGGTGCCGAAGTCGCGGGCGGCGGTGTCGACGGTCTTCCGCAGCCGGGTGTTGACCCGCTCGGAGCGGACCTGCTGGGCGAACGGTATGGCCTGCCCGGCCCGCACGGCGCACTGCTCCGGCTCGCGCTGGAGGAGGTGGACGGTGGCCATCCCGATGAGGTTGAGGGCGTACGAGCGCTGGTGCTCGGCGTCCTTGGCGAAGAGTTCGACGGCGCGCTCCATGATCGGCGCGGCGAGGGCGGCGTAGGTGGGGCTGCGCCCGGCGACATAGGCGAGGTCGCGGTAGGAGTGGGCGTTCTCGGCGTTCAGCTCGGCTTCGGAGAAGAAGCGGATCCAGTCGGGCTCGGGCTCCCGGGGCAGCACGTCCTCGAAGGTCTCCTCCGCCATGCGGACGGCGCGCTTGACCTTGCTGGGGCGCCCCATCCCGGCGTAGGCGCGGGCCTCCACCGCGTACAGCATGGCCTGGGTGCGGGCGGTGGCCGTGTCGCGGCTGCCGTACTGCGCGAGGTGGATCAGCTCCAGCGCGTCGTCGGGCCGGCCGAGGTGGATCATCTGGCGGCCCATGCTGGAGAGGATGTACGCGCCCAGGGGGCGGTCGCCGGCCTCCTTGGCGGCGTGCAGCGCGAGGACGAAGTACTTCTGGGCGGTGGGCTGGAGGCCGATGTCGTAGCTCATCCAGCCGGCGAGCTGGGAGAGTTCGGCGGCGACCTTGAAGAGCCGGGTGGCGACGTGGGCGGGCTGCGGCTCCTGGAGGAGTTCGGTGACCTCGTGGAGCTGCCCGACGACGGCCTTGCGGCGCAGCCCCCCGCCGCACTGGGCGTCCCACTGCCGGAACATGGCGGTGGTCGCCTCCAGCAGGTCGAGTTCGGGGACGGAGAGGCGGGCGCGGCGGCTGCGGTCGCGGAGGGGCTCGGGCTCCGGGGCGGCGCCCGGGGCCGGGGGGACCGGCACCAGCCAGCGCTGCATCGGCTCGACGAGGGACGGTCCGGCGGCGAGGGAGAGGGAGGTGCCGAGGAAGCCGCGGCGCGCCAGCATCAGGTCGCTGCGGGAGAACTCGCCGAGGAGGGCGGTGGTCTGGGGTCCGGCCCAGGGCAGGTCGACGCCGGAGGCGGACGGGGAGCGGTGTGCGGCGCGCAGCCCCAGCTCCTCGACGCCGACGACGCAGCCGAAGCGTTCGGAGAAGAGTTCGGACAGGATGCGCGGGATGGGCTCACGCGGCTGTTCGCCGTCGAGCCAGCGGCGGACGCGGGAGGTGTCGGTGCTGATGTGGTGCGCGCCCATCTGACGGGCTCTGCGGTTGACCTGACGGGCCAGCTCGCCCTTGGACCAGCCGCTGCGCACGAACCACGATCCCAACTGCGTGTTGGGACGCTTCTCGGCAGTTCCGCTGCCGTTGCCGCCCACTGGTAACGCCCCCAACCGTGTGTCGCCCGACGCGAATCCCGTGCAGGATCCGGCTTGTTGAGGCATCCTGCCCGGCCGGTCCCGGCAGGTCGCGCATTCCGGCCACCGCTCCGGGCGGTCCGGTCACCCGCGGGGCCGCCCCGGACGGCACCCCCGGCTTCGCGCACCGAAAGTAATCGTACGATCACGCTCTCCGCGAGGCCGCTCACGGAAACGCCACCATTCGCCACCCCTTCGAATGAACTGCCGGTCCGCTCCGCGCGATTGACTTGACACAGGTCGGGCGCGACCCGACGGAGCGATGCGCGTGACGGCGCGCGCGCCGCGGACCACGCTCCGTGGCGCGCCCCCGCTCCGAGGGCGTGCCGCGGGGCGTCCGCGCCCCGTCGACGGAGCGTCACTGCGGCGCTCCGGCGCCCCGTGCGGCGGGGCACCACGGCCGCTCCGGGGCCCGGGGCGGCTCGTAACCACAGCAACACACCACCCGTTGGAGGGGGCATGGGTTTCACGATCGGCGGCATCCGGGACATCGGTGCCAGGCGCCGCGTGCGCGCACCCGAGAGCACCACGGTGGCCGAATACACGGGATTGTGGGGCTGGGACGTCGTGCCCGGTGCCCGGGCGGCGCGGACCGGCGGCGGGCGCCTGGAGTGCTCCTGCGGGGTGTCCGCCTGCCCGGCGCCCGGTGCGCATCCGCTCTCCTTCGGCGCGGAGATCGCGGCGGGCGCCTCCCTGGAGACGGTCGCGGCCGCCTGGTCGCGGACGCCGGGGGCGGCGGTGCTGCTGCCGGTGGGGCGGTCGTTCGACGTGCTCGACGTACCGGAGGCGGCGGGCCGGTGCGGGCTGGCGCGGCTGGAGCGGATGGGGGTGCCGCTCGGCCCGGTGGCGCTGACGCCCACGGGGCGCGCGCAGTTCTTCGTCGCGCCGGGGGCGGCCGCCGGACTGCCGGGGCTGCTCTACCGGACGGGCTGGGACGACGCGGCGCTCGACCTGCGCCCCCTGGGGCAGGGCGACCACCTCACCGCTCCCCCGTCGGACCTCGGCGCGGACGGCCCCGTGCGCTGGCTCCGCCCGCCGTCCCTGGAGACGGCGGCCCGCCCGCCGCAGGCCCGGCTGCTGCTGGGCATGCTCGCGTACGTCTGCCACCGCTCGGGCCGCCGGGCGACGGCCGGGTAGCGCGTCCGCCCTACGCGACGGCCCCCGGCGCCGCGCTCCGTACGGGAGCGGGTGCCGGGGGCCGTCGGTCGCCGGGGTGCGGTGGTCAGTCGCCGATCAGTGCGTCGACGAACGCCTCGGGCTCGAACGGCGCGAGGTCGTCGGCGCCCTCACCGAGGCCGACGAGCTTGACCGGGACGCCCAGCTCCCGCTGGACGGCGACGATGATGCCGCCCTTGGCGGTGCCGTCGAGCTTGGTGAGGACCACACCGGTGATGTCCACGACCTCGGCGAAGACCCGCGCCTGCACCAGGCCGTTCTGCCCGGTGGTGGCGTCGAGGACGAGCAGCACCTCGCCGACCGGGCCGTGCTTCTCGACGACCCGCTTGACCTTGCCCAGCTCGTCCATGAGGCCGGTCTTGGTGTGCAGCCGGCCGGCGGTGTCGATGAGGACGACGTCGGCGGATTCGGCGATGCCCTCCTTGACGGCGTCGAAGGCGATGGAGGCGGGGTCGCCGCCCTCGGGGCCGCGCACGGTGCGGGCGCCGACGCGCTCGCCCCAGGTCTGGAGCTGGTCGGCGGCGGCGGCACGGAAGGTGTCGGCGGCGCCGAGGACGACGGACTTGCCGTCGGCGACCAGCACCCGGGCGAGCTTGCCGGTGGTGGTGGTCTTACCGGTGCCGTTGACGCCGACGACCATGACGACGCCGGGGATCTCGTCGCCGCCGTTGCCGATGCCGTTGGCGGTGTGCACGGAGCGGTCGGTGTCGGTGCCGATGAGGGCGAGCAGCTCCTCACGCAGCAGGGCGCGCAGGTCTTCGGGGGTGCGGGTGCCGAGGACCTTGACCCGCTCCCGCAGCCGCTCGACCAGTTCCTGGGTGGGGGCGACGCCGACGTCGGCGGTGAGCAGGGTCTCCTCGATCTCCTCCCAGGTGTCCTCGTCGAGGTGCTCGCGGGACAGGAGGGTCAGCAGACCCTTGCCGAGGGAGTTCTGCGACCGGGAGAGCCGGGCGCGCAGCCGCACCAGGCGGCCGGCGGTCGGCTCGGGGACCTCGATCTCCGGGGCGGTCAGGGCCTCAGGTTCGGCGGCCGGCGCCTCGGCCTCGGGGGCCTCGGCGACGGGCAGCGGGGTGTCTTCGATGGTGCGACGGGCTTCGTCGCTCGGGGCCTCGGCTTCCTCACCGACCTGCGGTTCTGCGGGCGGCGCGGTGACGGAGGGCGTGACGGGGGCGGCCGGCGGGGACGGCGGCAGCTGCTTCTTCTTGCGGCCGCTGACGACGAGCCCGCTGATCGCGCCGAGCACGACCACGGCGATGACTACAGCAAGGATGACGATTTCCATAACCCTCCCAGTATCAGCCACCTGCCGTCCCCGGAGGCCGCACGCGCCGATCCCGTGACCGCCGTGCGCCCCTCGCGCCCCTGCCTCGCGCCCCGGTGCGCCGGGCGCGCGTCCCCTCTTTCGAGGCTGGCCGGAAATCGCTGGTCAGCAGGGTGGCGGGAAGCGGTTGGAGGGTCCCTCAGACGGCGTGGAGCTGCAGTTTCATGGAGGGGTCCAACAGGACGTACGGCACGAACTTGGATCAAAGTACGATGGTGGACGGCTGCGCAACGCGCGTAGAGTCCTGGCGACCGAACCTGGCCGGGCACCAAAGCCGCTGCCTCGCGTCTCCCGGCTGTCCTGGAGACGCTCCAGAACCGCGCACGGAGACACCTGCACCATGGGCACCACGTCCACCCCCGAAGCCGAGGGCGCCGTCGAAACCCGAGGCATCGAGCCCGTCCCCGACAGCGAACGCCACGGACGCGTCCGCGAACTCTTCCCCACCTGGGTAGCCGCCAACATCAGCGTGCTCCTGCTGACCATGGGCGCCGCGCTGGTGGTCAACAACGGACTGAACTTCTGGCAGGTCCTGCTGGTCGCTGCCATCGCCGCGACGGTGGCGTTCGGCATGGTCGGAGTGTTGTCGGTGTCCGGGAAGTGGGGCGGCGCGCCGGGCGCGATGCTCTCCCGGGCGGCGTTCGGCGTCCGTGGCAACTACTTCCCGGGCGCGATCCTGTGGGTGGCCCGCTTCGGCTGGGAGACGATCAACGCCGTCACCGGCGCGTACGCGGTGCTGACGGTGTTGCGGCTGCTGTTCGGCATCCGCGCCGACAACCTGCTGATCGTCCTCACGCTGCTCGCCTTCGTCGCCTGTACGTACCTGGTGAGCGGCATGGGGCGGAAGGCGCTCAACCTCTGCAACCGGTACTCCACATACCTCTTCGGCGCGTTCACCGTGATGGTGCTGGTGTACCTGATCGCCACCATGGACTGGCAGGCGGTCTTCGCGAAGAAGGCGGGCACCACCGCGATGGTGGTCGCGGGCATCGGCACCATCGCCGCCGGCGGCATCAGCTGGGTGCCCACCGGCCCGGACTTCGCGCGCTACCTCCCGCACTCCGCATCGGGCCGCCGGATCGTCGGCGCCACGGTCTCCGGCGCCGCGCTGGTGCTGGTGCCGATGGTGCTGATGGGCGGCGTGATGGCGGTGTCCAACCCGAAGCTGGCCGGGCAGAACACCGACCCGATGTCGTTCCTCGGCACCATCCTGCCGAACTGGCTGGCGGTGCCGTACCTGATCACCGCGCTGGTCGGGATGGTGCTGATCAACAGCCTGTCGATGTACTCCGCCGGCTTCACCGCGCAGACCATGGGCGTCAAGTTGCCGCGCGCCCTGGCGGTGAGCATCAACGCCGTCATCAGCCTGGTGGGCGGGTTGTTCATGATGCTGGTGGCCAAGGACTTCATCGGGCAGTTCATCACTTTCCTGACGCTGCTGGCGGTCTCGTTCTCCGCCTGGATCGGCGTCTACGCGGTGGACATGGCCCGGCGCCGCGCCCTCGCCGTCCGCTACGACGCCGACAGTCTGATGACCATCGGGCGCAGCAGCCGCTACTGGTACGTGGGCGGATTCTGCTGGCAGGCCATGTCCGCCTGGGCCGTGGCGCTGGCCGCGGGGCTGTGCTTCACGAAGGTGCAGTGGTTCACCGGCCCGCTGGCCACCACCTGGATCGGCCGCAACGGCCTGGGCTGGGCAGCCACGATCCTCCTGGCCGCCGTCCTCTTCGCGGTCCTGCCCCGCCCGAAGGAGAACGTCCCGGCCCGGGACGAGGAGACCACCAGCTGCCGGATACCGCTCCGGGAGGGCTGACGGAGGCGGGGCGGTGCGCGGGGCACCCGGCCCCGTACCGCCCCCGCGCCACGTCCCGGCGCGGCCCCGCGCCACCGCCCCGCGCACCGGCCCGCCACCGCCCTGGAATTCTGACGCCTCGTCAGCTACTGTCCCCTTCGCCCGCCACCCGGCGAAGGGGACGCCGTCATGCCGCCCGTCACCGTTCTGCGCCTCAATCTCGTCGATCCCGACTCCTCCCCCGTCTCCTGCGCGGCCCGCCACCGCGCGGCGCTGGAGATGGCCGCCCACGCCGACGCACGGGGCGTGACCACCGTGCAGACCGAGGAGCACCACGCCACCGGCGACGGCTGGATGCCCGCTCCGCTGGTCTTCGCCGGGGCGCTGCTCGGCGCCACCCGGCGGATCGCGGTCACGCTCTCCGCGCTGCTCACGCCGTTGCACGACCCGCTCCGGCTGGCCGAGGACCTCGCCGTGCTCGACCTGCTCGGCAGCGGCCGGCTGATCACCGTCGCCGGGCTCGGCTACCGCCCCCTGGAGTACGCCGCGTTCGGCAGGGACTGGGCGGGGCGCGGCGCTCTCCAGGACGAGGTGCTGGAGACGCTGCTCACCGCCTGGCGCGGCGAGCCGTTCCGGTACCGGGGCCGCACCGTGCACGTGACGCCGCGCCCGTACACCAGGCCGCATCCGCCGCTGCTGGTCGGCGGCGGTTCACGCGCCGCGGCCCGGCGCGCCGCCCGGCTGGGGCTGCCGCTGTTCCCCTCCGCCCATCTGCCGGAGCTGGTGGCGTACTACCACGAACGGTGCGCCGCGTACGGCACCGAGGGCTGGGTGCAGCAGCCCGACGCCCGCACCTGCCTGCTGCACCTCTCCGAGGACCCGGAGCGCGCCTGGGAGCGGTACGGGCCGCATCTGCTGTACGAGGCCCGGACCTACGCGTCCTGGCAGCCCGACGGCGCCCGCTCGGCGGTGCGCTCGGCCGCCCGCGACGTGGCGGAGCTGCGCGCGGAGGGCGTCTACCGCATCGTCACCCCGCAGGAGTGCCTGCGCCTGGCCCAGGGGCCGGACGCGCCGGGCTCGTTGATCCTCCACCCGCTGTGCGGCGGCATGCCGGTCGACGAGGGCTGGCGCTCCCTCCGCCTCTTCACGGACGAGGTCCTGCCGGGGCTGGAGTGAGCGGGGAGTACGGGGCGGGGCGCCGCACGGGGCGAGGCCGGCGGCCCGGCCCCGTGCGGGCGCCCCGTGCGACCACCGGCACGGGGCGGGCGCTGACCGCCCCGTGCCGCCGCCCCGTCAGCCCTCCGGGTAGAAGACGAACAGCGTGCAGCCCTCCGCGGACTGCGGTACGTGCCAGGAGCCGGCGGGGGCGTGGATGAAGGTGCCCGCGGGGTGGGCGCGGTCGCCGTCGTGGAAGGTCCCGGAGACCACGTAGACCTCCTCGGGGCCGGGCTCGTGGACATCGATCCCGTCCCAGCAGCTGCCCGGGGCGAACTCCACGACCATCGCCTTCGCGCCGTTCTCCCCGGCCCACAGCGGCCGGGCGGTGATACCGGTGGTGACTTCCTCGGCCTCGGCGTCGGCCACGGTGCGGAAAAGGTAACCGGGCGTGCCGCCCACGCCCCCGGGGTGCGCCCCCGCCACCGCTCCGGCGGCTATGCCCGCGGGCGCCGCGTCCTGTCCGTCGCTGACCTGCGTGTTCACGTTCATGGGGACAGCTTGTCGGGCCGATGGGGGACGTTCCCAGTACCAGAAGTGACCCCACCGGGTACTTTCCTGCCATGATCGAATCCTCGTCCCGGACCGCCACGCCGCCGGGCGGGGACGGGGCGCTCCATCAGGTCGTGGCGCTGGTGCACGCCCCGCAGCCGACCTTCGAACTGGGCTGCGCCGCCGAGGTCTTCGGCACCCGGCGGCCCGGCTTCCCCCCGTACTACGCCTTCCGGATCTGCGCGCCGCGGCCCGGCCCCGTGGCGACGACGGCCGGGTACACGCTGCACGCCACGGCGGGGCTGTCCGCGCTGGACGGGGCCGACACCGTCGTCGTCCCCGGCTGGGCGCCCGAGGCGCCGCTGCCCGAGGAGATACGCGGGGCGCTGCGCGGGGCCCATGCCCGCGGCGCCCGCATGGTGGGGCTCTGCTCGGGCGCGTACGCCCTGGCCGCCGCGGGGCTGCTCGACGGGCGGCGGGCGACGACCCACTGGCGGCGCGCGGCGCATTTCGCGGCCCGCTTCCCGCGCGTGCGGATGGACGCCACGGTGCTCTACATCGACCACGGCGACGTGGCGACGAGCGCCGGGGCGGCAGCCGGGATCGACCTCTGTCTGCATCTGGTCCGCGCCGACCACGGCGCCGGGTACGCGGCGCGCGTCGGCCGGGACATGGGGGTGCCGCCGCACCGCGAGGGCGGCCAGACGCAGTTCACCGGGGACGCGGTGCCCCGCCGGGCGGAGCCGTCGCTGGCCCCGCTGCTGGACTGGGTCTCCGGCCGGCTGGGGACGCGGGTGTCGGTGGCGGAGATGGCGGCGCGGCTGCGGGTCTCGCCGCGGACGCTGGCGCGCCGCTTCACCGACCAGGTGGGCATCAGCCCCGGGCAGTGGCTGCTGGCCCAGCGGATCTCCGCGGCGCGGACGCTGCTGGAGGAGACCGATCTGCCGGTCGAGGCGGTGGCCGTGCGCGTCGGCCTGTCGTCCGCGGCCAATCTGCGGCGGCGGTTCCACCACGCGCTGGGCACCACGCCCGCCGCGTACCGCAGCACCTTCCGCCACCGCTCCCGCACGCCTGCGGGGCACGACGGCGCCTGACCATCTGCGCACGGTGCACGGTGCACGGTGCAGCCGCCCCGCGCCGCGCACCGTGCAGCCGCCCCGTCCCGCGCACCGTGCCGCCGCCCCGTGCCGCCCCGTGCCCGCCCCGCCGCCGGAACGCCCCGCACACGACACCGCCCCGGTTCTCCGTATGAACCGGGGCGGTGCCGACTTCCGAGGGGACGGACAGGCGGGGTGGGTCAGCCCATCTCCTCCAACGCCTTGCCCTTGGTCTCCTTCACGAACTTCAGCACGAAGGGGATCGAGAGCAGGGCGAAGATCATGTAGATCACGTACGTACCGGAGAGGTTCCAGTCGGACAGGCTCGGGAAGCTCGCCGTGATGGCCCAGTTGGCGATCCACTGGGCGGAGGCGGCGACGCCGAGCGCCGCGGCACGGATGCGGTTGGGGAACATCTCACCGAGGAAGACCCAGACCACCACGCCCCAGGAGAGGGCGAAGAAGAGCACGAAGCAGTGGGCCGCGATGAGGGCGACGGTGCCCTGGGTCGCCGGCAGCGTCCCGGCCCCGGTCTTGGCGGAGAAGGCCCACGCCTCCAGGGCGAGCGCCACGGCCATACCGACGGAGCCGATGAGGGCCAGCGGACGGCGCCCGATCCGGTCCACGAAGATCATCGCGATGACGGTGCCGATGATGTTGATGATCGACGTGGTGAAGCTGTAGAAGAACGAGCTCTCGGGGTTGATGCCCACGGACTGCCACAGCGTCGACGAGTAGTAGAACGCGACGTTGATGCCGACCAGCTGCTGGAAGACCGACAGCCCGATGCCGACCCACACGATCGGCAGGAAGCCGCCCCGGCCGCCCAGCAGATCCTTGAACGTCGACCTGTGTTCCCGGCGCATCGCCTCCTGGATCTCCTCGACCCGCGTGTCGAGATCGACGCTCCGCCCCTCGACGTCGGAGAGCACCTGCTTCGCCTTGGTGATCCTGCCGACGGAGATCAGGAAACGCGGCGACTCCGGGATGACGAACGACAACAGGCCGTACAGGAGGGCCGGGATCACCATCACGCCGAGCATCCACTGCCACGCCTCGAACCCGGCGAGCCGGCCGCGCTGGTTGCCGCCGGCGAGGTTGAGGATGCCCCAGTTGACGAGCTGGGAGATGGCGATGCCGACGACGATCGCGGCCTGCTGGAACGAGCCGAGCCGTCCCCGGTACGCGGGCGGCGAGACCTCGGCGATGTACGCCGGGCCGATGACCGACGCCATGCCGATCGCGATACCGCCGAGCACCCGCCACATGGCGAGGTCCCAGAGGGCGAACGGCAGCGCGGAGCCGATGGCACTGGCCGTGAAGAGCGCCGCGGAGATCTGCATCACGCGGATGCGGCCGATCCGGTCGGCGATCCGGCCCGCGGTGGCGGCGCCGATCGCGCAGCCGATCAACGCGATGGCGATGACCTGGGCCAGCACGGCGGAACCCACCTCGTACCGGCTGCGGATCGCCTCGACGGCGCCGTTGATGACGGAACTGTCGTAGCCGAAGAGGAAGCCGCCCATCGCGGCAGCCGCGGTGATGAAGATGACATGGCCGAGATGGTCCGGCTGGGCCTTGCGGCCTTCCGGTACCGCCGGCTGCGCGGTGCTGGTCAACGTGTACTCCAGTGGCCCGGCTGCGCTGCCGGGCGTAGGGGGCTGGCACTTCCAGTGGCGCATACGTCGAGAGCAGCCACCACGTGAAGGTAAAAGCGACGTTGCAGAGACTATGCGTTCAAGTTTCTAAGTCAATAGACCGAGATGAAAATGTGCGTCCACCCCGTTGCGCGATGTGAATTCAACTTCTGAACGAAGATGGAGAGGAGTCAGCGCAGCCGCTGGCTGATGACCTTCGAGACGCCGTCGCCCTGCATCGAGACGCCGTAGAGCGCGTCGGCGACCTCCATCGTCCGCTTCTGGTGCGTGATCACGATCAGCTGGCTGCTCTCCTGCAGCTCCTCCATGATCCCGATCAGCCGCTGGAGGTTGGTGTCGTCCAGCGCCGCCTCGACCTCGTCCATCACGTAGAACGGGCTGGGGCGCGCCTTGAAGATCGAGACCAGCAGGGCCACCGCGGTCAGCGACCGTTCGCCGCCGGACAGCAGCGAGAGCCGCTTGACCTTCTTGCCCGGCGGGCGGGCCTCCACATCCACCCCGGTGGTCAGCATGTGGTCCGGGTCGGTCAGCACCAGCCGGCCCTCGCCACCCGGGAAGAGCCGGCCGAAGACGCCCTCGAACTCCCGCGCCGTGTCGTGGAACGCCTCGGTGAAGACCTGCTCCACGCGCTTGTCGACGTCCTTGACCACCTGGAGGAGATCGGCCCGGGTCTTCTTCAAGTCTTCAAGCTGTTCGCTCAGGAACTGGTGACGTTCCTCCAGTGCGGCGAACTCCTCCAGTGCCAGCGGGTTCACCTTCCCGAGCTGCTGATACGCCCGCTCGGCCGCCTTGAGCCGCTTCTCCTGTTCGGCACGGACGTACGCCACCGGCCGGTTCCGCGGGTCCTCCGGATCGTCCGGCAGCCGCTCCCCCTCCGCGGGCGGCGACGGCGGTACGGGCTGGTCCGGCCCGTACTCCGCGACCAGCGCGGCCGGCTCCACGCCCAGCTCCTCCAGGGCACGCGACTCCAACTGCTCGATCCGCAGCCGCTTCTCGGCGCCCAGCACCTCGCCCCGGTGCACCGAGTCGGTCAGCTTGTCCAGCTCCGCCGCGAGCGCCCGGCCCTGCTCCCGCGCGGCGGACAGGGCCTCCTCGCTCCCGGCGGTGGCCCGCTGCGCCACCGCCCGCTCCTCCTCGGCCCGGACGAGCGAGACCTCGACGTGTGCCAGCAGCTGCCGGGCGCCCGAGACGACCGCGGTGGCGACCGCCGCCTCATGGCGCAGCCGGGCGCGCCGCCGCTCCGCGCGCGCCCGCGCCTCGCGCTCCGCGCGCGCCCCCCGGTCCAGCGCGTCGGCCCGCCCGGCGAGCGCCTTGACCCGCTCCTCATGCGTACGGGTCTGGAGCCGGGCCTCCATCTCGGTCTGGCGGGCGTTGGCGCCGTCGGCGGCCAGCCGGTCGCGTACCGAGGTGTCCGGCTCCTCCTCGGCCGGTTCCTCCTCGGCGACCGCCAGCCGCTCGGCCAGTTCCTCGGCCTCCTCGGTGGCGCGGGCGAGGGCCTCCTCGGCCTTCGCCGTCGCGGCGGCGGCCCGTTCGGCCTCCCCCGCGGCGGCCCGCGCCTGCCCGGCGAGCCGTCCGAGGTCCCCGGCGACCTGCGACTGTTCGCGCTCCGCGGTGCGCCGGCGGGCGTCCACCTCCGCGACGTGCGCGGCGGCCGCAGTGCGCCGTTCGGCGGCCCCGTGCCGTTCCTCGGCGAGCGCCGTGCAGCGGTCGTCCAGCGCGGCGAGCTCGGCGGCCGCCTCGTCGACGGCGGCCCGGACCTCCAGCAGACTCGGCGCCCCGGCCGACCCGCCGTGCGCGAAGTGCCCGCCGAGCACATCGCCCTCACCGGTGACGGCCGTCAGCTCCGGCCGCGCCGCGATCAGCTCCTCGGCGTCCTCCAGCGTCGCCACGACCACCACGTCCCGCAGCAGCCGCCGCACCGCCGCGGTCAACTCCGGTGGCCCGTCGACGAGTTCCGCGGCCCGCAGACCGTTTTCCCGGGGGCCGGGCAGCAGCGGGGCGCCCGCCGCGTCCGGCTCTGTACCGGCCTCCCGCGCGGGCGCGGGAAGCCGTACGCCGGACGGTGCGGCGGCGTCCCGGGGCGCCCCGGGCGCGGGCACCGCGGGACCGGCCGTCGCGGGCACCGACTCCCCCGGCGCGGCCAGCAGCATCGCCGCGCGGCCCGCGTCCTGCTTGCGCAGCAGCCGGATGGCGTCGGCGGCGGCCGCCGGGCCGCTGACCACCAGGGCGTCGGCGGCGGCACCGAGCGCGGCGGCGACGGCCACCTCGTGGCCGGGCGCGACGGTGAGCAGCTCCGCGGCCGGGCCGAGCAGACCGGTCAGCTCCTCGGACGCGGCCAGGAGCGCGCCGCTGCCGTCCTTGCGCCGCAGCCCCGAGGCGAGCGCGTCATGCCGCGCCGAGGTCGCGGCGCGCCTGCGCTCCGCGACGGTCAGCGCCTCCCGTACGGCCTCCAGCGCGGCGTCCGCGGCGGCGAGTTCCTGCCGGGCGGCCTCGTCCCGTTCGGCGTCCTCCGCGCGCGCCGCGTCCAGCGCGCCGGCCTCCGCCGCGCGCCGTTCGTACTCCTCCTGGGCCTCCCGCGCACGCTGCCGGGCACCGTCACGCGAGGCGGCGAGCCGCCCGATCTCGGCCTGTGCGGAGGCGGCCCGGCCGCGGGCCGCGCTGACCTGGCCGCTGAGCCGGGCCAGCCCCTCACGCCGGTCGGCGAGGGCCCGCGCCGCATCGCGCAGCCGCCGCTCCTCGTCGGCCAACTCCCGCTCCAGCGCGGCGCGGTGCTCGACGGTGTCCTCCAGGGCCCGGGTCGCCGCCTCCACCGCTGCGGTCAGCTCCGCCTCCTGCTCCCGGATGCGGGCGGCCTCGCGCTCCATGTCCTCCGGGTCGCGGCCGCGCCGCTCGTCCGGCGGCGCCTGCCGGGCGCTGCGGACCCGCGCCTCCGCGAGCGAGACGGTGCCGCGCACCCGCTCGGCGAACCGCGACAGCTCGTACCAGTTCTGCTGGGCCCGTTGCACCCGCGGCGTCAGCGTCCGCAGCCGCTCCTCCAGCTCCGCCTCCTGCCGCCGGGCGTCCCGCAGCCGGTGCTCGGCGGCCTCCTTGCGCTGCTTGAGCGCCGCCTCGTCGGCGATCTCGGCGTGCAGCGCACGGCGCAGCGTGACGAGGTCGTCGGCGAGCAGCCGCAGCCGGGCGTCGCGCAGATCGGCCTGGATGACGGCGGCGCGCCGGGCGACCGCCGCCTGCCGGCCGAGCGGTTTGAGCTGGCGGCGCAGCTCGTCGGTGAGGTCCTGGACGCGGGCGAGGTTCGCCTGCATCGCGTCCAGCTTGCGGACCGCCTTCTCCTTGCGCTTGCGGTGCTTGAGCACCCCGGCGGCCTCCTCGATGAAGGCCCGGCGGCCCATCGGGTCGGCGTGCAGCACGCCGTCGAGCTGCCCCTGCCCGACGATCACGTGCATCTCCCGGCCGATGCCGGAGTCGCTGAGGAGTTCCTGTATGTCGAGCAGCCGGCAGGTGTCGCCGTTGATCTGGTACTCGCTGCCGCCGTTGCGGAACATCGTGCGGGTGAGGGTGACCTCGGCGTACTCGATGGGCAGCGCGCCGTCGGAGTTGTCGATGGTCAGCGACACCTCGGCCCGGCCGAGCGGCGGCCGCCCGGTCGTCCCGGCGAAGATGACGTCCTCCATCTTGCCGCCGCGCAGCGACTTGGCACCCTGCTCGCCCATCACCCAGGAAAGCGCGTCCACGACGTTGGACTTACCGGATCCGTTGGGCCCGACGACGCAGGTGATACCCGGTTCGAAGCGGAGCGTCGTGGCGGAGGCGAAGGACTTGAAGCCTCGCAGGGTCAGACTCTTGAGGTGCACGCCGTGCGACTTTACCGGCCGATTCCGGGCGACCCGGACGACATCCCTGGGCCCGGCCGGGGCCGCGGCGACGCCTCGCGTTCCCTTTCGGTTTCATGCCGCGTGGCGCAGGGCACATCATGCGGTAAGCGCCGGACGGATCCGGCGCTCGGGGCGCGGGGAGGGCGGACATGACGAAGGGACGCCGAAGCGTCCCTTTTGGCAGATCTCGCGTGGTGCGGATCATGCTGATTGCAGTTCCTCAAGCAGGTGGCATACGCCGTACCGGCCCTTGAGGCGGGGGTCAGGTGAGCGCGGGCTCCGCCTGGGGTACGTCGAGCATCGAACCGTCGTGACGTGCGGCAGCGGACAGCATGTCGTTTTCGGCCTGCATCCGGATCAATTCGGATTCCAGGTCCTGTACGCGTTGCTGAAGCCGTCGCATCTCGGAGAGGACTCGGGGGTCGGAGCCGCCGACGTAACCGAGAAGCGCCTTTGCCATGATGGATGGTCCTCCACAATGAGTGACCGACCGAAGCGGTGTGGGTCGTGAGGGATTCGCACCCGCGGTGCTTGCCATTTGCGGGGTTCTCAATGCCAAACAGCTAAGGTGCGCGGGGATTCCAGAGTCTCACCAAATGTTTTGACGGTCAACACGATCACGCCCCGTATCGCCGGGCACCCGAGACGGCGCCGCCGCATGGGCCGGGCGCCGATTCTCCAGAAAGGTCCCGCGGGGGCGTGGAGATCATCCGTACAGCGGCAGCCTTGCACGGGACGGCCGAGTTGGCAACCACCAGGCCAAATATCCCGACGGCCGGACTCCGGGGCCCGATCTGAAGATCATCCCCGAGGCCGCCGCGGGGCGGCTTTCCGCCGTCCGTCAGCGCGTCGCGAAGCCGTCGTAACCCCCGCGCGGGGTGTCCCATATCTCAGTCACACCGTCGACGCGCCCGGGCGTGTCCCCGGCGCGCAGCCACTCCAGCAGTTCCTCGCAGCGGTCCTTCGGCCCTTCGGCGACGACCTGGACGCGTCCGTCGTCCAGATTGAGCGCGAATCCGACCAGCTCGCCGATGCGCAATGCGTTGGCGCGGGTGAACCAGCGGAACCCGACGCCCTGGACCCGGCCGCGCACCCACGCCGTCAGACGGACTTCTTCGTTCATGGCGTGCACGGTATCCGGCCGGTCGGCCGGTGAGCACATCGGCGGTCCGGCAGGTCATGGCGTACAGTCACCCGGCAATCCAGCTCACCCTTTCGGGTGAATTTCTCGATGCTGAGGACGGAAGGACACCAGCGGATGGGCCGCCACAGACGCGCTGTTGCCTCTACCACCGGACCGGTGGGCACACCGCCCACCGACGCCACCCCCGGCGAGAGCCCCCGACGGAGCCGCCGCGCGCGGCGCGCGGTGCCGGTGCGCACGGGGCTGATCGGCGCGTCCGCCGCGGTGGCGATGGGCACCGTCGCGGTCGCCTCGGGGCTGATCCCGGGCGGCGGCGACCGGTACGTCGTGGGCGAGGAGGCCGGGCAGCCGGTCCGGGCGAACTCCCTGCCGGACGCCTCCCCGCAGGGCGGCGAATCGGCCACGCCGGCGGACCGGGCGTCGGGCGGCGTCACCCGCGGCAGCACCCGCGGCACGGTCACCGGCACCGACCGGCCGACCTCCGCGGCATCCCCGTCCACCTCGCCGTCCCCGAAGAAGGACCACCGGTCGGCGTCGCCCGGGGCGGGTTCCGGGCACGGCGGGAGCGGCGATACCGGCGGCTCGCCCGCCACGGCGCCGAAGCCCACCACCCGCCCGCAGCGCTCGGTGGACGCCGGCACGTCGGCCGAGGCGCAGGTGCTGTCGCTGGTCAACGACGAGCGTGCCAAGGCCGGGTGCGCGCCGGTCAAGGCCGACACCCAACTGGCCTCGCTGGCCCGGGCGTTCAGCGGTGACATGGCCGCGCGCGGCTTCTTCGACCACACCGACCCGGACGGCAAGGGCCCCTGGGACCGCGCCCGCGCCGCGGGCATCTCCGACCTCGGCGGCGAGAACATCGCCCGCGGCCAGGCGGACGCCGCGGCCGTCATGGAGTCGTGGATGAACAGCCCCGGCCACCGCGCCAACATCCTCAACTGCGAGTACCGCACCCTCGGCGTCGGCGTCCACCGCGGCCCGGGCGGCCCCTGGTGGACGCAGGACTTCGGTTTCTGACACCGGGCGCCGCCGGGCCCGCCCCGTCAGTCCGCCACCCCGAGATCGCGCCGCATCACCGCGCTCAGCACGCTGAGCGCGGGCTGCGCCGCCTTCAGGTCCGTCAGGGCGCCGTCCGCGCTCTCGCCGTCGTCGGCACGGCCCCGGTCGAGGCGTTTGACGACGGCGTCGGCGCGCGCCAGGACCCGGTTGACGTCGCGCGAGGCGACCAGCACCGCCTCGGGGACGATCATCTGCGCCTCGGCGTAGCGGTCGCGGTACTCCAGCCGCGCCTCCTCCGTCTGTTCGCGTTCGTGCGCACCGTAGACGCCGTCGCGCAGGCGGTGCAGCGCGTCCTTGAGGAGGGTGTGGAACTGGCGGGAGGCCCGGTTGAGCGCGGTGTACGCGGCGCGGCGCTCCTCCAGGGAGCGGCGCGCCGTCTCCTGTTCCGCCTCCTCGGCGCGCTGCCGCCGGGTGATGTGGTGGGTGACCAGCGGGGCGAAGAGCGTGCCCAGGACACCCACGACGGCGGTGATCATGGCGGCGATGACGGCGCTCATCCCCGCGGCTCCGTGCTCGGCGGCTCCGTGCCCGCGTCGTCCATCGGCCCCCCGCTTCCCTCCATACCGTCCTCCGGGACGTCTTCCGGGCCGTCCTCCGGACCGTCTTCCGGACGTCGTTCCGCCCGCCGCAGCAGATAGGTGTGCAGGGCCGCGGCGGCGGTGAGGCGGTGGCGGGACGCCTGGTGCAGCGCCGCGCGGCGGCGGGCCAGCTCCGCGCGGAGGCGGTCGGGGCTGCCGGTCGTCCGCAGTTCGCGCAGGACGGCGGCGATGGCGTCGAGCGGGTGGCCGCCGCGTCGCAGCAGCGCGGTGACGTGCGCGAGGTGCAGTTCGGCCGCGGAGTAGCGGCGGTAGCCGGTGGCCGGTTCGCGCTCCGGGCGCAGCAGACCGTGGCGCTCCCAGAGCCGCAGCACCGGCGGCCGGACGCCCACGGCGCGGGCGGCGTCGCCGATCCGCAGCGGGCGGGGCGGGGACGCGGGCGGCTCGGCGGCGAGGACGGTGCCGAGGGCGTCGTGCACCGCGGTCAGCTCACCGCGCTCCCGGTCCAGCCGGGCATGGCTCGCGTCGAGCGCGGCCAGTGCGGTCTCCTCGTCACCGTCGTGGACGGCGCGCATCACGGTGCGGGTGGTGGCCCAGCCGTGCCCGGCGGCGAGCGCCCGGGCGGCGGTCAGCGCCTCGGCGTGCGCGGTGGTGAACCGGCGGTGGCCGCCCGCGCTGCGCGCCGCCGGTGGCAGCACCCCGGTCTCCAGATAACTGCGCAGCTGCTGCACGGAGAGGCCCGCCGCCCGCGCCAGCTCACCGGCCCGCAACCGGTCCGCCACGCCGCCCTCCCCCGTCGCCCCGCCCGTCCGGAGCAGTCAGCTTACGGGCCGGACGCCCGCTGCGGCAGAGCCTCGTCGCCGGTTGAGATTTTCCCGCCCATTTCCGACACCGACCTGCGCAGATGCCGGGGAAATCCCTGTTCGCACTTGAATGGAAGACTTGAGACCGGGCGGAACGACGCCCCTGACACGAGGGAGACCGCGGCATGAAGTTCGTACTCGAGGTCGAGATGGACGAGGGCAAGATCGCGCAGGACCCGGCGGGCGAACTGGGCCGCATCCTGCGCTACTGGGGCGGCAATCTCCACCACTACGCGATGGCGCCCGGCGACGGCTCGGCGGTGTACGACTCGGCGTACCGCGAGGTCGGCCGCTGGCACCTCACCGAGGTGCCCACCGCCTGATCACGCTCTGCGGGCGGCGCCCGGTCAGGGCCGCGGCGGCCGCTGGCAGCGCGGGCAGAAGTAGCTGGAGCGGTTCATCCAGGGCCGGCGGCGGATCGGGGTGCCGCACCGGCGGCACGGCTCGTCCTCCCGGCCGTACGCGTCGAGGGACCGCTCGAAGTAGCCGGACTCGCCGTTCACGTTGACGTAGAGGCTGTCGAAGCTGGTGCCGCCGACGGCGAGGGCGGCGGACATCACCTCCCGCACGTGGCCGAGGAGTTCGGCGGTGCGCGGGCGGGTGAGGGTGGCGGTGGGGCGCTCGTAGTGCAGGCGGGCGCGCCACAGCGCCTCGTCGGCGTAGATGTTGCCGACGCCGCTGATCAGGGACTGGTCGAGCAGGGCGCGCTTGACGGTGGTGCGGCGGCGGCGCAGCGCGTCGTGGAAGGCGGCGTCGTCGAAGGCCGCGTCGAGCGGGTCGCGGGCGATGTGCGCGATGGCGTCCGGGAGCTGATCCGTGTCGCCGGGCACCGTGTCGTGCAGCGAGAGACCGCCGAAGGTCCGCTGGTCGACGAAGCGCAGCTCGGTCCCGGCGGCGTCCTCGGGCGGCGGGGTCACGGAGTCGTCGAAGCGGACCCGGATGCGCAGATGCTTCTCGTCCGGCGCGTCCTGCGGCTGCACCAGCAACTGGCCGCTCATCCCGAGGTGGGCGAGGACCGCGAGGCCGTGGGTGACATCGGTGGTGATCTGCGGCGCCAGGCCCTCGGCCGCGGTCTGCGCGGCGGGGCCACCGCCGGACACCGGCAGCCAGAGGTACTTGCCGCGGCGCCGCGCCGCGTCGATGCGCAGCCCGGTCAGCCGGGCGGCGAAGTCGGCCGCGCCCGCGGTGTGGCGGCGGATCGCCCGCGGGTGCAGCACCTCGACCGAGCCGATGGTCCGGCCGCTGACCCAGCGCTCCAGTCCTCGGCGTACGACCTCGACCTCGGGCAGTTCGGGCACCGCGGCTCTCCTCACGGGTTTCGGCAGGGCGGGGAAAAGACTTCTGACCCCGTCGGGCGGTGTCGCCCGGCGGGGTCAGAAGGGGTGGTTCAGCGGGCCGGCGTCGAGGAGTCGCCGGAAGCCGCGGCCGGGTCGGCGGGGGAGCCGTCCTGCCCGCCCTCGGCACGCTCGTCCGCCGCGGCGCGGATGGCGCGCCATGCGGATTCCGCCGCCTGCTGCTCGGCTTCCTTCTTGCTGCGGCCGGTGCCGGTGCCGTACGAGACACCACCGACGCGGGCGGCAGCCGTGAACGTCTTCTCGTGATCCGGTCCGGCCTCGGTGACCAGGTACTCCGGGACGCCGAGACCTTCGGTCGCGGTGAGTTCCTGGAGGCTCGTCTTCCAGTCCAGGCCGGCGCCGAGGCTGGAGGACTTCTCGATGAGCGGGTCGAAGAGCCGGTGTACCAGCTCGCCGGCCGCGTCGAGGCCCTGGTCGAGATAGACCGCGCCGATCACCGCTTCGAGGGTGTCGGCGAGGATGGACGCCTTGTCCCGGCCGCCCGTGCCTTCTTCGCCCCGTCCGAGGCGGATGAAGGCGCCGAGGTCGAGGCCGCGGCCCACCTCGGCGAGCGCGCGCGAGTTGACCACCGCGGCCCGGAGCTTGGCCAGCTGGCCTTCCGGGAGATCGGGGTGGATGCGGTACAGCGTGTCCGTGACCACCAGGCCCAGCACGGAGTCCCCGAGGAACTCCAGCCGCTCGTTGGTGGGCAGACCGCCGTTCTCGTACGCGTAGGAACGGTGCGTCAGTGCACGTACCAGAAGGGCGGACTCAAGGTGGTACCCGAGCCGCCCTTCCAGAATCGTGTGGGACGAGGCCGTGTCCGCCGGTGCCTGCTCCTCGCCGCGGGTGCGGGCCGAGGGGCGGGCGTCTTGCGCCTTCTTGGGGCTAGACACAGTGCCTGTCACCAGCCGCTCAGACCTCGAGGACCTGGCGCTTGTTGTAGGTGCCGCAGCTCTGGCACGCGATGTGCTGCTGCTTCGGCTCGTGGCAGCGCTCGCACGCCACCAGGGTGGGGACCGCAGCCTTCCACTGCGACCGGCGGTGGCGCGTGTTGCTGCGCGACATCTTCCGCTTCGGAACAGCCACGGCTACTTCTCCTGCTTCTCGTCGACGTGCGCTGATCGAGGCGCGTCGCCGCTCAACTTGTCCTTCTCGTCGTCCTGGTTGGTCCCGACGAGTCCCTGCAGTGCCGCCCAACGGATGTCGACGGCGTCGTGGTGGTGGTCCGGGTCGTCCGCGAGCCGTGCTCCGCAATCGGAACACAGACCCGGGCAGTCTTCCCGGCACACCGGCTGCAGCGGCAGTGCGAGCACCACCGCGTCCCGCAGCACGGGTTCGAGGTCGAACAGGTCGTCCTCGACGAAGAGTGTGTCCTCCTCGTCCTCGGCGTCGTCGCCGGATTCCGCGGTGCGGGTCCGGGCATCGGCGTCGGGGTAGGCGAACAGCTCCTGGAAGTCCGCTACGAGCTCGCGCTCCAGCGGCTCCAGACACCTTACGCACTCCCCCTTCACGGTTGCACGGGCGGTACCTGTGACAAGTACCCCGTCCATGACCGATTCCAGGCGGAGGTCGAGCGCGATCGGGGTGCCCTCGGGCACGCCGATCACCTCGTTGCCGAGGTCCCGGGGGGCCTCGACGGTGCGGGAGAGCCGCTGGAGCGCGCCGGGACGACGGCCCAGCTCGCGCGTGTCGAACACGAGCGGGGAACGGTGGTCGAGGCGGGCGTTGATGGCTTTCCTGCTTTCTGTACCGGGGGTCCGGTGCTCCGGTCCCCGGCCACCGGCTCGGGAGCGGGCGGATACGGAAACGGGCAGCCGGGATCGCGGACGTACACGCGACCGAACAGCCAGGATACTGGACGGGCCCGGATAGGCCCAATCCGGGCCGCTCCGTCCCGGGCTTCCCTTAGGGACGGCCCTCCTCGTACTGCCGGAGCTGGTCGAGGTTGATCATGCTGGTGTCGAAGAGGCTGGTCTCCTCCAGGGCGCCGGGCTGCGCCGGCGCCTGGTGGGGCACCTGCTGGGGCGCGTAGCCCGTCTGCGGGTCGTAGCCCTGCTGCGGGACCTGCGGGGCGGCCTGCTGCTGCCAGCCGTAGCCGTACGGGTCCTGCTGCTGGGCGTACTGCTGCTGCCCGTAGGCGTAGCCGTCCTGGCCCGCCGCGTAGCCCTGGTCCGGGTAGGGGCCGGGCTGGGCGTACTGCGGGACCTCCGCGGCGGCGGCGAGCGGCTGCGGGGCGGGGGCGGCGGGCTGCTGCGGGGCGACGTCGGCGAGGCCGGCGAGGTACTCCGCGTCGGCCTGGTGACCGCCGGCCCGCTCGTCGGTCTGGGCGGCGAGGTGGGCGCCCAGCTCGTCGATGGCGCGGGCGCCCTGGAGCTTGTCGCGGCCGCGGCCGACCGCTTCGAGGGTCTTGGTCAGCACCGCCTGGAAGGCGCCGAACTTGGCGTCGACGTAGGCGTCGGCCCGCTGGGTGAGCGTCGCCGGGTCGGTGCTGCGCTCGGGGGCGTCGGCGTCGGCGTAGCCCTGGTCGTCGAGGCCGGGGCCGCGGCCGAGCAGCTTCTCGCGGCCACGGTCGACGGAGCCGATGGTCTTGGTGAGGACGACCTCGAAGTTGGCGAGCTTGCTGTCGACGTAGTCGTCGGCCTCGGCGCGGATCTCCTCGGCCTCGCGGCGGGCCTCGGCGAGGATCCGGTCCGCCTCGTCCTGCGACTGGCGGGCGACCTCGGTGTCGGAGATCAGCGAACCGCGGTGGGCGTGGGCGGATTCGATGATCCGCTCCGCCTCGGCGCGGGCCTCCTCGACCATCCGCTCACGCCCGCCGAGCAGTTCCTGCGCCTGCGCCAGCGAACCGGGCAGTGCCGCGCGCACCTCCTCCAGCATGGCGAGCAGTTCGGCCCGGTTGACCACACAGGACGCCGACATGGGCACGGAACGGGCGCTGCCGATGTTGTCGACGATCTCGTCGAGCTTCTTCTGCACGTCCACGTTGGACTCGCCACTCTCTGAAGGGATGGAACCAGGAACGCCACGACTGTACGGCCACCGGGCCCCGCCCCGACACCTGCTGACGTCGCGTCAGCAGGAGGTGACGCCCGGCGGGTGCGCCGGGGTACCGCTCAGCGCTCCCGCAGCCGTTCGGTCAGCGCCTCCAGGACGAACGGCGGGACGAGGTGGCTGACGTCGCCGCCCCATGCCGCCACCTCCTTGACGAGGCTGGAGGAGAGGAAGCTGTAGGTGGGGTTGGTGGGGACGAACAGCGTCTCCACGCCGGAGAGCCCGTTGTTCATCTGGGCCATCTGGAGTTCGTAGTCGAAGTCGCTGACGGCCCGCAGACCCTTGACGATCGCGGGGATGTCGCGCTGCTTGCAGAAGTCGACGAGCAGCCCGTGGAACGCCTCGACCTCGACGTTGCCGTACTCGGCGGTGGCGCGGCGGATCAGGTCGATGCGCTCGTCGACCGTGAAGAGCCCCTGCTTCGACTTGTTGATCATCACGGCGACGTGGACGACGTCGTACAGCTTGGAGGCACGGGCGATGATGTCCAGGTGCCCATTGGTGATGGGGTCGAAGGACCCCGGACAGACGGCGCGGCGCAACTCTGGTTCCTCGCTCTCCGATGCGTTCATGACACGCGTTCCGACGTCTCGTCGGGGGACGCGGAAGCGGCGCGACCGTACCAAAGCGTCCCCTCGCCGTAGCGGCGGGCCTTGATCGCCCCGAATCCGTCCGGCCAGGAGAACACGCCGCCCCGGGTGCTCCGCTCCACCGTGACGAGTGCGTCGGGCGCGCACCAGCCCGCACGGCGGAGTGTGAGCAGGATCTCCCTCAGTTCGTCATCGGTGACGGCGTACGGCGGGTCGAGGAAGAGGACGTCGTACGGGTCGCCGGGCGCGGCGCCGGCGGCGAGCTGTTCGGCGCGGCCGGTGCGGACCTCGGCGCCGGGCAGGCCGACGGCCTTGACGTTCTCGCGCACGGTGCGGGCGGCGCGGGCGTCGGCCTCGACGAGCAGGACGTGGGCGGCGCCCCGGGACAGCGCCTCCAGACCGACCGCGCCGGAGCCCGCGTAGAGGTCGAGGACCCGGGCGCCGGTCATCGGGCCGTCCAGCGACTCCCAGGTGGAGAAGAGGCCCTCGCGTGCGCGGTCGGAGGTCGGGCGGGTGCCGTTGCCGGGGGGTACGGCCAAGCGGCGGCCGCCGGCCGTACCGGCGATCACGCGGGTCATGGGCCCGTCCTTACGTGGTGCGGGGTCGGTGGGGAGGCGGCTGCCGGGGTGCGGCGCCGCGGCCTCCACGATATTCCGGCCGGGAGCGGGGCGGCGCACGGTGGCCGACGGGGCGGGTGAGGCTTCTCACGTGGGGCGCGTCGGCCGGGCCGGGCCTCACCCCTTGTCCAGGTACTCCTCGCGCTCGTCGTCCAGCAGGGCCGCCAGGGCGGTGCGCAGTTCCGGGTAGGCGTCGAGGGCCGGATCGGCGGTGACGACGGCGGTGGCCTCCTCGCGGGCGGCGGCGATGACCTCCTCGTCCTCGATGACGGCGAGCATCCGCAGCGAGGAGCGGACGCCCGACTGGGCCTGACCGAGGACGTCGCCCTCGCGGCGCTGTTCGAGGTCGATACGGGAGAGCTCGAAGCCGTCGAGGGTGGCGGCGACGGCGGCCAGGCGGGCGCGGGCGGGGCTCGCCTCGGGCATCTCGCTGACCAGCAGGCAGAGCCCGGGGGCGGAACCACGGCCGACCCGGCCACGCAGCTGGTGGAGCTGGGAGACGCCGAAGCGGTCGGCGTCCATGATCACCATGGCGGTGGCGTTGGGGACGTTGACTCCGACCTCGATGACCGTGGTGGCCACGAGGACGTCCAGCTCACCGGCGGCGAAGCGGCGCATGACGGCGTCCTTGTCCTCGGGCGCCATCCGGCCGTGCAGGGCGGCCACCCGCAGCCCGGCCAGCGGCCCGGCGGTGAGCTGCCGTACGAGGTCGACCACGGCGAGCGGCGGCCGCTTCTCCTCGGTGTCCTCCGGCGACGGCCCGTCCTCGTCGCCGCCCTTGCGGCCCTTGGCCGCGCCGGGGGCGTCCTCCTCGTCGCCGATCCGGGGGCAGACGACATAGCCCTGATGGCCCGCGGCGACCTCCTCGCGGACCCGCTCCCAGGCGCGGGCGAGGAAGTGCGGCTTGTCCTTGGCGGGCACGACGTGGGTGGCGATGGGCGAGCGCCCGGCGGGGAGCTGGTCGAGGACGGAGGTCTCCAGGTCGCCGAAGACGGTCATGGCGACGGTGCGCGGGATGGGGGTGGCGGTCATCACCAGGAGGTGCGGGGTCCGCTTCTCGCCCCGGGAGTGGCCCTTGCCGCGCAGGGCGTCGCGCTGCTCCACGCCGAAGCGGTGCTGTTCGTCGACGACGACCAGCCCGAGGTCGTGGAACTGGACCACGTCCTCGATCAGGGCGTGGGTGCCGATGACGATTCCCGCCTCGCCGGTGACGAGATC
This sequence comes from Streptomyces sp. NPDC014733, assembly GCF_043083385.1. Lineage (NCBI taxonomy): Bacteria > Bacillati > Actinomycetota > Actinomycetes > Kitasatosporales > Streptomycetaceae > Streptomyces > Streptomyces sp. NPDC014733. Next base: position 23,384 of record NZ_JBIBYO010000014.1, on the reverse strand, counting down.
GAGGAGCGCCTGACGCCGGGCGGCGGCGCCCATGGAGCCGGTGAGCAGCACCACCTTGGTGCCCTGCTCCGCGCCCCCCAGCATTCCGCCCTCGGCCAGCTCCCCCATCATCTCCGTGATGGAGCGGTGGTGCTGCTGGGCGAGGACCTCGGTCGGGGCGAGCATCGCCGCCTGTCCTCCGCCGTCGACGACGGCGAGCATCGCGCGCAGCGCCACCATCGTCTTGCCGGAGCCGACCTCGCCCTGGAGGAGGCGGTGCATGGGGTGGTCGGTGGCGAGGTCGGTGAAGATCTCCTCGCTGACCTTCCGCTGGCCTTCGGTGAGGGTGAACGGCAGCCCCGCGTCGAACGCGTCGAGGATGCCGCCCTCGGTCAACGGGCGTGGCACCGCGGGGAGTTGGGTCTCGGCGAAGCGGCGGCGGGCCAGCGCCACCTGGAGGACGAACGCCTCGTCCCACTTCAGCCGGGCGCGGGCGTCGGCGATGTCGGCCTTGGTGCGCGGGCGGTGGATCTTCTCCAGCGCCTCGGGCAGCTCCACCAGCCCCCGGCCCTCCCGCAGCGCCCCGGGCAGCGGGTCGACGGCGTCCCGGGCGTGGGGCAGCACGGCGTCGACGGCCTTGGCGAGCTTCCAGGACGCCATCTGCTGACAGGCCGGGTAGATCGGCATCAGCGCGCCGGCGAAGGCGTCGACGGCCTCGCTGCCGGACTCCTGGTCGAGGAGGGCGTATTCGGGGTGGGCGAGCTGGAGCTTGCGGTTGAAGACGGAGACCTTGCCGGCGAACATCGCACGGCGGCCGGGCACCAGATCCTTGTGCGGCTTGTGGATGCCCTTGCCGAAGAAGACCAGCTGGAGGCGGCCGCCGCCGTCGGTGAGCGTGACCTCCAGGCGCTGGCCGCGGCCGCCGTTGAACCGCAGGACGCGGGCGTCGGCGACCTGGGCGACGACGGTGACGTGTTCGTCGAGCGGGAGGTCGGCGAGGCGGGTCAGCTCACCGCGCTCGGCGTACCGGCGCGGGTAGTGGTGCAGCAGATCCCCGACCGTGTGCAGGCCGAGGTGGTCGGCGAGCACCTTCGCGGTGGTGCCACCGAGGGTCTTCTTCAGAGGTTCGTCGAGCGCGGCCACGGAACCCATTGCACACCATGCCGCTGACAATGCGGCTTCCCGCGGGGTGCGCGGGCCCCGTGCGCGGCGCCCCACGCGCGCCGCGTCGCTCCCCTTGTTCGACTTATTCGGCTTATTCGACGCCGATCAGGAGCGGCGCCGCATGGCGGCCGCCCTCGTACACGACGGTGTCGACGGCGAGGAACCGTTCGCGGACGTGGGCCTCCAGCCGTTCGGCGAGGTCGTCGGGGGCGCCGGCGCCGCGGACCAGGGTGACGAGTTCGCCGCCCGCCGAGAGCATCCGGTCGAGGACGGTGAGGGCGGTCTCCGTCAGATCGCCGCCGATGACCACGACGTCGCCGTCGATCAGCCCGAGGGTGTCGCCCTGCTGGCAGACGCCCGCCATCGTCCATGCCTGCCGTTCGGCGACGGCCAGTTCGGCGTAGCGGGTGGCCCCGGCGGCCGAGGTCATGGCGACGGCGTCCTCGTCGAAGCTGCGGTCCGGCTCGTGCACGGCGAGCGCAGCGAGGCCCTGGACGGCGGCGCGGGTGGGGATGAGCGCGACCCGGATGCCCTCGGTGCGGGCCGCCTCGGCCGCCGCGGCGGCGGTGTGGCGCAGCTCGGGGTCGTTCGGCAGCAGCAGCACCTCGCGGGCGCGGGCCTGCCGGATCGCCTGGACCAGCTCCCCGGAGGCGGGCGGCTCCCCGGGGCGCACACGCACCGTGGTCGCGCCGGCCTCCTCGCAGAGCGCGGCCAGGCCCTCCCCGGGGACGACGGCGACGACGCCCCGTGCGGACGGCTCCGGCACGGGCCGCGCGGCGTGCGCGGCACCGTCGAAGTGGGTGATGCGGATGCGGTACGGGCGGCCCGCCTCGATACCGGCCTCGACGGCGGCGCCCGCGTCGTCGACGTGGACATGGACGTGCCAGAGGCCGTCGCCGCCGACCACGACGAGCGAGTCGCCGAGCGCGTCGAGCCGGGTGCGCAGCCGCGCCACGGCGGTGTCGGTGGCCTCCAGGAGGTAGATCACCTCGAACGCCGGGCCGGTCGCCGCCCCGGGCGGGCAGCTCTCCGGCGCGGCCCCGGTGACGGCCGCCGGGCCCGCCGCCTCCGGGAGCGGGGCGTCGGCCCGTACCGCGACGGGGACGGCGGTGACCTCGCCGGACAGCGCGTCGGCGAGCGCGCCCAGCAGGGCGACCAGGCCGCAGCCCCCGGCGTCCACGACCCCGGCGCGGCCCAGGGCGGCGAGCTGTCCCGGGGTGGCGCGGAGCGCGGTGCGGGCGCCGTCGTGGGCGGCGCGTGCCACGGCCGCGGTGTGCGGCGCGGTGGCCGCGGCGGTGGCCGCGGCGTCGGCGGCGCGGGCGGCGACCGTCAGCACGGTGCCCTCCACGGGGTGCGCGACGGCCTCCCGGGCGGCGGCCGCGGCGCGGTGCAGGGCCCGCCCCAGGGTGGCGGGCGGGATGCCGGCCCCGGTGGCGCCGGGCCCCGTGGGGGGCGCCGGCGGGGCGGCCAGGATCTCGGTCATCCCGCGCAGCAGCTGGGCGAGGATGGTGCCGGAGTTGCCGCGCGCCCCTATGAGGGCGCCGTGCGCCATCGCTCCGGCGGCGTCCGCGAGGCAGGGTGCGGTGCCCGCGGAGGCGTGGCCGTCGAAGGCCGCCTCGACCGCGCGGGCGGCGGATTCGAGGGTGAGATAGAGGTTGGTGCCGGTGTCGCCGTCGGCCACGGGATAGACGTTGATCGCGTCGATCCGGGCGCGTTCCCGGCCCAGCGCCTCCAGCGCCAGCCCGCACCAGGTGCGGATCGCGGCGGCGTCGAGCGGGTACGGCACAGCGTCCTCCTGGATGCACGGGATGACCGCACAGTAGCCGCGCTCACACCGGGAGGCCGGGGCGGGTCCCGGAGCGCGCATGGTAGTTTCGTTCTACGGACGCGGTCGTTGTATGCTGCTCCGGTTGCCCGGTGCGAATCGGGCCTTTCCTCTCCTGGCGATGCCGGTCGGTCAATGCACTCGGCCCGTCAGGATTCACCGTAAGTGCATCTGAAGTCTTTGGAGTGACCCGTGGCTGCCAACTGCGACGTCTGCGGCAAGGGGCCGGGCTTCGGCAAGAGTGTTTCTCACTCGCACCGCCGTACCAACCGTCGTTGGAACCCCAACATCCAGACGGTCCGTGCAGTGGTCGAGCGTACGCCGAAGCGGCTCAACGTCTGCACCTCGTGCATCAAGGCCGGCAAGGTCTCGCGCTGACGTCTTAGCCGTAGCGCAGCCAAGCCGGTTGCTTGACGCGAAGCCGGTCCACCGAGAGGTGGGCCGGCTTTTCGTCGTTGCCGCACAGAGTTGCGCCGCACCGCGGGCGGGCGACGTGGCCCGGCCGCACGGTACGGAGCCGGTGGCCCCGTGGGGCTGACGCACGGCGCGGGCCGGGCGCCTCGCGCGGGGGCCGCCGCGTCGGCGAAGCAGATCACGTGGGGCGCGGTGCGGGCCGATCCGGGCCGGCGCGCGGGGCGCTACCACGACGCCCCGGACGGTACGGGGCCGCACGGCGGGCTGGGCATCGCCCGGCGGATCGCCCATCTCACCTACCGCAGCGAACCGGAGCCGGCGGACCGGTTCGGGCGGCGGGCCCAGCCCGGCGAGGGCCCCTGGCACGGCGGGCGGTACGCGGTGGAGTCGTACCTCGACCACCCCGCAGGCAAGTTGGTGCGCCGGTTCGACGCGGGGAGCTACGTCACGCTCGTCGAGGCGATGAACGCGCACGACGTGGGGCGCGGACGGGGCGGCGCGGCGGCGGCGCGGGCCCGGATGCCGGCGGTGGTCGCCGGTATCGGCTCCGACCGGCTCCACCCGCCCGCCCGGCAGGCCGAGTTGGCGTCCCTGCTCCCGGGCGCCGGACCGCCCCGCATCCTGGACTCACCCGCCGGCCACGACGGCTTCCTCACCGAGACGGAACAGGTCGGGCGGTGGTGCGGGAGGTGCTGGAGCGGTGGCGCGGGGCAGCCCCTCACGCTCCCCCGCGCCACCGCCACCCGTGGTCCACCGGCCCGATGCCGCTGCCCAGCCGGAAGCCCGCCGCGAGGGCGCCCGTGACGTACTCCTTCGCGGCGGTGACGGCCCGCGGGACGGTGTCGCCTTGGGCGAGGCGGGCGGCGACGGCGGAGGCGAGGGTGCAACCGGTGCCGTGGGTGTGGCGGTTGTCGTGGCGCGGGGCACGCAGCCAGTGTTCCTCGGTGCCGTCGGTGAGCAGGTCGACGGCGTCGGCCGCGGCGGGCAGATGGCCGCCCTTGACGAGCACCCAGCGCGGGCCGAAGGCGAGGATCGCGTCGGCGGCGCGGCGCATCCCGGTCTCGTCCGTGGCGCGTACGCCGGTCAGCTGCGCCACCTCGTCGAGGTTGGGGGTGGCGACGGTGGCGGTCGGCAGCAGCTTGGTGCGGACCGCGTCGAGGGCGGTCGCGGCGAGCAGCGCGTCACCGTGCTTGGAGACCCCGACGGGGTCGACGACGACCGGCACGGTCAGCTCCGCGAGGAGCGCGGCGACGGTCTCCACCAGCTCCGGCGAGGCGAGCATCCCGGTCTTCACCGCCTGGACGCCGATGTCGTCGACGACGCTGCGGAACTGCGCCCGCACCGCCTCGGCGGGCAGCTCCCAGGCGCCCTGGACGCCCCGGGAGTTCTGCGCGGTGACGGCGGTGAGCACGCTCATACCGTGGGTGCCCAGCGCCAGCATCGTCTTGAGGTCGGCCTGGATGCCCGCGCCGCCGCCGGAGTCGGAGCCGGCGACGGTCAGGACGCGTGGTGGGGTCTGCACACCGCCGAATCTACCGGCCGCCACCGGGCGCCGCGGAGCCGCCCCGGGGCGGGGATTCGGCGTCGCCGTTGTCCCCGAAGTGGTCCCACCCGGCGCGCGCCCACGGCGCCCCGTCCACCGTCACCTGCGGCAGCGCGGAGGGGTGCAGGACCTCGCCGATGACCTTCCAGCGGGCGGGCAGCTTCACGTCGGGCGGGAATGTCGCGACGATCGCGTGGTCCTCGCCGCCGTTGAGCACCCACTGCATGGGGTCGACGCCGACGGCGGTGCCGATGTCGGACATCTGCGTCGGGATGTCGATCTTGGTGGAGGCGAGGTCGATGCGGACGTTGCTGGCCTCCGCGATGTGCCCGAGGTCGGCGACGAGACCGTCGGAGACGTCCGTCATGGCGGTGGCGCCCAGTCCGGCCGCCGCCGGGCCCGCGTGGTACGGCGGTTCGGGCCGCCGGTGCGCCTCGACGAAGGCCCGCGGCGAACGGAACCCGCGGGTCAGCACGGCGTGCCCGGCGGCCGACCAGCCCAGCCAGCCGGTCACCGCGACGACGTCGCCGGGCTGCGCGCCGCCCCGCGTCACCGGCTCGGCGTTGCGCAGATCACCAAGGGCGGTGATGGCGACGGTGATGGTGTCGCCGCGGACGACGTCCCCGCCGACCACCGCGGCACCGGCCACCTGGCATTCGTCGCGCAACCCGTCCATCAGCTCGGTCGGCCAGGTGGCGGGGAGTTCCGCGGGAACGACGAGGCCGAGGAGGATGGCGGTGGGCACGGCGCCCATCGCGGCGATGTCGGCGAGGTTCTGGGCCGCGGCCTTCCGCCCCACGTCGTACGCGGTGGACCAGTCGCGGCGGAAGTGCCGGCCCTCCAGGAGGACGTCGGTGCTGGCGACGACCCTCCGGTCGGGCGCGGTGACCACCGCGGCGTCGTCCCCCGGACCGATCCGTACCGCCGGGGTGGGGGTGATGCGGGAGGTCAGCTCCCGGATCAACCCGAATTCCCCCAGCTCGCCCACGGTGCCCTTCATGCTGTCGCCCTTCTCCTGCGTACGGCCGGTCCGTACTCCGCTGGCCTGGGCGCCGCACCGGCCGGCGTCACCGCGCGGATCTCCCCGCTCCGCTCGGTGACGCGGTACCGTGGCGTCCCTTCTTCCCCCATGATCCTCGAAGCCGCCCTGGAGGTCCCGTGGTACAGGCGTACATCCTGATCCAGACCGAGGTCGGCCGGGCCTCGGCGGTGGCGGAGGTGATCGCGCAGATCCCCGGCGTGCTGACGGCCGAGGACGTGACCGGCCCCTACGACGTCGTGGTGCGCGCGGAGGCGGACACCGTCGACGAGCTGGGCCGGCTGGTCGTCGCCAACGTGCAGCGGGTCGAGGGGATCACCCGCACCCTGACCTGTCCGGTCGTCCACATCTAGCTCCCCGTATGCTCGGCCGGGTGATTTCTCGTCGCTGGTTCACGGTCCTGCCGTCGCTCGCCGTGCTGTGCTGCACGGCGGGCTGTTCCGCCGCGGACGAGGTCACGCCACCCGCACCCGAGGGCGCGTCGGCCCGGCACTGCCGGGCCCTCCACAAGGAGCTGCCGGACACCGTCGACGGGCTGGCGCGCAGGAGCACCGAGCCCGCGTCGGATTTCACGGCCGCCTGGGGCGACCCCGCCGTGCAACTGCGGTGCGGAGTGCCCAAGCCGGGCGGGCTGACGTCCGGGAGTGAACATTACAACCCCGCCGCCGACGCGGTGGACGTCAACGGCGTCTCGTGGTTCCTGGAGAAGCGCGACGACGGCTACCGCTTCACGACGGTGCTGCGCAAGACCTACGTGGAGGTGACGGTGCCGGGCAGGTACGCCCCCGAGGTCAATGCGCTCACCGATCTCGCCGCCGCGGTGAAGAAGACCGTGCCCGAGGGCGTCTGAGCCGGACCCGCGGCGGGCGGGCCCGGCACCGGACGGGTCAGCGCAGCCCGGTCGAGCGGTTCAGTGCCGCCTGCAGGAGCCGGTCGATCAGCTCCGGATAGCTCACGCCGCTCTCCTGCCACATCCGCGGGTACATCGAGATGGGCGTGAAGCCGGGGAGCGTGTTGATCTCGTTGATCACGAACTCGCCGTTCTCCTGGAGGAAGAAGTCCGCCCGGACCAGGCCCTCGCAGGACGCCGCCTCGAACGCCGCGACGGCCAGGTCCTGGACGCGGACGGTCTCCTCGGCGGTGAGCGGCGCGGGCACCAGGCCCGCCGCCGAGTCGATGTACTTCGCCTCGAAGTCGTAGAAGTCGTGGGCGGTGACCGGCGGGATCTCCGCCGGGACGCTGGCGCGCGGGCCGTCCTCGAACTCCAGGACGCCGCACTCGATCTCGCGGCCGCGCAGCAGCGACTCGACGATGACCTTCGGGTCGTGGCGCCGCGCCTCCTCGATCGCGTCGTCCAGCCCGTCGACGTCGTCGACCTTGGTGATACCCATGGACGAACCGGCGCGGGCGGGCTTCACGAAGAGCGGCCAGCCGTGCTCGGCGGCGAAGTCCACGATCTTCTTGCGGGCGGCCTCGGGGCTGCGCTCCCACTCCCGCGGCCGGATGACCTCGTACGGGCCGACGGGCAGCCCGAAGGAGGTGAACACCCGCTTCATGTAGTCCTTGTCCTGGCCGACGGCGGAGGCGAGGACGCCGCAGCCGACGTAGGGGACGCCGGAGAGTTCCAGCAGGCCCTGAAGGGTGCCGTCCTCGCCGTACGGGCCGTGCAGCACCGGGAAGACCACGTCGACCTCGCCCAGCGCCTTGGGGACGGCGCCCGGTTCGCTGAGGACCACCTCGCGGTTGGTCGGGTCTACCGGCAGGACGACGGCGCCCTCGTCGGACTCGGCCAGCTCGGCGACGCTCGGCAGCTTGCGGTCGGCGATGGCCATCCGCTCCGGGGCGTCGGCGGTCAGGGCCCAGCGGCCGTCGGTGGTGATGCCGATCGGCAGCACGTCGTACTTCTCGCGGTCGATGGCGCGCAGGACGGCTCCCGCGGTGACCACGGAGATGGCGTGCTCGGAGCTGCGGCCACCGAACACGACGGCGACACGGGGCTTGTGGGGAGGGGTCTGGCTGCTCATATCGGCTTGAGGGTACCTGCTGGTGGATACGGACTCGGCGTGGCGGCGGCCGTGCGCGGCGCCGTGTCCGCGCACCGCGCGGGGCGGGCCGGGCGCCGCGCGCGGGCGGTCAGTGCCGTTCGGACTTGGCGCTGCGCGACATCAGTTCCTTGAGGGCGACCATCGGCTGCTTGCCCTCGTGGACGATGTCGAAGACCGTCTCGGTGATCGGCATGTCGACGCCGTGGCGGCGCGCCAGATCCCGTACGGATTCACAGGACTTGACGCCCTCGGCGGTCTGCTTGGTCACCGCGATGGTCTCGGCGAGGCTCATACCGCGGCCGAGGTTGGTGCCGAAGGTGTTGTTGCGCGACAGCGGCGAGGAGCAGGTGGCGACGAGGTCGCCCATGCCGGCCAGGCCCGCGAAGGTCTGCGCGTCGGCGCCCATGGCCAGGCCCAGCCGGGTGGTCTCGGCCAGGCCGCGGGTGATCAGCGACGCCTTGGCGTTGTCGCCCAGCCCCATGCCGCCCGCGATGCCGACGGCGAGCGCGATGACGTTCTTGACGGCGCCGCCCAGCTCGCAGCCGACGACGTCGGTGTGGGTGTACGGGCGGAAGTACGGGGTGTGGCAGGCGGTCTGGAACCGGCGGGCGACGGACTCGTCGGCGCAGGCGACGACCGCGGCGGCGGGCTGCCGGGCGGCGACCTCCTTGGCGAGGTTGGGGCCGGTGAGGACCGCGACGCGCTCGGCGGGGACCTTCGCGACCTCCTCGATCACCTCGCTCATCCGCTTGGCGGTGCCCAGTTCGACGCCCTTCATCAGGGAGACCAGGACGGTGTCGGCGGGCAGCAGCGGCGCCCAGACGGCGAGGTTGTCGCGCAGCGTCTGCGAGGGGACGGTGAGGACGGTGAAGTCGGCGCCCGCGGCGGCCTCGGCGGGGTCGGTGGTGGCCCGCACGGACGCGGGCAGTTCGACCCCCGGCAGGTAGTCGGGGTTGGTCCGGTCCTTGTTGATCGCGTCGGTGACGGCGGCGCGGCGGCCCCAGAGGGTCACCTCGCAGCCCGCGTCACCGAGGATCATCGCGAATGCGGTGCCCCAGGACCCCGTGCCGTAGACGGCGCAGCGCGTCACTTGCCTTCATCCTCCTGTGCCTGCTGGGTGCTGTGTACCGGCTCGGCGGCGGCCGCCGCCCGGGCCGCCTCGCGCGCCGCGCGCCGCTCGCGGGCGAGCGCCCGCCGCGGGTCGAACGGTTCGGCGGGCGGGGTCTCGCCCCGAACGTCCGCCAGCTGCGCGGTGATCGCCGCCATGATCGTCTCGGTGACCTCGCGCAGCACCTCGGCGGTGGGCTCCTTGCCGTGGTACGCGCTGAGGTCGACCGGCGGGCCGGCCTGCACCCGCAGCGTCTTGCGCGGCAGCAGGCGGAGCTTCTTCTCCTTGGCGTACGGCGGCATCGCCTCGTTGGCGCCCCACTGCGCGACGGGGATGACCGGCGCCTTGGTGAGCAGGGCGACCCGCGCGGCACCGGTCTTGCCCTGCATCGGCCACATCTCCGGGTCGCGGGTGAGCGTCGCCTCGGGATAGAAGGCGACGCATTCGCCCTTCTCGATGGCGGTCACGGCGGCGCGGAAGGCGTTGGCGGCGTCGGTGGTTTCCCGGTACACGGGGATCTGCCCGGTGCCTCGCATCATCACGCCGACAAAGCCGCTGCGAAAGAGCCCGGACTTGGCCAGGAATCGGGGAACCCGGCCGGTGTTGTACTGATAGTGCGCGTACGACAGCGGATCGAGATACGAGTTGTGGTTCACGGCGGTGATAAATCCACCGTCGGCCGGAATGTTCTCCATTCCTCGCCAGTCCCGCTTGAACAGAACCAGGAGCGGCGGTTTGCAGATGACCGCGGCCAGGCGGTACCAGAAGCCGATTCTGCGGCGGGACACGTGGACACCCTCCTTGTGGGACCTGCTGAGCTGCTGCGAGCCGGCAGCCGCACAAGTGTCGCCCCAGGTACCCGCTATGTCGAGAACACCGTAACCCCGCGGTCCCCGGCGAGCTGCGGCAGCAGGGAAAATCGAATCCTATGCGAGGAGACGGAGTGGATGTGGGCTGGAGCCTGGTCGTGCCGCTGAAGCCGCTGGTGCGGGCCAAGAGCAGGCTTTCCCCGGCGGTCGGTGAGGAGTTCCGCCCGCGGCTGGCGCTCGCATTCGCCCTGGACACCGTCGGCGCGGCACTGGCCTGCGACGATGTCGTGGATGTGGCGGTTGTCACGGATGATCCGGCGGCCGCCGGGCCGCTTTCGGTGCTCGGCGCGCGGATTGTGCCCGACACCCCGGGGTGCGGTCTCAACGCGGCGCTGGCCCACGGCGCGGCGCTCGTCCGGGCGCGCCGCCCGGGCGCGTCGGTCGCGGCGCTCAACGCCGATCTGCCGGCCCTGCGCACCACCGAACTGGAAGCCGTACTGCAAAGCGCGGCACAATTTCCGCGGGCTTTTCTCGCCGACGCCGCGGATATCGGAACAACTCTTCTCACCGCGCGTTCCGGTACGGAATTGGCACCGGCATTCGGCGGCCGTTCGCGGGCGCGGCACCGTGCGTCGGGGGCGCGGGAGATCACCGTGCGGGCGGATTCGGTGCGCCGGGACGTGGACACCGGCGCGGATCTGCGGCAGGCGCTGGCGCTCGGGGTGGGCGCGCACACGGCGCGGGTGGCCGCGGCGGCGGGCGCCGCGGGCGGCTCAGAAGGTCTGGAGGGTGAGGAACGTGACCCGGCGGGCGTCGCCCTCGCCGGTGATCTCGATCCGTACCCGCTGGCCGGGACGGAGCAGGCGCAGGCCGCCCGCGTCGAAGGCGGCGGCGTCGAAGGGCACGGGGGTGCCGTCGTCCAGCAGCACGCTGCCGGAGCGGCTGTCCGAGTCGTAGGTGTACGCGGTGGCCTGCATGGTGCAGAGCCTAAAGGAGCCGGTCGGCCCGGGTGAACGCGCGGTCGCCACGCACCGCGGGCCGGGCTCCCCGGAGGGAGACCGACCCGGCGCGAAGCGTCACCGCTGAGGGAATCGCTCCCCCGGTCGTTACCGCTTGCGGGCGGTGGTCTTCTTCGCGGCGGTCTTGCGTGCCGTGGTCTTCTTCGCGGGGGCCTTCTTCGCGGTGGCCTTCTTCGCGGGCGCCGTCTTCTTCGCCGTGGTCTTCTTGGCGGCGGTGGCGGTCTTCTTCGCCGGGGCGGCCTTCTTCGCGGTGGTCTTCTTCGCCGCAGTGGTCTTCTTGGCGGCGGCCGTGGTCTTCTTCGCCGGCGTCGCCTTCTTGGCGGTGGTCTTCTTCGCGGCGGTGGTCTTCTTCGCCGCTGCGGTGGTCTTCTTCGCCGTGGCCTTCTTGGCGGTGGTGGCCTTCTTCGCGGCCGCCTTCTTCACGGTCGTACGCGTGGAAGCGCCGCCCGAGAGGCTGCCCTTGGGGGCCTTCTTGACGGCCACGTCGTTCTTGGGGAGCTTCTTGGAACCGCTCACCAGGTCCTTGAATCCCTGGCCCGCGCGGAAACGCGGCACCGAGGTCTTCTTGACCCGCACGCGCTCGCCGGTCTGCGGGTTCCGCGCGTAGCGGGCCGGGCGGTCGACCTTCTCGAACGACCCGAATCCGGTGACCGAAACGCGGTCGCCGGCGACAACTGCACGGACGATTGCGTCCAGTACGGCGTCCACCGCGTCCGCGGCGTTCTGACGGCCGCCGAGCTTGTCGGCAATGGCTTCTACGAGCTGCGCCTTGTTCACGTCTTCCCCTTCGGAGACATTGCTGGAACGATAGATTCCAAGCTTTTTCGCACGTTAGGCAGATATATACCGCAAATCAAACACGAAACGGGCTAATCACCCTTGTGCCGCAACGCACTCGACCTCACGCACTTCCGTCGGTGTGCACGTCTTCGGGATAACGACCTTCGTCGAGGTCGGCCATGAACCACTCCAGACGCCTTGCCGCGTTCGCAAGATCGTGTTGTGCCGCGGCCGTGATGACGAGCAGCTTCCGGGTCAGCGCCATCCGTACGCCCTCCGGGACTTGCAGTGTCCGCACCCTTGCGTGTGCGTCCTTGAGCTGGTCGGCGACGAAACCGTAGAGCTGGAGTTGGTCGTCGCGTTCCATGCGCTAATTGTGCCATCTGCGGCGAGTTGTCGCTTCACGGGGCCTCAACAGACGCCTGAACACGCCGATGCGCCCCCTGCCAACTGCACAGGGGGCGCATCGTACGCAATATGTCTTTGAGCCAAAAGCCCGAGGTCAGGCCACCACGGTCCGCGGCTTGAACGAGGGCCTGTTCGCCTCGTACGCGGCGATGGCCGGCTCCTCCCGGAGGGTGAGGCTGATGTCGTCCAGCCCCTCCAGCAGACGCCACCGCGCATTCTCGTCCAGCGCGAAGTCGGCCTCCACGCCCGGGGCGAGCACCTTGCGCGCGACCAGGTCGACGGTCACCTCGGCGGTGGGGTCCGCCTCGGCCAGCTGCTGCAGCCGCTCCACGGTCTCCTGCGGCAGGACCACCGTCAGCAGCCCGTTCTTGAGGGAGTTGCCACGGAAGATGTCCGCGAACCGCGAGGAGATGACGGCCTTGAAGCCGTAGTTCTGCAGCGCCCAGACGGCGTGCTCACGGGAGGAGCCGGTGCCGAAGTCGGGGCCCGCGACGAGCACCGTGGCGCCCTGGTGCGCCTCCTGGTTGAGGACGAACTGCGGGTCCTTGCGCCACGCCTCGAAGAGCCCGTCCTCGAAGCCGTCGCGGGTGACCTTCTTCAGCCAGTGGGCCGGGATGATCTGGTCGGTGTCGACGTTGCTGCGGCGCAGCGGCACGGCCCGGCCGGTGTGGGTGGTGAAAGCTTCCATGGTTCCTCAGACCCCCGCGGGCGTAGAGACGTCGGCGTCGGACAGGTCGGCGGGCGAGGCCAGGTGGCCGAGCACCGCGGTGGCGGCGGCGACCTGCGGCGAGACCAGGTGGGTACGGCCGCCCTTGCCCTGCCGCCCCTCGAAGTTGCGGTTGGAGGTGGACGCGGAGCGCTCCCCCGGCGCCAGCTGGTCGGGGTTCATACCCAGGCACATCGAGCAACCGGCGTGCCGCCATTCGGCCCCCGCCGCGGTGAAGACCTTGTCCAGGCCCTCGTCGACCGCCTGGAGCGCGACCCGCACCGAGCCGGGGACGACCAGCATCCGCACGCCCTCGGCGACCGAACGCCCCTCCAGCACGGAGGCGGCGGAGCGCAGGTCCTCGATCCGGCCGTTGGTGCAGGAACCTACGAAGACGGTGTCCACACCGATCTCGCGCAGCGGCTGACCTACCGTCAACCCCATGTATTCCAGGGCCTTTTCGGCGGCCATCCGCTCCGACGCGTCCTCGTACGAAGCGGGGTCGGGGACGCGCGCGGTCAGCGGCGCGCCCTGGCCCGGATTGGTGCCCCAGGTGACGAACGGCGCCAGTTCGGCGGCGTCGATGACGACCTCCGCGTCGAAGACCGCGTCGTCGTCGGTGCGCAGCGTGCGCCAGTAGGCGACGGCGTCGTCCCAGTCGGTGCCCTCGGGGGCGTGGGCCCGCCCGCGCAGGTAGGCGAAGGTGGTGTCGTCCGGGGCGATCATCCCGGCCCGGGCGCCCGCCTCGATCGACATGTTGCAGACGGTCATCCGGGCTTCCATCGACAGCTTCTCGATGGCGGAGCCGCGGTACTCCAGGACGTATCCCTGGCCGCCGCCGGTGCCGATCTTCGCGATGATCGCCAGGATCAGGTCCTTGGCGGTGACCCCCTCGGGCAGCTCGCCCTCGACGGTGATCGCCATGGTCTTGAAGGGGGCCAGCGGCAGCGTCTGGGTGGCCAGGACGTGCTCGACCTGGCTGGTGCCGATGCCGAACGCCAGCGCGCCGAACGCGCCGTGCGTCGAGGTGTGGCTGTCACCGCAGACCACGGTGGTGCCGGGCTGCGTCAGTCCCAACTGCGGTCCCACCACGTGGACAACGCCCTGCTCGACGTCGCCCAGCGGGTGCAGCCGCACACCGAACTCCGCGCAGTTCTTCCGCAGCGTCTCCAGCTGGGTGCGCGAGACCGGGTCGGCGATCGGCTTGTCGATGTCGAGGGTGGGGGTGTTGTGGTCCTCGGTGGCGATGGTCAGGTCCGTACGGCGCACCTGCCGTCCGGCCTTGCGGAGGCCGTCGAACGCCTGCGGGCTGGTGACCTCGTGCAGCAGGTGGAGATCGATGAAGAGGAGGTCGGGCTCGCCTTCCGCGCGCCGGACGACGTGGTCGTCCCAGACCTTCTCCGCGAGTGTCCGTCCCATCGCTTTCCCTCCGGCCGGCCGCTTCGCCGGCCCAACTCGTACTGTGCGCACGGTCCCCGCATCCCCGTGCCGGGCCCCGCACCGGGCCCTGGTCGAGGGCCGTGGCTACAGAGTGACGACTTCCACGGAAAATTGAACTTGCGTTTCACACTGTGAGACGCAAGTATCGTTGCATGGACAACTCTAGCGGCGTCGGCGTTCTCGACAAGGCGGCTCTCGTATTGAGCGCTCTGGAGTCCGGTCCGGCCACCCTCGCCGGGCTGGTCGCGGCGACCGGGCTCGCACGACCCACGGCCCATCGGCTGGCCGTGGCCCTGGAACACCACCGGATGGTGGCGAGGGACATGCAGGGCCGGTTCATCCTCGGCCCCCGGCTCTCCGAACTGGCCGCCGCGGCCGGCGAGGACCGCCTGCTGGCGACGGCCGGACCGGTGCTCACCCATCTGCGCGACGTGACGGGCGAGAGCGCCCAGCTCTACCGTCGCCAGGGCGACATGCGGATCTGCGTGGCAGCGGCGGAACGGCTGTCCGGACTGCGGGACACCGTCCCGGTCGGCTCCACGCTCCCGATGAAGGCCGGTTCCGCGGCGCAGATCCTCATGGCCTGGGAGGAGCCCGAGCGGCTCCACCGCGGCCTCCAGGGCGCCCGCTTCACCGCCACCGCGCTCTCCGGCGTGCGCCGCCGCGGCTGGGCCCAGTCGATCGGCGAGCGGGAGCCGGGCGTGGCCTCCGTCTCGGCACCGGTCCGCGGCCCCTCGAACCGCGTGGTCGCCGCCGTCTCCGTCTCCGGCCCGATCGAGCGGCTGACCCGCCACCCGGGCCGGATGCACGCCCAGGCCGTCATCGACGCCGCCGCCCGCCTCTCCGAGGGCCTGCGCCGCACCGGCTGAGAGATCTCCCACCCCCTTACGGGCCGTGGCCCGGGAATCCGCCCCGCGACGGGGCACCCCGGCCACGGTCCGCCTGCTGCCTGCGACGGGTCCGGTCAGGCGCCCCGGCGGCGCAGACGGGCCCGGAAGCCGCCGGAAGGGCTGCCGACGGAGCCGGCCCCCGGCCACCATTGCCGAACTCACGGCGTACGCACGGCAGATGGCATCCGTGGCCGGTCGCGACGTCAACGTCCTGGGGGCCGCCGCACGGATTCCGTCCAGGAATTCCGGATACGACAAAGGCCCCTGCCGAAGCAGGGGCCTTTGTTCTTCGCGTACCCCCGACCGGATTCGAACCGGCGCTACCGCCTTGAGAGGGCGGCGTGCTAGGCCGCTACACAACGGGGGCTTGCTTTTCTGCAGTTGCATCGCATAAAGCGATTTCTCTGCGCTGGGCTACCAGGACTCGAACCTAGACTAAATGAACCAGAATCACTCGTGCTGCCAATTACACCATAGCCCATGGTGGTTTAGACCAGTACCCCCGACCGGATTCGAACCGGCGCTACCGCCTTGAGAGGGCGGCGTGCTAGGCCGCTACACAACGGGGGCCCTAGCGATCCTCACATCGGCACATCCGGGAGCGACCCGAAGGTGACGGAAAGAAAGGATCTGTACCCCCGACCGGATTCGAACCGGCGCTACCGCCTTGAGAGGGCGGCGTGCTAGGCCGCTACACAACGGGGGCCTGATACTGCACTCAAGAGACCATGGAATTCTCGAAGAGAAAGATCTCTTGCTGGGCTACCAGGACTCGAACCTAGACTAACTGAACCAGAATCAGTCGTGCTGCCAATTACACCATAGCCCACCAAAACGCAACCCCCAGTGGGGATTTTGTTCGGCTTGCGCTTTCCGGCCTGGCCTCTCGGCCCTCCCGGGCGGCGCAGAAAGAACATTACCCGAAGGTGGACGGGGCTCCAAAACCGATAGTCCGCGGAGCAGGGCGGGAGACGCCGTCCGGCCCGGCGAGGCGGCGGACGGGCGGCTGCCCCGTACGGCCGGCGGCCCGGCCGTACGGGGCAGCCGCAGCGGTCCGGGGGCGGAACCGGAGCCGCTCCCCCGCCCTGTCAAGACCCGCGGGGCAGAACCGGCGGGAATCGGGCCGTTCGCGGCCCTCACCGCCCCGCTGAGCGCCTTCCCGGGCCGCCTGCCCGCGGCGGGCACTTCCGCGGACGCCGAAGGGCCCGGAAGCCGTCTCGGCTTTCCGGGCCCTTCGGGGTGCGTACGGATCAGGCGGCGAGCTTCGCCAGGGCCGCGTCGATGCGGGACACCGTGCGGTCCTTGCCCAGGATCTCCAGGGACTCGAAGAGCGGCAGGCCGACGGTGCGGCCGGTGACCGCGACGCGGACCGGGGCCTGGGCCTTGCCGAGCTTGAGGCCGTGCTCCTCACCGGCGGCGAGGACGGCGTTCTTCAGCGACTCGGCGCTGGACCAGTCGGCGTCCAGCAGTTTGGCGCGGGCGGTGGTGAGCAGCGCCACCGGGTCGCCCTTCATCGCCTTCGTCCAGGACGCCTCGTCCTCGACCGGCTCCTTGCGGAACAGGAAGTCGACGTTGGCGGTGATGTCCGAGAGGACCGTCAGCCGGGTCTGGGCGTGCGGGGCGATGGCCTCCCACGCTGCCTGGTCGAAGTCCTCGGGGGCCCAGTTGGCATGCGGGGCGGTCAGCCAGGGCTCACAGGCGGCGATGAAGGACGGGAGGTCCAGCTGCCGGATGTGGTCGGCGTTGATCGCCTCGGCCTTCTTGAGGTCGAAGCGGGCCGGGTTGGCGTTGACGTCCGCGATGTCGAACTTCTCGACCAGCTCGGCGACGGAGAAGAGGTCCCGGTCGGCCGAGAACGACCAGCCGAGCAGCGCGAGGTAGTTGAGCAGCCCCTCGGGGAGGAAGCCGCGCTCGCGGTAGAGGTTGAGGGAGGCCTGCGGGTCGCGCTTGGAGAGCTTCTTGTTGCCCTCGCCCATGACGTACGGCAGGTGGCCGAAGGCCGGGATGAACGTGGCGTAGCCCAGCTCGATGAGCGCCTTGTAGAGGGCGATCTGGCGCGGGGTGGAGGAGAGCAGGTCCTCGCCGCGCAGGACGTGGGTGATGTCCATCAGCGCGTCGTCGACCGGGTTGACGAGCGTGTAGAGGGGCGCGCCGTTGGCCCGGACGATGCCGTAGTCCGGGACGTTGTCCGGGGTGAAGGTCAGCTCGCCGCGGACGAGGTCGGTGAAGGTGATCGGCTCGTCGGGCATCCGGAAGCGGATGATCGACGCGCGGCCCTCGGCCTCGTAGGCGGCCTTCTGCTCCTCGCTCAGCGAGCGGCAGGTGCCGTCGTAGCCGGAGGGCTTGCCGGCCTTGCGGGCGGCCTCGCGGCGGGCGTCCAGCTCCTCGGTGGTGCAGTAGCAGGGGTAGGCGTAGCCGCCGGCGACCAGCTTGTCGGCAACCTCCTTGTAGAGGTCCATGCGCTGCGACTGGCGGTAGGGCGCGTGCGGGCCGCCGACCTCGGGGCCTTCGTCCCAGTCGAAGCCCAGCCACTTCATGGAGTCCAGCAGCTGGTTGTAGGACTCCTCGGAGTCGCGGGCCGCGTCGGTGTCCTCGATGCGGAAGACCAGCGTGCCCTGGTGGTGGCGCGCGAACGCCCAGTTGAACAGGGCGGTGCGGACCAGTCCCACGTGGGGGTTGCCGGTCGGGGAGGGACAGAAACGGACGCGGACGGGGGTCGCGTTAGCCACGCTTGATCACCTTGTTGGTGAGAGTGCCGATGCCTTCGATGGTGACGGCGACCTCGTCGCCGACGGTGAGCGGGCCGACCCCGGCCGGGGTGCCCGTGAGGACGACGTCGCCGGGGAGCAGCGTCATCGCCTCGGTGATGTGGACGATCAGGTCCTCGACGGAGCGGACCATCTCGCTCGTCCGGCCCAGCTGACGCTGTTCGCCGTTGACGGTGCACTGGATGGTCAGATCGGAGGGGTCCAGCTCGGTCTCGACCCAGGGGCCGAGCGGGCAGGAGGTGTCGAAGCCCTTGGCGCGCGCCCACTGCTTCTCGCGGCGTTGGACGTCACGCGCGGTGACGTCGTTGGCGCAGGTGTAGCCGAGGATGACGTCCTTGACGCGGGCGCGGGGCACCTCGCGGCACATCCGGCCGATGACGACGGCCAGCTCCGCTTCGTGGTGCACCTCCTCGGAGAAGGAGGGGTACGCGATGGGGTCACCGGGGCCGACCACGGAGGTGGAGGGCTTGAAGAAGGTGAACGGGGCGTCGGGGACGTCGTGGCCCAGCTCGGCGGCGTGGGCGGCGTAGTTGCGGCCCACCGCGACGACCTTGTTGGGCAGCACCGGCGGCAGCAGACGGACCTTGTCGAGGGGGACCTTCTGGCCGGAGCGCTCGAACTCCGCGAAGGGGTGGCCCTTGATGACGTCGATCTCGTCGCCCTCTAGGACGCCGAAGCCGACGTTGCCGTCGATGGAGAATCTGGCGATGCGCACGGGTGCCGCTGCCCCTCATTGATCACTGGCCGGAGTGGACACTCCAGGCTAACGCGGGGGCGCGGCTCACCCGGTACGGAATTACGCCGCGGTGTCCTGGCCGGGGGCGTCCATCAGGACGGTACGGCGGGGGTTGGCGGTCTGCGTGGGCAGCTCGACGGCGTGCTCCGGGGCCGGGGTGGCGGTCAGCTCGTCGGCGTCCTTGAGGTGCGCCAGCGTGGTGCGCCGCGGGTTGGCTATGTTGCGGAACATCATCGTGGTCTTCACTGCTTCACGCCTCGCGTAGATCGGGATGCATCGGAAGGGACGGCCGGCCCGGAGGGCGGTGCGGACCGGCCCGTCGCGTCCGCGGGAATCACGGAGGCGGGAAACGGGGAGGTCGCGCAGGGGGTTCCTTGTCGCGCCGGCTACCTGTGTAAAGCATCAGACTAAGCGGGCCATTCCCTGCGATGCGGGGGGAAAGTCGCCGAGCCACCTGTGAGTTTCCTCACTGAGTCCGTGACAAATGCCACAATTCCCATGATCAACATCAGGGGATGAACGGGACATCGATCATCAGAAGGCTTTATTTCGCCGCCGATCACCGCACCTGGGACAGCGCGCAGGCCGGAGAGGTTCGACAACAAAAGTCCGTTATCGACCATGGATCCCTCTACGTGTCGTGACACGGTCCGCACCGTGTGTCACCCATGTCGCACCGTGCGGTTCCGCTCTTGTTGGAGATCCGGCACTGTGCTGGAATTCCACGGACCGCCGCATGTATCAACCGGCGCGCAGAGCGCGATGTGGCGCAGCGCGGTGGAGTTGCTCTCTCGGCCAGAGGGGGAAGTCCGCCGGTCAATTCACGACCGCACGGGGGACTTGCGGTCCCCCACGACTCGACACCGTCCCGCCGCTCGCGCGGGGGGACGCCTGGTCCAGAGGTTGCGACGCTAGTGCAGGGACGTTTCAAGAGGGATGGCACGGAGCCTTCCCAGGCCCGCCAGGGCCGGGAAGCTGCGGCGGAGCCGGAGCCGCGCGGCGGGACCGACCGCGCCTCCTCTCCCCAGCGTGCCCAGGGGGGCGGTCCGGCGAACACCCCGGCACCGGCCGACCGGAGCGACCGGAGCGGCGGCGCCGACCGGGGAACGGCCAAGGAATCGGGCCCGGGCGGTCCCGGCTCCCGGGTCGCGTTGCGCAACTGGCGCATCAGCACCCGCCTGATCTCCCTGCTCGCACTGCCCGTCGTCGCCGCGACCTCGCTGGGCGCCATCCGTATCCAGGACTCGATGGAGAACATCGAACAGCTGGACAAGATGAAGATGCTCACCGACATGACGCGGCAGGCCACCGAGCTGGCCGACGCGCTCCAGGTCGAGCGGGACAAGTCGGCGGGGCCGCTGGCCGGTTCGGGCAACGCCAAGGACGACGCCAACGTCGTCGCGCCGCGGGAGGCCACCGACCGCGCCCGGATCGCGTTCAACCAGGGCACCGGCGACATCCAGGGCGTCGACGCCACGATGACCGGTGTGCGGGCGACCGTCCTGGAGATCGGCCGGCAGCTCAACACCCTCAACGAGATCCGCAGCAGCGCGTACAAGGACGACGGCAACGCCGCGCGCACCATCAGCAACTACAACCAGCTGATCGACTCGCTGCTCTCCCTCTCCCAGGACATGGCGCAGGCCACCAGCAACCCGGAGATGATCCGGGCCACCCGTGCGCTGGCGGCGTTCTCCTCGGCCAAGGAGTACGCGTCGATGCAGCGTGCCCTGGTCAGCGCCGGTCTCGCCCACAAGGGCGGCCCCCAGCTCTCCGCCAACGACCGGCTGGCCGGCCGGACCGCCGAGGACGACGAGAAGGCGGCCCGCGACCGCTTCTCGCAGATCTACGCGAACAACGCCGGCGCCCTCACCCGCGGTCTGGACGGCAACAACGACGAGATCAAGGCGGCGGTCGCCTTCGCGCACCGCGCCTTCGCCAGCAACAGCGGCATCCGCAGCCAGGAGTACAAGTACCTGGACTGGTACGACTCCGACACCGTCAAGATCGACGAGATGTCGCGGATCGAGACCTCGCTGCTGACCGAGATGGAGCAGAAGTCCCGCGAGCTGCGCAACGCGGCGACGCAGGAAGCGATCATCAACGGTGCGCTGATCTTCCTCGTCCTCGGCGTCTCGCTGGTCGGCGCGTTCGTCGTGGCGCGGTCCATGGTCCGCTCGCTGCGCCGCCTCCAGGACACCGCCCAGAAGGTGGCCCAGGAGCGGCTGCCGGAGCTGGTCAAGCAGCTGTCCGACACCGACCCGCAGGACGTCGACACCTCCGTCGAGTCGGTCGGTGTGCACAGCCGGGACGAGATCGGCCGGGTGGCCGCGGCCTTCGACGACGTGCACCGCGAGGCGGTCCGGCTGGCGTCCGAGCAGGCGCTGCTGCGGGGCAACGTCAACGCGATGTTCACCAACCTCTCGCGCCGCTCCCAGGGTCTGATCCAGCGCCAGCTCTCGCTCATCTCCGAGCTGGAGTCCCGCGAGGCCGACCCGGACCAGCTGTCCTCCCTCTTCAAGCTCGACCACCTCGCGACGCGTATGCGCCGTAACGGTGAGAACCTCCTCGTCCTCGCCGGTGAGGAGCCGGGCCGTCGCTGGACGCGTCCGGTTCCGCTGGTCGACGTGCTCCGCGCCGCCGCCTCCGAGGTGGAGCAGTACGAGCGCATCGAACTGAGCGCCGTACCGCAGACCGAGGTCGCCGGGCGCGTCGTCAACGACCTCGTCCACCTGCTCGCGGAGCTGCTGGAGAACGCCACGTCGTTCTCCTCGCCGCAGACCAAGGTGAAGGTGACCGGTCACGCGCTGCCCGACGGGCGGGTGCTGGTCGAGATCCACGACACCGGTATCGGCCTCTCCCCCGAGGACCTCTCGTCCATCAACGAGCGGCTGGCCAGCCCGCCGACCGTGGACGTCTCGGTCTCCCGCCGGATGGGGCTGTTCGTGGTCGGCCGCCTCTCGCTGCGCCACGGCATCCGTATCCAGCTGCGGCCCTCCGACTCCGGTGGCACGACCGCGCTGGTCATGCTGCCCGTCGACGTCGCGCAGGGCGGCAAGAAGCCGGCGCCGTCCACCGCGAAGGGCCATGCGCCCGAGGGCGGTACGGGCGCCGGTCCGGGCGCCGGCTCCGGTTCCGGCGGGACGAGCCGTCTCGCCGGGCTGCAGCCGCGCGGCCAGGTCGGTTCGGGCCCCGGCGGCACCGGGCGGCCCGCGCTGCCCGGCCGTGGCGGTCCCGGTGGCCCCGGGCGCACGGCCCCCGGTGGCCCTGGCGGCTTCGGCGGTCCGGTCCCCTCCGGCGGCCCCACGGCGCAGCCGCCCGCGGCGCCGGACGCGTCGCCCCGCGGTGCCGCGCGCCCGGCGAACGCCCCGGCCGACGGCGGCCGTCCCGCGCTGCCCACCCGTCACGTCCAGCGCGGTGAGGCGCCCGCCGAGACCTCCGGCGCGACGCCGACGGTGGCACCGCCCACCGGCGCACCCGGCCGCGACGAGCGCGCCCAGCTGCCGCCCCGCGGTCCGGCCGCGGAGCTGACCGGCTCCCCCGCCGAGGCCGCTCCGGCCGCCGACTCCCCGCAGCCGGGCACCAGTTGGGGCGTGCGCCGCGACCGTGGCGCCACCGACGACTGGCCGCTGGCACCCCGCGAGCCCCAGGACACCCCGCGCGGCCACGAGGAGCCGGAGACCACCGGCACCTTCGAGCGGCCGGCTCCCCCGGAGACCACGGGTGCCTTCGAGCGTCCCGTGGCGCCCGGGACCGCCGGCGGCCCCGGTGACACCACGGCCTTCGCCCGGCCCGACTTCAACGGGCCGCCGCCCGGCACCCCGCGGGCCGACGTCGAGGCGCCCGGTGACACCGGTCAGTTCCCGGTGCCCGGCGGTCCCGCCGCCGCGGCCCCCGAGCACTTCGGGCAGACCGCTTCCGGGCTCCCGCTGCGGGACACCGGACGGACCGACACCGCGCGTCCGGCGCCGCAGGGGAGCGGTGACGCACCGGCGGAGGCGACCAGCCTCTTCGGCGTCGCCCCCGAGGCACCGCACACCACCGGCCAGGTCCCGGCGCAGACGTCGCCGGAGCCCGCGCCGGAGCCCGCCCCGTCGGCGGACTGGCTCGGCGACCCGTCGGCCGGCACCGGTGGCGGCGGGACGCCGATCTTCGACACCATCGAGTCGAGCTGGTTCCACACGCCGGAGGCGGCCGCCGCCGGGGTGGAACCGCAGCCCTCCGTCACCGCCGAGGTGCCGCAGCCGCAGGCCCAGCAGGCCCCGCAGCCCGCGGCCGCCCCGGACGACACCCCCGCCGGAGGCTTCGACACCACCGGCTGGCGCAGTTCGCCGAACGACGAGACGTGGCGGCAGGCGGAGCAGATCCGTCAGCCGGCCGCGGGCGGGGTGACCACGTCGGGGCTGCCCCGCCGGGTGCCGCGCGCCAACCTCGTCGCCGGTACGGCACAGCAGCAGCCCGCCCAGAGCGGTCCGCAGGTCTCGCGCGCGCCCAGCGACGTACGCGGCCGGCTGACCAGTCTTCGCCGGGGCATCCAGCAGGGTCGGCAGGCCGGTGGCGACACCGGGCAGCACGGCGTGGTGGACCCCACTCACCAGCAGGAGCGTTAGTTGAGTCCGATGAGCCAGGCGGCGCAGAACCTGAACTGGTTGATCACCAACTTCGTGGACAACACCCCCGGTGTGTCCCACACGGTCGTGGTCTCCGCGGA